>JBGCDI010000013.1:0-85310 GCA_045105315.1 Phycisphaerales bacterium | reverse complement strand
AGAAGAGTGGGAGTTAGTTTGCGGGGGCGACTTCGACTTTGCCTTCTGGTTTGTCCATGATGGTGAGGTTCATTTGGGCGAGCTGATCGCGGATGGAGTCGGCGGCGGCGAAGTCTTTGGCTTTTTTGGCTTCGGCTCGTTTTTGGAGGAGGGATTCGATTTCTGGGGAGGGGGTGACGCCGGGTTTGTAGAGCGCGATGCCGGTTTGTTCGCCTTTTTTGATTGGGCGGAAGATGACGCCGAGGATATTGTCGATTCTGTGAAGGATTGCAAGTTGTTGAAAACTTCTCTTGTTAGAAGCTAAGAGTTCAGAGATTTTTTCCTCGTCATATGGTGTATCGGCAAGGGTTGTATTTTGATAGATGTGATCAATGTCCAACGGTGCTTTGCCCGCATGTGATTTTGTAGCACTGTCAATTGCACCGAGAACTCCGGATATATTGAGATCATCCGAGAGAGAAGATGCTATAGAATCTGAGATAGAGTTGAGTGCGTTATATTCGATTAAATCAGGATCATTCTTGACAGCGTATTGAAGTCTTCGAGCCATCTCACGCCATCGTTCAATTCTTAAGGCGCTTTCTTTGAGGCCTTGCATGGAGAAGTCGGCGTTGGCGCGGTAGTGGGTTTTGATGAGTTCGAGGCGGATGGCGGCGGGGTCGATGCCTTTGTCGGTGAGGTCACTCAGGGTGTGCATGGTGCCTTTTGATTTGGACATTTTTTCGCCTTCGACTTTGAGGAACCTTGCGTGGAACCAGTGTCGGGCGAAGGTGGCTTCTTCTGGGTTATCGCTGTTTGTGAAGCAGCAGGACTGGGCGATTTCGCATTCGTGGTGGGGGAAGATGTTGTCTTCACCTCCGGAGTGGATGTCGATGGTGGATTGGTTTTTGGAGGCGGCTTCGAGTCCGCCTGGGATGAGGCATGCGAGGGCCATGGCGGTGCATTCGATGTGCCATCCGGGGTAGCCTTGGTCCCAGTCTTTGCATTGTTGATGGTCGGGGGCGGGCCATTTCATTTTGTGTGAGCTGTCTTCTTTCCAGAGGAGGAAGTCGGCGGGGTGTTTCTTTTCGGATTGCTGGGTGTCGTCGACGCGTCCTCCGGCGCCGCCTTTGAGTTGTTCGAGTGTGTTTCCGGAGAGGGAGCCGTAGTTTGGGAAGGATTGGGTGTTGAAGTAGACGGCGCGTGCGCCGGGTGAGCCTGCGGTGTAGGCGTGGTCGTTGTTGAGGAGGTCGGTGATGACTTGTTTCATGTGGTCGACATGGTCTGAGGCGCGGGGCATGAGGACGGGGTCGTTTTCGTTTCGGTCGCGGTCTTCGATGGCGACTTTGAGGCCGAGTTTGATGGCGTCGTCTTTGAAGCGTTGTTCGTAGAAGCGGGCGATGGCGCGGGGGTCGTTTGGGTCGATGTTGGCGGCTTTGTGGGCGGAGCCGTCTTTTTTGGATTCGGTTTGTGCTTGTTTGAGGCGCTGGGCGGCGAGTTCCATTTTGTCTTGACCTGCGCCGTCGGCGTTGGTGTCCTCGGTCATGTGTCCGACATCGGTGATGTTCATGACATGTGTAACTGTGCGTGGACCTTTGTGGAGTGGTGCGCCGGGTTCGTCCCCTGTTTTGAGGGTACAGAGTGGTGATTCGAGCCAGCGCCGGAGGAGGTCGGCGGCGAGGAAGGAGCGGAAGTTTCCGATGTGGGCGTCGTCATAGACCGTTGGTCCACATGAGTAGAAGGAGATGTGCTGTGCATCCGCAGGAATGACTGGTGCGAATGCCCTATTGGCGGTGTTGTATAGCGTGAAGTGCATCGTCGATGGTAGGTGATGGTCTATGCTTTGCGTTCAGTAAAAAGCCCCGAAACATCACTGAATAATGGATTGCAACCGAGTGTTGATCTGATTGTTTAGTGAGTGTTGGGGAGATTGCTGACTCTAAGCGAATACTGATAGGAAACCACTATGGAAATGCTCCCACAGATGACTCAACAAGCGGAAATTTTTGAACTTTTGAATCATGAGCCTGGAACGGGTGTGTCTGTTGTTGATCGTGATGGTGTGACTTTGTATATCAACTCAGAGTCGATCCGGATTTTCTTTGGTGAGCCTCGGACTCCTGAGATGGTGATTGGGAAGAATCTGGTTGAGCTTGGGTTTGCGAAGGAATGGGCGGATGAGCGTGTTGAGCTTATTCGCCGGATTGAGCGGACTGGCGAGGAGTGTTTGCTTCGGACGATCTGGCAGGGGAAGCAGCAGTTCAGCTGGTTCCGCGCGATCGGTGATGTTGAGAACGGGGAGGCGTTTCGTGTTCTCGTGGTCACGCGCCGGGTGGGCGCGGGCGAGGAAGCGGATCTGCTTCTTGAGTCTGAGTTGTCGGTGATCAAATCCGAGGTTGCGGGTCTTGGTGATTTGAGCGAGCTGACCAAGCGGGAGCTTGAGGTGCTTGCGATGATTGGTCAGGGGCTGACCGCAAAAGAGATCGCGGCGCTGTTGCATCGATCGGTCAAGACTGTTGAGAATCACCGGATCGCGCTTGGGAATAAACTCAAGAAATCCAACAAGGTCGAGCTGGCGCTGATGGCGCGGGCGGCGGGTTTGATGGTGGATGATTCTGAGCGGCTTCGCGTGGACTGATGCGTGTGTGTATGTGAGCTGATGCACCGAGTATTTATTTTGTTTACCTTTAGTCCTCGTCAGGATTGGCGGGGGCTTGTTCTATCTGGATTTTGAGTACTCGTGTTGGTTCTGCTTCGAGGATGGTGATGTTCATGTCGTGCTGAGTGACTTGTTCGCGGGGTTCTGGGATGCGTCCGAGGGTGGTGTTGATGTATCCAGCGACGGTGTCGTAGTCGTCTGATTCGGGGATTTGGAGGCCGAGTTTTTCGAGTTCGTTGTTGGCGTCGTCGATTTCGGTTCGTGCGTCGATTTCTGCGGATTTGGTGTGTTCGTTGAGTTCTACACCTCCGGGTTGGTCTTCTTCGGTTTCGTATTCGTCTTGGATTTCACCGAAGATTTCTTCGACGATGTCTTCCATGGTGACCAGACCTGAGGTGCCGCCGTATTCATCGATGATGATGGCGATGTGGACTTTGTCTGCGAGGAGCTGGGCGAGGAGTTCGCGGACGGTTTTGGTTTCGGGGACGAAGGTTGGTGGGCGGAGGATGGATTTGAGGTTGAAGGTTGCTGATGGGTTTTGGCTGTGCTTCATGATCCATGCGAGGAGGTCTTTGGCGTAGAGCATTCCGACGATGTGGTCGAGGTTTTCTTCGTAGACGGGGGCGCGGGAGTGGCCGTGCTCGTCGATGAAGCTTTGGACGGCGCTGAGGTCGTCGGTGTATTCGAGTGCGTCGACTTCGGTGCGGGGGGTCATGACGGATTCGGCGAGTGTTGAGCGGAACTCGACGACTGCTTCGAGCATGTCGCGTTCGGTGTCGTCGATGTGTCCTTCGCGTTGACCTTCGGAGACGACTGATAGGAGCTCGGAGCTGATCGCGTTTTCTGGTGGTTCGATATCGGTTCCGGCGAGTCTTCGGACGACTTCATCGCAGAAGCGCATGAGGATGAGTAGGGGGTAGAAGATGAGATGGAGCGTGCGGATGGGCTGAGAGAACATGGCGATGGTGCGCTCACCGGCGTGGTTGGCGACCCCGATGGGGACCAGGAGTGATGAGATCCAGGTCAGTGAGGCGGCGAGCAGGGTTCCGATCAGCAGGGATGTGTAGGAGATGGCGGATTGTTGGGTGATCCCCATGACCCAGAGGATGCATGCGAGTCCGATGAGGAGGTTGATGATGAGTCTGAAGATTGCGATTGCGGCGGCGTGACCGTCGGGATCATTCTCGATGCTTTTGAGTCGTTGGGCGAGGTGGGTTGTTTCGTCGCGCTGGATGATGAGGGCGAGTTTGGAGCGGGAGATTGTGAGCAGGGAGAGGGTGAGTGAAGAGAGGATTCCGGAAATGATGAGGAGCAGGATCAGCGCGATAAAGACCCATCCGGTCGAGGGCGGAGTATTCATGAAGGGCTCGGCTGGTTGAGAGAGGGCGGGGCTGAGCTGGGGGATTGTGTTGAGTGTGTGCATGCGGAGTTTGTTTCGTCGAGTTCACAATACTTTTTTATGGTAATTCAGATTATGGTAATTCAGATTATGGTGATTCAGATTTGCTGATTGAGAGCTGAGCTGGTGCGGTCAGCTTTCAGATATTGGTTTGAATGGTTCTTTAGATGATTCTTTAGACAGTTTCTTAGGGGGTTCATTTAGGGGTTTGGCTTTCGGTGGAAGAGTGGTCCTATTCCTGCGGCGGTTAGTAGTTCGTCTTCTTTGGTGTGCATGGTGTTGAAGTCTTGGGTGGTGTGGTCGTTGTATCCGAGGCAGTGGAGTGTGCCGTGGATGATGTAGAGGAGGAGTTCGTGGGCCGGGGAGTGGTTGAGCGCTGCGGCTTGTCGTTTTGCTTCGTCGATGCAGATGATGACATCGGTGTCGAGGATGATTGGTGCAGAGTGTTCGGGTAGTCTTGGATCGGTGACGGGGTGGTCTGAGAGATCGAAGGTCAGGACATCGGTGGTGTGCGGGATTCCTGAGAACTGCTGATGGGCGATGGACATTTGATCGTCGTTGACTACTTTGGCGCGGACAGATCCTGATGCGTTGAGGTGCGCGAAGACGGCGTGGACCCACGCGTTGATGTTGGCGTGGTCTTGGTGGGTGAGCAGGTTGTGGGGGTCGAAGAGCTCGAAGTCGATTGGTGATGGTTTGTTGTGATGATTTTGAGATTGAGGATGGGTGGCCCCGGCGCTGGTGTGAGCGCGGGGCTTTGAAGATCGTGGGTCATCGTCTGGGTGGGGGGGCATGGTGGTTTTATCTTTGGCGGGTCGTTGTCTGCGGTGGGGGTTTGGTGTTGAAATGGTGTCGATAAAGCTTGTGAGTGTATCGACTTGATGGCGCGGGAAGAGTTGGGATATCCACAATCAGGCATAATTATACGCGAACATAATACGAACTATTCTGTAAAAATGTGAAGATAGGTAATGAATTGTGTGGAATTCGAGGTATTGCGGTTTGTTGTTTGTGTTCTTCGATCATTGTATATGCATCTCTCTCTCCTCCAGCGGGGTGCCGTGGACCCATGGCACCCTGCTTTTTTTTTGCGCTGTGTGGATGATTGAATGGGTTTGTTTGTTGGGGGGGTTGGGTGATCTCGCTAGGATCGGCACTCGTATGTTGATGGGGAGTTGAGTGAGGATGCTGATGGACTTTGAGAATGAAGTAGTTTTGGTGACGGGTGCTGCGGGCTTTATTGGTTCGCATGTTTCGCGGGCGCTGCTTTCGCGCGGCGCGCATGTTGTGGGGGTAGACAACTTTGATCCGTATTATGCTCGTTCGTTGAAGGATGCGAACCTGGCGATGGTTCGTGGGGGCGCGGGTGGTGTGGGAAGTGCGGGGGGTGAGCGGTTTGCGTTTGTTGAGATGGATATCTGTGAAACTGGGGCGCTTGAGTCGTTGATGACTTCGCGCGGTGTTACGGGTGTGGTGCATCTGGCGGCGAAGGCTGGGGTGCGTCCTTCGATTGCTGATCCGGTTGGGTATGCGCGGGTTAATGTGATGGGTACGCAGTCGGTGCTGAGCGCGGCGAGTGGTGCTTGTGGTGGTGGTGGGTGCGCGCGGGTGGTGGCGGCTTCTTCATCGTCGGTGTATGGGAACAATGAGAAGACGCCGTTTAGTGAGGAGGATTCTGTTGAGCATCCGATTTCGCCTTATGCAGCGACCAAGCGTGCGGGGGAGTTGATCGGGGAGACGCATCATCATTTGACGGGGATGGGTGTAGCGATGCTTCGGTTCTTTACGGTGTATGGTCCGGGTCAGCGTCCGGATCTGGCGATCCGGTTGTTTCTTGATCGTGTGTCGCGGGGGGAGTCGATTACGATGTTTGGTGATGGGTCGATGAGCAGGGACTTTACTTTTATAGATGAGATTGTGTCGGGGGTGCTTGCTTCGTATGAGCGGATTGATTCGTTTGGGTACCGGATCTGGAATCTTGGGAGTGATCAGCCTGTGGTGCTTCGTGATTTGATTGCGGGTGTGGGGCAGGTTGTTGGGCGCGATCCTGTGGTTGAGCAGATCGGGATGCAGGCGGGGGATGTGGACCGGACCTGGGCGGATTTGACTCGTTCAAAAGCGGAGCTTGGGTACGGGACGGGGGAGTCGTTGTCGATTCTTGAGGGGATGGCGCGTCAGTGGGCGTGGATGCAAGAGCAGGAGCAGGATCAGGCTAATCGGGGTGGTGATTGATGGCGGGGCGTCAACCCAAGATCCGAATATTGAGGCATCTTGCGCGAACTGGCGGGACGCTAATTACCAAGTGTCTTGGTTCGATGGATGGTGTGGTGGTGTTGTCGGAGGTTCATCCGGGGAACTTGTCGGTGAGTAATCCGATGATGCAGGCGGTGGAGTGGTTTGGGCTTGTTGATATGAAGCAGGTGGCGCGGTGGAAGCGGATGGGGGGTCCGAGCATGCTTCAGTTTGTGGGGATGTGCGAGACGAGGGCGAGCGGGCGGGGTGATTCGCTTGTGCTTCGTGATTGGTCGCATCTGGATTATTATGGTGCGCCTTGGGTGAAGGCGGGGATGGGGACGGGTCTAGTTGATGCGCTTGGCGGGGCGTATGAGGTTGTCGAAGCGTGCACGGTTCGTCATCCGGTTGATTCGTATTTGTCGCTTGGCAAGCTTCCGATGTATGCGCAGAGCGGCGGGCTTGATTGGGATTTATTTTTGGATGGGAATCTTGCGTTTGCCAAGTACGCGTCGGGGTGCGGGTTTGTGCGGTATGAGGATTTGACGCGTGATCCTGATGGGAAGCTTCGCGAGCTTTGCGGGATGCTTGGGATTGAATTTGATGAGCGGTACCGCGAGCGTTGGGGCTCGTATACGCATGTGACGGGTGATGTGGCTCATGGCGGGAGTGAGGGGACGCGGGTGAGCGAGATCCGTCCGCTTGAGCGCAAAGCGGTTGACGAAGAGGTGGTTGGTCGTTTCCGGGAAGATGCTCGGTATGTAGAGACTTGTGGGTTGCTTGGGTATGAGCTTTAGGGGATTGGGCGGCGCGGGTTGTTAGTACCCAAACTCGGCGAGCTCGTCTTTGAACGCAACGGCGAACTGGGCATCGAGCCCGTTGTAGATGGTATCGAGTGATTGGTTTGATTCGCCTTTGTTCATGAAGTAGACGCCTTTGCGTGTTGCTCCGGTGGTTCCGACGAAGAAGCGTTTGCCTAGTTTTTTGAGTTTCTCGTTGTTCTTTTCTCGGATTTCCATAGCGCGCATTGCGTCGAACGAACTAGCGGATAGGGCTTGTTTGATTTGTTCTTCTGAGCGCTCGATTTGGATGAACTCAAGCATTGCGCGGAGCTGGGATTCGGGTTCTTCTTTGAGTTGTTCGTAGGAAAGTTTGAGGACCGGGAACTTGGTTGTTGATCTCCAGGAGCGTGCTTGTGAGGCCCATGTTCCGAATCCGATGCCTTTGAATCCTGGATCGCCTTTGTGACTCAGGAAGGATTTTGCGTAGCGTTTGTTGGTGATTGGGAATGTGCTATCGGTTCCGAGCTTTCGGTAGTTGAGGGCGCTGAGGAGTACATCTCTTGGGTTGCGGATGATGTGGATTGCTTTGAGTGTGTCTTCGATGAGTGGGTGTTGATCGGTGAGCTCAAAGTGTGACTTGATGAGTAGTGGTCCGGTTGGATCGAGGTCTGTGGGGAGTTTGCGGTGGATGTCGGGGATCTTTGCGGGGACATCGCCTGAGATTGTTGGCGGGCCGTAGATAGCGGCGTAGAGCATGAAGCGGACCCAGGTGTTTCCTGATTTTGGGTATGAGCTGATCCAGATGTTTGGCATGTCGTGCTCTGTGTTTGGGGAGTGTGGATTGAAATATGACTGGGTGTGTGGGTGTGGATGTTATGAGTCGCACCACTTTGACCATAGGGTACGGTATGCGTCTTGGACCTTGCGGGCGTAGGGGGCTTGGTCGCAGAGGGGGGAGGTGAGTGTTTGGTCACGGAGGCGTGTGCGGTCTTGGGTGCTAGGGCGCCCGGCGTCGATGATTTCGAGTGCTTTGGTGATGTACTGCTCTGTGGAATGGGCGATGAGTTGTGTTTGATCTACAGCGGTGAGCAGTGATGCGCTGACTCGTCCGGCGTGGGCTTTTCCGAGGAGTGTGAGGACGGGGACCCCCATGATGAGAGATTCGCAGGTGGTGGTGGTTCCGGTGTAGGGGAAGGTGTCGAGGGCGAGGTCGAGGTCGTTGTAGGTTTGGAGATGTTCTGTTGTGGTGGGGGAGAACGCGCGGAGGTCGAGGCGGGATTCATCGATGTTGCAGGAGTTGAACTGTTCGATGAGCTGGGCGCGGAGTTCTTTGTTGGCGAGCTTGGATGATTTGATGAGGAGTTTGGTGTTGGGGCGCTCGGTGAGGATCTGGGACCAGACTTTGATGGTTGATTGAGAGAGTTTTTTGATGTTGTTGAATGAGCCGATGGTGAATGGGCGTGTGGGGTCTGATTTTTGTATTTGGGGGAAATCGGATTGGACGGTTGGCGGCTGGTTAGTTGGCTGATTAGGTGGTTGATAACAGAGGAAGCATCCTGGGAGGCGGATGAGTTGTTCGGTTGCGAGGTGGTCGGATGTTGGTGGGTCGGTGATCTCGTCGATGAATCTTGCGTTGATTCGTGAGAGTCCGGTGGTGTTGCCGTATCCGATGAAGGTGATTTGGATGGGCGCGGGGGTGGAGGCGAAGACGGGGAGTTTGTGTCCAGCGAAGTGGCCGGAGAGTTCGACGAGGATGTCGATGTGTTGGTCGTTGATGTGCTTTGCGATTTGCGGGAGGGACATGGCGCTGCAGTTGTGCCAATGGTCTGATGCGTGGTCGAGTCGCTCGGTGACATGATCGCGGTGTGAGGAGCAGGAGAAGATGTGGGTTTCGAACTGGGACTTGTCGGTGTGCGCGAGGAGCGGCTGGAGGAAGAAGGTGATGGAGTGTTGGTGGAAGTCTGAGGAGATGTATCCGATTTTGAGAGTGCGGTTTGGGTCTTTGGTGTTGGTGTGTTTGGTGTGGGGGGGGATTTGTGATTCGAGGGCTGAGCCGTAGGTTTTGTGGGCGATGAAGACTTGCTCTGGAGTTTTGGAATCGTCGTAGGAGTGGGCGAGGGCGAGGAGATCTAGGACTGCGGGGTGCTGATTCAGGGGCGGGGGCGCGGATTCGAGGAGCTCGATGGCGCGGTGGGCGTTGGCGGTGTCGAGTTCGAGCAGTGCTTGGTTGACGATTGGTTCGGGGAGGTTTGGGGAGAGTGTGTGGACTCTTTGGAGGGTTTGTCTCGCGTTGTTGTAGTGTCCGAGTTCGGATTGTGCGGTGCCTAGTCCGGCGAGGGCGCCGGGGTGATCGGGTTGGGTTGTGAGAGCTTTTTTGTAGAGCTCGAGTGCGGTCGTGTTGTCTGATGATTGTGCGTGGATTGACGCGAGGGTTGTGAGGGCGTCGGGGTTGTGTGGGTCGAGCTTGGTTGCGGTTTGGGCGTGGTAGAGGGCTCGTTCTGGTTGATCGGTGGAGGCGGCGATCATCGCGGCGAGGGTGTGGGCGTGCGGGGACTTTGGTTCTTTGGCGAGGAGTTTGGTGATGTGCTGCTGGGCTTTGGTGAACTCGGAGCGCTGGAAGAGGGTGTAGATGTCTTGGATCTGCGCGATGAGGCGGTTGTGTTTCGCGGCGTTTCTTTGGTTGGGAGCTTGGCGTTTCATAGGGATTGTGATGTGTGTGTGCTGATGAATGATTGAGCGGCTGCGCGTGCTTTGGCGTGGGCGTCCATGACAGCGTCCAGGGAGTCGAGGTTGGAATGGTTGAACTGTTCGAGTGTGTGTTTGATGACTGGGATGATGTGCCCAAATGGGATTTGCTCGTTGAGGAACGCGCTGACGGCTGCTTCGTTGGCGGCGTTGAGCACCGCGCCCGGGCTTGAGTGTGTTTGGTTTGCGATGACAGACTTGGCGATCGGGATTGCGGGGAAGCGTTTGGGATTGATCGGTTCAAAGTCCAGGGGTCCCATGTTCGCGAGATCGAGTGGTTGAGATTGGGACTGGGATCGGTGGGGGTAGGTGAGTGCGTTTTGGATCGGGCAGCGCATGTCGGTTGGGCCCATATGGGCGAGGACCGATGCGTCGTTGGTTTGGACGAGTGCGTGCACGGTTGATTGGGGATGGATGACCGCGTCGAGTTGGTCAGCGTTGAGTGCGAAGAGCCATCGCGCTTCGATGAGTTCGAGGGCTTTGTTCATCAGGGTGGCGCTGTCGATGGAGACTTTGGCGCCCATGGACCATGTTGGATGTTTGAGAGCTTGGTCTGGGGTGGCGCTGTGGATTTGCTCGAGGGTGCGGGTGCGGAAGGGCCCACCCGAGGCGGTGAGGGTGACGCGCTCAATGGTGCGCGGGATTGATGTGTAGGGGGGGAGCTGATCGGTGTGGGCGAGGAGGCACTCCCAGAGACCGGCGTGCTCAGAGTCGACGGGGAGAATGGCGGACCCCGAGTTGTTGGCGGCTTTGGTGACGAGGTGACCCGCAGCGACGAGGGATTCTTTGTTGGCCAGCGCGATGTTGATCCCGAGCTGGGCGGCGCGGAGGGTGGAGGGGAGTCCTGCGATTCCGACGATTGCAGCGACGACCAGGTCTGGGTTGGTGCGTTCGATGAGCTGGGTTGGGGCGTCGGGGGCGCTGATGAGCGAGTTTGGATTCAGCTTTGACTGATCCGTGTCTGGACCGGTGTTTGGTTCCGTGTTTGGATTGGAGAGTCCGATGAGTGCATTGGGATGTGCGCGTGCTTGTGCAGCGATGGCGTTTGTGTTTGAACCAGCTGCGAGGGCGACGACTTCGTATCGTGATGGACATCGTCCTTGCTCGTGGAGCGCGTTGAGGTGGGCGATGGTGTCGAGGGTTTGGGTGCCGATTGATCCGGTTGAACCGAGCACAGCAACCCTGATCAGCTCTTTGGGTGAGCTGGGGTTGATGTGTTCGGTTTGATTCATGTTGGTGCTCGGTGTGCGATTCATGAGCGGAGGTCTGTTTTACGCTGCTATTTCAGCTGAGTTGTTAAATGTCACGGTCGATTGCAGCGACCTCGGCGCTGGTGAGCTTTCGGCGTCCGCCAGAGTACAGGCCTCTACGGCGGGGCTTTGGTTCAGCGACTGGTTCGGGATTTGGATCGGCTTTGCGTTCTTGCTTTGGCTGCGATGGTGAGTCGGCGTTGTCTTGCTTGTTGTCTTGGGTGCTGTTATCACCATCAGAGTTTGAGCGTCCGCGTCCTCGGCGACGGCGGCGTTTTTTGCGTGGGGTGCCGTCTTCGTTTGTTTCTTGAGCAGTCTGTTGATTGGTTTCTTGATTCGAATCAGCTGAGTCATCGCGATTGTTGGATGAATCGCTTTGATTTTCGTGTGTTGATTCTGTGCTTGTCTCGTTGTTGGTCTCTGCGTTTGAGCGTCCGCGACCGCGGCGACGACGGCGGCGTTTCTTTTTGATTGGTTCGCCGTTCTCGTCGAGTTCTGGTTCGTGGTCGTGTTGATCTTGCGTTTCGGTTTTGGGCTGTTTGGTTTTGGGCTTTGAGCGGGATCTTGATTTGGAATCGGGTTTGATTTCAAGGGGTTTGGAGTCGTCGATTGGGAGGTCGGCTTTTTCGACTTGCTCTGCTTTCTTGGCAAAGTCTTCGGCGAGTTTGAGGACTGTGGATTCGTCGCTTTCTTCTTTGAGATCGATTGCCCAGTTGTCGTCGTCTTTATCGGTGTTGATCCAGTCGACGACCTTTGGTTTGGGTTTGGATTTGGAGGCGAGTTTTTCGACATCGATGTCGTTGCCGTTGGCTTCGTATGCGTAGAGGGAGAAGCGGTCCATTGGGAGGGAGTCGGACACGCGGACATCGACGACCTTTCCGGCGCTGAGCTCGACCCTGATGAGGGATGATCGGCGCGTTGAGAGGAGTTCGGATGCGACGCGCGAGTGGACGACGAGCTCGGCGCGGTGGACCTTATCGTGGTCGATGAGTGATGCGAGATCGCGGAGGGCGGAATCGGCGACTGAACCTGGACGCTGGATGAGTCCTCGTCCTCTGCAGATCGGGCAGTCGGCAAAGTGCTGAGACTCCATTGATCCGCGCATGCGCTGGCGGGTCATTTCGAGGAGACCGAACTCGGAGATCTGGGCGACGGAGGTTTTCGCGCGGTCTCG
Source organism: Phycisphaerales bacterium (assembly GCA_045105315.1). Lineage (GTDB taxonomy): Bacteria > Planctomycetota > Phycisphaerae > Phycisphaerales > UBA1924 > UBA1924. The sequence continues at coordinate 73,090 of JBGCDI010000013.1, read as the reverse complement.
TTTGAGGCGCTCGCGGAACCGGTTCTCGATGTCTTTGCGGTGCGAGGAGTAGCGCATGTCGATGAGGTCGTTGACGACCAGTCCGCCGAGGTCGCGGAGGCGGAGCTGACGGCAGATCGCGTCGACGGCTTCGAGGTTGGTCTGGTATGCGTTGGACTCTGCGTCTTTGGCGCCTCTGCTGCGCCCGGAGTTGACATCGATCGCGACGAGTGCTTCGGTTTGGTCGATGACGAGGCGTCCGCCTGAAGGGAGGACGACTTCGCGCGCGTGGATTTCTTCGATCTGGCGCTCGATGTCGTATGCATGGAAGATTGGGGCGGTGCCAACATAGTGCGCGAGTTTGGCGCCGGATCTTGGTGCTGCGATTTTGACGAACCGGCCGACGCGTTTGAGGGCGGCTTCGGAATCAATCACTACACGGTCGATTTCTGAAGAGAGCAGGTCGCGGACGGTGCGTACGAGTAGATCGGACTCGGTGTAGAGCAAACGGGGCTTTCTGCCTCCCTTGCGTCGTTTTTCCATGTCGGCCCAGAGTCTGCTTAGGTACGCGAGGTCGCGTTTGAGTTCGGTTTTGTTGCGATCGAATCCTGCTGTTCTCAGGATGAATCCGAATCCTTCGGGGAGGTCGAGTGTGTTGAGGATTGCTTTGGCTGCTTTGCGTTTGTCGTCGTCTTCTTCTTTGCGCGAGACGCCGACTTTGTCCATGCCTGGCATCATGACGAGGAATCGTCCTGGGATGGAGAGGTATGAGGTGAGGGATGGGCCTTTGGTGCCGACGCCTTCTTTGAGGACCTGGACGATGATTTCTTGGCCTTTTTTCAGGCAGTCTTGGATGGGCGGGCGCTCGCGGTGCGGGGTTTTCTTTCCGACGCGTTCGGTTTTGTCGTCGCCTTTGGCGAAGTACTGCGGGTGGATGTCGGAGATGTGGAGGAAGCCGTTGAACTCGGTGCCGAAGTCGATGAATGCGGCTTGGATGGATGCTTCGACATTGGCGACGCGCCCGACATAGATGTTGTTGACGCGGGAGACTTTGTTGGTGTGTTCGGAGAAGACATCTTCGAGTTGTCCGTCTTCGAGGATGGCGATGCGGCAGTCTTCTCCAGGGACATAGTTGACGATCATCTCGGTGCGCGGGCGCGGGGCGTCTGCTTTGGTTTTGGCTGAGGAAGATTTTGAGGAGGGGGATTTGCTGGAGCCGCTTTTGGCTGAGCTGGATTTGCTTGATGAGCGTGATCTGGTTCGTTTAGGTTCTGAGGCCTCTTGCTTGGAATCGGAGTCATCATTTTCAGTTGATGCTGATTTTCTTGATGATCTGCGGCGGGTGCGTTTTGGTTTCGCTTCGTCTTCGCTAGGAGATTCTGTGTCTGCATCTTGAGCGGATTGATCGGTAGACTCTGCTACGGGCTCGGTGGATTGGGTGTCTTGATCAGCTTCGGGTGTGCCATCGGTTTCTGTATTTGCTTTTTTGGAAGTCCGCTTGGTTGTTTTCTTTTTCGCGGTCTTCTTGGTTGTTTTTTTGGCAGCGGTTTTTTTAGTTGTTTTGGCTTCGACTTTGCTTTCAGCTTTCTCGTCGGCGTCTGCTTGTGCTGGGGCGTCTATATCTGCAGCCTCGGCTTTGGTGGCGGGGGCTTTCTTGGTGGTCTTCTTTGTTGTTGACTTCTTGGTTGTTTTTTTCGCGGCTGCTTTTTTGGCGACGCGCTTTGAAGTCGTTTTCTTTTTCGTAGTTGGCTTTGAAGCGGACTGGGTTTGGTCTTGGCCAGATTCAGATGACGCTTGTGCGTCCTTTGGTTCGTCGATCATTGGGAGATTCCTGGATCGTCGATGAGCGTTGTTGGATTGGATAGTGTGCACGGGCTGATTGACCGATCGACGCGCGGCGCGATGGCGCAGCTGCGAAGCGCTTTGGGGCGCTGGGTGTTGATTGGTTGGTCGGGCGCGTGCGGATATTCAAACGCTTCGCTCACAGACTGGTTATGCGCGGTGCGTGTTGTGCGTGCTGGATTGGCGCTCGTAGTGCGATGCCTTCCTGGGGGCGAATGGATGACGGGTCATCTGTTCGCTCAGGGGCGTGATCGCGAGGGCGTTTTCCGGCGAGGCGTGGTGCACACGGCGCGGGTGGTTTTGGTCGAGCATCAGTTGACGGTACGGCCGTCGAAGATCTCGGGGACTGTCTTTCGGAGCCGATTGAACACATAGCTCAGTGATTCGGCTTCGGAATCGAACCCGATCGCGCGTTTGGCGATCCGTTCGCATCGTTTGCTATCCAGTGCTCGCACTGCTCGTTTGACGAGGGGGAGGCTGGAAGCGGTTACTGAGAGGGTACGCACGCCTAGACCGATCAGCAACGCGGCAAAGGCGGGATCTGCAGCGGATTGTCCACAGCATGAGACCGGTATATTTTGCTTGCGTCCGGCCCTTGATACATCTCGGATGAGTCTGAGGACTGCGGGGTGGATGGGTGTATATAAGGATGCGACCCGTTCATTGGTTCGGTCGACGGCGAGGGTGTACTGAACGAGGTCGTTGGTACCGATCGATAAAAAGTCCACTTCTCGCGCAAATGCGGACGCCATGAGCGCGGCGGCGGGGACTTCGACCATCATTCCGACTTCGATGTTTGGGTTATATTCGAGCCCGAGTTCGTCGAGTTCTTCCATTTCTTCGTTGAGGAAGTATCGCGCGGAGCGGTATTCGCTGATGTTGGTGATCAGCGGGAACATGACTTTGACTGGTCCCAGGGTTGAGGCGCGGAGGATGGCGCGGAGCTGGGTGCGGAACATTTTTTGGTTCTGGAGAGAGTATCTGATTGAGCGGAGTCCCAGGAATGGGTTGCGTTCTGGGGTTTCTTCTTGTTCTTGGGTGTATTTGTCGGCGCCCAGATCGATGGTTCTGATCGTAAGTGGTTTGCCATTGAGCATTTTGAGGCATTTAGCGTATGCGTTGTAGTGGTCTTCTTCGGTGGGTGCTTTGGTTCCGGTGAGGTAGAGGAACTCTGTGCGGTAGAGGCCAACGCCTTGTCCGCCTTCGTCGAGGAGGCGGGTGATTTCGTCGGCGAACTCGATGTTTCCGAGGAGTTCGATTTCAACGCCGTCGGTGGTGATTGCGGGGAGGTCGGCGAGTTCGTGGAGGGAGATCCGTGCTTCGTCTGCGGTTTGGATCATTACGCGGTATTTGGCGATGGTGTCCTCGTCGGGATCGAGGATGATGGTGCCTTTGTTTCCGTCGATGATGATGAGCTGACCGTCGTGGGTTCGGGAGGTCATGTCGTTGGTGCCGACGACTGCGGGCAGTGAGAGGGCTCCGGCGACGATCGCGGTGTGGGAGGTGCGTCCTCCAAGATCGGTGACGAATCCGGTGATGTTTTGTCTGTTGAACCCTGCGGTTTGGGTCGGGGTGAGGTCTCGGGCGACGACGATGGTGTCCTTGGGGACTTTGGCGAGGGTGTCGGCGGATTTGCCGCTGAGTTTGGCGATGAGGCGGGATGCGAGGTCGCGGAGGTCGTCGACTTTGGATTGGAAGGTGGAATCGGGGTGTTTGGCGAAGCGGTCCGCGAGTTTTTTGAGGACGGTGCTTGTAGCGTATTCGGGGGTGACATGATCCTGCTCGATCATGGTGCGGATGGGGGTCAGGATGGAGGGGTCGTTGAGGGCACCGATGTGGAACAGGAAGATTTTGGCGGCTTCTTCGCCCATTTCTCCGGTTGATTCTTCATGGAGGGCGTCAAGATCCGCGATGGCTGCTCGGCGGGCGAGGTCAAAGCGTTCGAGCTGAGCGGGGGCGTCTTTGGGGTCAATTGACTTGATTCCGACCCTGAGGGAGCGGTCTTGCTCGAGCAGATAGACGCGTCCGATGACGAGTCCTTTGGAGACCGGGATGCCTGTGAGTCGTTTCATGGGAGGGATTGATGTTTGAGTTGGTGTTCAGATAGGGGGTTTGGGGTGGTAGTGGATTGGGGTGATGTGCGCGAATCGTAGCGCTTGGAGGTTGGGGGGCGCGTTTAGGGTATATCTGGCTGATTTTTGGGCTTGGGGTTGGGTTCAGGATTGGGCTGGGTTTGGGTCTGGATATCGGACTATGGGCGGTGATTGGTTGGGGTGTTGGTTCGGGGGGTGATGTTGGGGTTGACACGCGGGAGAGGATAATGGACTATACTTGTGTGCACGCAGGCAGTGTTTGCTTGCGGATGATTGATCTGTGGTTTGTGTGAGGCGATGCGAGTTGCCCCGAGCTTTGGATCTCCGGTTAGAGAACTTGTACCGATTTGGTCTTTACGGCGCCGTCACTGGGATGGTTGTTGTGTAGAGGCTGGGGGCGGGATCAATTCTCCAGAATAGTTGGGTTTGGATGACCATGCTGACAGGCATATTGGAATGGCCGCAGCGCACCGAGGGGCGCGTTCGTGTTGATGTTGGAGTTGACGGCGGTGGCGATATTGAGATCCAGGGTGATCCGTTTGTCCCGGTTCACTTTGGTGAGGAGCTTCCGCTGCGCGATGGGCTTCGTGTTGAGGTGGTGGTGGAGATGAAGAAGCCTCGGCGTCGTCGTCGGGGGAAGAACAGCAGGGGGAGCAGCGGTCCGCGCGAGGCGCGTCCGGTTGTGGAGCGGTTTGTGAAGATTGAGGGGATGACACCGGAGGAGTTTGCGAACCGCAAGAAGTTTGAGGATCTGACTTCGATTGATCCTGAACCGATTTTGAATCTTGAGCATCCGGGATGCGCGCCGGCGTGCCGGCTTGTGGATTTATTTTGTCCGATTGGTCGCGGCCAGCGCGGGATGATCGTGTCTCCACCCAAAGCGGGGAAGACGACGCTGCTCAAGGATATCACGACTGGGATTTTGATTAATCATCCGGATGTGCATGTGATTGCACTTTTGATTGATGAGCGTCCGGAGGAAGTGACGGACTTTACGCGTGCGTTCCTTGGGAACTTGGCGCAGCGTGAGGGTGATGCGGAGTGGGATAAGCCTTGGAAGCAGGAGCAGATCGAGATTGTGGCTTCGAGTAATGACCACGATGTCAAACGGCATATTGAGATATCGCTTCAGACTCTTGAGCGGTGCAAGCAGATGGTCGAGAACGGTGAGCATGTTGTGGTGGTGCTTGATTCGTTGACCAGGCTTGGGCGTGCGTTTAATCGTTCGGGTAAGCATGCGAACTCTGGGCGGACGATGTCGGGGGGGATTGATTCTAAAGCGCTTGAGGTTCCCAAGAAGATCTTTGGTGCTGCTCGCAATACTGAAGAGGGTGGATCGCTGACGATCATTGCGACTTGTCTTGTGGATACCGGGTCGCAGGGCGATCAGGTGATCTTTGAAGAGTTTAAGGGAACGGGGAATATGGAGTTGATTCTTGATCGGAAGATCGCGGAGAAGCGTTTGTTCCCTGCGATTAATCTTGCAGCGAGCGGGACGCGGAAAGAGGACAAGCTGATTGCTGCTGAGCCTCTCAAGACAATTACCGCGCTGCGGAGGCGGATGATGAACATGCCACCTCCTGTGCAGGTCGAGCAGTTGCTTGCGGCGCTGAGCCGGTTTGAGACCAACGAGGGGTTGGTTGGCAAATCGTGATTGGTTCTAAGTTCTAATAGGTAATTTTTTCTTTCTATATCACTACATATCTGATATGCTCGGGCTGTTGAGTTCGAGTTTTTTTAGTAGTTGTGTGGAGATGAATATGCAGATCGGGACTGTTGGAATCAAGGCGTTGGCGTGCGGTGTTCTATGCGGGGGAGTTGTTGCGGGGAGTGCGGTGAGTCAGGTGCCGTCTGAGTGGGTGATTGAGCTTCAGTGCCGATCGAGTTTGGATAGTTCAACTCCTGCGTTTAACTTGCCGTTCCCGAGTTCGTTGTCGTCGCAGTATGTGTCGATTGGTGAGGCTGGGGATGTAGCGATACGGGTGTTTCTTGGGGGATCAGAGGGTGTGTTTTATGGTTCTGAGGGTGTGGGCGGTGTGATTTTCTCAGCGACAGCTGCGGACCCGGTGTGGTCAACGACGCTTGATCTGCGGAACGGGATGATCGCGATTGAGCAGGGCGGGTTTGGTGATGGGGCAGAGTTATATGACACAGCGGGGAATCTGATTGAGACCTTTACGATTGGTGGGAGTGAGGGGGTCGCGGGGTTTGGCGGGGTGACTTTGACGAGTGATGGTGCGATTTGTTACCGCGCGGACTTTGGCGCGACGGGTGACAAGCTGATGGTCGATGAGTTTTTGATGGGGGGACGGGTGCAGACTTCGATTGCCAATACCTTTGATGGGAACTATTCGTTCTTGTTTGCGCCGGAAATCAATGATGCGCGTCAGGTGGTGACCAATACGATTCCGTTGAGTGGTCCGAGCAGACGCATTGTGCAGATTGATTCGCTGGGATCAACGACAACGGTTGCTGAGACGGGCGGGGTGTGGAGTTCGTTTGTCAACTCGACAGCGATTGCGCAGAACGGGGATGTGGCGTTCTCGGCGCGGCGCAGCGCGGGATCGATCTGGGAGACGGTTCGTTGGGACGGGGATGGATATACAACGATTGCGGACGGGAACAACGAAGACATTGTCAACGGTTCGTTTGCCAACTTCCCGCCTGCGGTGAGCTCGAATGGTTGGGTGGTGCTTCGGGCGACCGACCAAGCGAATGACTCGACGGCGGTCTGGGTGGGGGACGGGGAAAGTTTGATTAAGCTGGTGTCGTATGACCAGATGGTGGAGACGGATCTTGGGATGCTTGCGTTTGGGTTTGATTTTGGCGGAACGACGGGCAAGCAGGTGACGAGCGGGGTTGTGGATATCAATGATGCGGGTCAGGTTGCGTTTAGCGCGTTCTTGCGGAACGGGACGGTGGGCGTGTTTGTCGCGACCCCGGTGTTTGCGTGCAGCGCGGATCTGACTGGTGAGGGCGATCTGAACTTTCTTGATGTGAGCGCGTTTCTTGCAGCGTTTGGGGCGGGGGATTCCAGTGCTGATTTTGAAGCAGATGGTAACTTCAACTTCTTGGATGTGAGCGCGTTTCTTTCAGCGTTTGCTGCGGGGTGTCCGTGATTGATTTGGATGTTGTGAGTTTTGGTGCGGTGAGCTGAAAGCTTTACTTTGATTTGTCAGTAGATGTTGATTTGGGTGTGTGTCTGCTGAGGAAGAGTCCGAGGTGCATGAGTTGTTTGTTTTTTCCTGGTCGTGATTGCTCGCAGAACTTCCAGATGTCATCGATCATGGTGTTGAGTTGTTCGAGTTGTTGTTCGTCTACCCAGACGGAGTGTCCGCCGCAGTGGTGGTTGCGTGATTGGGTGCGTGGGTTGACATCTGGGAGTGTGGAGGCGCGTTTGTGTTTGCGTGCGAGCATTCTTGCGAGTGCGTTTGCGTATGTGTTGTGGTAGTCGAGGTTGTCTGGGTCGTTTTGGTTGAAGCGTGTTCCGATCATGGTGGCTTTGGGTTTGTAGAGTTGTTCGTATCTTTTGCCCATGAGTCTGGTGGTGGTTTCGTAGATGAGTTCTGATTCGACGAGTTGCTGGATGTGCGGGTAGAGTGAGGTTCTGGCGCGGGCGGTGAACTCTGCGATTTGTGCTGCGGAGCATTCTCCGAGTGCGCTGACTGCGTCGAGGATTTCCCACCGGACGGGGCTTGCGAGGACTTGCATGGTTTGGGTGTCTTCGACGACCATGAAGGGGATGGTTTCTGTGGTACTCGTTTCTGTGGTCGTTGTTTCTGTGGTCGTCGTTTCTGGGTTTGTTTTTGGTTTGGCGGCTGGGTCTGGATTGTGATCTGGATTCTTTGGCATGGTGTTTTGAGTGTACTGCATTGCGGGCAGATCGTGGTGTGATGGTTGCTGGGGGCTTGATCTAGGTCCGATAGGTGTGGGTTTTGGTGTGGGGAGCGATTTAGATGGTCTGAGAAACTGTGGGTTTGTACTCGCAATCAAAACCGGATTCTGTTAGTCTCGTATAGATGCGTGCGTCTGGGGGCAGGCGTTCGTGTTTGGTAGTTAATATGTGTATGTTGTGGACTCTTTTGTGGGGTGCTGGCATGCCTAGGAAGAAATGAGAAGAGATATGCGAATCAAGATTCCAGCGTTGTGTACTTTGCTTGGTCTTATGGCGGTGGGCGCGGGGGCTCAAGAGGTCACCCTTCAGAACGATAGTTTGGGCGGTGGAGACAACGCGACTATTTGTCCGTGCTTTGTTGCGGGCGAGGAGGCGGCGGTGTGGTTGACTTCGCCTTGTGATGGGAACATTGTCGCGATTCAGGTTTTTTGGCGATCATTTCTTGGTGGTTCACCGGTCTCTCTTGAGGATTCATTGATTGTGTATGAGGGGGGGAGCTTCCCGAATCCTGGTCCGGTGAAAGACGAGTTGCTTGCTCCGGCGCTCCAGGACGGCGGGCTCAATGAGTTCCGGTTCGAGGATGAGAATCAAACGATTCCGATTAGTATCCCTGTTCAAGCGAACGAGGAGTTTGTTGTTTCGCTGAAGTTCTTCAATCCTTCGACCTTGACTGGGCCTGGTATTTTATTCGATGATTCTGGGATTACTCCCAATAAGAACACGGTCCGCGTGACCGGCGGTCAGTGGCGATCTTCAGAATCGTTGGGTGTCACGGGGGACTGGATTATTCGTGTTGTTGTAGATTGCACGAGTGCTCAGGTTGGGTCGGTGTGTTTGCAAGACGGATCGTGTATGGATGGTGTGAGCGAAGAAGAAGCGATGTTGTTGGGTGGCGTTTGGAGCGGACCCGGGTCGACCTGCGCCGAGTCGCAGTGTCTTGGCGCGTGCGAGATCCCAGCGACCGGCGCGTGTGTGCAGTTTGATGCGTTCACTTGTGATGTTGTTGGTGGTAACTGGTTTGGTCCTGGGAGCACTGAGTGTGTGAGCTCGTGTCCTGCGGATCTGACTGGTGATGGGATGCTCAACTTCCTTGATGTGTCTGATTTCCTTGGTGCTTTTGCAGCAGAGGATCCATCGGCGGACTTTGAGATGGACGGCATGTTCAACTTCTTGGATGTTTCTGCGTTCTTGTCGGCGTATGGTCAGGGATGCCCGTGAATGGTTGATCGGGTTGCTTGGAAGAACTGAAAAGAATGAGTGCTCAGCGAGTTGCTCACGATCAGGAGTTGCGGATGATTGATGCACTGTGTTCGTTTGGGACCCTGCGAGGGGCATTGGCGGCGACGCTGGTGTGTGGGTCGGTCGCGTTTGCAGAGTATCAAGCTTCTGGATCTGCTGGATCTGCTGGATCTGCTGGATCTTCTGGGGCATTTGGATCATTGGGTGATGACGGGGGTGATGACGGTTCGGCCGTTGCGATTGGTGAAGCTATTGGCGATACTGATGGCGCTACTGGTAGTGTCGGTGATGATCTCGCGATTCTTGGTCGCCCGATCAGTCCTGAGGATGTCAGGGTTGAGGAGCCTTTGGGTGTGCCTCCGCTTTGGACTCCGAGCGCTCCGTTTCAGAATCCAACGACCGAAGCGAAGCGTGTGCTTGGGAAGATTTTGTTTTGGGATGAGCAGCTTTCGAGCGACAACACGGTGTCGTGTGGTTCGTGTCATATCCCGAGCAGTGGGGGGGCTGATCCCCGGCCTGGTCGGAATCCGGGCTTTGATGTCATGATGAATACAGATGATGATGTGCTTGGTTCGCCTGGTGTGATTCAGTCTGATGAGCTTGATGAGTATTTGCGGAGCGCGTTGTTTGGGCTTGAGCCTCAGGTGACTGGGCGCGTTGCGCAGACGAACTTGATGGCGATGTTTAATGGGAGTTTGTTTTGGGATGGGCGCGCGTCTCTGAACTTTGTAGATCCTGAGACCGGTGTGTTGATGTTTCAGTCTGGAGCGGCGGGTCTTGAAATTCAGGCATCTGAACCGATTCTGAGTGATGTTGAGATGGCGCATGCTGGCAGGACTTGGGATCAGGTTCGTGAGAAGCTGAGCGGGGTTCGTCCTTTGGCGCTTGCGGAGACGGTCCCATCGGACATGTATGATGCGATTGTGCAGGACCCTACTTACGGCGAGTTGTTTGAAGAAGCCTTTGGTGATCAGACGATTGATGCGGTGCGGATTTCGTTTGCGCTGGCGACTTATCAGCGGACTTTGATTCCGAATCAGTCCCCTTGGGATCTGTGGATTGCGGGTCAAGGTGATGCGATGACTGCTCAGCAGCAGCTTGGGTTTACTTTGTTTGAAGCATCGGCGTGTAATTTTTGTCACCCGGCGCCGACCTTTGCCAACTCGGATTTCTTTGTTGATGGGGTGCGTCCTCCGCACGAGGATATTGGTCGTGAGGGTGTGACGGGGTCTCCGTTTGATCGCGGATCGTTCCGGACGCCTTCGATACGCAATGCGGGTGTGCGGAACCGGTTGATGCATACTGGCGGGCTCGAGGATATGAGTGATATTCTCGATTTTTATGCGCATGAGAACGGGCAGGTGCCTTTCCCAGAGAACCTCAATGGGTTTGTTGCTGCGAAGATTCGGTTCACTCCCCAGGCGCGTGTTGCGGTTTTGGACTTCCTTGAGAATGGGCTGACTGATCCGCGCGTGGTCAATGAGACATTCCCGTTTGATCGTCCCAAGCTTCATGCGGAGCTTGAGGCGGCGAATCCATCGTTGGTTGGAGCGGGTGAGATTGGCTCTGGTGGTGTTGCGCCCAAGATGATTGCGGTGATCCCTCCGAACCTCGGGAACAACGATTTTAAGATCGGTGTTGATCAATCACTGGGGGGAGCGCAGGCGTGGGTCGCGGTTTCCTTTAATGGGCCGGTCGATGGAGTGGTTGCGAGTGATGAGTTGCTTGGGCCAATCGTGCTCAATGGTTCTGGTGCGGGTGATGGGTACGGGACGATGAAGTACCCGATCCCGAATAACTTGGCGCTCGATGGGCGGACAATGTACATGCAGTGGATGATTGAGGATCCTGTAGCGACTGGTGCTGATGGGTTTGTTCGATCTGAGGTTGCTCAGCTGGACTTGTTTTGTTCGAAGGGAGTGCCTTGTACGGTTGTGTGCGCGGGTGACTTTACCGGTGATGGGTTCTCGGACTTTTTTGATGTGTCTGCGTTCTTGAGTGCGTTTTCTATGGAGAATGCAGCGGCGGACATCAATGGCGACGGATCATTCAACTTCTTGGATGTTTCTGCGTTTCTGGTCGCGTTTGGGCAGGGGTGTCCTTGAGCGGGTCTTGTGTGGGTATGGATCATGATTTGATGATGGTCGAGTGAATTCGGTGCAACCTTGGGGGTTTTGGACCGAAAAGTATTGAGTGGGCACTCGCCCTTGTGTACCCTGTTGTGCCGAGTCATTCTGGCTTGGTGCTGTATATATCTGACTGAAACGATGGTATGGGCAGTCCATAGAGGCTGTTGAGGAGAAGACTTATGAAGCATGTACTATGCGGAGCATTGCTTGCAATGGGCTCAGCATCAGCGAGCGCTCAGCTCTCACGAGAAGCGTATGTTGGTGGGATTGATCGTCCGGTGTTTATGACCCACGCGGGTGATGGAACAAATCGTTTGTTCGTGATTGAGCAAGAAGGCGCGATCCGGATCATTGATGCGGATGGGAATCTGCTTCCGACTCCGTTTATGGATATTGATTCTTCAGGCGTCCCTGGTGGTGTTGTTATTGGTGGTGATTCAGGTGGTAATGAGCAGGGGCTTCTTGGTCTCGCGTTCCACCCTGATTACGAGAATAACGGGAAGTTCTATGTGAACTACACCGGTTCAGGCGCTGATACCCGCGTCGCAGAATACACCGTATCTGCTGGCGATCCAAACATTGCTGATACATCATCAGCTCGCATTGTGATGTTTGTTGATCAGCCGTTCTCCAACCACAATGGTGGCTGGCTCGGATTCGGCGATGATGGATTCCTCTACATCGCGCTTGGTGATGGCGGTTCGGGCAATGACCCGGGAAACCGTGCATCGAATCTTGCGAACCCACTCGGGAAGATGCACCGCATCGATATCGATGGTGGTGATGATTTCCCAGCGGATCCCCTTCAGAACTACGCGATCCCAGCAGACAACCCGTTTGTTGGCACTGCATCGGCTGTTCCGTCGATCTGGCACTATGGTCTGCGGAATCCTTGGCGCTCAAGCTTTGACCGCGACAACGGTGATCTGTGGATGGCTGATGTTGGACAGAGCGCTCGCGAAGAAGTCAATCATGACGCGGGCAATGTTGGCGGCAAGAACTACGGGTGGCGCTGTCGTGAGGGTAACATCTCGACGGGTCTTGCTTGTGGTTCAACCGGGTTCACTGATCCTGTGCACGACTACACCCGGGCTGGTGGTAACTGCTCGGTGACCGGCGGGTATGTGTACCGCGGGTGTGAGCTTGGTGAAGAGTTCCAGGGGCTCTACTTCTTTGGTGATTACTGTGGTGGCAATGTCTGGACGCTTGATGCAGCGAACGGATACTCACGGACAACTCAGTTCAACTTTGGGTTTGGTCTTTCATCGTTTGGTGAAGACGAGAGCGGCGAGCTGTACATCGCGGATCTGTTTGGTGGAACTGTGTTCCGCATTGTGAATAACGATGCTCCTGATCTGAATGAGGACGGCGTTCCTGACGCGTGTGAGTCTGCATGTGCTGCGGATTTGACGGGTGAAGGTGACCTGAACTTTCTTGATGTTTCCGCGTTTCTGACCGCTTTTGGTGTGCAGGACGCAGCGGCGGATTTTACAGGTGAGGGCGACTTTAACTTCTTGGATGTGTCTGCGTTTCTGACAGCATTCGGTAAGGGCTGTCCATAATCTGACTTGATGAAGTTTTTTGAAACTGTTTCATGACCAACCGCCTCTTTGGCGGTTGGTTTTTTGTAGGGTGGTTGGGTTATATGGGCGTTATTTTCGCGTGAATCGTTTGTTCAATGGGGGTTTTTGGTTTCAATATTTCGAGATTGTGTGATACTGTCTATGTTCGCAGGGGGACTCCCTGGTTAGTCGGAATGTGGACTCGGGTATCGCACAGGAGAGCGGAATGAAACTTGATATGAGATGGAGCGTTGGGGCTGTGATTGCACTTGCTGGTTCGAGCGCGGGCGCGCAGATGATCGATTGGGCGGCGCCTGTTGATGGGGACTGGAGTGTTGCAGCGAACTGGTCTGGGTCTAATGTTCCCAATGTTGCTGGTGAGGATGCGGTGCTTGGGTTGTCTGGTGCTTACACAGTGTTTGCGAACAGCAACTTTGGGATGGATAACTTGTTCATCAATAACACGCTTGCGACGCTTGCGATTGAACCAAGCCGAACCTTGACGGTGTTTGCCAATATGGTTAACGATGGAACGGTCATTGTGAACTCAAATGGGACAGTGTTTAATAGCGCGCTTTCGTTTACCTCTGATGCGTCGATTACTGGTTCAGGTTCAGTGATGATGATGGGGACGAGTCAGCCAGAGGATGCTCAGGTTGTTTCAAATGGATTTACACTGACACATGGTGCGGGGCACACGATTCATGGGTCGGGGCTGATCAACGGGGTGGTGATCAATAACGGAACGATTCTTGCGGACGATCCATTGGGTTCTGGACTGCGAATCAGCGGAACGATGACGAATAATGGGATGCTTGGGGCTGATGCGGGGACGCTTATTCTGGGCAATAGTTCGTTGACCACCGGCGGATCGATCGACGCGATCAATGGCGGCAGCATTCTTGTGGATGTGGGTACTGCGAGGGTTGGTGATCTCACGATTAATGGTGATCTCAATATTACCGGGAGCGGTGAGTTCCTTTCGCTTGAATCAAGCATTGTCAATAACGGTGTGATGACAGTGAACTCGTCTTTGCAGATCTTTAATGCACATTTGCAGTTCCTGAATGACTCCACGATTGGTGGTACCGGGGAGGTCGTGCTGAATGCGGTTGATGACATCAATGATGCTCAGATTTTGACAAGCGATTCTGTTTTAGGAACCATCGGAGCGGGCCAGACGGTTCGTGGGTCTGGTCTGATTGATGGTGTGTTTGGTGGTACGATTATCAACTTGGGTATTATCAATGCGGATGATCCGGCCTTTGAGCTGTCGCTTCGCGGGAACCACATTGGTGGTGGCGAGTATCGCGCAGATGGCGGTGAGATGGATCTTGCGAACACGCTTTCGATCCAGAACGCGATCTTTGACAGCAGTGGTGGCGGATTTTTCTCGATGTCTTCTACTGGTGATGCGGTTTTGAATTCGGTCGTCAACAATGGTGAGCTTCGTGTGCTTGGTAGCGGAGGGTTCCTTACGCTTACTGGTCCACTGACCAACAATGGGACGATCATTCTGAACTCGAATCAGAATATATTCAATGCGCATATCCGCAATGAAGTTGAAACCGTGATTGATGGGAATGGAATCATCACGATGATTTCTGATGGCAATATCAATGACGCTCAGATTATCACGACAATCCCAGGATTTGATCTGACGCTTGGCGTTGGTCAGGTCGTCGAAGGTGCTGGGCTTATAGGCACAACTAATGGCGGGGCGATCGTGAATCTTGGAACAATCAATGCGAATCAAGCGGCGGTTGATAAAGTTCCCGCTCGCGAGCTTCGATTGCTCGGGCTACATTCGGGCGGGGGCGAGTACCGGTCGGATGATGGTTTGCTCGGGCTTGGCAGCAACATGATGCTCACCGGTGGAACCCTTGAGACCACCGGCGCGGGCCAGATCCGTATGGGCACAAGTGGCACCGCGACCTTCGATGGTGTGGTCAACAACGGCGATCTCGGTATTGATGGGAGCGGTTCATTCATCGCACTTGATGGACCATTGACCAACAATGGGACATTGACGATTAACAGCAACAGTGCTCAGTTTAATGCACATCTGATTTTCAATGCTTCAACTACTCTTGACGGGACAGGCGAGACTCGGCTTGTCACGATTGGTGATCCCGGTGACGCTCAGCTGTTTACCAATGGCGATTTTGTTGGGACCATCGGGAGTAGCCAAACAGTTGCGGGTCAAGGAATCATTGATGGACGCAATGACGGAACCATTGTCAATCTTGGTGTGATCAATGCTGATGATCCTGCGGGAACCCTTCGGTTGCAGGGGAATCATGATGGCAGCATGGGCGGGGAGTACCGTGCGGATGGGGGCACGCTTGGTTTGGTGAACGGGCTGAACATGATCGAGGGGGACTTTGATACCAGCGGCGATGGAGTCGTCGAGATGCTCGTTAGTGGAATAGCGACGCTCCATAGTGCTGTCAATGACGGGGAGATGGCGGTTTTGGGTGCTGGTGGCTTTATTGATATGGTCGGTGGAATCGTGAACAACGGGAACATTGCGCTGAACTCAAACCAGAATATCTTCAATGCGCATCTCAGGTTTGTTGATACCGGAACCATCAGTGGTGTGGGCACGATTGAGATGCAGACCGCGACAGGAAACAATGATGCTCAGATCATTGCGAGTTCTGGAGTTGTGGGAACCATCGGCGCTGGACAAAGCGTGTCGGGTGATGGGCTGCTTGTTGGTGAGCTTGTCGTTCTTGGTGGTATTGACCCTGCGGGTTTGACGAGAGCATTGAATATTGACATCATGAGCTTTGGGGCGACCACTTCTATGACAGCTGATCTTGGCGGTCTTGCAAATGGGGAGTTTGATCGTTTGGTGCTCTCGGGAGCTGACACGATTGTGCTTGATGGATCACTGACGGTGAACCTTGATGATGGGTATGTGCCTCAGTTCTTGGATCAATGGGACATTGTTGATGGCGGGTCGGTGACTGGTGAGTTCTCGTCGATTACATTCCCACCTTCACCTGCAGGATTAGATTACAAGGTGATTTATCAGTCGAACCGTGCGTATGTGATTTTGACATGTGCTGCGGATCTGACTGGTGATGGCGATCTGAACTTTCTTGATGTTTCAGCGTTCCTTGGGTTCTTTGGATCCAATGATGTTCGTGGTGATATCAATGGCGATGGTTCGTTTAACTTCCTTGATGTATCGTTGTTCTTGAATATCTTCAGCGGTACTTGTGCTGGCTGAGTGTTTTGTCCGTGTTGATTTGTGTATGTATTTCCTTGAACTGGAGACTGTGATGAGAACCGTTGGTGTGCTTGCTGTGTTGTGTGTGAGCGGTGGCGCGATGGCGCAGCCTTTGGACTTTGTGGTTGATCCTGCTCAATCCTCGATTGATCTTGGGATCACCATCACGGTCACGGGGTTTGGGTCTGACACGGATTCGGAATCATCGAGTGTTTCTGGATCGCTCGAAGCTTCGTACGATGACCCGACATCCCCGTCGGAGACTTCGCTCTTTGATTTTCAAGGGATGATCGATACCGATCTGAGTTACAACTGGATTCCGGCGCCGTTCTCGACTGCTGAGGCGTTCTTGACCGGTGGGATGATTCAGTATGCTGACCCCGGTACTGTTGTTGGTCCTGTTCCCGTTGTAGATGGCGGGTTCGAGTTTATGGATGTCCCGGTTTCGTTGTCGGGGACGGTTACGGTGGACTACAGCGTGTTCCTGCTTGGTTCTGGGAGTGAAGTGATTGATCTCTCGACTCTTGGGTCTGGGGTGACCGCGATTCCTGGATCGGTGAGTTATTTGGACGGAGTGGTGACGGTTACCAACACGATTTCGTTTGAGGGCGAGCAGCCTTTGGTTCTGGACGAGACCGAGTTTGGGGTTGTGAGCTTTGCGGGGACAGCAACATTGGTCGCGACGGCGACCTTTGAAGAATCATGTCCAGCAGATCTGACGACTGACGGGATGTTGAACTTCTTGGATGTCTCTGCGTTTCTGACAGCGTTTGGTAATCAGGAGAGCAGCGCGGACTTTGTGCCTGATGGGATGTTTAACTTCCTCGATGTTTCCGCGTTCTTGTCAGCGTACGGAGCGGGGTGTCCATAGGGTTTTGTTGGGTGGATTCTTGCTATGCAAGATTTGGTTTATAGGGCTTAATTCCTAGTCGTGGCCCCTACATTCAAACATATGTGAAGATCCGGAATTTCCGGATCTTTTCTTGCATCCCTTCCCCGGTTCGGGGACAATAGTAGTAGTGAATGGCCCGAT
This sequence comes from Phycisphaerales bacterium, assembly GCA_045105315.1. Taxonomy (GTDB): domain Bacteria; phylum Planctomycetota; class Phycisphaerae; order Phycisphaerales; family UBA1924; genus UBA1924. Next base: position 56,080 of record JBGCDI010000013.1, on the reverse strand, counting down.
CGGGTCATATGCAGAGGTTGCCACGACAATCTGGAGGCGTTTATGAGTTCTAAGGGTAATACCGGTGGTCTGTTGTTCAGACCTATTGCCGGAGTGTGTGCTGTTGTTATGGGAATGTCATCGTCTGCGATCGGTGCGCCGATTCCTACGACGATTGAGGATTTCTTTTTGCCGGGCACGCAGCCAAACACGATTAACCATCCGATTGCAGATTCGAATAACTGTGCTGCGTGTCACTCTGTTCCAGAGCATGACTTTGATCCGACCGAAGGTTGGGTTGCGTCGATGATGGGGCAAGCGGCGCGGGATCCGATTTTCCACGCAGCGCTGACGATTGCGAATCAAGATGTGGCCAACTCTGGTGATCTGTGTCTGCGTTGTCATACTCCTGGTGGTTGGCTCGCGGGGCGCTCGGAACCGACCGATGGTTCGATGCTTGAGGGTATTGATTTCCAGGGTGTGTCGTGTAACTTCTGTCACCGGATGGTTGATCCGGTGTACAAACCTGGCGTGAGTCCTGATGTTGACCTTGATGTGTTCAATGGTGTGAAGGGAACGAATCCGGGTCTGACGACCGGGACGACTCCTGATCCGCATACGGGTTCGTATGTTGTGGACTTCTTTGATCGTCGGCGCGGGCCGTTTGATCTTGGTGACTTCTCGTTCCATGCGTGGGAGCTTTCGCCTTTCCATCAAGACTCCGCGATGTGCGCGACTTGTCACGATGTATCAAACCCTGCGTTTACTGCTCAGCCCGATGGGACCTATGCACTGAACGCGGTTGGTCAGCCTCACGAAGCGTTTGATCCTACAGATCCGCCGTTTTCTAAAGCGGATATGTTCCCGGTTGAGCGGACCTATTCAGAGTGGTTGATGAGTGACTTTGCGATTGCACCGATTGATATGGGTGGTCGTTTTGGTGGCGATTTGGCGCTTGTTTCAAGTTGTCAGGATTGCCACATGCCTGATCAGAATGCCAATGCGTGTCGGATTGATCCGACTCTTCGTCCGGACATGCCTCAGCACGCGTTTAATGGCGGGAACAACTGGGTGATTAATGCGGTGCGTTCGCTGTACCCAGATCTTGAGACTGGATTGACGGCTCAGCTTGCTGCGGATTCAATTTCCCGCGCTGAAGAGATGCTTATGAATGCATCGGATGTTGAGCTGACTGAAGACGGTTCGGTGCTCAATGTGCGTGTGATTAATCAGTCTGGCCACAAGCTTCCGACCGGGTATGCTGAGGGTCGTCAGATGTGGATCAATGTTCAGTTCTTTGATGATACTGACGGGATTGTTGCAGAGCATGGTGCGTATGACGATGTGACCGCAGAGCTGACAAAGTCTGACACGAAGGTGTATGAAGCGAAGCAGGGTGTTTCAGCGGAAGTCTCCGCAGCATCAGGCGGCGATATCCCCGTTGGCGAAGGCTTCCACTTCGCAGCCAACAATGTCTGGCTCAAGGATAACCGGATCCCACCTCGCGGGTTTACCAATGCCAACTTCTTGTCTGTGCAAGCGCAGCCTGTCGCGTACTCATACATGGACGGGCAGTACTGGGACGATACAGAGTTCTCGATCCCTGAGAATGCTGTGCGTGCAGAGGTCCGTGTGTACTTCCAGCTTGTAAGCAAGGAGTACATCGAGTTCCTTCGTGATGACAATGACCAGACCGGCGTTGATCCGATGAATCCGAGTACCGGTGAGATTGCGTATGAGCAATGGGTCTTGCATGGCAAGAGTCCCAAGGTCGAGATGGACTTTGCGATGATCGAAATCTCTGGTGGATGTCCAGCGGACTTCACTGGAGAGGGTGATCTGAACTTCTTTGATGTTTCTGCGTTCCTCAATGCGTTTGGTATGCAGCTTCCATCTGCAGACCTGACCGGAGATGCGAACTGGAACTTCTTTGATGTGTCCGAGTTCCTGAACCTGTTCGGGCAAGGGTGTCCGTAAGGTTTGATTTGAATTTTGGTACACAGGCTTTAACGGGGCTGTGTACCTTTGCCTGAGTTCTTGGGTATAACTTTGATGGTCATTGGTGCTCGTGTTGTTTGGGCGTTGCGGTGACGACATCCGGAGGCCGATATGTTTGCAAGGTCACGAAACGGTTTTGGTACAGTTGCTGGTCGCGGGACACTGCTCAGGGCTGGTCGTCAAGGCACACACACGCTCTCTCATAAATCTTTCTGCACGCTTTCTCTCGCGTTGATACTGGCGAGTGGGTCTGCTCAGGCGCTGGGTGCTCAGGATGTTGCGCCGGTGCGATGGAAGAGCGGGCAAGCTTCTGATGCCCGGCTCAGCTTTCAAACTGTGCAGAGCGAGCTTGGCGCGGCCAAGGTCGAGCGGCAAGCAGACTGGGCGCGAGCATCCAAAGATGGTGGGTATGTTCTTGTTCGATTTGATGAGCTGCCTGATTCAGCAGCGAGAGCATCGCTGAGTGATCGCGGGCTTGAGGTATTGAGCCCGGTCGGATCTGGTGTGTTCTTTGCGCGCGTTGCTGGTGATGCTGAGATTGATGCTTTGCAGCAAGTGGTTGTTGATGCGGGACCAGTGAGCGCTGATCGCAAGCTGCATCCGAGGGTGATGTCAGAGGAAATGCCTGCGTGGTCTGTGATTGATGCGGGTGCTGGGGCGCCGATGCAAGAGGGGCAGCAGCGGGTTGATATTGCGGGGAAGAATTCAACGGTCGCGGCGTATGTAATGTTCCAGCGGGACATCGATGCGGGATCTCCTGAGATCGAAGCGATGGTGCGAGAAATGGGTGGTCGGCTGGTCTCGGTTGTGATGTCGATGAACTCGGTGGTTGTTGAGATGCCTATCAAGGCGCTCAAGACGATGGCTCAGGACGGGCGCGTGCAGTGGGTGGAGCCTCCGCTTCCTCCGATGCAGACAACGAATGATTCCAACCGAGTGGTGACACAGGTGAACACGGTGAACGCAGCTCCGTATGGGCTTGATGGGACTGGGGTCACGGTGTTTGTCTATGACGGGGGTTCGGTGCGTGATTCGCATGATGATTTTTCAGGGCGCGTGACGGTGATTGATTCGACCTCTTTTAGCTTTCATGCAACCCATGTTGCGGGAACGATCGGCGGCGACGGGAGCACGATCAATGCGAATCGTGGGATGGCGCCTGGGGTGAATATTCTTTCTGCGGGCTTTGAAGTGCCTGGTGGTTTGGGTGCGGGGTTTTTGTATACCGATCCGGGTGATCTTGAAGCGGATTATTCGGAGGCGTTGTCGCTTGGTGCGTCGATCTCGAATAACTCGATCGGGTCTAATGTCGCGCAGAACGGGTACGACTGCAACTGGCACGGCGATTACGGGATTACATCCGGTGTGATCGATAATGTGATCAGAGGATCGCTTGGGGATCAGATCTCTGTGTTCTGGGCTGCGGGGAATGAACGCGGGAACGGTCGGTGCGGGACGAGTTATGGAACGACTGCGCCTCCGGGGAACAACAAGAACTCGATTTCGATCGGCGCTCTGAACTCCAATGATGATTCGATGACTTCGTTTTCGAGCTGGGGTCCTTCTGATGATGGTCGGTTGCGTCCGGTTGTTTCAGCGCCTGGTTGTCAGAGCGGTTCTGATGGCGGGGTGACTTCAACCGGTGATGGGACTGACACGCAGTACATCACGCTGTGCGGAACTTCGATGGCTTCACCGACTGCAGCTGGGGTTGGTGCGCTTATTTTGCAGGATTTCCGCGTGCAGTTCCCTGAGCTCGGTGAGCCTTCGAATCAGCTTATGAAGATGTTGTTGGTTCAGGGGGCTGAGGATATTCTCAACAGCGGGCCAGATTATCAGAGCGGGTATGGATCGATACGGGCGCAGGACACCATCGAGTTTATGCGTGCTGGTCGATTTGTTGAAGAGAGTGTTGATCAAGGAGCTTCGCGTTCGTACACGATCGAGGTTGATCCGGGGCAAACGGAGTTTAAGGTCACCGTTGTGTGGGATGACCCTGCTGGGGCACCCAACGTGAATCCGGCGCTGGTGAATGATCTTGATCTAGTGGTGGTTGATCCCAGCGGGACCCGGCATTATCCCTGGACACTCAATCCCGAGAGTCCCAGTGCTGGTGCGGTGCGCACGCAAGAGGACCATCTGAATAATATTGAGCAGGTGTTTGTCGAGAATCCGCAAGCGGGTCTTTGGCAAGTGCAGGTCGTTGGGTTTGAGATCAATGATGGGCCTCAGAGCTTTGCGCTTGGATCTGCTCAGGATATTGGTGATGGGTTGTTGTCCCTTTCGATGGGGCAAGCAGCTCTGGAGTCTGTGCTTCCTGGAACAGAGGTTGATGTGGTGGTGGGGCTGCAAGAGGGAGCTGATACATTGGTCGAGGGATCAGTCGAGCTCAGTTACCGGTTCAACTCGGGGGGGTACTCGACTCTTACGATGACCGATCAGGGGGACGGCACATACCAAGCAACGATTCCAGGGGCTCAGTGCGGAGAGCAGATTGAATACTTTGTCTCAGCGACCGGGTCCCAAGCGGGTGTGGTCTCGGTTCCCCCGGCGGGTGCGGGTGGGCCAGTGTCGATCGCGGTTGGTGAGATGGTGGTGCTTGTGAGTGATACATTTGAGAGCGATGCGGGATGGACCGTGTCTGGAACCGCTGGTGATGGCGGATGGGTTCGCGGAACCCCGGTGGATTGTGCGAGCCGGGGAGCGCCGGGGTCGGATTCTGATGGGTCGGGTCAGTGCTGGGTATCGGATAATGATGCTGGGAACTCGTGTAACTCAGATATTGATGACGGGGTCACGGTGCTGACTTCTCCGGTTTATTCGATGCCCGACGGCGGGCAGGTGAGCTTTGACTATTGGTTCGCTGATATCCCGACAGGTGAAGTCAATGGGGATGAATGGGCGGTTGATGGTTCGAGTGATGGCGGAACAACATGGACCCGCCTTCGCACGGTGAGCAGCGCCCTTCAGTCATGGCGGAGCGACACGATTGATGTCGGTGTTGAGATTGAATCATCGAGCATGATGCGGTTCCGATTCTCTGCGAGTGATGAAGGCACGCAGAATGTCATCGAAGCGGGTCTTGATAATCTCCAGATTACGCAGTTCACCTGCACTGATCCTGTTGGATGTCCTGCTGATATCAATCTGGATGGAGCGCTGAACTTCCTTGATGTTTCGGGGTTCTTGTCCGCGTTTGGTGAAGGGGATGTCCGTGCGGATCTTGATGCGAACGGAGCGTTTAACTTCCTGGACATCTCTCAGTTCCTCGTGCTTTATGGGCAAGGCTGCCCGTAACTCGCTTGGCAATAGTGATGAAGTGAAGAGTGCGTTGGCACAAAAATAAAGAGCGGGATGCATCGTGTGATGCATCCCGCTTGTTGATGTACTTGTTGTGTTACTTATCTTCTTGGATGCTCAGTGGCATCGCTCGATTATGGGCAGCCCTGTCCGAATGCGGTCAGGAATGCGGAGACATCGAGGAAGTTGAATGAGCCGCTGTTGTCAATATCAGCTGAGGAATCAGATGCTCCGAATGCACCGAGAAACGCGGAGACATCCAGGAAGTTGAGTTGGCCAAATGGCTCTGCGAAGTCAGCTGGTGAGCACATGCTGGTGAGTTCATCTGGTCCGACATAGACATTGTCGATGAAGATCGGATCATTGCTTGAGGAGACGAGACGCACGCGGAGTGTGTCTGTTGCCCATGCGGTGATTGGTGATTGGAACTGGATGGTCTCTGGTGAAGAGCTCAGTGTGTCGCCTGTGATGGTTCCGACTGAGACCCAGTTTCCGATGACATCGCGAACTTGGACATCAATGGAGTCGTCTGCGCCAGCTGATCCGTCTGAGGATGCGTCGACGCGGATGAACGCGGGGACAAACCCGAACTGGGCCATCGTGACATCGATGGATTCCAGGGTTTGCTCGCCGTTGAATGCTGCGGCGTAGGTGGTGCCGATGTTTTCGACAGTTGCGCCGGTGTTGTCATCCCAGGCGGAGAGTGTGAACAAGCCTGCTTCAAATGAATCAGCAAGGGGGACGGTTGGTGTCGCATCGAAGTCACCGACGCGGAAGTCTTCGAAGAACCACTGGTCGGAGGAATCGTTTCCTATTGCAGTGATACGAAGTTCTACGCCGTGGCGACGGAATGAAACAGGGAGTAGGGTCTGGACATCGATGTAGCCATCGCTGTCAACACCTGTGGAGGTGTACTCGACGATCGATTCCCATGATCCGTCTTCATTGGACATTTCGATGGTGAACTGCTCACCTGCTTCAACACCTTCTGCTTTGAAGCGGTAGCTGAGGGTTGGGATGAGCGGGAGTGATGAACCCGCGAGTTTGACGGTGGTGACCTGATCTGATGAACTGAGCATCAAAACGGATCCGGATGCTTCACCGTCAACGACTGTTGATGGTGATCCCACGGTTGCGCTAAATAGGTCCATCCATGAAGCGCTGTCGAATGTTTCATCGATCGGGAGCTCAAGGCGCGGGACATAGGTCTGGGCGAGCTGGACAGCTTTGAGTGTGTTCACGCGTCCGCGTCCGAACGCATCGTCGCGTCCCGGGGCGCCGAGATCATCGACGCTGTTGTAGAGGACATCTTGCGCGTCCCAGCCGCTGAGTGCTGGGTTTGCTGAGAAGATCATGGCGCCAACACCAGCTGCGATCGGTGATGCGTAGCTGGTTCCTGAGCTTGTGTTGTATCCACCAAACCGGTTGGTTGATCGCACGCCTGAACCTGGTGCGGTGAGGTCGACCGCTGTTCCGAAGTTTGAGAACCCTGAGCGGTTGTCGCCTGAGGTTGTGGATCCAACGAGGATGAGATCGGGGGCATCAAAGGTGACGAATGTGTTGTCGTTTCCTGATGACCAGAAGAGGAGTCCTCCTCGGCTGATGACATAGTTTGCGGTGGATTGGTTTCCGCTGCTTGAGCCACCTGAGAACGAGACATTGACGATTCGTGCGCCGTTATCGACTGCCCAGCGTGAACCTTCGAGGAGGTCGAACGCGTTTGCGGTTCCTGCGGAGTTGTTGCTTACACGGATGGGCATCACACCAAAGTCCCAGCCTACACCGGTGACTCCGGTGCCGTTGTTGCCTTGTGCTGCGGCGCATCCTGAGACGAATGAGCCGTGTCCGTTGACATCGCTGATGAGACCTCCGTCGGCTTCAGCTCTGTTGTTGACTGCGTTGTATCCTGGTACATAGGCGTCGCGGAGATCTGGGTGATCGATGTCGACACCTGAGTCGCAGACCGCGACGATGATGTCGCTTGTGCCTGTGTGGATATCCCATGCTGCTGCGGACTGGAGGCGGGTGTGCTGCCAGCTGCTGCCGTAGAGTGGATCATTGGGGATGACTGCGGGGAAGAGTGTCCAGTTTGGTTCGACGAAGAGGTAGTCACCGGTTGCCATGAGCATCGCGGCCATTTCGCCTTCGCTTACACCTGCGGGGACTTTGACAACATACTCACTCATGAACTCGCTGGACTTGACGATTGATGGAGTAATGCGGGCTTGGGCTGCTTGGGATTTCCCGGTGTTTGCGTGAACGATCAGTTCGCGTGTGAACTCTTGTGATTGTGCTTTCTCGGTGAACTTCAGCGGATTGGAAAGCGCCTGGGCCATGAGTGCTTCGTCGCCTGGTTCAAGTGCGAGCACAGCGCTAACCGCAGCGAGCTTTGCGCTCGCGGAGAGTGTGGATTGCTGAGTGTCGCTTGGTGAGTTTGCGTTTCCTGACTGCGGTGCAGCCAGAGCGCTCGAGCATAATCCGCTGAGGGCGACAATGGTCGCGGCGGTTGCGGTTCGTGCGAGGTGTGATCGGGTGGGATTGGTCATTACTCGTCTACTCCTTTGAGACAGAGAGGGCTAGGCGGCACCGGTTTCGCGTGGATTCACATGGATCTGATGAACATGGGAACCAGCAGTTTGGTGTGCGCAGCGAACTCTGCAGCTCGGGTCTTCAAATGTCAGGCGGGTAGCGCGGTGCGGATCGCAGCGTGCACTTTGCCTGGATGTGTGTGGTGCTGAATCGCACCCTTGAGGAAACAGTTCATTCAAGTGTCACTCAACAAAGAACCCTTGATGTGAATATTTATTCACTGAATCCAGGGCTTGTTGGATGGTTACTTACGGGCATCCTTCGCCGTAGGCGCTGAGGAATGCGGAAACATCGAGGAAGTTGTACATACCGTCGTCGGTGAAATCAGCACCTGGTGATTGGCTGCCAAAGAGGCTGAGGAACTCTGATACATCGAGGAAGTTCAGTGATCCGTCTTCGATCAGATCGGCAGGGCAAGGGTTGCTTTCAACGATGAAGTCTTTGGAGACCGCGATGTTGTCGACATACCAGTCGTCGTTTGCTTGATCGCCTTGTGCGGTCAAGCGGATTTGCAGGCCTGCACCGAATCCAAGGATCGGGAGTTCGAGCTGGGTGAGCTCGAAGTCGGTTTGGTCAACACCATCGGAAACAATGGTGGTGAGCTGGTTCCAGTTTCCGATGACATCTTTGTACTCAACGAGGAGTGATTCGCCCGACTCAACACCTTTGTGCTGGGTGTAGAGCTGGACGTACACGGCCGGGGTCTGGGTCGACGCGTTGATATTCTTGGTTGTCATAGAATCAGTTGAGTCGAGGTTGGCGCTTTGCGTTCCTGATGGCTCATTGTCTGCAGCGATACTCGCGATTGCGTTACTGGATTCCCAGTCAAAGTTCAGCGAGATACCGTTCTCGAAAGTGTCTGTCCAAGGCACAAAGTTGCCTTCAAAGAACTTGATGTTGACATCGTCTACATACCAGTTGTCGTTTGCTTCGTTGTTGGTTGTGGTGAAGCGGAGACGGAATGAGCTGTGAGCGCCAAGGAATGGGAACTCGATGCGGTGGTTGGTGAACTCGGTTTGGTCATTTCCATCGGATTCGATGGTGGTGAGCAGATCCCAGTTGCCGATGATGTTGGCGTATTCTACGATCAGATTCTCGCCAGCTTCGGTACCGATGTGTTGGGTGGAGAAGTTGATCTCGGTGGTTTGGGTAAGTGCATCGTTTGCACGAACCGCGATGGTATTGATCTGTGCGGTGCTTCCTAGATTCAGGGAGCTGTCGTCGCTTGGTTCATTGAGACCGTCGCTGTTGACTTCGACATCCCCGCTTGGATCGCGCCACATTCCGAGTGATGGGTCGTTCATCTGGTCGGTGTAGGGAAGGTCGATGATTGATGGACCGAAGATTGCATCTTCAACCGCTCTGCGGACATTGATTCGGCCGTGTCCGGTTTGGACATCTTCGCCTGCGGTGAGTTTGTCATCTGCAGAGTTGAAGAGCACCTGCTCGACTTCATTTGCTGTCAGGGCTGGGTTTGCTGAATGGATCAGCATCAAGGTCGCAGCGGTGATCGGTGAGGCGAAACTTGTCCCGGTGGTGTTGGTGTATCCACCTGTACGCGTAGTCGATTGGACATTGACACCCGGCGCGATGACATCGACACCGACTCCGAAGTTTGAGAAGCCGGCATAGTTGTCGCTTGAGTTTGATGCGCCGACGATGGTCACTTGTTGCCAGTCGTTGGTTTGGTTTCCAACGCCGTCGTTGCCTGACGAGAAGACGAGTTGGTGGCCTTCAGCGCGGATATGTGAACCTGATGAGAAAGTTGCGGGGTCTTCTGCACCACCGAACGAGCAGTTCGCGGAGTACGCGCCGTTGTCTGAACCCCAGCGTGCGCCTTGGAGGATGTCAGAGAGGAATGCGTTACCGCTTGAGATGTTGGAAACTTTGACAGGCATGATTTGGAAGTTCCAGCCGATGCCTGAGATGCCTACACCGTTGTTTCCGATTGCTGCGGAACAGCCCGCGACCAGGGTGCCGTGACCGTTGAGGGTGTCGTCAACAATTCCTCCGCTTGCTTCTGCGAGGTTGGTGACTGCGTTAAACCCAAGGACCAGGGCGCCTTGGAGATCTGGGTGATCGATGTCGACTCCTGAGTCACAAACCGCGAGGATTTCGCCGGTGCCTGTGGTGTAATCCCAGGCGCCGAAGGTGTCGATCCGGTTTTCAGCGTGGTACCACTGGTTCCCGAGCCGTGGGTCGTTGGGGACTTCTGCTTGGAAGCAGAGCCAATCGATCGAGACGAACTCGTAATCGCCTGTGGACATCAGGATTTCTGCCATGGTTTCGGCGCTGACACCTTGGGGGAGGTTGATGGTGTGCATGTCTACATCATCAAATGCTTCGATGAGCGAGGGAGCGATGCGAGAGCGAGCGTCAATCTGACGCTGCTCGACCTGGCCCATGTAATCACCAAAGTCATTGACATTGTTTTGGCGAGCAACTCCCGCGATTTGAGGTCCATTGACTTTTTGGATAGCCAGTTCGGTTGCGATCTGGCTGAGCATCTGTGTTTGGCTCTTAACCTGGACGGTGAGACGGTTGGTGCGTTCTTTGAGTCCGATGACTTCGGTGAATGCTGTGGATGGGGTGATGGTGCCGTTGAGGAGTCCTTGATCCCGAGTGGTCCAGTTGAATGCTTGGTTGATGGACTGGATCTGGGAACCGGTGAGTTGGACGGGAGCGGTTGATCCGCTGATCATGGTGCCTTTGACTGGTTTGACACCCGGCGCGTAGTAAGCATCTGAAGCGAACCCTGCATTGGTTACTAATGTAAGGGCGAGCGTTGCAGCGGCGGTCGTTGAGAGTGCTTTGGTGAACGGTGTGTTTCTCATTGGTGTGGTCCTTTGTGGTCGACCGAGTTGATGCTGATGTTGGTGTCTCAGCTTTGGGTGTCTCAGGGGTGGTGCGTGGTGGGTGAACTTCTTGGCGAACTCCTTGATCGAGAGATCCAGAATCTCCGATTTTCGCCTAAAAACAAAGAGGAATCGAGCGGTTTACGCAAGAATCCATGGATTCAATCATCGCCCACACGCTCTCGGACGCGTGGGGTAGTTTCGGTGTGTTCTCGGCGGTACATCCGAGGGTAAAAGTCCCGATAACTTGTCAGGTTTGTCTTTCCGTACGACCTGTTCATCACGATTGAGACGAGAGCTCGATGAACACATCTGTCACAGCTATCGGACTGATAGTTGTGGGTGCGAAGTCACACAGCACCGCTCGTCTATTCGCATCTTGAGTGATGGTGGTTGCATCGCTTGATCGCAATTCGGGCACGATAAACAGGATATCTTGAACGATTGGTCAAAAATTGTTTGCTGGGTGTTTGGGTTTTTGGTCGTTGAGCACAGCCCAAATATCCTGGACCACGCTGCTCATCGCGGTTTTGGCTTGCGAGGTCGCAGCAGCGACATGCGGAGTCAGGGTAATGTTAGGAAGTGAGAGCATTGTAGAATGCGGAGATGGGGGTTCAGGGTCATGGACATCGAGTATGAGCTTTGCGCTGAGATTGGTCGCTGCGAAGAGCTCGGCGGCGTGGTGATCGATGACAAATCCTCGGGAAGCATTCATCAGCACAACATTTGAAAGCATTTGATTGAATCGATCTTGATCGATGAGTTTGTGATTCGATGCTCGTCCATCAACATGGATACAGATACACCGGCTCGTTTTAAGGAGTTCGTCGAGTGATACCGATTCGGCGCCATGCCGGCATTCTGGGGTGATTTCGGTCAGATCGTTGTACCGCACCCGCATCCCGAGGGCAGATGCGACGCGCGCGACGCGTGATCCGATGTAGCCCATTCCGATGATTCCGATCGTCGTGTCGACTACAGAATCAGGAGTGATCGCGGCTTCACGGGCAGAGTGCCATTGCTCAATGTCTTCTGATGATTTGATCTGATTGATCGGACGGAGCGACTGCATCAGCATTGATATGGTGTATTCGACGACCGCCATCGCATTGGCGCGGGGAGTGTGGACGACTTGGATTCCTCTGCTCGAGCATGCTTGGAGATCAATATTGTCCAGCCCGACCCCAGCGCGGCCAATCACTTTGAGGTTTGGCGCGTTCTCTAGCAAGGTCTGATCAACCTGTGTGTAGGTGCGGACCACGAGAGCGTGTGCATTGCGGAGGATCGGTAGGAAGTCGTCGGAGTCGGGGGAGCGGGTTTGGGTGTCACAATGCTTTGCGAGCCAATCATGCGCGTCGTGTGTGATGGGTTCGGTGATGAGTACGAGGGGTTTATTCAAGTTGTAAGTGTTTTCGTTCTAGTGGTTTCGGGTGATGTTGAGCGATTGGTTCATTTTGTGCACATGATTGTATCCCGGGATCTGGTTGGACGGAAATCGCTGGTGCATAGGGGTTTATTCATGCAACGGGCATTGAGTGTCCGAATAAGTTTTCTACAGACGCCGAGTCATGGACGACTCGAGCGGGACACGCACACCGCAGCACCAACTCTTGGAGGCGCACCCAATGAATAAATCAGATTTAGTAGATTCCGTAGCTTCTCAGCTTGAAACGAGCAAAGCCGATGCAGGACGCGCGATTGAAGCTGTGATTGCTTCGATCTCGCAAGGACTCATGGAAGAGCAGAAGGTCGCCATCTCCGGATTCGGCACTTTCACCAAAAAGCACCGCTCTGCTCGTACCGGGATGAACCCAGCGACCAAGCAACCAATCGAGATTGCTGAATCAACGACCTGTTCATTCAAGCCTTCTCAGCAGCTCAAGAACACGCTGCACACCAAGGACATGCAAGTCTCGTGATCGTGTTTGTTTGATCGATCAACACCCTGTGCGTTTAAGGTGTTGTTGAGATCAGCAAGGCACGAATAGATTTGCGATTACTTGGCAAATACCTAGAAAGAATACCAACGATGACCCGCGTTGGTTGAGCAGATCATTTCTCTCCGAGCCCCGCCCTTTGGCGGGGTTTGTTATTATTTAGACGGGTTTATTTATATGAGTTTATGTAGACGAGTTTAGTTTTTGAATGCGTCTTCTGCGAGGTCGATAGCGCGTCCGAGTGCAGCCGCTTTGTTGACGGTTTCTTTGAACTCGAGTTCGGGGACTGAGTCCGCAACGATCCCGCCCGCAGCTTGGATGTGGTATTCCCAGAGTCCATCGGGGTTTGATTCTTCTATTCGATCGATCGGGACCACGATTGTGCGCAGCGCGAGTGCGATGTCCATTTCGTTGTTGAGCCCGACCCATCCGAGTCCTCCGCCGTAGGGGCCTCTGCGGACTTTTTCGAGTTCGTCGATGATTTGCATCGCGCGGACTTTGGGCGCTCCGGAGATGGTTCCGACTGGGAGTGCTGCTCTGAGCGCGTCCCAGCAGTCGAGCCCTTTGCGGATGGTGCCGGTGACAGTCGAGGAGATGTGCATGACATGGGAGTACCGCTCGATCTCCATCAATGCATCGACTTTAATTGTTCCAGGATCAGCGACGCGCCCGACATCGTTGCGTCCTAGATCCACGAGCATGGAGTGCTCGCTTCGTTCTTTGGGGTCTGCGAGGAGTTCTTGTTCCATCGCAAGGTCTTCCTCCGGGGTGCGTCCGCGCCGGCGCGTCCCTGCGAGTGGTCGGTTGGTGACTTTGAGATCCCCAGCATCATCGCGGCGCACCCGGCACAGGATTTCTGGGGATGAAGCGACCAGAATACATCCGGTGGTCTGCAGGTACACCATGTACGGAGATGGGTTCACCGCGCGAAGGGAGCGGTAGACATCAAACGGGTCTGCGTGGGTCCGGCGCTCGAACCGGTGACCAAGGACGACCTGAAAGATATCACCTGCTTTGATGTACTCACGCGCTTTTTCGATCATCGATTCGTGTTCTTGGAGCGTGGTGTTGGCGGGCATCGCTTCGTGCTTAATCGATGGTTGACGAGCAACGCGCCCGAGTCCGAGCGGCTTGGCGTGGTGCTGAATTTCTTGTGCGAGTGATTCAAGATCATCGACGGATTGCTGATAGATGAGTTTTGGGTCATCGCTGGGATGGATGATCGCTAAGCGGACAAGGTGCACGAGTTTTTCAACATGGTCAAAGACCACGATCGTGTTGTAAAAACCGAACGCGACCTCGGGCAGGTTGCGGTCATCGGTTGGTGCGAGCGAGGGATTGAGCTTGATCGGTTCTGCGTACCGGACGGAGTCGTATCCCGCGTACCCGAACCAGCCCCCGAGCACGCAGTCTGGGATGAGTTTTTGATCTGCTGCTGCATCAGGGACAGCGAGTGTCCAGCTCTGGGAGAGTTCACGGACCTTTGCGAGCGGGTCGGTGCAGGGTTCGGTGGTTGATTGACCGGTTCGGTGATCCTCGATGGTGACGGTGTTTGCTCGAGCGGTGAGCTCGATGATTGGTCGTGATCCCAGGAGCGAGTGCCTGCTTTGGTGGGTGCCCCCTTCTACGGATTCGAGCAGGAAGGATGGGGCGGTGCGGTCATCGGCGCTCACGAGTCTGCGGTACGCAAGGACCGGAGTGAGCTGATCTGCAAGCACGCGGATCCCGACGGGGACCACGACGACATCGGCGCTTTGGGCGCGGGCGCTGCGGACAGTGGAAACGAACTCTTCGAGGGTTGAGGAAGGCATGCAGATCCAGTGTATGCGCGATGTTTGGTGAACCTCATCACTGTGAGTGCGGTACAGTACATCAATGATGCGAAAGAATCCTGAAACGAATCCAAAAGCGAATCCAAATATGATGCTCACCCTTTGTAGCGTTTTTCTCGTGACGAGTGCGATATTGAGCAGCGCCGCGCTGGGTCAAGATCAGCGAATTCCAGATGATGAACCTGCTGGGGCACAAACGAGCACTCAGCCTGCAGGCCAAACAGCTCCGCAAACCATGACCTTCGGTGAGTTGTACGCATCTATTGAGAAGGCTGAACCGTTGCGTCGTTCGGGTTTGCGGTCTTCGTTGTTGTCTCAATCGATGCAGGTTGTGCCTGTGATTGTGATTGTGGAGACAGCGGGTGCGTATCTGGATGCGATCGCGGGATGGGAAGGCCCACTCAAGTATCCGGTGTTGTTTGATGATGGAACTGATTTGTCGCGTGAACACATCGCGCGGTTTGTCCGTGGTTTTGGTCCGAGCAAGGTTGTCCGCGTGCAGGGAGATGGTCAGGGGCAATGGCCAAAGGGTGACGCACAACGGCAAGACGCGATCAACGCGTCGCTCGCTGCGTCGCTTCAAGAAAATGAAGCGGACTGGGTAACGACGCTTGCGAATCTCAAGCAGACGGGTGTTGTGTCTCCTGGTGTTGTGGTGATTGATCCATCTGGGCCTCACTGGGCATCGGGTCTGGCGCTGGCAGCGGGGAGGATGCAGCCCGTGCTGTATATGTCGGGACCATCGAATCCGTATGCAGAGCTTGAACCCGGCGCGGTGCTTGCAATGAACCAAGCGATCGAGCAAGGGCTCCGCAGGTTAGGTCTTGAGTTTGATTCGATCGGTGACGATGTTGACACGATCACGCTTGCGATGCGTCTTGGTATCAAGATCAGAACCGGTCCCGGAGAACGAGACCGGCTCGCAACGACCGACCAGATCGGGCGGTCCGATGCTTCACTCGGCGGCCAGCGATGGGCGTGGTGCGGGCAGATGTTTGGGACCACCTCGACAACTGTGTACCAAGCGATGTGCTCGCTCTTTATGAATGTCGAGAGTGCGTTGGTCTGGGATGGGTATCCAAATACAGGTGATTGGAGACGGTACGACGGGACAGCTGCGAGTCGGTTGCTTGAGCAAGCGGAGTTTGAGGTTGAGTTGTTTGATGAACCAAGAAACTCGCTCGCGGGATTCAAGGGGCGGGGTGCGTCTGGACCTGTTGATGCGTCGTTGATCTTGATGAACAGCAAGGGGACGCATTCGAATTTTGATCTCCCTATGGCGCCAAGCGGGCAGGGCAAGCCTGGCGATCTTCCGATTCTGGGTGTGCCTGCGATGTTGCATATGGTGCATTCGTTTTCGCTGAGTATTCCTCGGAGCCCTCTTACTGTGGGGGGGCGATGGATGGAGCGCGGGGTGTATCTGTACGCAGGGTCAGTCGACGAACCATTCCTGACTGGGTTTGTCCCAACACCGATCGTGACTCAGCGGCTGCTTGGCAGACTCGCGTTTGCAGCAGCGGTTCATTACGATGATGGTCAAGCGTGGAAGATTGCGGTGATTGGTGATCCGCTCAAAACGCTGAGTCCCTCTGGAAGAATGCTTGATGTGATCCCCGGACCTGTCCGAACGATGATCGATGGGTGGGGCGGTGTGTATCTTGGTGAACGTGCTAAGGAGAAGCTCAAAGAACGAAAATACAGCGCCGGGATTGAAGATTTAATACTGACCGGTCAGGATGCTGCGGTCGTGCGGCTTGCTCGCGCGATGCTTACAGACAAACCCGAAGCGGTGGATGATGATGGCGCGAAGTTGATGCTTCAAGCTGCGTTTAGAGAGGGCGAGCATGAGCTGGTGCTGGATTGCTACGAGCGTCTGAGTGCAGAATCACGATCTGATCGGTTGGTCCTGGACACCATGTGGATGGCAGGGCGTTATCGACTCAATCGATTCCAGGACGGGCGGGCGCTGGCGCTGATGCGCGTGAATCTGCGCGAGCAGCAGGTGGTAGAAGATGGAGAAGAGCTTGCTCAGTTTATGAGGCGCGATTCGCTTGAAAACGCGATTGGGTTCATGGAATCGCTGCGACCAAAGGTGAACGGGACTTCCCGGACCAGAGCGCTCAATACCGCGATCGATCGGCTCAAAAGGTAGCTTGGCCGTGTGGTCAGCGCTCAGAGCGGACCTGAACCTAGGATGATGCATGATACAGCTTGGTGTGAATATCGATCATGTCGCGACGGTCCGCAATGCGCGCTACCCTGGTCATCCAGATCCGATGACCAGTGGGGCTGAGCCTGATCCGGTGCGCGCGGCGCATGAAGCGGAACTCGGCGGCGCAGACTCGATCACGGTGCATCTCCGCGAGGATCGCAGGCACATCATGGACCGGGATGTCGAGCTGCTCCGCAGGCTTGTGAATGTCAAGCTGAATCTAGAGATGGCAGCGACCGATGAGATGATCGGTATTGCTCAATCGCTTAAGCCTCACACCGCGATGTTGGTTCCTGAGGGAAGGCAAGAGGTGACCACCGAGGGCGGGCTGGACATTGAAGGCAATATGAAGGCGCTCAAGGACGGGGTGGGCAAACTCAAAGACGCTGGGCTTATTGTGAGTGCGTTCATAGATCCTGTTGGGTCGCAAGTTGATGCTGCTAAGGAAGTTGGGTTTGATGTATGCGAGGTGCACACTGGTCCATACGCTCGTGCATTTCTTGAGACGGGCGGAGATCTCAGACACGCGGAGCTGATTCATGCGCTGGATCAGGTGCGCAGTGCGGGTGAGCGGATTACCAGGCACGGGATGCGGTTTAATGCTGGTCACGCATTGAACTATCACAATGTGAACCACATCGCAGCACTCAAAGGCATTGATGAACTCCATATTGGGCATTCGATTGTGGCGCGATCGGTGTTTATTGGATTGCGGAGCGCTGTTCGTGAGATGAAGGATCTCATGAACACCGCGTCGGCGCGTGCTGATGGTTAATCAGGGGATCTATTGAGTTTTTTTCGAGTGCTGATTTTGAAACATTGAATACATTCGGGATCTTCATACGGATTCTTCTTTGAATCTTCAGAACTCCTGATATGATGTACACATGGCGCGCCGGGGCAACACAAGTTTGAAAGCACGAGAAGATCATACTGGACCCTTTGTCAACCACGAGGCGGCACTGGATTTTTTAAACTCTCGCGTGAACTTTGAGCAGCGCCCTGCTCCGACTATCCCATCCGAGTCATTCAAGCTCGATCGCATGCACGCGCTCGTCAAGGAGCTCGGAGATCCACATCTTGCGGTTCCTGTTGTTCATATTGCAGGGTCCAAGGGGAAGGGGTCCACTTGTGCGATGCTGGAGAGCTGTTTGCGATCGAGTGGGTACACGACGGGTCTATTTACAAGCCCGCATCTTGTTGATGCGCGGGAGCGTGTGCGGATCAATGGCGTGATGGTGAGCAAGGAAGTCTTTGATGAGTCTCTCCTCGCGTGCAGAGATGCTGCGGACGCGATCGCTGAGAAACACGGGCACGCGAGCTATTTCGAGCTCTTGACCGCGCTGGCGTTTGTGACCTTTGCTCAGCAAGCGGTTGATGTTGTCATCTTAGAAACCGGGCTCGGTGGTCGTCTCGATTGCACGAATGTAGTGACCCCTGCGGTGGTTGGTTTGACCAGTATTCAGCTTGAACATACCGATGTGCTTGGTGATACGCTTGAGAAGATTGCTGGGGAAAAAGCGGGCATCATGAAGACCGGTGTGCGTGCGGTGAGTGTTCCTCAAGATGAAGATGTGGTCAAGGTTTTTCGCGATCGGGCAGCTGAGATCGGGTGCGAGCTGACGCTTCTTGGTGAGGACTTGCTGTATTCGTGCAGGTTCCAGTCGGGGACGGTTAATGGTCCGCATCCGAGGGTGTGTATCGGTCAGGGCGAGGATTGCTTTGAGCACATGTCGGTGCCGCTGCTTGGTGAGCATCAGGGCGCGAACTGCGGTCTTGCTCTTGCGATTGTGATGGTGCTTCGCGAGCACGGGTTTGATTTACCAGAGAGGCAAATCATCGCGGGGCTCTCCCACACCAAGCGCGATGGCCGGCTCGAACTGATCAAAGAACGCCCAAAGATCATGATCGATGGTGCGCATACTCCTGATAGTGTCCGCGAGACGCTTAATGCGGTTTCTCAGCAGGTTGAGTTTGACTCGCTCGTGATCGTCTTTGGGTGCAGTGCGGATAAACGAGTTGATGAAATGCTTGAAGAGCTTCTTGTTCGCGCTGATAAGGTCGTGTTTACCTCAGCATCAAACAACGCGCGGGCGATGGATCCAGTAGAGCTTGCTGCCCGTTTTACCAAGATCTCCGGGAAAGCGTGCGAGTCGTATCCGGATACCAAACGAGCGATCAATGCAGCGGGCAAGTCGATTGGATCAACGGATCTGATTTTGATTCTGGGTAGTTTTTATCTTGCGGGTGAAGTGAAGCTGCTTTTTGAAGCAAAACAGCAGCAAGCAAAGCAACACTAATTTCAACACGGGAATGACGATTCTTTGGATCTTGATTCACACGAGTTCACGATGGTCTGTGTTGGTATTGTCGTGTAAACATCTAGATTGATACGGAAATTGGGTAGTTGAAGCAAGGTTGTTAGCCTTGTTCAAGGGTTGGGTGTGTATATTTGTCTTGATACAAGGTATTCAGAAAAATAGGAGATTCTGAAATGTTCGATCCCATACAAGTTGGCTCGCGTTCTGGTGCCAAAGCACTCGTTGTCGGTGTATTCAAAGGCCAATCGCTTGATGCTGATACTAAATCACTCGATACAGACGGCTCAATCGCAGCGGCATGTAAACGACCTGAAGCCAATGGAGATGCTGGTTCAATCACCGAAGCGTTCCCTGCAAAGGGGTATGACCGCGTGCTGATTCTTGGGCTCGGTGATAAGTCCGGGTTTGATGTGTCCTCGTTCCGCAATGCAGGCGGCGCGATCGGCAGAGCGCTGAGCAAAGCAAAGATCGGCTCGGTCGAGTTCGCGCTCAGCGGAGCGCTCGGGAAGCTTTCGAAGAAATCACAGGTGCGTTCTGTTGATGCGGGGGCGATGATCGGTGAAGGTCTGGGTTTGGTGTCGTGGACCTATGACGATCTCCGAGGAACCGCGACTGATGTGCGCAAGTCCATCAAGCTGACTGTGCAGTCAGACGACAAGAAGTTCGAAGACGGCCTGACGCGTGGTCTGGGAATGGCGGAGGGATCAAACCTGGCTCGCACGCTCTCGCAGACCCCTCCCAATATCGCGACCCCTGCATGGATCGCGAGCGAGTGCAAGAAGCTTGCGCGGAAGTCTGGAATGAAGTGCACCGTGATGTCTGGCAAGAAGCTCGAAGACGAGAAAATGACCGGGCTTATTAATGTCGGTAAAGCAAGCGAGAATGCGCCATGCATGATCCGTTTGGAGTACACCCCGTCGCGCGGGAAATCCAAAGCACCGATCGTCTTGATTGGCAAAACCATGACCTACGACAGCGGGGGACTCTCGATTAAGGTCGGGGGAGGCATGGTCGGAATGAAGCGTGATAAAGATGGCGGGTGCGGTGTCATCGGCGCGATGCAGATCATCGCCAATGTCATCAAACCAAATCGTCCGGTGATTGCGCTGCTTGCTGCTGCTGAGAACTCGATTTCAGATGAAGCCTACCGTCCGGATGATGTGATCGAGTTCCGCAATGGTGTGAGTGTTGAAATTACCAACACCGATGCGGAAGGCCGTCTGGTCATGGCTGATGCGCTGTGCTGGGCGTGTGAGAAAGAATCTCCGGAGTTTGTCGTCGACATGGCGACCCTGACCGGTGGCGTGGTTGTCGCGCTTGGTTCACCATACGCTGGTCTGTGGTCCAATGACGACGAGCTTGTTGAACAGTTTGGCTCCGCAGCTTCAGCATCGGGTGAGCATGTCTGGCGTTTGCCCTTGCATGCTGACTACAAAGCGATGATGAAATCACCGATTGCTGATATTGTCAACAGCGCCCCGGTCCGTGAGGCGCATCCGATCCAGGGTGCTGCGTTCTTGGAGCACTTTGTTGATGAT
Organism: Phycisphaerales bacterium; assembly: GCA_045105315.1. Classification (GTDB taxonomy): domain Bacteria; phylum Planctomycetota; class Phycisphaerae; order Phycisphaerales; family UBA1924; genus UBA1924. The sequence goes on along the minus strand of JBGCDI010000013.1, from coordinate 35,519 downwards.
GGCATCCGGTGGGCGCATGTTGACATCGCGGGGACGCACTCGACCAAGCAGACCAAGGGACCGATCAATCCTGGTCCGACCGGATTCGGCGCCCGCTTGCTTGCTGAGCTTGTTGAGCGGAGCTAGTTCCAGCGCTTCTGGCTTTGGAAAACTGATTATGATCCACAACACCCGCTGCTCGCAGCGGGTTTTTTACTGGTTGATGCACATCCGCATCCTGAGGAGCAGGATTGTGGTTCGTTACTTGAGCAGCAACCGGATTGGGTTGCTTGTGAAGTTGAGCCGGGGATTTTGGTGCGTGCTTTGATTCCCAGCGCCCATGCGGTGAGCATTACGAAGAGGACTGCGAATACATCCTTGTACCCGATTCCCATCGCGCCGTGATCATGGGCGCTGCTTGTATCAGCGAGTGTGATCAATGTTTGGAAGAACGCATCAAAGAGCAGTCCGGCGCTGAGAGCGACTGTTGCGATGACCGCGAGGTAGATCAAGAGCGCTTTGGTTCCCAAATCTTTGAGCATCCAGCTCATGGTCGCGACATTGGTTGCGGGGCCTGAGAGTAAAAGCACCAACGCGGCGCCGGGTGAGAGTCCTGCTGCGACGAGTCCGAATGCGAAGGGGGTCGAGCTGGTTGCGCAGATGTAGAGCGGAATCCCGACGACAAGCATCAAGAGCATCGGGACCAGTCCTTGTCCAACATTCTGTTCTATCCATCCTTGCGGAACCGCTGCTCCGATGAGGGCGGCCATGAGTAGTCCGATGGTCAGCCACACGACGAGGTCGACGAGCATGACCGCAAATCCGTATCGGATGGATTCTTTGATGTTTCCAATCAGCCCTCGTTTGGTTGTTGATGGTTGTTGTGTGCTACAGCATGCTGATTCGGGAGCTGATTCTGGGGTTGGTGCGGGGGTTGGTGCAGATGTTGTCGAGCAGCAGCTGGTTTCCGCTTTGGTTACCGCTTTGGTTACCGACTCGACCGCAGCGCCCGCATCCGATGTGTTGGTGATGGTCAGTCCGATCGCGCCTGGATCAGGATCATTCTCATTTTGCGAACCACGACTTGTGGCTTCGGTGAGATCGATTAGGAACCCAGCAATCAGCGCGGTCACCACCGCGACCACAGGACGGGCAAACGCGAAGACCGGTCCAAAGAGCGCCCAGGTGATGGGGATGGATTCTTCTCCGGTTTGCGGGGTCGAGATTGCAAACGCAGCACTCGCCCCTTTGCTCGCGCCCTGGCTGCGGAGTCCAGCAGCGACGGGGATGACGCTGCATGAACAAAGCGGGAGCGGGATCCCAAGTAAGGAAGCTTTGAGAATAGGGGCAATCCCTTTCCCACCCAGATGTTTGAGCATCCACTCGCGTGGTACGAGCACATGAACGATCCCAGCAAAGAGAAAGCCTGCGATTAACCAGACCGAAGATTCAGTCAGGATCATCCAGAGTTCTGAAAGGAAAGCTTGCATCATTGAAACAACTCTATGCACGCTGGAAAAACTTCATGTCACTTGCTGCAATCAGTTTGTGAACCAACCGCTCATCGCGTAATAGAGCGGAATCCCGAGTGTGATATTGAACGGGAAGGTCAAACCGAGGGCCATTGGAAGGTAGAGCCCTTCGTTGGCTTCGGGGATCGCGAGCTTCATCGCAGCGGGCACCGCGATGTAGGACGCGCTGGCGCATAATATCAAGAACAGAAAGCTGTCGGCATGGTTCATACCCAGCATCGCTACGCATACAAGACCGAGCAAAGCATTGAGCAGGGGGATCACGATGCTGATGACGACCGCCATCCGCTTGGAACCAGTGATGGATCGGAGTTGTTTGCTCGCGGTGAGTCCGGAGTCGAGCAGGAACAGCACGAGCACGCCATCAAAGATGTCCTTGCTGAACGGTTCGAGGGACTGCCAGCCCGATTGGCCCGTGAGTGCACCGATGGCGATTGAACCGAGCAGGAGGAACACGGGGCCAGAAACCGCTGCTTCGTGGAGCAAGTGTTTGAGTTCATGGCGACGAGATTTAAACAGATCTCGCGCTGAGGACCCTTCGCCCATCGCTCGGTAGAGCATGACACCAGTCACGATCGCGGGCGCTTCCATAAGAGCCAGAGCAGCGACGAGATGGCCACCGAACTCGATGTTCTGTGCTTCAAGGAATTTTTGTGCAGTAATGAAAGTCACGACAGATACAGACCCGTACGCGCCCGCAGTTGCGCACGCATCAGCGATGCTGAACTTGGCCAGTCGCAGGATCGGCGCTACATAGAGCGGGATCACCGCTGACAACGCCATCGCAACAATCAGAGGCAGCATTGTTTCCCAGCTCAACCCGGCGCTGCGAAGGGCCACCCCGCCCTTGAATCCGATCGCCCAGAGCAAATACAAAGCAAAGAGCCTGGAGAGTTCTTCGGGAATACTCAGATCCGATCGAACGAGCGTCGCCAGCATCCCGAGAAAGAAAAACAGAATCGGGGGGCTGAGCGAGTTACTCAAGAGTGCTGATGTGTCCATGCTGATAATCTGGCTCCTAGTGTATTGACGAGTATAAACCAAACGAAATGATTGTGTAGAGGATGATTGAGCTGATTCAATTTGCTTTCATTTCAATCTTTTAGGAGTTCAATCGCGGTGCATCGGCTGGCAGCCGCTGTCGAATTGCTGAACTACAATGCACTTGCAGACCGAATCACCAGTCGATGACGGTTGATCACGCCAGAAGGATGCCATATGCCGTACACACTAACTCCCGATACCGGGATTGATCCAGACGCTGACAACATCAACTACATCAAGTCCCATGTGGACACGGGTGATCGTTGGGTACTCAACTTTGGACCTCAGCACCCCGCGACCCACACCACGCTTCGGCTCGTCCTAGAGCTTGATGGTGAGCGCGTGGCGCGGTGCACCCCTCACATCGGATATCTGCACTCTGGGTTTGAGAAGCTTGGTGAGCATCTGGACTACAACCAGTACATCACCATCGTGTCGCGGATGAACTACCTGTCTTCGATCTCCAATGGTATTTGCTGGCACCACGCGGTCGAGAAGCTGTTCGGGATTGAGATCTCAACCAAGTGCAAGGTGCTTCGCACCATCATGGCTGAGCTTGGACGCATCCAGGATCACCTGCTGTGTGTGGGAGCGGCTGGTCTTGATGTCGGTGCGATTACGGGGTTCTTGTACGCGTTTAATCCACGCGAGCATATCTATGACATCATGGACTACGCATCGGGTCAACGCTTCCATCCGGATTGGTCGCGCGTTGGCGGGATCGTCAAAGAGATCCCCGACGAAGAAGTCTTCGTCCGCATGGTTAAAAAATTCCTTCATGGCGTCCTCGAACAAGCAATCGAAGACATGATGAACCTGGTCGAGCGCAACCGGATCTTCATGGACCGCACCCAAGGGATTGGCGTGCTGACCCACGACGAAGCGATCGCGTTTAGCGCGACTGGTCCTCTGGCGCGTGGTTCGGGTGTCCGCAGGGATCTTCGTAAGGATGAGCCTTACCTGTGTTATGCGGATAACTGGGATGGCAAAGGGGCCAAAGCGGTGGACTTCGATGTTCCCATCGCGCGTGATGGCGATGCGTACTGCCGATTCTTGGTGCGTGTTGAAGAGATCAAGCAATCGATCCGGATTATCGATCAGCTCATCGACAACATCCCCGATGGACCGACCGATGTGTTCGCGGACGAAAAAATGACCAAACCACCAAAGGGTGAGGTGTACGGCTCGATCGAAGGGTTGATTCAGCACTTTGAGCTGATCATGACCAACCGTGGGTGGGACGCGCCGATCGGTGAAGTTTACGGAGCGCACGAAACCTCTAACGGCGAGCTCGGGTACTACATCGTCGGTGATGGCAGCAAGTGCTCATGGAGAGCCAAGACCCGTCCACCGAGCTTTGTGAACTATTCACTCATGGCCAAGCTGCTCGAAGGGCACATGCTCGCGGATATTGTTGCGGTGATTGGATCGCTCAACATCGTCGCGGGCGAGCTTGATCGATGAGATTTCTATCATTGCTGATACTGGTATTGGCTGGCTTTTTGCTTTCCGGCTGCTCGGTGAATCCGACCTATGAGGTTCGCGTGATCAACGATTCGAGAACCAATATCAACGCCCGCATCGAGCATCATCGCAAGTTTGATACCCCGATTATGCTTGGTTCGGTTATGGTCAAAGCGGGTGAGGAGCGAACGCTTGGTCCCGTTGAGTCTCCACCGCTTGAGCGGGTGGTTTTGGCGATTGGTGGGGCTGGGAGCGCGATCGAAGCACCGGAATCCCATGTGATTAAGCGCGGGAGGTATACCGCTCGCGTGAGTACTGGGTCTTCGACGAGCTGGGCGCGGTATGAGGTGAGTTTGCTCAAGGATTGACGCTGGTACGAGTGAGCCGGATTGATCGGATAAGCGCTCCTAGGATCTTTGGACGCGATCTCCCTGACCGTTGAATGAGGATTATGTATGCCCTGGATCACCAAAAACTCTGGCTCTGCGACCATCGAGACTCGTGATGAGCCGTATTTGACTGACGCGATGGCTAAAGAGATCCGTGAGGTGTATCTACCTCGGTACGAGAAGCCCAAAGGGGCGCTCTTTGCAGCGCTGCACATGATCCAGCACGCATACGGGTGGGTTCCCAAGCAAGCGATGAAAGAAATCGCAGAGGTGCTGAGCATCGCGCCATCAGAAGTCCTCGATACCGCGAGTTTCTATGAAGAGTACTGGGAGCACAGCAAGGGCGAGAACCTGATCTCGGTTTGTAGGTCCATCGCGTGCGAGTTCTGCAGCGCGACCGATTGCACCGAAGCGATCAAATCCAAACTCGGGATCGATGTTGGCCAGACCACTGATGATGGCAAGTTCACACTCGTCGAACTCGAATGCATCGGTTCATGCGGGACCGCTCCCGCAGCGCTCATCAACGAAGACCTCCACGAGAATCTCACCCCAGAGCGCACTGTTGAGCTTATTGAGCAGGTCCAGAACGGCTCCTACAAAGCGGGCGGCACCGGCGCGGTCAAAGAAGACCTCTAAAGAAGTTCTTGAATCAGTTTAACTGAGCTTTGCGCATGCTTTGTGCTGCGGGCAGTTTGTTGTGTGGTCGTTGACCATCCCGCAGGCTTGCATCATCGCGTAGATCACGGTGGGGCCAACAAATCGGAAGCCTTGCTTCTTGAGGTCTTTGGAGATGTGTTTGCTTAGGTCGGTCTGGGCTGGGATGTCGGTGTGTGATGCAAACCGGTTTACGATCGGGGTGTTGTCTACATGCGACCACATCAGCTCGCTGAAGGTCGTTCCTTGTTTGTAGAGTTCTAGAACCGCCTTTGCGTTGTTGACTGTTGATTCGATTTTGAGCCTGTTGCGCACGATGGAGGGATCGAGCATGAGCTGTTCGATGTCGTTTTGTGTGAACTTCGCGACTTTCTTTGGATCGAATTTTTTGAAGAGCTTCCGGTACCCCTCGCGTTTGTTGAGGATTGTGGACCAGCTGAGTCCTGCTTGCGCTCCTTCGAGCGTGAGCATTTCGAACAGGTGGTGCTCATCGCGGTTCGGGACGCCCCATTCTTGATCGTGGTAGAAGATTTCAGATTCGGATTTCGCCCACTTGCATCGGGATTCGCTCTTTGGAGTCATGGTGATCTAGAATAGAGGGTGAAGAACGACAAGGACATCCCCCAGATCCCGATCTCCCGCGCTATTGGCCGGTTCTTTGGTCATATCTGGCATTCCACCACGACCCCGGTCGAGACAGACTCACAAAGAACAGAAGTCTCGCGCACGACCCAAGAAGAACAAGGCGAGCTCAATGGTCAGAAAGTGATCTTGCGAAAGACCACCATCGAAGAGATCGAAGTCCGCAACGATGACCGTTCGCAATGATTACATTTGATCCCACTTGATCCAGCCAGCCTGAGCACTCATTTCAGTAGATCAATAACTTCTTGCATCCGCTCGGCGCTCATCCCTGCTTTGAGTTCAGGGCGACCGCGCTCGATATCCCACAAGTTGACATCCCGCATGGTTTCTTCGAGCGGTCGGAGTTGTAGTCCCTTTGCAAACGCGCGCGATGCGGAGATCCGGTACATGGATTGGCTATCTTCGAGCGCCCATGTCGGGATATCTACCCAAGGCTGAAGATCATGAGCTGCGAGTTGCTCTGGAGTTGCTTCGATCAGTTCGCTTGTTGAGTCAAGAGCTTTGTGGGTTCTGCTGATGAACGACCGCATCTGGAGTCCGGGTTCTGGTCCGACCGCGTTGTAGATTCCGGTCGTTGAGCTTGTGATGCAGGTCTCAAAGAACGCAGCAAGATCGCGTGCATCGATGAATGCTGCGAGTCCCGCGGGCTCAGCGGGGACGATTACTCGGTCCTGGGTTCCGAGCATCCGAGCCCACCAGGTGATTCGGTCGGTGGGGTCGTTGGGACCCGCGATGATTCCGGGACGGACGATGCAGTGGGTATCTTGGAAGATTTCGGTGACGACTTGTTCGCAGAGGACTTTGAGTCCGCCGTAGGTTTCTGCGTTGACTTCCTCGACGGAGTTGTCTTTGAGTGTGTTGAGCGGAGAATCTTCGTCGGGTGTGTCTTGGACTCCGAGTCTTGGGTAGACGCTGATGGTGGAGATGAAGAGGTAGAGATCGCATGATGACTTCAAAAGTTCGCAGCTTTCCCTGACCACGCGAGGCACATATCCGCACATATCAACCACGGCGTCCCACCGGTGTCCTTCATCGATCAGTTTCTGGATTTCGCCCAATCCTGCACCGATTTTGGGGTCTCGATCTCCGACCAGTCGTTTCACCCCATCGGGCAGTCCTGGGTTGGCAGGGGATCTGTGGAGGAGGGTTATGTGGTGTCCGTTGGAGGATGCTTGTTCTACAAACGCTCTTCCGCTGAACTGGGTGCCGCCGAGTACGAGGATATTCATGGGTGAGGATACCGCTGGAGTGGTGTTTGGTCGCATCGGAAGACGGTTGATGGGCGAAATTGAACGAGGCACCCGCTAGAATCCGATGATCGCTTGATCCGTGCTCGGTGCTGACTGTTCAGATGGATAGTTGGTGTTTGGAATGCTGTAGCTGAGATCTTTATTTTGTTTGGAGCCGACAATGCCCAAGAAAGTCTGGGACAACACACTCTCAGAGCACATCCTGCTCAAACGCATCCCCACCGCGCCGTTTGGTCACATCCGTGATCGGCATGTCGTCGGGTACGACGAGTATGTCAAGACCGGGGGATACGAGGGACTGCGCAAAGCGCTGACCATGAAACCTGAGGATGTCACGAGCGAAGTCAAAGACTCTGTGCTCCGAGGACGAGGGGGCGCTGGATTCCCGTGTGGTCTCAAATGGACCTTCCTCCCAGACCCTGACGGCGGACAGCGCTATCTCGCGATTAACGCAGACGAATCAGAACCGGGCACATTCAAAGATCGTCTCTTGATGGACTTTGATCCGCACGGACTGCTTGAGGGCATTGCGATCTGTATGTACGCGTGTCGACTCAACAAAGCGTACATCTTCATCCGCGGCGAGTACCACCATCAAGCAGAGGTGCTCGAACAAGCAATCAAAGAAGCGTACGACAACGGGATCTTTGGTGACAAAGGACTGATGAATCTGTCCAATGCATCGGGTGATCAGTTTGTTGCAGATTGCTATGTCCACAAAGGCGCTGGTGCCTACATCTGCGGCGAAGAAACCGCGCTCCTCGAAGGTATCGAAGGCAAGCGGGGCTGGCCACGCATTAAGCCGCCGTTCCCTGCGATTAAAGGGCTGTTCGGTCGTCCGACCATCATCAACAATGTTGAAACACTCGCGCACCTTCCGTTCATCATGACCGAAGGCGCGAAGGCGTTCTGCGAGCAAGGTGTTGAATCCAGCATCGGCGGCCCGCCATCATTTGGTACTAAGCTGATGGGTGTGTCTGGTCATGTTGAAAAGCCGGGGTGTTATGAGCTTGAACTCGGTGTGCCTCTTCGCACATTGATCGAAGATTTCTGCGGCGGTATCCGCAATGGCAAAAAGTACAAAGCTGCGATTCCCGGCGGTGTCTCGATGGGGATTCTTGGGACCGACCAGTACGAAGCGTGTCTGGACTTTGACATCGGTCGTCAGCACAATGTGCTTGGTCTTGGGACCGCTGGCCCGACTGTGTTTGATGAAGATACAGACATGGTGAGTGTGACGCGGAACATTACGCGGTTCTTTAAGCACGAAAGCTGCGGGCAGTGTACGCCTTGTCGTGAGGGATCGGGTTGGTTGTATCAGATTATGTCGCGGATCGAGACTGGTGATGCCAAGTCCAAGGATCTTGATCTTGCTCGCGAGATCGCGGGGTCGATGGGCTCGATGCCTGGAACGACGATCTGTGGTCTTGCGGATGGAAACAGCTGGGCGGTCCGGACGATCATGGAAAAATTCCCCGAAGAGTTTGAGAACAAGGTTCAGCGGACCTTCATTCCGGTGACGCTTGATATGGCGAATCTTTCCTAGAAATCGGTAGGTTTCTGAATCTGAATATGGATGAACAAAGCCCAGATATGAACATCTGGGCTTTGTTGTCTTCCGATTTCTACATGCAATTTGATGATCGGTAGAATACTTTTCTTTCGTTCACGGTTGTGAACTCCGCAGGGCCGTGTCTGGTCCAACTACAAAGGAGCCATTCATGTCGTCAAACACAGCACTCAACAAACCCGCCACCATCATCAGCTGGATACTGCAGATCTTGGTCGCGGTGATTCTTGGTCAAACTCTCTTCTTCAAGCTGACCGGTGCTCCAGAAACAATCGCGCTCTTTGAAGTGGTCGGCGCAGAACCGATGGGGCGTTACGGATCAGCGATTGTCGAGCTGATCGCGGTGGTCTTGTTGCTGGTTCCTAAGACAAGCGTGATGGGAGCGGTTCTTTCGCTTGGAGTGATAACAGGCGCGATTGGTTCACACTTCACCAAGCTTGGGATATCGATCGACTCGGTCGCACTGGCCAAGCCTGACATCGCTCCCCTTGATGGGCCATCGTTGTTTGTCATGGCGGTCATCGTCTTTGTTTCAAGCTTGATTGTCATCATCCTTCGCAGGGCGCAGCTTCCGGTGATCGGTAAGAAGTTCGTTGCTCAGGGATGATGTCGCATTATAAAACAAGCAGCAAGCGTTTCCGCTTGCTGCCCGCCTGAAGGATTCAGGATGGTGTGGATTGTGTGCACGCTCATTTTGAGTCGTGCTTTTTTATTGATGCAGACAGATTACTTATGGATCGGCTTTGTCGCCGCGTTTGCCTTTCACGTTGTCTTTGCCCTTGCGTTGCTTGCCTTCTTTAGCTTCCTTGCCTTCTTTTCCTTTTTGCAATGCTTGATCAACGCGGTCTTGTCGCTGGGTGCGCATTTGTGATATGCGTTCCTTGACAAAGGTTTGCTGATCTTCGGTGAGCACTGTCCAGATTTCTGTTTTGGCGCTTTGGTCTGAAGGGGCGTTGGCCATGATTTCTGCCAAGCCTTCGCGGTTGCGTTGCTGTTGTTCTGGGCTGAGATCTGACTGTTGATCCTGGCGGTTGCCTGCGCGTTGGCGCGGACGATCTTGGTCTTGCATTGTTGCATCGTCTTGTCGTTGTCCGCGAGCGCCACGGTCTTGATTGCGAGCTCTATCGCCGCGTTCACCGCGCATGCCTGACTGTCCTCTAAACTCAGCGAGCTCTTCTTTGTGCTCTTGCATGAATGCCCGCATTTGCTCAGCGTGGACCCTGCCAATTTCTTTGATCTGTTCTTCTTGATCTGGGGTCAGTGCGAGTTCTGGATTCTCTTCTGATGCTTTCTCGAGTCCCCGGATTGCTCCGATGTATGCTCTGAGCGGCATATCGCCTGCACGCTTGGAAGCATCGGCGGTACCGGTCATTGTGTTCCCGTCTTCGGGTCCGGAGTTCTCAACAATGCTTGGGCCTTTGAGTAGATCCGCATCACTATCTGCTTGTTGAGCGAGGGTAGATCCCGCGAAGGTGGTGAGAACGAGGGCCAGCCCAATGCGCTGGAATGTGTGGTGTGTAGTGTGCATCTGTGTGCCTCCATCTAAATTGGGCATCTACCCGTGTGTGTTGTGCGAACTTGTGGTCGTTCAGTGTTGTAACGATGTGCCTAACGCGACGGATCTCGGTGTATTGCATCGTCGCGTAAATCGGGGTGGGTCTATGATTGAACGAGTCCTGTATAAACGGGATAATTTGCTCACATCACACTTTTTATCGAGACGAGAACCGCGATGCCAATGACCAAAGACATCATCAATGAAGCCCTGTCCGGTGTGGCGCATCCAGACGGCGGGGACCTTGTTTCTCGAGGGTGCGTGCTTAATACCGCTGTGTGTGACAGCGATGTTTCGATTCGAATTTGTTACACGCAAGGGCATCCAGATCAGAGTCAGCCGGATCGTTCGGTGCTTTCGAATATGGGCAAGTTCGCGGAGCAGCTTGTTCGGGCTGCGTCAAAGGATCAGGGGGTTGAGGGTCTTGGTCTGGTGATCGACTTTGTTGATCATGCGGGTCAGGTGATTCTGAAACTCAAGAGTGATACCAAGACCAGCGGCGATTCGAACCCCAAGGTTTCGACACCGCCTCAAAACTCCGCAGCGTCTGGGGTGCCTGGTGTCAAGCACATCATCGCGGTTGGTGCGGGCAAAGGGGGTGTGGGGAAATCGACCGTCGCGGTGAACCTTGCGATTGGTCTGGCGCGGAACGGGCACTCGGTTGGTGTGCTAGATGGTGATATCTACGGCCCATCACTCCCGACAATGCTCGGGCTGGGGGCGATGGACCAGACAGTCGTTGACTCCGTGCTTCAGCCGTTCTTTGTGCACGGGGTAAAATCGATCACGATGGGCAAACTTGTGGAGACTGATAAGCCTTTGATCTGGCGCGGGCCCATGGCGCACGGCGCATTCCATCAGCTCATTGAGCGGACGCAATGGGGCGAGCTTGACTATCTGATTATCGATCTCCCGCCTGGAACGGGTGATGTCCCGTTGACTCTGGCGCAGAGTGTTCAGCTGACGGGCGCGGTAATTGTCTGTACTCCTCAGAAGGTCGCGCAGGATGATGCAGTGCGTGCTGCCAAAATGTTTGAATCACTCGGGGTTGAGGCGCTCGGGGTTGTCGAAAATATGTCTTACTTCATCGGAGATGATGGCAAGGAATACGACATCTTTGGGAAAGGCGGCGCTCAGCAGATGGCTCAGAAACTCGGGCTCCCCTTCCTCGGGTCCATACCCATCAACACCGCGCTCAGACAGAACATGGACAACGGCAATCCAACCAAGAACTTTGAGGCAGCAACCGCAGGTGGGCCCCAGCTCCCCGCAGCTCTTGAGCAACTCGCAAACCAGCTCGTCGCCCAAGTGACGCTCTCCGCGATGAGCAGCGGGTCCAAAGCGCCGACTTTGTCGATCAGTTAAGTGCTGTATTGAGAATACTGTGTGAATGCGGGATTCGTTTTGCATTCGAAGCTTTCAATTGCCCTATGGCTTCGCTAGAATCCAAACAGAAGCCTCACAAAGAGGGCGTCCATTTGGACGGATCTTCATACACGCACTTCGAATCTTGAAAGGATACAGACATGACGACCACCAGCACAGATACGCAGACGCTCATGCAAATCGCCAATGATGTCGTTGCTCATTGCAAAGCAGGCAACCCGGACCACGATTTCGTTGAGTACGACTCCCAGATCTGGGAGAAGCACTTCGCAGACAACTGGGTCAGCATCGAAGGCGATGGCAAGGTGTACAACGGGCGCGAAGCGCTGGTCGAAAAGTACAAACAATGGCAAGCGGGTGTCACTGTCCATGCGTGCGAAGTGACGGGGCCGTTTATGGGTCAAGACAGCTTCAGCGTGATCTTTGATCTGGACATGGAAGCAAACGATGGGTCATTCCCAAGGATGAAGATGCGAGAAATCGCGGTCTACACCGTCGAGAACAGCAAGATCGTCAAAGAAGAGTTCTGCTATCTCACAGAGAATGCTTGATTGAATCCAGATTCAAACCAGTGCACACGGACGGGTCGATTGGCCCGTCCGTTTTTTATTTTTCTGCGCGTCCGCGTTGTACTCGTGCTTCTTGAACAAGCGAGATCGCGTTGGCGATGGATGCATCGAGGTCTTCATTGACCAAGAAATGATCGTACACATTGTTGGATTTGGCTGATTGGATTTCAGTTTTGGCTTCAGCAAAGCGTTTGGCGATGAGTTCGTCGCTTTCGCGTTTTCTGCTTTGCAGGCGTTTGAGGAGCACTTCTTCGCTTGGGGGCATGATGAAGATCCCGAATGCATCAGGCATCTTCCGTTTGACCTGCTCAGCGCCTTTGACATCGATCTCAAGGATCACGAGTCGTCCGCGCGCGAGTTGTTCTTCGACCCAGCGTTGGCGGGTGCCATACCGTTTCCCGAAGACATCCGCCCATTCGAGGAAGGCGTCGTGGTCGACCATATCGCCAAACTCTTCATCGGAGATGAAGTGATAATCAACACCCTCGGTGTCTGCTTCGGTTTTGGCGCGGGTCGTGCAGCTGACCGAGAATACGGAGTCTCCGATCGAGCGTTCTACGCCTCGGGTGATGGTGGTTTTACCAACTCCTGATGGTCCAGAAATGATCAGTAGCAGACCATTGTCGGTGTCTGTTGCGAGTCGGGGGTGGCCAGTATCCATTGCGATCGTCTCCATGGATCAGCGTAGGCACCGTTGAACTAAATGCAAGAATCTGATCTATGAAACCAACCAGACAAAAATGAAAGTGGGCGTCAACCACTGGATCGACGCCCACCAAATCCGAATGTTGTAAAGACTGCTTACGCGCTGGCCCGCTTTCTGCGGGTGACCGCTGAGAGACTCAGCAGCGCGATTCCTGCTGGGGCTGGCACTGAAGGGACCAGCCCTTGGGCTGCTCCTCCTGACCGTGTACCGATCCGTCCGCTCAGATCAGCGCCATAGAGGAACTGGAGATCGATTGTGCCGCTGATCCACCCATCGAGCGGGTTGCCAGCAAGATCGCCAACAAAGACCTCAAAGGTCGCGCTGCTGAGCCCTTGAGCTTCGGACGCGAACCAGTTGTGGGTCATGGTCCCGTCCCATTGCCAGATCCGGTCTGAGCCTTCGGTTCCCAGGATTGGTGCGTATCCGAACTCAGAATAGATTTGTAGGTATGGAGACATGGATACGGTGCGCACAAACACGCCGCTTGATGGGGGCAGTGAAATGAATCCGTTTGCGAGCCAGCCAAACTGGGCATTGTGCCCCAATCCGTCCAGCACAGACGCAGCTCCATTGAAGCTTCCTGATCCATCGAGAAGCTCGACTGTAGACATCGAAGGGGATTCAAATCCGATGAATACCTGCTGATCAAAAATCGAAACAAGCAGGTGACTCATCGCTCCGCCCATTTGCGGGATGTCTGCGTGTGATGCTGAGCACATCGCGCCGATAACGAGGGGTATCGCTAAGTTTCGCATTGTTTATGCCCTCCTTCTGCGGGTTGCGACGAGTCCGCCCAATCCAAGCGCAAGCGCGCTCGATGGTGACGGGACCGCATTGAAGTTCAGGGTGACGGTGTCGCTTGTGTAGGTACTCAGTGCGTTGCCATCGATGTCGCCGATGAAGATTTCATAGGTTGCTTGGTATGTCCCGAGTTCGTCGGCGCTGTACCAGTTGTGGGTCATGAGTCCGGACCACATCCATGCGGTGCTTGAGGTGTCGGTGCCCAGAATCGCATCGTATGTATGGTTGGCGCTCATTGGTCGCATGCCACCTTCGTAGACATTGAGTCCAACGGATGAGTCGATCATCTGGATCCACATGAACTCGCCTGCATTGAGTGAGATGAAACCATCAGCGACCCAGCCGTACTGGTCGGAGTAGTAGCTGTCGTTGAGTGAAGACGCAGCACCAGAATACTGTTCGCCTTCAAACAACAACATATCTACGCTCGCGCCCTCGTTTGCGTGGGCGTCGACTTGTCCATCAACGAGTGAGAGGCGGATGTGTTCCATTGGCCATGAATGTGAGTTGGGGGCGTCGAATCCTGCGAGTGCGGTGCTGGTTGTGAGTGCAAGAACCGATGTCATGAACATATTCATTGTGAATCTCTTTTCTATATATTGCGTGTGAATCACGCGTTCTGTGTTGGTCATTCTCCATGCGGTCCATCCGCATGGAGAGGAGTAAAAACTATCGAGCGAGGGCTGGGTACCAGTTGTCTCGCTCATTGGTCGCGTCGTACACCGATGTAAACGAGCGCGATGTTGCGTGCCCGTCAAGCATCAGGTATCCCGCTGAGTCCCCGTGCCGCGTGGTGGCGACTTCGAATCCTGGTGTCACGCCTCGTGTGCGCCAGAAGTGGGACATGATGTGATCAGCGCTGAGTGTGTCCTTCATCTCTCCCAGTAAGACAGTGAGTGATGGGTGCGGACTTGCTGAGCGCTTTCGGTATGGCGCGTATCGATCGCCCGCATACTTTGCGGGTTCAAACTCCTCGCGCCGGAGCTCGAAATAGACATTCATTCCGTAACTCATCGCTGCGGTCGAGAACGGCAGACCGGGTTGCTCGATCGGGCTTTCGCGCTCATCATGTGGACACCGGTAGAACTCGTTGGTAGCGCTCCACCAGGAGTCGCTTTGCCAGAGATCTGAATCGCCTTCAAAGCTTTGGCTCGTCAGGTATTCGAACATCTGAGGGCCCCAGGTGAGTTCTCCCGAAAATCCGACCGAGTGTTTGGTGCGCGGCAGAACCTCGTTGTTGTCCTCTGTATACAGGCTAAACGCGATCCCTTGGCTTCGCAGCGAGGCTAAGCATTTGACCGACCGCGCACTGTTCCGCGCTCCAGAAAGCGAAGGCAGCAATATCCCGATGAGCAGAGCGATGATCGCGATGACCACCAACAGCTCGATGAGCGTGAATCCTTCCGCGCGCTCGTGAAGAGCTGCGCGGATAGATATGAAGCGCTGCATGATGCAATCTCCCAGCACACAATCGCGTGCTGATTTCTAAGTATTTGAAATGAATGAGTAACCGAGGGTCAAGCTGAGAGTCAGCGTTTACGCACGCTCACGCGCGAGGAGGAGGAGTGGGGGAATCGAGCGCCCCAAATGCAGGAAGACGATCATTGACGATCATCATCGATGTGTTATTGATATCAAGGATCAGATCAGAGCGTTGGCCTTTGAGCATCATCCCGATGAACATTGCGACGCATGCGGTGCTCCCCGCATCGGTAACCGCATTGAGCTGAACCCGATTCTTGGGCACGCGCTGAACAGGGGCGATTGATCGAGGAGTGCATCCATCTTCGCTGATCATCTGATCGGTCAGCATATCCGCAGGGTCCATAAGACCCGCTTCACAAAGCGGGCACGCTGGCTGAGCAGCGGTTGGTTTGGAGCATGAGCACATGTCCTGACCACACAGTGACCATGAAGGGCGCTGATCAATAAGCGACGAGAGGACCGACGACCACCCAGATCCCGCAAGCACAAACGCGCATGCAAAGAACCCAGCGGCAATCAAATGGAGTCGGTCGTTTCTCATACTTCTTTAAACTCTATGGCTCTAGAAGAAAAGAGATCCATAAATTGCATGAAACAGGATCATTTCCTATTAAACAGAAACTTGATCGCGTCTCGAACGCGTTGTTCTTCGATGTGTTCGATCGCGCATCGGTCAGGATGATCGTTTGCGGATTCATCCGCTGGGAGCTCGGGATCCGCGACAAGCACGACTTCGCTTGGTCGTCCATCACTCATCGGTTGAACTGGGATTGTTGTCCACCGAGGATCGGTCGGTCCAAACAGGGTCACAAGAGGCGTTCCCATCGCTGCTGCAATGTGACGCGGACCGGTGTCGTTGGTGATCATGATCCGCGCGTCTCGACAGATCGGTTTGAGAGCACCGAGTGTATTTCCTAGAGCGGGCAACGAGATCGGGGTCGATGTCGAGATGCTGATGATCTGATCGATCAACTCAGACTCAGCGGGTGATCCATTGATGAGTACCGTCAAGTTGTGAGTCTCATTGAGCCAGTCCGCTAAGCGCGCAAACCGATCTGCAGGCCATCGTTTCGCTTCGTTGTTCCCGCCGGGATTCAGGATCGCATATCCGTGCGGACCGACCGCTGCGCTCTTGAGAATTTCATCGGCTTTGCTTTGATCTGATGCACTCACCGGGAGTTCCATCATCGCGTCAGTATCAAGCGCGAGCGGCAATGACACGCAATCTGTTGGCGTGTGCACCGACCAATCAACCAAAGGCTCGTTGAGCAGATGCGATGCGAGGTTCCAGTAGTAGTCGACCGCTGGGGTCATCTTCCATGATTTATCAGTATTGCGCGGTGGTTCGACCTTGTCGGTCAGCAGCATCCCGCGCCCATCACGCTCATACCCGATCCGGCGCGGGATAAACGCGAGTCTGGTGGTGAGCGCGGTTGAAAACGAGTTGGTCATGAGCACCGCTGAGTCATACCTTCGGGGCCGAACCTTGGCGGCTGCTTTCTTGCTGGCCATCATCCCGTGTGGTATAAAGACATGCACCTCATCAAACAAATCCGAATCCTTGATCAACTGATCGATCCCAGGCCTGCACAACGCGCCGATAAAGATCCCAGGCATCGCATCACGGATGCGACGGATCGCGGGAGTGGCCATCACCACATCACCGACCCAAGAAGGAAGCACAATCAACAATCGAAGCGGGCGATCAGTCACTGCTTACCACCCCTGGTCCATTGATTTGAGTGACCACAGGGGAACACCAAAGTTTCGTTCGTGCCAACGGTCGGTGTCTCGTCGTAGCTGAGCCATGAATGCGAGCGCGCCGATCCGGTGAACACCGATCACCACTTCGATCTGCTCTTGGTCGCAGGTGAGCTCGTGGATCGTGATTCCTGTGCGTTCTGCGATTCCTCGCGCCACCGCTTCGACCATCTCTCGCGTTCGATCATCCGCCATCGGGACAAACGATGTATCTGGAGAGCGCAGCGTGACTCGTGAGCCTGGTGAGAGTTCTGGTTGATCAACAAGTTTGCTTCCGGACCCTTCAGGTTCGGTCAAAATGTCTTCAGCAGCAGCCAGCAGATCCGCGTGTGTTCCGTTTGGACCAACTTGGATCGTGTGCTTCTCGGGAACCCCCGCATCGATGCCCGCATCCAGATCTCGCTGTTTGTCACCGATCATCCACGAGTGGGCGGGATCAACTCCAAGCTCGTCACACGCAGCACGGATCATTCCGCCGTGAGGCTTGCGCCATGGATGATCTCGGTTGTAGGGTTCAACATGTCCATCGCTGTGGTGTGGGGCAAAGTACCACGCGTCGATGAGTTGTGCGCCAAAAGCACCATGACCATGATGATGTTCATCGCCGTTGAGTGCGCGCCGGAGCGCATCGTTGACCGCTTCCACATCACGGGTTGTTCCTCCCCCGCGTGCGAGCCCGCCTTGATTGGTGATGATGACGAGCACATACCCAGCGTGCTTGAGTGCGGTCAATGCTTCGTAAACCCCATCCATCAGGATCGTGAACTCGGGCTTGAGCAGGTCCCCCCATTTGACCCCCTCCCACGCACCATCGGGAAGCTCTGCATTGATATTGACCGTGTCATCCCGATCAAGAAAGATCGCGCGTCTGAGCTGGCTGGTCGGTTGTTGATCATGTGGAGTCATTGCAACACAATAGAGGGTTTCTGCTGTGCTCGCAGTTTTTTTGCGCGGTTGTGTTCACTCTCGTAAGAATGATGTTGAGCATGATTTATTGATCTGAGAACTGTGCGCTCGTGTGTCTGGTTCGATCAACGATCATTTTCAAGAGTTCTGGTCGAGCGTAGTGACCGCTTGGATCAAAATTCTGGCGCTCGCGATCCATAAACCCACGCTCAAGCTCGACGATAAACACATCCTCAGCATCCGCTTGAGGCTCAAGCAACCAGCTACCATCCGGGTTCGCTGCTGCTGATCCTCCATTGTGCATGGTCTCGGACTCGTTGCTGACTATTCGGTCACGGTGGGGCACTGTGCTTGGTATATCACTCGCGCGGATCAAGGTCGAAGCGCTCAGTACATAGCTCCGTGACTCCCGCGCCACGAACCGAGTGATGTCCTGCGTATTCTCCACTCCACCAGGCCAAATCGCGATGTGCAGGTTCACCCCAAGCGCCTGCATCGCAGCGCGAGGAAGCGGCATCCAGTTCTCCCAGCAGTTGAGCGAGCCGATCATGAACCCATTGCACTCATGCGCCACCAGCCCGTGCGCATCCCCTGGTGCCCACGCGAGTCGCTCTTCATAAGTCGGCATCAGCTTCCTGTGCGAGCTGAGCACTTCGCCTTGATCATTAATGGTCACTGCGCTGGCAAAGATCGAATGTCCGCCCCGATCCATCGGCCGCTCCGCGATCCCGACTACGACCCAGATTCCATGTGCACGCGCTGCATCACAAATTGGCTGCAGATCACCTCGCTCGATCTGCACAGCTTCCTGAAGATACAACGCGTGCAACTCTTTCTGATCCTGCGAATCAAACCGAGCGCCATCCGTGCGCGAAAGCCATACCGGATACGCAGGAAGGAATGTCTCCCCAAACGCAACGAGCTTTGCGCCGCGAGAAGCCGCCAGCCCGATCGCATCGACCGCCTTACTGGTTGTCGCTTTGCGATCTAGAAGAACGGGAGAAACTTGTGCAAGTGCTGCTTTCATTTTAAATCACCTCAACAAAAAAGGGACCCACAACTGTGAGCCCCTCTAAGTACTACAAATAAACTATCAAGCGATCGTCACATTGTCATCGAGATACACATCCTGAATCGCGTTGAGCAGCGCCGCGCCCTCGTTGCGAGGACGCTGGAACGCTTTGCGTCCAGAAATCAAGCCCATACCGCCAGCACGCTTGTTGATGACTGCGGTGGTGACCGCATCCTTCATGTCGCTGGCGCCTTTGGACTCTCCGCCCGAGTTGATCAGTGGTGATCGTCCCATGTAGCAGTTGGCAACCTGGTACCGGCAAAGATCGATTGGGTGTCCGCCTTGGCCCTTCTCATCCGATGAGTTGAGGTCGGTGTAGATCCCGGTGTTGAACTTGCCGTAGGAGGAGTCGCCCGAGTTGAGTGCGTTGTATCCACCGTTGTTGGTAGGCAGCTTCTGCTTGATGATGTCTGCCTGGATGGTGACTCCGAGGTGGTTTGCTTGCGAGGTGAGGTCCGCCGAGCTGTGGTAGTCGACGCCGTTGACTTTGAAGGCGTTGTTGCGGATGTAGCACCATAGAATCGTCACCATACCGTACTCGTGTGCTTCAGCAAACATGTCCGCGACATACTGGATCTGTGCTTCGGATTCTTCTGAACCGAAGTAGATTGTCGCGCCGACCGCTGCCGCTCCCATCTCCCAGCACTGCTTGATGTTGCCAAACGGGATCTGGTTGAAGGTGTTGGGGTAGGTCATGAGTTCATTGTGGTTGAACTTGACGATGTACGGGATCTTGTGCGCGTACTTGCGAGCGGTTGCGCCGAGCACACCGAATGTTGAAGCGACCGCGTTGCATCCGCCTTCGATTGCGAGCTCGACGATGTTTGCGGGATCAAAGTAATCCGCATTGGGAGCAAAGCTCGCGCCCGCGGAGTGTTCGATGCCTTGGTCGACAGGGAGGATGGAGGTGTATCCGGTTCCGCCCAATCGTCCGGTATTGAGGATGCGCTGGTAGTTGTTGAGGACGCCTTGATTGCGATCGGTCATTGCGACGACTCGGTCAACAAAGTCGCCGCTTGGGATATGCAGGCGGTCCTTTGAAATCGCGGGGGTATCCCAGCGGAGCAGTGCGTCGTTACCAAGGACTGAAGCTACATCGATCGTCAGGTTTGCCATCCGTACATCTCCTGAGTGCTTTGCACCCTTGATTTTTGGTCATCTTCCAGTGATTCTTGAACTGAGCGCACTCAGACATAGTGCATTTCTATCGGCACAACCATCCTAGGCCTTCACCCAAACAGCATCCCCTGTTCCCCGTCTTCCTTGATAATGGGTTCCAGAAGAGCGGGGTCATCGTGAACCACCGAGTTGACTCGCTTGCTGACCCGGTGGCTACGGAGTGTGCCATCGGTTGGATCGAGCATCATCTGGTGGATTTGATCCTGAGCTGTGTTTGGATCGATCCAATCACCCGCCATCGCAGGCTCGATGACCACAGGCATCCGGTGGTGGATCGGGGACATGAACTCGTTGGATTCCCGTGTCACGATGCTGAAAGAGTCGATCTGGGTGTCCCCATGCTCACGATCGATCCAGGAGTCCCAGACCCCGCCCAGCATGAGCACATCGTGGTCAGCTCGGCTTATGTACCATGGGCGTTTGGTCCGCTCGCCTGGGATGGATTGCCACTCAAAGAACCCATTCATCGGGATCAAACACCTGCGAGAGCGAATTAAGCCTCTGTAAGACGGCTTTTCATAGATCGTCTCCCGGCGAGCGTTGTTCATCGTTGCTTGCTGATTCAGGTCTTTGGACCACGACGGAATCAGCCCGAACCGGGCAAGATCGAGCTGAGCGTGTGTGGAGTTGGATTGGGAATCTGATGAGCGTGCGATGAGGGCATTCTGGGTCGGGGCGATATTGAAACATTCGTTGAAGGTTTCAATAAGGGGATCCTGATCGCTCACTTTGATCGCTGCGCGGAGGATCTCCTCGATCCTGGAAACATCCTTGTCCTCAAATACCTGAGCAAACCGTCCGCACATACCGAAACGATACCCACCTGAGCCCCGAAATACAGGGTAAAGACCCACCGGATGTGCTAAACTCAGGTCCTATGTCTTCAGATGATCATCAACAGACCGCTATTCGTTACGACGCATCTCTCGCTGCTGATATTGAAACACGCTGGCAGCTGTACTGGGATGAACACCAGACCAACAAAGCCCCCAATCCTGGGGAAGCTGGGTTTGATGCGTCCAAGCCCAAGTACTATTGCTTGGACATGTTCCCGTATCCATCTGGCGCGGGATTGCATGTTGGTCACCCAGAGGGGTACACCGCGACGGACATCATCTGCCGGTACAAGCGGATGACGGGACACAATGTGCTCCATCCGATGGGGTGGGATGCGTTCGGTCTTCCTGCTGAGCAGTACGCGATCCAGACCGGTGTCCATCCGGAAGTCACGACCAAAACCGCGATTGACAACTTCCGTCGTCAGCTCAAGCGATTCGGATTCTGCTACGACTGGTCACGCGAGTTCGGGACCATTGATCCGGACTACTACAAATGGACCCAGTGGATCTTCCTCCAGATCTATAACTCATGGTTTGATGTTCAAGCAGATAATGGCAAGGGCAAAGCCCGCCCCATCGCAGAGTTGATTGAAGAACTCGAATCAGGCGCGCGTACGGTCAAGCTCAACCCCAGTGCTGCGGAATACACCGGCGCGGGTGATCTTCCAGATGGGACCGACGCGGGAGACTGGTCCACCCTCGACCGGGAAACCAAAAAAGCAATCATTGATTCGTATCGTCTCGCATACCTGAGCGAGCAGACCGTCAACTGGTGCCCCAAGCTTGGGACCGCGCTGGCCAACGAAGAAGTCATCAACGGCTTGTCCGAGCGTGGATCGTATCCTGTCCACCGCAAACCACTCCGTCAATGGATGTTCCGCATCACCTCGTACGCGGATCGTTTGCTCGATGGGCTCGCGGATTTGGACTGGCCAAGCTCCACCAAGACTCAGCAAGCGGAATGGATCGGTCGATCGGTCGGTGCTGAGATTGATTTCCCAATCATTGGATTCGATGGTGACGAAACAGGTGAAGCACTTCGTGTCTTTACGACCCGTCCCGATACGATTTTTGGCGCGACCTACATGGTCGTTGCTCCTGAGCATCCGCTTGTTGAGCTTGCGATGGACTTCTCGCCGCCAGATCTGGATACCAAAGCACTGACTGAATATGTCTCCGCAGCTCGTGACCGCACCGACATCGAGCGGCAAGAAAACAAAGAGAAAACAGGTGTGAACCTTGGGATGAAAGTCCGCAATCCGGTCACCAAACAGCTCGTTTCCGTCTGGACCTCCGACTATGTCCTGATGGGCTATGGCACAGGCGCCATCATGGCGGTCCCGGGACAAGACCAACGCGACTGGGACTTTGCCAAAGCATTCGATCTCCCCATCGTCCGTACCGTCGAGCCAACACCCGACTTTGACGGAGAAGCGTACACCGGAACGGGCAAAGCGATCAACTCCGACTTCCTCGATGGGATGGATATCGCAGAAGCCAAAACAACCATCATCGATTGGCTCACCAAGCACAAAGCTGGTGCTCCGAAGGTCAACTACAAGCTCCGCGATTGGCTCTTCTCGCGCCAGCGCTACTGGGGTGAGCCGTTCCCAATCGTCTTTGATGAATGGGCAAATCACTACCCGGTCAGCGAAGATCAGCTCCCGGTCATGCTCCCGCCTCTGACAGATTACGCGCCCGTCGAATCCAGCGATCCTCAGCCATTGCTCGCAAAGGCAGAAGACTGGGTGAAGGTCACTGCGGGAGAAGTTGGTGTATCTGAGTTCGAATCAGACAAACCAATGAAGCGCGAAACCAACACCATGCCAGGGTGGGCGGGATCGTGCTGGTACTACCTGCGCTACTGCGACAGCCTGAACTCTGAGAAGATCATCAGCGACGATGCGCAAGACTACTGGCTTGGTGATTCAGGAGTCGATCTCTATATTGGCGGCAACGAACACGCGGTTCTCCACCTGCTCTACGCACGCTTCTGGCACATGTGCCTCCACGACCTCGGACATGTTCAATCCGATGAACCGTTCCGCAAACTCTTCCATCAAGGCATGATCACCTCGATGGCCTATCAACGCGCCGACAAATCACTCGTTGCGATTGATGAAGTTGAAAACAAAGGCACTGAAGACGCGCCGTCCTACATAGAAACCGCCACAGGAAAAACGGTCGACCGCATCGTCGCCAAGATGTCCAAGTCGCTTAAGAATGTCATCAACCCCGATGATGTCATCGCCGACTACGGCGCGGACACCTTCCGCTTGTACGAGATGTACATGGGTCCGCTCGAAGCGAGCAAGCCTTGGTCCACCCGAGACATCGTTGGTCTTCAGCGCCTTCTCCAAAAAATCTGGCGACTCGTCACAAACGAAGACGCGACGCTCGCGCTCGGGGATGACAACGCTGCGGATCAAACCACCGAGAAGCAGCTCCATCGTCTGATCGCTAAAGCGGGGGCTGATATCGAGAAGCTGAGTTTCAATACCGCGATCGCTGCGATCTTTGAGTTCGTCAACAGCGCCCAGTCCACCAACAAGCCATTGACCCGCGATCAGCTCGATTGCTTTGTCCGTGTGTTGTCGCCGTTTGTCCCGCACCTTGCGGAGGAGCTTTGGGATAAACTCGGGAATCCGCCTTGTGTTGCTCATGCGGACTGGCCGAGTTTCGACGAAGCGATGCTGGTTGACGATGAGATCGAGATCCCGGTGCAGGTGATGGGGAAGCTGCGATCCAAGATCATCATGCCCAAGGACGCGGACAACAAAGCGATGGAAGCCGCGGCTCTCGCAGATGAGCGGATCATCGAGTTCCTTGGTGATAAGCAGGTCCGCAAGGTCATCGTGGTTCCGGGCCGGTTGGTGAACATCGTGGCCAACTGATTCGATCAGTTCATGTGTAAGCTCCTAGAGTCTTCTATGAGCACGACGACCAGCCCGCCAACATCACAGCACGACACCTACACCTCCCCCCTCGCCGCCCGGAATGCATCTCCTGAGATGTGCAAAATCTGGTCGCCGCGCCATAAGTTCACCACCTGGCGCAAGATCTGGCTCGCCGTCGCACAAGCCCAACAAGCCTGCGGCCTCGACATCACCGACCAACAAATCAACGAAATGAAAGCCGCCCTCGAAGTCACCGACGAGGACATGGACAACGCCGCCAATTACGAACGCGATCTCCGCCACGATGTCATGGCCCATGTCCACGCCTTCGGAGACCGCTGCCCATCAGCCAAAGGCATCATCCACCTCGGATGCACCAGCCAAGATGTGGTCTGTAATGGTGATAGAAAAGCACAACTCGAAGCATACATACTTCTCGCGGGTAAGGTTCGTAGAACTGTTCTGGCGTTGGGCGTGTTTGCTAATAAATGGAAAGCATCGCCTACATTGGGGTTCACTCACTATCAGCCAGCACAACCGATGACAGTGGGGAGACGCGCTGCAGGATGGGCTTACGAACTCGGACTTTGCCTTGACAGATTTGAAGAACAACTGTTTCATTTTCAGGCGAGGGGCTTTAGAGGGGCAACAGGAACGCAGGCATCATTTCATAGTCTATTTGAAGGGAATGAGCAAACAATTGATCGATTCGAGCGTCACGCGCTTCAAGATTTATTCGATGAACCATTGGATTTTGATCTGACTGGACAGACTTACCCTCGTGTAGTGGATACTTTCATTCTTGCTGACCTCGCGTCCATCGCCTCCGTCCTACACAAAATCGCCACCGACATCCGCCTTCTCTCCAACCGAAAAGAAATCGACGAACCATTCGGCAAAAACCAAATCGGCTCCTCCGCAATGCCCTACAAACGCAACCCCATGAAGTGTGAACGCATCTGCGGCCTCACCCGCTTCGTCATGAACCTCGTCGGAAACGCCTACGACACCGCCGCCACCCAATGGCTCGAACGCACCCTCGACGATTCAAGCAACCGACGCCTCTCCCTCCCCGAAGCATTCCTAGCCCTCGACGGCGCCCTCGACCTCATGCACACCGTCGCGTCAGGACTCGTCGTCAACGAAGCAATGGTCCGCAAAAACCTCATGCTCGAACTCCCCTTCATGGCGACCGAAAACATCCTCATGGAAGCCGTCAAAGCCGGAGGCGACCGCCAAGACCTGCACGAAAAAATCCGCGTGCATTCGCAAGCTGCGGGTCACCGCGTGAAACAAGAAGGTTTAGACAACGACCTTATCGACCGCCTCAAAGCCGACCCCGACTTTGCGCCCATCCACCACATGCTCACCGAAGACCAGATCCTCAACCCAATGAACTTCATCGGGCGATCAGTCGAGCAAACCGAACGGTTCTTAAAGGAAGTCGTCGAACCCCTCAAGGACCGCTACAAAGACGAACTTGATTCGCTGGGATCTGCAGACCGCGGTGTTTAAGCGTTGCGATTGTCTTTGCTCAGATCCGGACTCTGAGGCTCAGCCGCGTTGGTTTTTTGTTCGACGGTTGAACCATTGAGTGAATCGATTTCGTATTCACCAAGAGTGCCGTCAGCGAGGGCAACCACCCAAGGCGTCCAGAGTGTCACAAACGCGATTGCGAAGAGGAAGAAAGCGATCATGAACTCCCCGACGCCGCACGCGGCGCCGATCGCTGCAACGGCCCAGATCGAGGCAGCGGTGGTGAGTCCTTTGACCGAGCGCTTTGAGTGCAAGATCGCGCCCGCGCCGAGGAATCCAACTCCTGAAATGATGTACGAAAGCACACGGGTCGGGTCGGTGCGGATGATTGCTTCGTCACCGCCCGCATCGATCATCCGCTCACCGAGCAGTGTAAACATCGCAGCGCCCGCGCCGATCAAGATCATCGTGCGGATATCGGCAGGTTTCTCAGAGCGCCCGCGTTCCCAGCCAAGGAGCGCTCCAAACAGCGCAGCAAGACCGAGGCGCATCATCACGCTGACCTTCTCGTCGTAGGGTACGAACCAGTCGATCATGGCAAGGGAAAGATTTGAGAGCTCGGCGTGGTCAAGCTCGGAGCTCGCGATTTGAAGTGTGTACAAGTCCATTGAGTCATCGTAGTGGGGGCAACTCGTTGGTGCAAGTTCAGAAAGAGTTAAGCAAGTGCGCCAGCTTTACTCGGAATGGTTTCGTTGCGGATCAGTTTGGCGCCCTCGACGATGGTGTTCCATTCATCGATTGAGAATGCTTGGATCCCGCGTTCAGACGCAAACCGCACCAGCTCGGCGCGGCTATGGGTATCGAGCTTGGTATGAATCGAGTTGACATGATGCTCAATGGTTTTGGTTGCTCTGCAGAGTCGATCGGAGATGACCTGTGTGGACATCCCGACCGCGACATAGTACAAGACCTCAAGCTCGCGCATCGAGAGCACGCCGAGCTTGGTGAAGATCGGGGTTTTGAGTGTTGGGTACCGGTCAAGATTGACAGCGCGGGGTTCGAGTCTCGCGTCTTTCATGATCGCCAGAATCCCTTTGTGTCCGAATGCTTTTTCATCAAGAGGCATGATTGTGCACAGCACGCGCGAGTCGGTGCTGAGCTGATAGTGGTGATCAACGATCCCTGTTTGGATGACTCGTCGCTGACGATCTTCCCGTTCTTGTGCACACGATTTACAGAGAACATCGGCGAGTCTTTTATTCATCATTTCTTCGACGGTATCAACGAGTCCGAATATCCGGTAGAACTCATTGGTGGTCCAGAATAAGCGGAGGTCTTGATCGCGTGCGATGGCGGCCATGCCTGGTATTTGTGCAATTAAACCAAAGTCGTCGGGTCGTATAGGTCTGGAAATTGGAAGCATTCTAAAGAGTCCTGGCTATGAGAATTGTGCGCAGATGAGAGTGTATCAGAACACACTACTGATAACGCGAATAATCCTGATTCAGGAAGTTGAAATGCTATA
This sequence comes from Phycisphaerales bacterium, assembly GCA_045105315.1. Taxonomy (GTDB): domain Bacteria; phylum Planctomycetota; class Phycisphaerae; order Phycisphaerales; family UBA1924; genus UBA1924. Next base: position 8,832 of record JBGCDI010000013.1, on the reverse strand, counting down.
TTGACTTGGTTTTAGTTATTAATTGTGCATTAGATACGGTAAAACCCTGATTGCTATCTCGTGTTTTAATCGCAGCCTTGCCCAAATTGACTTAAAAATTCAGAAACATCGAGAAAGTTCAGCGATGAATCACTGTTTAGATCGGCGCAGGAATTGCCAGAGCTGAACACATTTAAGAATGTAGAAACATCGAAGAAGTTCAATACGCCATCCTGATTCAGATCCGCTCGGCAAAGCGAAACCCCATCTCCACGAATCATCCATGCGCCGATAAAGGGCGAATCACTCATGCGAAGTACAAAGAGTGAAGCTCCGACATCGGCGAGGTTTGGGCCATCGTGATAGAACAGCCAGCTCCGATTTCCTGCGGTATGAGAATCCGGGTCCATACGCGCTGGGTTTGCTCGCTGAAGGATGTCCATTTCGATTGCGATGTAGAAGACACCATCAACCTGAGTAGGCTGGACTTGAAAGTCGACAAACTCAGAAAAACCGGCATCTTGCCAGATTCCCGTTCCGGTCCCGATCAGGACAGCATCAGATGGGTCGTTGTCGTTGGTTGGATCGTTCAGGATCCCGATCCGGACTTCATCAGAACCCATCATCCCCATGTTGTCCATGAGATCACCGAAGGACACGCGCACACTTGTGATGATCTCTCCGCCAGCTTGAGCATCAAAGCTGTTCATCCAGATCATGTTGGCATCAAACTGGGAGGGGCCGATGGTGAATGTGCCCGATCCATCATCGTGCGCGTACTCCGTTGATGATGGGCATTGTCCCAACGAAACAAGGCTGCAAACCGACAAGATGACAACACCAGCAATCCACTGCAACATCAATCATTCCTCCAAAGCTCTGAGATCAATCAACTGGACTAAAGCCCACGCCTAAGACCGTATGCATCCAAAATCATCTATACATCTTCTTCAAGGTTCGTGATCTTTCCGTACATGGCATCCCATATTCCCAATTCTCCTCTTCGGTGAATAAAGAGCATGCCGAAATCTTCTGATACACACGAACAGACCACAAAAGTCAACCAAATAGGCCCTCATGACACCCTCGCTGGCGGTCTGGGTTATCCAAGGGTCGAACTCCAACGCCCTTTCTGAGCTCAGAATCACACCAAGGCCCAATTCCGCTCTACCATACCGCCCATGAGGATGAACCGGGTTCGTTCTCGTGCGGATAGTTCGCGCCCGCGATTGTTGCGGGATCAAATCAGTTCACACTCATCATCGACGGGTATCTTTGCCCAACGGGAGAGTCACTATGGCAGCTCGCACTGGAGCAAGCGTCGGCGTCGCCGTCACCATCACCGTCCTTGGCGCATTTGCGCTCGGATTCTTCGTAACCACCATGGTCTTCTATGGTCAGGCGCAGCGCGCCGAAGGTGAACTGGCGACTGCGAACGACAGCTACAAGCAGTTCGTCACGCCTCAGCAGCGCGAGCACGCGGTCATCCGGGCAATCCTCGAAGAAGCACGCGCCGATGGAAACAAAACGGTCGTTGAGTACCTCTCAGGTAACCGTTCAGAACTCATCGGTTCAATCACAGGCGACGCAAGCACAAGCATGACCCAGTACCGCGACCGGTTGACCATGCTTGATGACATCGCGGAAGGTTCACTGCTGGACCTGGTTGCAAAGAAGAATAACGAGATCCAGTCGCTTTCAGAGCGCCTCGATGAAGCAGAGTCCGAGCGCCGCGCTGCTCAGCAGTTTGCAGAATCAGAAGCAGAGCGTGTTGCTCAGATCGAATCAGACTTTAACAGCAGTGCTGCAAATCTACAAGGGAATGTCACTGATTATGCTGGTCGAGTAGAGGGTCTTGAGGGCACTCTCAACACCGTCGAGCTCAAGCTCAATCAACGCATCGAAGAAATCATCTCGGATTCAACCAAGTCCGTTGATGAGATGCAAGAGCGTCTTGACGAAGTCACCCGCGACAATAACCTTCTTAAAGATCAGATCGCCCGCCTCAAAGGACAAGGCAAGTCAGATCGTCTCCAGCCACTCAACGAAGCGGAACTCGTGGACGCTCGTATTGACCAGGTCATCTCCGCTGACAATGAAGTGCTTCTCTCAATCGGTCGCAATCAGAAGGCTGTGCTTGGTATGACCTTCGCGGTGTATGACAACCCGACTGATATCCGTATTAATGCTTCGACCAATCAGTACGATTCAGGCAAAGCGGTGATCGAGATCATCGAAGTCGAAGACGACTTCTCCCGCGCTCGCATCATTGCTTCCTCTCAGGGGAATCCAATCATCCGGGGCAATGTCATTGCAAATGCGGTGTATGACCCGAAGAAAACCTACAAGTTCGTTGTCGATGGACTCTTTGATGTCAACGGCGATGGCGTCGCGACCAGCTTTGAAACCGATGAACTCGAAGCACTCATCGAGCAGTGGGGCGGGAAGCTCGAAGACACCGTCGTCGGTGATATCGACTTTATTATCCTGGGCGAAAAACCAATCCTCCCACCACCTCCAGGACCAGGCGCACCGATCGCAACACTCCAGGAATATGTCCGTCTCCAGCGCGAGATTCAGCGGTACGACGATCTGCTGCTCCGTGCTGAGGATGCATCAATCCCGTTGCTCAACGCGAACCGTCTCCAGACTTTGATTGGTGATTTCCCAAACTGATCCTCGACCTTGTGATGGATTCGGGGGCGCTCGCTTTGGTGCGATACGCCTTTCCCATTGCCCACACGCGAGGATCGCATGGCTAGTGACCCAAGAGGGAATCTCACCCCAACTCAGCGATACATCACTCAGCCCGCGAGTTACGCTGCATTGCGGACCGCGTTGCTCCCGGCGCACATGTTCCCGCTCCCAACGGTGCTTTCGAGCGCCAGTTCGCTTGCTCGCAAGTTTGGTGGTTCGAAGTTCAATACCAAGCGGGTCACACAAGCGGTTCACCGGCTCGAGATTGCCTTTCCTGAAATGGACTATGACGAGCGGTACGAGCTTGTAATGAAAGCGTACGAGCATCTTTCTATGCTTGCGGTGGAGCTCGCGGTCACTCCTCGGCTGCTCTCTGAGGATGCATGGACAGATTATGTTGAGCTCGGGAACTTGCAGACGGTCATGCGTCCGCTTCTCAATGACCGTCCGACTTTGCTGTTGACCGGGCACTGCGGGAACTGGGAGATCGTTGGGTACACGATGGCGCTGCTGGGCTTTAACATGCACGCGATTTACCGGCCGCTTGATATCCGTCTTGCGGATGAATGGGTGCGCCAGACGCGCTCACGCAGAGGGCTTGACCTACTCGATAAGTTTGGCGCGATGCGCGCGATGCCCAAGCTCATGGAGCAGGGCGAAGCCGTCGCGTTTGTCGCGGATCAGAACGCAGGTGATCGGGGTCTCCAGGTTCCCTACTTTGGCCGTCTTGCATCGAGCTACAAATCGATCGGGCTCACCGCGCTGCAGTTTGATGCCAATATTCTGATCGGGCAAGCGAGAAGGTTGCCAACTCCTCCAGGCTCAAAGCAGACCATGCGATACCGGATTGAGGTCAACGACTGTTTCTCAAGCGAGGATTGGAACAGTCAGCCAGATCCGCTATTTTATATCACTGCCCGGTATAGACGTTCAATTGAACAAATGATCCGTCAATCACCAGAACAGTATCTCTGGATGCACCGAATATGGAAGAGCAGGCCCCGACACGAACGGCTCAACAAACCGTTCCCGGATGCACTGAAAGCAAAGCTTGCGGCGCTGCCTTGGATGACTGATGAAGAACTCGGGAAGCTCATCGAGCGTTCCGATCTTGACCGGGCGTACATGGCTGAGCACAATATCACGCACTTTAAATAAGATGTACATATTCAAATCATGGATCGACAGAGGGACTCGTATGGACAACATCATCAACAACCCGGCGGATAATCAGGATAGTTATGACCAAGGCCGGCTCGCGGATATCCGTGTGCTGATCGTCGATGATGAGCGCGATGTACTCGAAGCGTTTGATGCTGCATTCCAGTCTGAGGACGCGATGACCTTGACCGCGACCGATGGGGATGAGGCGGTCCAGATCTGCAATGATGATCCCCCCGACATTGTGATTCTGGACATGATGCTGCCCAAGAGATCGGGGTTTCTTGTGCTTGAGAAAATCAAGGGTGTTGAGAACTCCCCGATTGTCATCATGGTGACCGCAAACGAGGGGCAGCGCCACCAAGCGTACGGGGAGTCTCTTGGGGTCGACGCGTATTTACAGAAACCCGTCCCGTTGTCGTTGCTGCTTGACAAAGCGGTGGAGCTTCTTGATGCCCGTGACGATGCGCTCGATGCTCTGGAAGCTGAGGAAGAGTGATTCGTGTGGTGCTGGGTTGACCTAGAATAGTGCGTATGTCAAAATCGAAAAAAAGAATCCTGGTCTTCACCAAACCCAAGAATCCGGACGATCCCATGGCTGGGAACTTCCCGCTTGGGTCCCCGAAAGAGCTCTGCAAAGCTCTGAGTAGCTTTAATACGCTTGCTGACGGTGCAAACCTGACCCGTCTGGGAACCATGATCCTCCATGGTCCGGGATTCACGGTTGAATACGCGCAGGGTCATGATTCTTTGATGCAGGCAATGGTCGTCGTCAACAACACCGACTTCGCGTGGCCAGTTCTTCAGCGGATCTGCAACGCGACCGGGTGGAAAATGCAAGACACCGATTCGGGACAAATCTTCGGCTAAAGCTCACCAAAGCCCGACACTCATCAAACCGATAGGATTCAACATGCCAATCTATGTCTACCAATACCTCAACGACCAAGGCGAACCAACCGGTGAGCCAACCTTTGAACTTATTCAGCAGATGTCTGAAGAAGCGCTGACTGAGCACGAGGGCAAACCTGTCGAGCGCGTCATCCAGCCCCCCAATATCGCGGGGAAGTGGTCAGACATGAAAGGCAAGTCCCAGCTCTCCAACGAGAACCTCGACCGACTCGGATTCACCAAATATGAAAAACGAGGGGATGGGTATATGGAACGCACCGCTGGTAAAGAGGGTCCAAAGTCCATTTCGCTAGACGACTGATCAGTCCAAGCCAGCCCGGTCTATTCGTTAAACCCGTTCCAGTTCAGATTCTGGATCGTCCTCGTGCTGCTCTCCCTTCCGGAGCTTGGCGCGAACGCGCGAAGCAAGAATCGCCCCCACAATCCATTCTTCATTGACGACATCGTCAGCGCCGCCTTGGAGTAGATCGTCGTAGTACCGGTGATACCGCGCCCGCACAATGATGTGCACACCAGGGGACATCGAACGAACAAGCTGAACGATTTCTCGTGCTGCTGCTGGGTCTGGAACAGTGACGACCACCGCGCTCGCGTGTTCGACCCCCGCATGTTCAAGGACTTCTGCGTGGGCAGCGTCGCCGATGTGTCCGGTGAAGCCGAGTTGCTGGGCGCGTCGAATACTCGCGGGATTCAGATCAATGACTGACACCCGGTCTCCGTATCCTTCTAGGGTCATTCCGACGCCTTCGCCTGCAGGACCGAACCCGATCACGATCAGACTCTCGGCGCTCAGACCAGGGTCGCTTGCTGAACCAACGGATCTCTGTTTGAGCACTCCAGCTCGCTCGAGGGTTCCGACAATGAATCCGGCAACCATTGGTCCCCCGCCCACAAGGTATGGTGTCAAGAACAGCGTCACAATCGTCGTTGAAATAATCAGCGTAAACAACTCCTCGCTGATCACCGTTCCTCGCGCGACCGCAGCAAGCACAAACGAGAACTCGCCGACCTGACCGAGACAAATACCCGCAGCAAGCGCGTTGCGGTGAGTTAAACCAAAGCAACGCAGCACGAACCAAATCACCATGCTCTTTCCAATCACAATCGCGGTGACGAATCCAATCACTTGAGGCAGGTGGCCAAAGAACCACGCGGGATCGCCGAGCATTCCGATTGAACTAAAGAACAGCGTCACCAGCAGCGTACGGATCGACCCAATGTCAGCGCGGATCTGTGTAGCAAACGGCGTCTCAGCAAGAATCATCCCTGCGACAAAGGCGCCCAGAGCTGGGGACAATCCGAGCTTGTGAGATCCCCACGCAGAACCAAGACCCATGACGATGGCGAGCAAAATCGGAAGATCCCGATTCCGTTGCAGCGCGTCCATTCCCATGACCTTTGGTGCTACTTTGTTGAGCAATAAATACAAGACGACCACGAGGACCGCAGCGCCAAGGACAGCGATCAGAACATCCATTCCCACTTGCTCAGCAGAGCCATCCCCGCCCAGCACAGTAACCAGGAGCACTAATGGAACGACCGCGACATCTTGCATCAATAGGATTCCGAGTGCTTGCCGGCCGTGGGCGCTTTCGATCTCCGCTCTGGAAACCAAAAGTCGAAGCACCACTGCGGTGCTGCTGAGCGCGACAATCGCACCGATCGCGAGCGCGGTTCGGAACGAAAGCCCAAATCCCAAGGCGCATCCAGTACCGATCGCCATTGTGACAAGCACCTGCGCAGTCCCGCCCCCAAAGGCAGCAGCTCCGAGCTGCTTAAGACGAGGCCAGGAAAACTCAAGCCCGATCGTAAAGAGCAGCAGCGCGACCCCAAGCTCTGCGATCTCGGTCACTTCATGAGCACTGGAAACAATCTGCAGCGCGTTTGGACCAAGTAAGGTCCCTGCTGCAAGATACCCAAGGATCGGGCTCTGACGAAGCCGCTCGCATATGACTCCCAGCACAAGAGCACCACCAAGCAGAATCAGAATATCAAACAGTAGATCCCAAGAGTTCATTCCGCATGTGTCCCTTCGAGCGTGAGTTAGTTCATGAGCCTATCAATGATGTGCTTTGCCATCGTAGACGGATCTTGATCCGCAGCATCAATCCAGATCGATCCTGGTCGCCGGCCCCGGAATCTTTTGAGCCAGGTGCGTTGGTTTTTGGCGAACCGGCGCGTGTCGATTTTGATCCGCTCGATCGCGTCATCAAGCGAGCATCTGTTTTCAAAGTGCGCGATGAGTTGTTTGTACCCGATCGCTTGTGAAGATTGTTCGCCCAGTTGTTTGGTTTCCCAGAGAGACCGTGCCTCTTCGACGAGCCCCATCTCGATCATCTGCTTGACGCGCTGGTTGATTCTGGGATTGATCGCTTCGCTGTCCCAGTGGAGCCCGACCAGCACCGCGCCTGGGCGCGCGTGATTTTCTTGGTCCCACTGACGCTGGAGCTGAGTGATGGGGGTCCCGGTCTGGAGATACACCGCCAGTGCGCGCCGGGTTCTGCGAAGATCGTTGGAATCTATCCGTTCGTGCGCATCAGGATCAACTTCCATGAGTCTGGAGCGGCGCTCGGATTGCTCCATTGATTCAACCTGCGCCATGACTTCATCGCTTGGTTCAGGGGCGCTGAACATCCCGTCGAGGAATGTTTGGATGTACAGATTGGTCCCGCCCACAACCACTGGATGGACACCGTTGCTCGTCAGCTTGCCCACAAGCGGATCCGCATGATCGATCCAGTCCGCGACGGTAAACCGTTCGGTTGGTTCAACGAGATCGATGAGGTGATGTGTGACGCTTTGTGTTTCTTCTGGTGTGGGTTTGGCGGTTCCGATGTCCATGCCTTTGTAGATCTGATATGCATCCGCGGTGACCACCTCACCCATCGACATCCCGCGTGATTCATATGCTTTGCACAGCGCCACAGCCAGTGCGGTTTTCCCGCCTGCAGTTGGACCAACAATCACGGGATAGTTCATCGCCACACTCATGCAAGACTCTAGCTCAGCAGGTCCAGACCTACGAGGTTTTCGCGCGAGCAGCGGGTAAGAGACCGACAAACACCAGGAAGATCCCCGCTGCGATCACCCACAATCTGGTGCGAGGCACCATCACGAGCCGCTCAAGACGGGAATACATCGGTGCAAACTCGGGACGCTCGAGCAATGGGGGTTCGAGGAGTTCAAACACCATGGGGTCACTCCCCGCAGCACCCATCGGTCCGGACATCACGATCGCGCTGCGGTCCGATGGGATCATCCCCAGATTCGACTGTGCGAGCAGTCCGATCGTGTGGGGATCCTGTGAGTCGATCGCGCCGATCATCTGGGTGTAACGATGGTTTCGGAGTGTGTGTTCTTGTTCTGAGACCGCAGCAAGATCCCGCTGATGACGCGTCCATTCCAGATCGGCGCGAAGCGGAAGAACCGCAGCTGCGACAATGAGCACGACACCGGTCAAGAAAAATCCCCATCGCGCGATCTCGGATCCCCACATGGACGCACGATCAGCATCAGGCTGGTCTTGAGCCGATGATGAGGGTCTGGATCTGATGGGCTGATTCAGTGACTGCACACGGAACAATCGGCGATCCGGTCACGATCGCTCGAATCATCTGTGAATTTGAGCTGGTCTATTCCTGAAAGGGAACTCGTGTAGATCGATGCTTACTTGAGAGCATCGACTCCAGCTTGAGCGACCGCGTGATCGTCTTCAACGGATGATCCTGAAACACCGATTGCACCAATCACGGTGTCGCCATCCATGATGGGGAGTCCGCCTGGGAAACTGATGAGTCCGTTGTTGGAGTGTTCGATGTTGAAGAGCGGGCCACCTGGTTGAGAGAGGCCACCGATTGCCCCGGTCGGCATATCGAAATATCGAGCGGTGCGGGCTTTTTTCTGAGCAATGTCGATCGATCCAATCCAAGCACCATCCATGCGGGCGAATGCTTTGAGGTTGGCGCCGGCATCGACGACCGCGATATCCATTTTGGTTCCGATCTCAGCAGCTTTGGCCTGTGCTGCTGTGATGATGGTTTGAGCTTGGGTCAGTGAGATGTCTTTGGTGTTGATGGATGTCAT
>JBGCDI010000012.1:0-96844 GCA_045105315.1 Phycisphaerales bacterium | reverse complement strand
TTCGATGTTTGCACGCTCGCCTTCCACAACCAAAGTTGGCGTTTGGATGACATCCAAGAAGTACAGCGGGGAGCGAAGCCGCACCTCATCGGGATCGTCGGAATCAAACGGCCAGGTCCGCCCGCCGTAGTCGGTGACTCTCGCAACCGGTCCAAACGAGACGACTGCACAAAAGATATCTGTGGATTCTGCCGCGAGCAGAGCAAGCGTGCCCCCGGTGCTGTGCCCCCCAAGCATGATGCGGTCTGGATCGACATGCGGTAGAGATCGCAGATACGCCGCGGCGGCCAAGACATCATCAACCTCACCGTAGAACGACTCCTGTGCGCCCGGATTGTCTGCGGTGCCTCGCACGGTCGGTATGAGCATGACGACACCCGCGTCGCGGTAGGCCGATGCGGACTGATCGTTTTCAACAGCCGCGAGCGTCCAGATCCCCTTGCCGCCGCGTGCGGCGGGGAATCCGCCCGTCAACCACACGATCGCAGGCCGGCGTTCTTCTGGCTTGATGTCGGTGTGAACGGACAGATAGGCCCGCATGGGACCAGCCGGTGACTCGTATTGGACAAGCGTAAAAACATCTGAGGGAGGGGGATCGAGCGGTGAGTCCTCGCGCCGTGTCTCGATGAGCCGAGTCTGAAATCCGTTTCGCGCTTCGGTGAGCCCGTCCTGCGCCAACGCCGATGACGCGGCAGGGACAGACACAAAAAACACCAGAGCCAGCAGGAGCAGGTCATACCGCACGCACCCAAAACGGAATAGCAGCGGCCTGAGAAACTCGTCGTCGCAACTAGTCTTGCAAAAAATCCGATTCATCGCTTCACTCACACTTGTCCCCTTATCCAGATGTTCGTTGTAGATATTAGTAGGATTTATGACTTGAGAGTTTTACTCAGGATGGACCGGAACTGGGGGTTGCGGAAGTCAACACGGCCTCATCGACGGAGTAAACCGATGTACGATAAAGAGCAAAGCCATCCGATGTGCTCATCGAATGGCTTCGATTTGAAAAATCGGGGTGAGAGGACACCAGTTGAACTTTTTATCACCCATATCGGGCTCTGGAGATTGAAAACACGAACTCTGGCTTAGCAGTGTGATCCGACACGCTCAGAACTCTGCTAAGCCCCGCTGAGATTCTTATCACTCAATAATCGGCCACCCATGGTCGATCGACGTGGCTCATGCCCTCGTGGCTTGTTGGACTAACACGGCGGTAGTCTGACCGAGCGATTAGGAAAAAACGCCGAAACCAACACTCAAGATTCCCAACTGAACGACAAATCTAGGCCATTGTGTTAACTTTGCTTGACATTGCGTGAATTATGCATTACACTATGCACTATGAAACGAACACCTAAAGTACGGGACGCCTCATGAGTCACCAGGAACGCGCCAGCGTCGTTGCGATCATCGTCTGCCTGATGCTCAACGGGTATGTATCAGTTCGGTTGTGGCAGCTTTATGAATCCGGAGCCCTGTCTGGCGAGAACGCGCCGATGGTCTGGGCACAGTCCATCGTTTGGATCGTCCCAGCTGCAATCGTGCTCACCATTGTTTCGAACATTGGCTTTGCAATAGCGTCGAAGGGCCGCAAGCAGAAGATAAACATCGATGAACGAGACCACCTGTACAGGTCTCGTGGCATGTGTGTTACGCTTTTCGTCTTCGCCCTTGGGTTCATTGGGCTACTGGTCGGGCTCGCTACTGGTTGGTCAGTAGTCATCGCGCTGACGCTCTTGTACGCATCAGCCGCGCTGGGCGACTTGCTCGGCCAATGCGTGCGGCTCGCTAGCTACCGGATCGGTTACTAAGATGGCTGAACTGCGAATCACGAACACAATCCGTCGCTTGCGATTTGAGAATGATGAGATGACGCAGCAGGCGCTCGCAGATGCCGTCGGCTGTACTCGCCAAACCATTGCAGCCATTGAGAAAGCGAAGTACTCGCCGAGTCTTGAACTCGCGGTGCGAATCGCTATGGCGTTTGGACAGCCTATGAGCGAAGTATTCAAGTTTGAAAGCGACGGAACGGAGATCGAAATCTCGCGTGACTCTCATCGGGATTCGGATCGATAAGGCGCACATTCGTGTACGCCGTCCTCGTGATTACTCTGCAACATCGATGCACCTAAAACGGCGCGAGCGCGCAATGTATTTTTTCATCACGCCGATCATTTAAGACGGCGAACTATTTCCACGGAGAATTTTTATGAAACTGATAAAGTGCCTTGGAGTCCTTCTAGCGTGTATTGCCATTTCAGGCTGCGCATCGAGCAACTATGATTTTTTAGCTCTTGAAAACGGGCCATCACGGATTCATCAGCTCGCTGACGATCTTGACAGCCTCGGCGTCAAGGGCGACAACGATGAGAACGAACTACACGATTTCAGAGCCGTTCCATTCGTGCATACACAAATGCATGTCTTCGCAGAGAGCGACGACGCAAAGGATCCCGCTGGCTATGTCGAAGCCGAGTTCGATGCGGCACTCCCGTTGTTTGGGTTCGTCAACGGCACAGTCAGTCATTACAGCGAAGAGCTCCAACCCATCTCGCGCCACGAACTCGACTCAGCATTCTGGGGCGCTTTTCGCAAACATCGTGAGTTCGTTGCGACTATGGAAGGCCTACGCGAGACTGTTCGCCACACAGCCTTGTGGATATTCAGTTGGAAGGGCAAAGAAATCTGGCATCCTGCAGGAATGAGCTGGGATGAAGAACACGCCCGCACCGCTCAACATGACGCCTCTAGCCTGAGCGCGACAAAGGAGTGATGACATGAGGCTAAAAAGAACAGAATGGATCGTTGTGATCAGCTTGCTTCTATTAAGCTTCATCCCATGTGTCGGCGGCACGATCCGGCTGATCGAACTGAGCTTAGGTGCTACCTTTCAGTTTCTGCCCAGTAAGCCAATGATCATTGACGCTCCAATCCCCGTCTTGGTTCATCTCGCAACCGCTATACCATATTGTGTATTTGGGATTGCGCAGTTTCTCCCCAGCGTTCGAAAACGATACACGAAGCTACATCGAGTCCTAGGCAGGGGTCTAGCCCTTGCCGGCGTTGTTTCTGTATTGTCCGGGTTGTGGATGACCCAGTTCTACGCGCATCCAGCCGGAGACCAGTCGAAGCTTCTTTATGCGGTACGGCTTACCGTTGGGTTCTCGATGCTGGGATGTTTCTACTTGGGCGTGACCCACGCGATGAAGAAGTGCATCGGGCAGCATCGGGCTTGGATGATTCGAGCATACGCTCTGGGCCAAGGTGCGGGCACACAATCGCTGATAGGAATACCATGGGTATTAATGGCTGGCGAGATTACCGGGAGCTCACGAGATTTTGTGATGACAGCAGGCTGGGTCATCAACGCTCTGGTAGCAGAGGGCATCATCCGCAAGATGGGACAGAACGCTCCGGATCGTGAGCCAGTTCAACTCGGTCCGATCCCATCCAAGATGACAGAACTGGATTGAATTAGCCCATAATCTTCTACGACACCGGGAATCGCCGGGGTCGTAGAAGATTGAAAAATCGGGGTGAGAGGATTTGAACCTCCGACCTTCTGACCCCCAGTCAGATGCGCTAACCAAGCTGCGCTACACCCCGGAATGCCTCAAACAGGCAAGATCCAAGCATAGTCGCTGATAGACACCAAAGCCAACCTTCAATCTCAGCATCGTGCATGAGCCTTCAGGACTGACCTATTGTTGAATATGACACCATCCAACGCTGCCCAATCGATCCTGATCCGTTCTGCACGACTCATCGACCCAGCATCACACACCGACGCGATTACCGATGTCGCGATCATCGATGGACTCATCAATACGGTTGCACCAGGAATTAACCCGAGTGGTTTTGATCATGTCATTGATGCATCGGGCCTGATCCTTGCTCCCGGATTGATCGACCCTCATGTGCATCTGCGTGAACCTGGACAGACTCACAAAGAAGATATCGAGTCGGGGACCAAAGCTGCGGTTGAGGGCGGTTTCACGGCCGTCTGCTGCATGCCCAACACCGCGCCCGCGCTCGACTCTCCGGAGATGGTTGAATATGTCCGCTCGCGCGCTGAGCAGGTCGGGCACTGCCGGGTGTTTAGTGTCGCTGCTGCGACCAAAGATCGCAAAGGCGAGCGTCTTGCAGAACTCGCAATGTGTTTGGATGCAGGGGCAGTTGGGTTTTCTGATGACGGGGATGTCGTCGAGTCAGCATCGATGATGAAATCCGTACTCCAAGCGGTCAAAGAAACGGGCAAGTGTTTCATGCAGCATTGCCAGGAACTGAGCCTGACCAAGGGCGCTGTCATGCATGCTGGTTCGGTCTCAACCAAACTCGGACATAAGGGCTGGCCACGCGAAGCCGAAGAACTCATCATCGAGCGAGATATCAGGCTCAACAAATCGATCGGATGTCATTACCACATTCAGCACATGTCCTCTGGGAACTCCGTTGAGATCGTTGCACGCGCTCAGCGCGAAGGCATCCCGGTCACCTGCGAAGCGTCCCCCCACCACTTGCTCCTCACGCACGAAGCGATCGAGACCCAAGGCACCATGGCCAAGATGAACCCCCCGCTCCGCGAACAATCCGATGTCGATGCACTCCGCCAAGGGGTCGCAGACGGAATCATCACTATCTTGGCAACCGATCACGCTCCTCATACCAACGACGAGAAGCGGAACACCATGTCCGACGCTCCGTTCGGGATCATCGGTCTTGAATCCGCGCTTGGTCTCTATCACAAAGCACTTGTCCAGACCGGGATGATCGATTGGCCAAAGCTCATCGAGCTTCTGACCATCAACCCAGCAAAGCTCTGCGGGCTTGACGCGATGGGACTCGGATCCATCACCGAAGGTGGCCCGGCAGACCTCACACTCATTGATCCCGAGCACACCTGGTCGCTCAGTGAGTCTGATTTAGCTGGAAAAAGCTCCAACACGCCGTTCATGGGGTGGGAAATGGGCACCCGCTCGGTCATGACGATGGTCAACGGCCAGATCCGCTCTCAGCGGCTCCCCGCGTTGGCTCAATAACGAATAAGCAATCCAGACCAACCATCACAAGCCAAGCTCCAAGGCATGACCTAGAGTAGCCGAGCAAAGGAATTTGCTGTATTTTTACTGTACACACCAACCGGGTTATCCCCAGCACACCTCTCAAGGGAGTCTCAGTATGAGCATCAAAATCGGTATCAATGGATATGGCCGCATCGGTCGCTTGGTCCACCGCATCGCATCAAACACACCAGGCATCGAGATCGTCGCTATCAACGACCTCGTCCCAGCGGACAACCTCGCGTACCTGCTCAAGTATGACACCATGCATGGCCGGTTCATGATCGACAACAAGCCTGCAGAAATCTCAGCGACCGATGACTCCATCACCGTCAACGGCTCAACGGTCAAGACCTCCGCTGAGCGCGATCCATCCAAACTCGCGTGGGGCGATATGGGTGTTGACTATGTACTCGAATCGACCGGGTTCTTCACCACCCGCGACGATGCGCATAAGCACATCGACAACAACGGCTGCAAGCGCGTCATGATCTCCGCGCCAACCAAGACCCCTGACACCGTCCCGACCTATGTCCACCGTGTCAACTGCGGGAAGTACAACCCAGCAACCGACACCATCATCTCCAACGCATCATGCACCACCAACTGCTTGGCGCCAGTCACCAAGGTGATCATGGACAACTTTGGAATGGTCGAAGGACTCATGACCACGGTTCACGCTGCGACCGCGACCCAGCCAACCCAGGACGGCCCTTCAAAGAAGGACTGGAGAGGCGGACGTAACGCGTACATGAACATCATCCCTGCGAGCACCGGAGCTGCAAAGGCGGTTGGTCTGTGTCTCCCAGACACTGTTGGCAAACTCACAGGTATGGCCTTCCGTGTCCCGACCGCTGATGTCTCGTGTGTGGATCTTACTTTCCGTACAGAGAAAGCAACCAGTCTCAAAGAAATCAATGCTGCGATGAAGGCGGCATCAGAAGGGAAGATGAAAGGCGTGCTTGGATACACTGAGGAGGATGTTGCCTCTTCAGATTTCGTCGGTGATCCGCATTCATCAATCTACGATGCAGGTGCGTGCATCGAGCTCAACGAGCACTTCTTCAAGATCGTATCGTGGTACGACAACGAAGCGGGCTACGCGAACCGGTGCGTCGACATGTTCAAACTCATGGGCGAGCACGACGGGCTTTAAGTCAAGCCTTAATCGCTTATGGCGAGTTTAAAGTTCTGCGTTGGATCTCAAACTGACGTTCACCTATGGCCGCGATCGCGGCCATATTTTCATTGTACTCTCCAATAATCTCTCCTGGAACATCATCTCCAAAGTAGAAGTTCCCATCATTCGCATTCCCAGATGTATCTCGGTATTGACGGACAATTTCTAAACAGCGTTTCATATACGGGTACGCTTCGCGATCGGCTTGGCGGATCTCCTTGAACATCTCAAGTTGATTTATACCGCTCGGTGTATCAGCCCCTCTGACCTGCATGTAAAGCACCGGATATTCAAGGGTGATCCGCTCGTTCATCGCATTGAGCTGCTCAACCATTAAAATCCGGTTCGTGATGTCACCAACTGACCCGAGCGTAGATGCTTCGATGCCTCCGAGCTTCATGAAGGCGTTGTTGAGCTCAAGGTATGGGTCCATGAGATCCTTGACCTGCTTTAGGATCGCAGCTTGAGCCTTAAGGTTCGCGGCAAATTCTGGTGTAAGATCCTCTGCTGAATCTTCAATGGAATCCACGAACTCACCGAGTTCATGATTAGAACTGGGCATAAATCCACCCTCAGTTTCCAGTTGCTTAACTAAGCGATCCTTGTTCTGCTGACTGATCGCCGCGAGCTCTTTTGCCGCATCCAGATCCGCGGCCATTTGCTTCTCATGCTGCTGCTTCTTGGATTCACACCCAGTCACTACGAGAGAACCCAGCAATATGACTAGAACGAGGGCTGCATTAATATTGAACAGGTTCATGGGCACTCCAGGATGGTCACAGAATCCGAAAAAGTCGTAACGATTCGAGGGTCGAACCGTGACTTGATCATAGCTTTCATCGTCATCGAGCGTACCCTACCACCATGCGATACAAATGGACACTATTGAGAGCTTCCCGGTTTCTACTAGACGGCGGAGGCATGTTTGGGGTCATCCCACGCGTGGTCTGGTCACGCACCATCACCCCCGATGACTCCAACAGGATTGAGCTGATGCACAACTGCGTCCTTCTCGAATCTGAGGAACCAGACCCCATTACCGGAAAGGTCAAACGGTACCTCATCGAAGCAGGAACCGGGGACAAACTCAACGAGAAAATGTCCTCGATCTTTGGTCTTGATGGACGCACCGTTGAATCCGAGGTTCTTGCAGCTGGTGTACACCCGGAAGATATCGATGCCACCATTGTCTCACACCTCCACTTTGACCACGCGGGCGGTCTCACCAGACTCTGCAGAGAGGGCGAAGAAGCGGACTGGGTCGCGACCAAGCCCGGCTCTTCATCCGGAGACCATGACCAAATCAAGTTCACTTTCCCCAACGCAGAACTCATTGTTCAGCGGAGAGAATGGGTGGACGCACGCAACAACGACGCGGTGATGACCAAGACCTATTACCGCGATCACATCCTGCCTTTTGAAGACGACAAGATGCCCATCAACAACGGGCTTCCAAGGCTTCGGTTGATTGACTCTCCTCGCCCGTTCCCGCTCAACCGCAAACCATCGAAAGCAGAACTCCCCAAAACCCCTGTCCAAGAACGCATGACCGAGGTCCTTCCTGGGATCCGGACCTTCCTGGTCCCGGGTCACACATGGGGCCAGCAAGCTGTGCTCTTTGAGGATACCGATGGCCGGGTGATTGTATTTACCCCAGATGTAATGCCCACGCATTACCATGCTGGTCAAGCGTACTCGCTTTCATACGATGTTGAGCCGTATACATCCATGGTCACCAAGAACTGGTTCCTCACCGAAGCATCCACGCTCGAATGGACACTCTTGCTTGATCACGAACCTGGAAACCCGCTGTTCACGGTCACGAGCACCGAAGATGGCTGGTTTGAGCTGCATCCTGCATAGATCCGATTCTCGATTCTGGCATTCGCACCGGCCCTCAAGCCGATCCATGCTCTATAATCAGCAATAGTCATGACCACCGAAACGACCCCTCCCATCTCGGATCCCGCACCTTCAGGAAAATCGCCTGAAACATCATCGGTGAAGTCGTCATCAGCAGAATCTCCCGCGGCCCCATCGGAGCGGGCATCAAACCAAGAAGCCAAACCCAAAGACTCCGCTGCCTCCCCAACTCCTGAGAACCACGGCACAGATCATCATCCCAAGATGAAACGCACTCTATTTGAACGCGCCGAAGCATTCATCTCCAAGCTCTCGACTCGCAATAACTTTTGGAACCGGGTCTGCTCGATGATCTGGCTCCCATACGCGTTCCGCTCTGGCATCAAGATGTCACAAGACGAGAACACCTACCGCGCCACCCTCCCGTTCCGCAGATTCAACAAAAACTGGTACAGCGCCATGGCAGGCGCAGCACTCTTGGGTAACTCAGAAATCGCGGGCGGAAACTATGTCTTCAGCGTCTGCGGCGGGGACTACACCGTCGTCTGCAAGCACCTGGAATACAAGTTCCTCAGACCGTGTCATGGACCTGCAGAATACCGCATGACACCGCTCGACGACATCCACGCACTCGTCGAAACCGGTAAAGAGTTCAACATCGCGATCCGGATGGACATCGTGCAAGTTCTGGTACCGCTCAGCGAAAAGAAGCTGGCTGAAGAAGTTGATGATCCTGATACGAAACCAGCAAAGCCAAAGCGCGTTGGCCGATGCACCGCGACCTTCCATGTGACCCCCAAAGCACATCACAAAGCGAAAAAACTACGCGGAACCAAACAAGCATGAGCGGGCAATCAGCTCCTCAACATCATCAGCACACAACCAATCCAATCTTGTGGGGAGCCTATCTTGCGTGCTCGTGGACTTGGTGTATCGGGATGTTCTTTCCCGTGCTCTTGCTTCGCGACTTCGGATGGGCAGGGTTTATTGCCTTTGCGGTTCCCAATGTCATCGGCGCTGGCGCGATGGGGTGGGTGCTTCGATCCCCGGAAAGCTCAAGAAGCTTTGTTGAGCGCCATCCCTCTGCACTCTGGTGGTTCTCAGCAGTCACCATCGGGTTTCATGTGTTCTGGATTGTCTGGATCAGCTCATTTATCCGCAGCGCCTTTCCGATGCCTGACGAGTATCTGTTTGGCGCGGGGGCGGTTGCCATAGCATTCGCGCTGACATCAGGGCGAATCATCCGATCGGGTAAAGGACCGCATCTTGCGATGCTGCTATGGGTGATCAGCGCGGGGGTGCTGATCGCACTGGTGATGCTCCCGGATGCCAAACCATCATTGGAAGCATTGGTCGAATCTCCACGGACTGCATCCGGGGTCGAGTGGTTCTTGCCGGTATCGATCTTTGGGTTCTTGCTCTGCCCGTATCTAGATGTCACATTCCACCACGCTCGCCAGAACTTGCCTACTAAGCGAGCGAGCCGGCTTGGATTCACGATCGGATTTGGTCTCTTTTTTGCACTCATGATTGTGCTCACCACTCGGTATGCGGGGTTGATTGGAGCCGCGATGCAGGACCCAGCATCGGTGATCGCGATCTACACACCTTGGCTTGCAGCGAGCGTTCTTGTTCACTTGCTCTGTCAATGGATCTACACAGTGCGCGTACACCTCGACCGGATGCACACACTAAGCACCCCCAAACTACTCGGTCACCAGATGCTCTTTGTGGTTGTGTTTGCATGTGCTGCTGCTGGGTTTATTGCCCCCAACCTCGCTGATCACAGCGGCCTCAGTGCAGGCGAGATCGCGTACCGCTGCTTGTTGACCTTCTACGGCTTGGTCTTCCCAGCATATATTTTGTACCGCGTGCTGCGATCTCATTGCACGCAGATCCCGCTCCAGCGATGGATGATGTGGCTTGCAATCGGAGTCGCTTCCCCGATGTTCTGGATGGGGTTCATCGAACGCCAATCTATTTGGCTCGGTCCCGGATTTGTGGTTGTGTTGTGCGGAGCGTTTGTGCTCAAAGGGAAGTCAGAAACGGTCACCGTGTGATCCGCGAACGGCTACTCAACTCTCTGAATCAGTGTTCTCAAGATCAGGTATACGAATCCCTTGATTGCGAGCCACAATCCGCGCGTTTCGCTTCATCATGTCAAGCTTCGCGCGTTTCATTGCTGAACCTTTAAACGCTTCTCGGCGATCATCTTCGCTCCATCCAAGCACCTCAAGTAGATCGAATCGATCACGATCCGATGCGTACGAATGGTTGATCTGCGCCGCATCCTCACGCAGCGAGTTGTGCGGACACACTTCCTGACAAATATCACACCCATAAATCCAATCACCAACCTTCGCCGCAAGCTCCGGATCAATCTCGCTGCGATGCTCAATAGTCAGGTACGAAATACACTTGCGAGCATCCACCGAATACGGCGTAATCGCTTGAGTAGGGCACGCATCAATACAACGGGTGCAGGTGCCGCAGTGATCGGGTTCGATGGTTTGCAGCTGAGAATCATCAAGCTTAAGAGTGGTCATGATTCCTCCGAGCAGGAAGTACGACCCTTCGCGTGGGTGAATCATCAAAGTGTGCTTCCCGATCCACCCCATACCAGCTCGAAGCGCGAGCTCACGCTCCAGAACTGGCGCGGTATCGACAAAGACTTTAAAGCCAGCATCAGGATGACGCCCTCTGAGTTCATCCGCGAGTTCAAAGAGCCGCTTCTTCATGATCTTGTGGTAATCTTGACCGCGAGCATACCGAGCGATTCGGCCCTGACCTTCGTCAAGTGGAGTATCGGTGTTGTCAGACCTTGATGCGTAGAGATCCGCGACCATCAGCACACTCTGAGCATGCTCGATCAGATCAGATGGATTGATACGCAGATCTGTGTGCTCGTTGAGCCATCCCATTTCGCCATGCTTGCTTTCATTGAGCCATGCAATAAGCTCGCTCCCCCACCGTGACCGCTCAACTCCGCAGACACCAGCGAGTGCAAACCCATTCTCTGCAGCACGCTGAATCAGCTCCCCCGGATTCAGTGCTTGATCATCCATTTGTACCTGTGTCTGTTGAACCGAGATTCACCCGCGATTCACGCGCTCGCGCCAGCTGGTTGACATGCACACCCCGCTTCGCACTCAGACGGGCCGGACGAATCAGAATCCAAGTTGCTCTCTGCATCTCGCATCCAGCTGTAGAGCGTAGTTGATGCATGCTTGAGGAGCGTCCGAGGATCTTCGCCATCTTCAGTGATCCAGAGCTTGGGATATTCGTAGACAACCCAGCCACCAAAGCCCATTTCAACGAGCTGGTTGATCACCCCATGGCACGGTACCTCGCCCTCACCCAGAGCAACCAGTTGGTGCTCATCATCAACATCAATCATCTTGACAGTATGAAGATGCTTCTTGAGTAGCTGCACACCCTCGATTGGGCACTCGCCCGCATCCATTGCCGCTTTGATGTTGTAGGATACTCCCAGCCATTGGTTTGGGAACATGTTCAAGAGTTCTAGTAGATCGGTTGCCTTTGCGAACGATCCGCCATTCTCAATCAGAAGACGCGTGTCGGTATTGCGCGCCGTTTGGGCAGCAAGCATCAGCCGTTCCCCGACGCGCCGCAGACCCCATGCTCGAGGCTCATAGGTCGGGATCTCAAACCCAAAGACACGTACATACTTGACGCCCGCGTTTGCTGCAAACTCAACAAACGATTTGGTCTCTGAGACGCCCGCCTCTTCATTGACAAACACACGCCCGATCACTGGTGGAAAGATTGGCTTGTCGAGTCGGACACCAGTTGAAATACACACTCCGGTCAGACCAGCCCTGTCGAGTTTGGACTCCACAGCATCAGCATCCATCTGGTACGGATCGCACATGACCCCGGGTTCGGGATCAGTAAACGAACGCATCTCTAGCCCAAGGAATCCAAAGTCTGAAGCGACAGAGATCGCCTCGTCAAGGGTCCATCCGGGGCACACAGTGGTTGAATACGCGATCTTCATGCTTCGTTCCTCAGGTTGATCATCTGCTGGATATCGAACGGAAACTCAATACCTCAGTCACACAGTGTATCGTCCATAGGCACACCGAGCGACACCAAGAGAGGCACTGAAATTGACCTTACTCGTTATTTTGAGGGTTGAATCTGAGCAGGAGGGTCCAATGGAAGCACAATCGCAAAGTCGGACCCTTTACCAGGCTCTGAATGGAGTTCAAGCGATCCCCCGTGCGCCTCTGCGATCCTTCGTGCGGTCGGGAGCCCTAAACCGGTCCCCGACGCTCTGGTTGTGAAGTATGGATGGAAAATCTTGTCTTGATCCTCCAATGAAATACCGGGACCGGTGTCGATGACATGGATCAAAGCTCTGGGTGATTCAAGATTGGCATCCATGACAACCCTGAGGATAAGCTCATTGCCTTGTCCTTCACTACCCTGCATCGCGTTGACTGCATTGATCATCAGATTCAAGAGCGCTTGTTTGATATGGTCCGCATCGATCATGACTTCAGCGGGTCTGCTGGATGGATCCAAACGGATCTGCACACCGCTTGTCTGCGCTTGGACATGAAAGAAATCGCCGAGTTGTTCGATGATGGTGTTCAGATCAACCCGCTGGGTATCAAGACGGAGCTCACCTGCATATTCAAGGAAGTCTTCGAGGATTCCGCGGAGACGATCGGTTTCGGCGCGCAGTGCGGTGACGCGCCTGCCCATCCGTCCCTTTTCTTGCGGACTGATCGGCGCGTCCTCTGGGAGATCACTGATTGATTCGCCCAAGAGTTGAGCATTGAGACCAACAGTGGAGAGCGGGTTCTTGATTTCGTGTGCGAGACCGGAAGTCATCGATCCGATTTCTGCGAGGCGCTCAGCGCTGCGTGCTCGCTGCTGCGAGATCCTGGCGCGAGCAGAAGACCGTTTGACCGCTACCCGCGCAACGAGCGCGGAGATCGTCCCACCAAGCACACACCCGAGCATGATCCAGACCAGAGCATTCATGAATCACTTTTCTCCACTTATCCACAACGAACCGATCATAGATACAACCCAGCGCAAGGGTATACCCCCGGATCGATATGAAATGGATCCTCAGTTTCACTGAGATTCAGATAGCTTGGAGTACAAATAAGATCGCGGATTACCGGCGAGGTGTGCGAGAGTAGGTCCGTTTGGGAACCACGATCTCAGCTTCAGAATCCACCCCGTCATTGGAATCACCAACCGGTTCGAGTTCACCTTCAACCTCATCGGGGACGACTTTGGTAGCGCGCCATCCTTTGTCGCCATTCTCGGCGCTATATACAACAGGCGAACCGTCTGCAAGCACACGGAAACCTTCCCCTTCTATAACAGTGTAATGCACGAAGATGTCTTGCCCTGATGGGCCAACAATGAATCCAAATCCCTTACGAGGATCAAACCACTTGACTGCACCATGAATATCACTGAGTAGGTCACTAGATTCGCTTCGTTCATTTTCCATTACGCGGCCCCCGGATCTACCGATCCAGTTCCTGACACTTGAGGGTGCGTCTAATTCACGAGTATTCAAACGCATCTCAAGAAACACACGGGCGGGAGTTGCCCAACTTACCAGATACAGCATACCAAACTTTATCAGCGCGTCAAATACCCCCAAACAAGTCCCGGACTCATTTGGGGGTATCTACTGACTTTATTTGCCCGAAATACGGGCTATTTCGTACGAATGATCGCTGAACTTATTCAGCTGATGATGATTCGGTCCGGCGGCGACGACGACGACGCGGTTTGCTGTCGCCTTCTCCCTCACCATCTGAACCTGACCGATCAGAATCACCATTGGCGGCGCGCTCTTCAGCGCGAGCCTTTGCTTTTTCTTCCCAGTCTGGATCAGCTTGCTTGATTGAGAGCTTGATGCGTCCCTGGTCATCAACCATGAGCACCTTGACCTTGACTTCGTCGCCAACCTTCACGATGTCTGCGACTGATTCGACATACCCATCAGCGAGTTCGGAGATGTGGCACATCCCGTCGGTACCCGGCGCGATCTCGATGAACGCACCAAAGTCCTTGGTTGAAACAACCTTGCCCTCGTAGATGGTGCCTGCTTTGACATCTTCGCAAAGTGCGGAGATTTCAGCTTCTGCCTTCTCAACATTCATCGCATTCGATGAGGAGACAATGACCGAGCCATCATCTTCAACATCGATGTTGACCGAGTACTTGTCTTGGAGTGCACGGATGGTCTTGCCACCAGGACCGATGAGCTTGCCGATTTTCTCAACTTCAATCTTGAGTTGCAGCAAACGCGGCGCGTACTTGGAGGTCTCTGCCCGTGGTTCAGAGATCACTTCTTCCATCTGTCCGATGATGTCCATGATGCCTTCGCGTGCTTGAGCGAAGATCACTTCGATCTGTTCAAGGTTCAAGCCGCGCGCTTTGAGATCAAGCTGGATACCGGTGATGCCATCGCGGGTACCCGAGACCTTGAAGTCCATATCACCGAAGAAGTCTTCTTCACCGATGATGTCGGTGACGAGCACTTCGTTCTCATCATTCTCATCGGTAAAGCGACCGACGGTAATCCCTGCACAGGTGTTGGTGATGGGAACACCAGCATCCATGAGTGCCAGACACCCACCGGTGACTGATGCCATGGAGGATGAACCGTTGGACTCGGTGATGTCAGAAACCAAACGGATGGTGTATGCGAACTCTTCCGGTGACGGAAGAATACCGAGCAGTGATCGCTCAGCAAGCGCACCGTGACCGATTTCACGACGACCAGGACCCATGATGCGGCCCGCTTCACCAACCGAGAACGGCGGGAAGTTGTAGTGCAGGTAGAACTTCTTGGAGTATTCAGGAAGCAAACCATCAATAATCTGCTCATCGCGTCCGGTCCCGAGAGTACATGAAACAAGCGACTGGGTCTCTCCACGCTGGAAGAATGCTGAGCCGTGGGTGCGAGCGAACTGGCCGACGGACATTTCGAGAGGACGGATCTCGGTGCGACCACGACCGTCTGCACGGATGCCCTTCTCCACGATGAGCTTGCGTGTGATCTTCTTTTCCAGTTTACGGAACGCTTCAGATGCATGACGGTTCGCAGCTTTGGAAGCTTCCCATTGTGCTGGGGTTCCTTCGTCGTTAACCTTGAACTGTTCCATGACCGCTTTTTTGAGCTCGCGGACTTTGTCGCCGCGTTCGTGCTTGCCCTTGATTTGACGAGCCTCGGTCAGGTCTTTCTCGCAGATCGAAGCGACCTTGTCCATCACATCGTCAGGGATCTTGTTTACAAAGTCACCCATGCGGGTTTCTTTGCCTACTTTGGAGACGAGTTCTTCGATGAGTTCGAGGATGGGCTTGACCCCTTCTTCGTACCCGAACTTGATCGCAGCATGCACATCTTCATCGGGAACTTCAGCAGCACCGACTTCGATCATGTTCACGCCGTCTTTGTGACCCGCGATGACCACATCCATATCGGAGAAGTCGAGCTGGGAAACGGTTGGGTTGAGTACGAACTGAGCACCGTCATCAGTGAAGATGCGGGCAACGCGCACGGTTGCGAGCGGTCCTTCGAATGGGCAATCTGAAATCGAGAGTGCGGTGGCAGCACCGGTACCCGCGATCACATCTGCATCGTTCTCGCCATCATGGCTCATGACCCAGCATTGCATCTGGACTTCTTCGACGAACCCGTCTGGGAAGAGTGGACGGATCGGACGATCGATCATCCGCATGGTGAGGACTTCTTTTTCGTTCGGTGCGCCTTCGCGTTTGCGGAAGCCGCCCGGGAACTTGCCACCTGCGGAGAGTTTCTCGCGGTAGTCAACTTGCATCGGGAAGAAGTCCAGGCCTGGACGAGGATCTGCACGCATACATGTGCACATAACGGTGGTTTCACCGTATGAAATCAGGATCGCGGAAGTCGCGAGCTTGGCGATGTTGCCGGTCTCGATGGTCATCATGCGACCGCCGATTTCTTTCTCGACTTTTACAGTGGTACTTGACATACTGGATACCCCTTTGGGTGATTGGCAGTCGCGAGGTCGCTGCATGTGTAGAACGATCTCGCGCACAGCGCCGTGATCCGTTCTCATCGGTATGAACCCCGCCCTCGCGTCTCAAGAGGCAGAAGGCGTAGACCACACAAACTTGATCGCTCAGGTTTGGTGAACAGCGCCGACTGCCGCTCTCAGTCGGGGTTCGTGTATCAAAACGATTTTCAACAACAAAAACCCGCGTGTTGTTTCCAACACACGGGTCGAGGAGATTTTACTTACGCAGACCGAGACGCTTGATCGTGTCAAGGTAGACATCGCGGTTCGTGCGGGCGAGGTAGCGGAGCAAACGGTTCCGCTTACCAACCATCATCACAAGACCACGGCGGTTGTGCATGTCCTGCTTGTTGTCACGCAGGTGGGTTGCGACCTGCTTGATGCGAGCGGTCAGGATCGCGATCTGGACTTCAGGTGATCCTGAATCGCCCTCTTTGCGTCCGAAGTCTTTTACGATTTGTGAAGTTTCTTCTGTGGTTAATGGCATGGTTCCATGTCCTTCCGTCGCGAATCGCGGAGCAGTTCTCTGTCGCTGCTTCATCGATCGCCAAACCTAAATATTGATCACACATCGTGATCGAACAGTATGTTAGCCCGCTCACTCTTGATATCCTCATTTTGCACGAAAGCAGGGCATCCAAAATGCAAGATTGGCACCCTGAAACGGGTTAAAAACGCCATTTTAGCCCTCTCCTCGGAATACAAAAACCCTCAGCCTCCTCCAGCAGACAGTATTAGTGCAATGACCAGTGGAATGACCAGAACTCAAATCACCATCCTGAGCGAGCTATATGTGCTTGATGCCCAATCGGGGAATCGACAAGCGCTGACTCAACTTGTTGAGATCTGGACCCCGCCCCTCAAATCCCGAGCATTTCAGCTCACCAGAAACCAGGACGCAGCGAGCGAAGTTCTGCAGGAATCTTGGATCGCGATTGCCAAAGGGTTGAGATCACTCCGCGATCCTTCACGGTTCGGTCCATGGGCGCTTCGCATCGTGCACAACAAAGCTGCGGACTGGGTCAATGAGCAATCAAGAATCCGTGCTCAACAAACGAACCTCCGCACAAATCACGAGGCCCATGCTGACAACGAACACCCAGAACGCTCGAACCAGATCCGAACAGCAATCAGCACCCTGGACCCCAAACTCCGCGAAGTGGTGTTCTTGTTCTACATGGATCATTGCACCATCGAACAACTTGCGCAGGTGCTCAATATCCCTGTAGGTACCGCCAAAACTCGGCTCCGCAAAGCACGATCACTCCTCAAACCATTGCTCGAAAGGAGCACCCAATGAACGATACCCTTGACGACAAAATCCGCGAATCACTCAACCCATCAGACGCTGAGCTGATCGGCGCCCCAGAAGAAGGCCTCCGCATCGATCAGCTCGTGTTCTCGGTTTTCAAAACAAGAAATCGAAACGCGATCTTGCTGACCGTATTCGTAAGCATCATTTTTTTGGGTATCGGCATTTACCTGGCTATCAAGTTCTTTCAGACCGATGACACCAAGCTCCTGCTTTCATATGGGTTCGGGTTTCTTTGCTGCATGATGGTGATCAGCATGCACAAAATCTGGTTCTGGATGGAAATGCAACGGATCGCTGTGACACGAGAAGTCAAAAGAGTCGAGCTACTGACCGCTCGATTGCTCCAAGAACTGCGGAATCATTGAATCTCGTTTCACACTTGGTGACGCTTCACTATTTGATCAATGCTGTCAAATGCATCGACCAAAGCAAATCGATCTTGGCCGAGAACCTTTATGTTTTTGCGAGTTGTTGACCAGTACTTTTGAATGAGCTCAACAGTATCCGGCAATGGCTGAATCCAACCTAGAACACCATTTTTTTGCACCCACTGTGCTAATACCTGCACTCCATTCTGTGTAGCAGAAGCACTTTGACCTGGCTGCAAAAGAACTAAGGCTACCGGAATCGGATCCCATCCCGACTGAGCGACTATGAGATGTCCAGCTGAGTAACCCGACACAGTTTGATTCTTTAGAAAAGCTTCAAAAACTGGCATGTACCAACTTGAACGAGGCCTTGCAGTGAGAGCTTCAAATGCAGCGAACCGAACTTTTTTATTGGTATCTTGCATTCCTTGAATAAAGTCATCCAAATACTCTGAATCATCGCTTAATAATCCGAGCGCGTGAATTGCTGACCTACGCAAGGTCGGAAAATCACTTTGTACAAACCGCGTAACTGCTTGACAATCTGAATGCGTCCCAAGCTCCCCAAGAATCTCGATCACTCCGGGGGTCACTGCAACTGCCACTTGATTTCGTGCGTGCTCTAGTGCATTGAAACGAAGTTTCTTTACTAAATAAAAGCAGGCTTCTCTTCGCATTGAACGAGAAGCTGAGGTGATTAGATGAATTAGATCTTCCTTGACTAAGACTATTTGCTCATCTGTTAAAGACCGAAGCATCGCCACGCTGACCTTTGCCGCTCGGTCATACAGAAGTTTCTTTTGCACTTCCCAGCTGAGACGCAGTTCATCACGTTGATGAGCATGTACTAGCCAGAACCTAATAGCGGGGTCTGGATCTTCCAACGCTCGATCAACAAGATGGCCCTGATCCATTTTCCCTTTCGCTAGGATTGAGTATGCAAACTGTCGCGTTGAAACATTGTCACTATCCAAGCAAGTCCACAACATCTTGATGGCATGAGGCGAATAAATTGCTGTTTCGATTTTTTCAATTTGATCTGAGAGATCGACCCGTCTGATTCGTCGCAGGCTCAATACAAGATCATAGTGTTCAATAAACTCACTGCAATGACCAGCATCTATCAGCTTAGTCAGGGCGGCACCTGCCTCATCTCGGACTTGAGGGACCCAGTCTCCGAGCCGTGGTAAAACATACTGAACTGACCCCGGCTGAGCCTTGTCACCGAGTTTTTTGACTGCAGCTTGCCGTGTATATCCGCATCGTGACTCTGAGCATGCCCCTAGATATTCTTTTGATCGTTTCACAAAGAAATCTGGATATCCCTTTGCAAGTCCTTGATCTCCAAATCTCCGAACATAAGCAAGATTTTGATACTTTTTCATGTTCCTTGATCGCTGAATTTTATCCCACATACTCATGTAAAAGACTATGCGACAGGCTGGTTCGATTTCTGGTTGACATGTATAGAATCATCTATGAGCAAGCCAATCCTCTCAAAACGCGTATCGACTCTTAAACCTTCGATCACCGTCTCTCTCAATAACCGAGCCAAAGCGATGAAAGCTTCGGGAGTGGATGTTCTCGGATACGCAGCGGGTGAGCCCGACTTTGACACTCCCCAACCGATCAAAGATGCTGCGATCAAATCCATGCTCAGCGGAGACACCAAGTACACTCCGACGCTTGGTGACATGAAAACCCGAGATTGTATTGCCCACAAGCTCGTCACCGAAAACAACAGCCAAGGGCTGACCGGTGAGCATGTCGCGATCGGGACTGGTGGAAAGTTTTCTCTTTACACATCGATCCAGTGCTTGTTTGATTTCCCGGAACCCGGTCATGAGCCTTGGGAGATGCTGCTCCCTACTCCTGCGTGGGTTTCGTATCGACCGATATGTGAACTCTCAGGAGGACGCGTGCGGGAAATCAGCGCAGGACCTGAATCTGATTTTTGCATCACTCCAGAACAACTCAGAGCTGCGATTACTCCGCAATCGAGATTGCTCATCCTCAACTCACCGTCCAATCCCTGCGGGACGATGTACTCAGAAGCTCAACTCCGCGCGCTGGCACAAGTGATCCACGAAACACGCGACCTCGCACCAAACCTGGTCGTGCTTACCGACGAAATCTACGAAAAAATCGTCTACGGCCAGCACCCACACTTCTCCATCGGATCCATCCCAGAAATCGCAGACCGGGTCATCACTCTCAACGGCATGTCCAAGGCCTATGCAATGACCGGATGGCGTATCGGGTATGTTGCGATGCCCGGCGAGTTCGGCAAATCATTCATCAAAGCAATCGGAACCATCCAAGGCCAAATGACCACCAACATCACAAGCTTCAACTACGCTGCAATCCGCGAAGCACTGACCAACAAAGAGGTCGCGGGAACAGTCGAAGAAATGCGGATCGCGTTTGCGAGTCGAGCGAAGCTGATCCAATCACGACTCTCGGAAATCCCAGGAATCACCTGCCCGACTCCCACAGGCGCGTTCTATGTCTTCCCCGATGTATCAAGCTTGTTCGGAAAGACCACACCCAAAGGCATCAAAATCACCGACTGCCCAAGCTTATCAGAAGCGATGCTCGACGAAGCCCACATCGCATTCGTCCCAGGCAACGACTTCGGAGGCTGTGGCCCAAACCATGTCCGCATCTCCTTCGCATGCTCCGACGAGCAGATCAACGAAGGGATGGACCGGTTCAAGAAGTTTGTTGAGGGACTAAGTTAAACACATGCTTTTCAAAAGAAACAAAAACAAATCAAACAACTCTGATGAAGCGAATTTCTGGGACTGGTTTATTAAATCCAATCTCTTGGAAACTTCAGGTGAAGAGTTCATTGAACAAATTTCACCCCAGCTTGGCAAGATACATGAAGTTCTCGTTGCAGAAGTGGGCCCAGTAGGCCAATCTCCACGAGAGCTTATCATTAGTTCGGACGGTATCCGAGAAGGGATTGTCCATGTTGAGCGCCTAGCTGATTCAGCTCCCGATCTAGACGATTGGAAAATCACACGATTTCGGCTCCCACTTCCAAACTATGAAACTATTGGGATCAGATTTGGAGATGTTCATAGAAATCCTCAAGAGCTTATGTACACACTCCATGAGAATGGATCATTGTTTGATATTGATATTTACGCCAGTTGGTGCGAAGAAACAGCCCCCCCCGACATTGCGATTTTCATCTTTTTAGATAAGGCGATAGGTGAATACAATGTGATGTGCCGGATCGGAGAGATACGGCTGAACCCTATGCACCAAAAACCAGATCACGCATCCACTTGGAATCAATTGCAAGCGGTCTTTGTCTAACGAGTGAGATATTTTCTTGATCAGCTCAATATCAAGACTGCTTTGACCGATAAGTCTATATGGACCTAAGCACACAACAACACGCTCCAAGACTCCGCTTTGTCGGTGACATCGAACTCAAGCACTGCACAGAATGCTCGGGACAAGGCTATGTCCCGTGTCCTCAGACAGTTGCCGTCCGCACGATGGGGCTCAACGCGGTGCCATCCCTCCAGCCATCAACCGGTCACCCGATCCCTTGCCCGTCATGTATGGGCAGGAAGATGATCACCAACTGCGGTTAACCACCAAACAATTGAATCAAGATTTTGAATCAAGATTTCAACAAGTCTCAAGGCCTCGCTGGTGCGCGGATCGGGCTCGGCGCGTCGATCTCGACAAGATCACGATTCAAATCCCACAGCAATGTCCTTGCGGAAGTCGGTGTTGTCGAGATCGAATCTCGTAAGGTCACCAGACGATCCTCATCCGCGTACGCGTAGACCGTTCCCGCGATCGCATCATAAATCGCGTGGTCTGACAAAAGTGTCCGCTGAAGATCGCTGAAGCGCACGCGCCCGTTGACTGTTGCCCGCTTCATCGTGATCGGAGCGGGTTGAGTTGAGATGCTTTCGTTTGCTGAGAGTGCTGCGGACTGTCCGGTGAACTCCGCGTCGAGTTGATCGCACGCGAGTTCTGAGATGCGATTGGTGGTGAGTGATTTGTGTCTGATGTTGACATCACTCAGAACCTGAGCATTCCCTGATACTCGGTTGAGCTGCATCGAACCCGCCCAGGTCATTCGGGTGATACCAGGCCCAGAAGCTGTAGGTACGGTTGAAGACGAAGCTTGAACCTGCAGTTCATTCTCACCCGATTGCGAGCGATCCATCAACACCATCATCCCGCGCGAGGGAACCCTGAGCATTTGCGAGCGGTTGTCCGCGATGAGCTGAGCACCTTCGAGATACATCACACCGATCGAGAACTCGGGGTTTGCGGGGTCATAGGTCTTTGACTCGACACTTGCAGGGACCGCTTTCCCCCCTGGAACCGCTTTTCCAAAGGCTCGTGCTTGGTACAGCTCTCGGTCAACACCATCATCCACTGCAAGCGCATCAGGATTAATGATCTGATCGGTTCCCGGAGCTGG
Source organism: Phycisphaerales bacterium (assembly GCA_045105315.1). Lineage (GTDB taxonomy): Bacteria > Planctomycetota > Phycisphaerae > Phycisphaerales > UBA1924 > UBA1924. The sequence goes on along the minus strand of JBGCDI010000012.1, from coordinate 74,536 downwards.
AGTCAGGTCGATCTCTAATCGGTCCGCTTTGAGCGTATCGAGTGTGTACGCATCAGGAGTTGAAACCGCAACCACATCACCCCGGCACTCGATGCTCCCGCGTGCGTCATCAAAGCGCATCGATTCGTTCCAGTTGACGCGAAGATGCCCTCCTGTCGCGACGCCTTGGGTCACTATGTCGTGATCAAAGGTCCCGGGTCCATCAACTCTGATCGATCGGGACCGGGTGTTGATCCAGATTTGCCCGCCTTGGATAACAGAACCCGCTTGACCAGCGGTTGCCAGATCCTTTCCATCACCAAGCAGATGGATCGTGTCGTTGTCGGTATCGACTTCGACCCGGTGCCCCTGAGCGCGGGTGTCACGCTCTCCTAGGAAATCAGTATTCCCGATCGCGGTCGCGCGACGCACGCGCGTGCCCCCATCTGGATCACGCACAAGCACAGCGCTGAGCTGATCAGCTTCGATCCGGCCGTCAGCTGATACACCAAGCACCGCACCATTCGCAGAGAGCGAAGAGGGTGTAACTGTGGATTCATCAAGCACTGGAACAAAGCCGATATCGATTTGATTCCCGGTCAGTGACCCAGAATCTGATCTCATGGAACCTTCGGTCAATGCGATCTGACGCAGTGCTGATTCGAGAGGCCCCTCTTCATCAAGCTCAGCGATAAGCGACGCTGACCGAACCACCGCATCAGCGCGCTGACCAAGCACCTCACCTTCGAATCCTGCGTATTTGAGTCGCGCGCTAAGCTCACCGGTTTCGCTGACCACCAACCCGAACTGTGCGCTGGTCGCCCAATCAATCTGTGCTCGCGGCGCATCGGGAGTCGCAACCGATTCAAGCTGACCAGATGAATCAATATCAATGATCCCTCTGCCAAGATCCGCGATCAAGTTTCCAGCCCGAAGCGCCCCAGCTCCGGATGCGGTGAGCGTTACACCGTCCCCCTGCTCTCCGGTGAGTTCCAGCACTCCACGGGTCGCGCCGTAGCGAACGGATCGCGCAGCACCCTTGAATTCTTGTGCTACCGATACAAACTCCACTAAACCGGCAGAAACAAACTCCATCGCGAGTTCATCATCAATAAGCGGAGTCGTTTGTGGATCTTCGATCGGTTTGACAACCAAAGGTCCGGACCAGGTGATCACGACATCACCCTCTTGAGACTCTGGGTCGGTCTGTTTGGAGTCTTGTAAATCGGAAGTTGCTAAAGCCGGCTGGGCGTTGAGTTCTTCGCTGGGTATGGCTGCATTTGAAGCATCTACCAGCTCGCTCGCTTCACCAAGTTCTGTGTCAGCTGAGTCTGGATCAGCAACTTGGGATTCCGTAACGAACTGAATCTGCTTGATAGCATCCTCGCTGAGCCCTCCATCGATAAGCATCGCCCAGATATCAAGATGATCACTCGTAAGATTTCCACGACCGACAAGATCCACTTGCACATCTTGCTGGAGCTGAATGTAGTACGGCTTACGATCCTGAATCACAGGAGCAATCCCCTGGGTATTAGCAGCAGCCAGTGCAGTATCGGCTTCTAAAGTATCTTGGGTTTCAAAAGTAGTTTCAGTTTCTGAAGCAGGGACATCCTGACCATCGACTGATTGAGCAACTACAACTTCATCCTCGACCGCAGCAGCATTACTGGGGATCGATTCTGCTGAATCTTCATCAGCATTGCTCGATACTGGATCCACTGATTCATCTACATCCTGCGATCGCGCGTTGGGACGAAGCACTAAACGCTCCCCCTTGCGGACATCAATCAACTCAACCCGCCCTTTGACTTCGTTGAGCATGACTGTCAGATGATGACCAATGAACTCGACGCTTGGAGAATCAATCTCGAATCGACCGAGTGAAGTGAGTCTTTGGTATCGACGCTCAAACTCCACCGGTTGATCAAAGACCGCGGTCATGCTTGCCGGGGCTTGGTCAATCTCGCTCTGACTAGGTTCATCACTGAGCACACCAGCATCAAACGCGGTAATAGTGACATCCCCTTGCAGTGTTCCTGATTCCGGCGCTTGGTTCGGATCAGGCATCGTGACCAGACCATCATCTGCAGTGATGTGCACCTTCGTCCCGTCACGCATAAAGATCCACGCATCGGGGTTGACCAATCGTCGCTGACCACCGCCAATGGGTTCAAACTGATCGGCGCGCATCGTCCCAGCGATCCGGGTCGGGTCATCCCGATCCGTGATGGTGACAAACATCGAAGCACCCTGCTCAATATCGGAGAGATCGGGAACCTCACCCGGATCATTCTCAAATACACTCTGGGAGGGTGAGCTTGCTGCGGATCCAGAGTTCATCGAAGTCCACACGATGATCGCAAACACCACAAACATGATGCTTGCAATCGTGAATCCGATCATTCGAGGTGAAGGTCCAGTCGGTCCAGGCATAGACCATCGTAGTGCCCCACACCAATCCTCGCCCCTACGATTCAACGATGACTTCCAAAACACCAGATTCACTCGTTCTCACCGACACGCAGACCACGATTTCTGATCAGCAGTCCAATGTAATCGCACGCTGTGTACAAATCGAGATCCATAATCTCGCAGATCAATGGTCACCAGACTTCGCGGACTCCACGATTATCGTTCGTTGCGGAGCCCATGCAGGCTCTGACCCCGAACCCTCTGCTGATCTCCTCGCTCAGTGGTCACAGGATTCGTGGGAGCCCTTTAACGAATCGCTACGCGCGATCAATGATCTAGCTGAGCAGCACAACACCACAGTGGTCATCAGACCCGGCGCTGGGGGACGACTCAGCGATGCGATCTGCACGCTTTCATGGGCAAGCACCAATCTGCCCTCATTACCGCATATAGAACTGTTGCTCGACCCCGCTGGGTGGATCACCCCCTCGATGGTGAGCAACCTTCAAGACCACCTGATCCGTTCGACGGACCTTTGTGTTCAGATGCCCAGCATCTGGGGGGTCATCGTCCGCTCAATCATGCACAAGACCCCAGAACTTCTTGTCGAGGCACCGGTTGGAGAGGGACTGATCCCTACCAATCTACTGGATCAAACGGTCGGAACCATCGAATCCCCTCGCGTGATCCGGTACTGATCCTGATAGGTAATCTGACGAGAATTCTGATAAGGATTCTGGTGAGGATTCACGGCGCACTTCCAGCGCTCCGCGACTACACTTATTGCTGCGGATACACGCGATGATGAACTCTTCTTGAGTAAGGATCTGACATGACCCAAAACACCAACAAAGCTCCCCAGAAGATCGATCACCCGACATTCGCTGTCGTCAAATCCGCATTCCCAAACAGCACATTCCAAGCAACCCAGTTCCGCGATCAGCCAATCCTTGTGGTTCAGCCAGAAGACCTGCACAAGGTCATGACTTTCCTCAAGAACGATGAACGCTGCGTCTATGACTTCTGCTCTGATGTTGCGGGAATCGACTATCTGGGATACCCATCGAAAACAGGTGGACGATTCGGGGTGGTCTACAACCTTTGCTCTTACTCGCGCACCGATCGATTCTTTGTCAAGGTCTTCCTTGATCCAACGCTTCCAACCGATGGCATTGAAAACGACCCTGCACTCGTGCTGGAATCAGTCTGTGATCTTTGGCCCGGCGCTGAATGGAACGAACGCGAAGTCTTCGACATGTTCGGGATCCGCTTCAATAACCATCCAGACCTTCGCCGAATCTTGCTCTGGGAAGATTTCCCAGCACACCCACTCCGCAAAGATTACCCCCTCCGCGGACGAGGCGAACGCGAAGACTACCGCATCGTCGACCGTACGAGTTCATAATCGCGGTTTCGTCGCAGTTCTTACACTCACGAATCCACCACAAAATCTTCAGTCAGGGTTGTACATATCCTTCGCGCTTAGCAAATGCGCGATCGCATCACGCGCTGCGCCGTGACCGCCTTTGCGCGATGTGGTGTGCTTGGCAACCTTGATCACCTCGGGTTCCGCATCCCCCACCGCCATCGGATATCCAACCCGCTTCAGTGCTGGTAGATCAGGCCAATCATCCGCAAGATACGCGACTTTGGAAGCTTCGATCCCTGTCCGCTCAAGGATCACATCCAGCGATGCTGATTTATCACCCGCGCCCTGAATTACAAGCTCGGGATCGATCTTAAGTGAACGCACACGATGCTTGAGTGCTTCCCCGCTCCGACCAGTAATGATCGCGACTTTGTACCCAGCGCTGAGCCATAGACGAATCCCAAATCCGTCGCGGACATTGAACCGCTTGGTTTCAGACCCGTCGTCATTGAGATTGATCGATCCATCGGTGAGTACACCATCGATGTCAAAGATGATCAGTTCAATATCCGCTGGGTTGACATGATTCATGATGACTCCCGCACGAGCTTCATCGCGATGAGATCCTGCACATCAAGCAGCCCCAGCGGTTTTCGGCTTTGATCCACGATGGGTATTTCGTCAGCGCGGTATTCGCGGAACATCACCGCAGCGTCGCTCGCTTTGGCATCGCTTGTTAAGCATCGCGGATCCCGCGACATCATCTCGCCCATCGGACGCTCAAGATCATCAGGATTACTCAGTATTAATCGGCGCAGATCAGAGTCGGTAAAGATCCCGGTCAACACACCATCACTGTCCGTAACCAGCAGCGCCCCAGGTCTACGAACAACCTTAGATGCATCATTGAGTGCATCACGCACTGAATCTGTTTCGCAAGCGATCGGTAAATTCTCACCCGCTTTGAATCGAACAAGCTCCATCGCAGGCCTCAGGAGTGACCCGAGCTGACCACCCGGATGACGCGCATGAAAGTCTGCATGCGAGAACGACATGCGCCGAGCAGCAGCAAGCGCGAGTGCATCACCAATCGCAAGGGCAACCGTCGTCGATGTCGTCGGCGCGAGGTAATCCCCGTCCCCTGCTTCTCCGACCACCCCCACCGCAAGGACCACATCAGCGAGTCTTGCCAGCGCAGATTCGGGTGACCCATCAACCACTCCGCGCGTGATCGCGATGATTGGGAGTGCGTCTTGGCGGAGAATCGCAGCGAGGTTGACGAGCTCTTCGGTCTCGCCAGAATGACTCAGACAGATCACCACATCCTGCTTGCGGAATCTGCCTAGATCCCCATGCGCTGCTTCGGTGGGGTGGACCGCATGAGACGGGATCCCGAGTGATGCGAGGGTCGCTGAGATTTTTGCCCCGATGTGACCGCTCTTGCCCAGCCCTGAGACCAGTACCGTTCCGTCTTGCTGAGCACACTTAACGATCAAGTCGACCGCGGTGATAAACCCTTGGTCAACGCGCTGAGCGACGCGATTAATCGCCTCGCTCTCGTGGGACAGGGCGCGGGCGATGAATTCTTGCTCCTGAGAGCACACGCTGTGGGTTTGGCCACTCATGGGTTAAGAGTAGGTTCCAAGACCGGCCCGAACCTGCTACACTGGTGCTGTGAGTGATTTCTACCGCGTACAACTTGACGCATTTGAAGGCCCGATGGACCTTTTGCTCTACCTCATCCGCAAGCATGAGGTGGATCTGCACAATATCCCGATCTCGATCATCACCGATCAGTATCTCGGATTCCTCGAAGAGCTCGATTCGATCGACATCGACCTCGCGGGTGAGTTTCTCGTGACCGCTGCGACGCTGATGGAACTCAAATCCAGGATGCTTGCTGCGGGGATTGATGAAGCAGACGATACCGATGAAGACACCAAAAAAGATCCTCAGCAAGATCCCCGCGCCGAACTCGTCCGTCAGCTTCTTGAGTACAAAAAGTACCGCGATGCTGCGACGATGCTTGACCACCGGCGCGAGCAATGGGAGCGCCGGTCCCCGGTCCGCAGCAGCGCTATCGACGACGATTCCGTCCGCGCCGCGATGGATGATATGGGCGAGCTTGAGATCGAAGATTTGGATCTGAGTGATCTCGTCAGCGCGTTTCGGGTGATCGTCGAGAGCGTGAACTTCGATCGACTCGGAGAACACGAGGTGATGTCTGACGACACGCCGATCGAGGTATACGCAACCAGCATTGTTGATTCACTCAATGCTGCGATCCAGAACAACTCAACGACCCCAACAACACTCCGCGACTTGATTGTCAACAAGCCGCGCCAGCAGATGGTCGGGGTATTCCTCGCCCTCTTGGTGCTTGTGCGGGATCAGCGCGTGCTTATTGATATGGACAGCGATGTTCCCATCATCAATATCAACCCCAACTACGACCCCTCAACTGAGCCCGCATCCCCAGACGCGACAGACTCTCCGATCGCTGACTTCGTATGATCAGCATTGCGCAGCTGGATTCGAATACGAAGATTCTCTAAAAAAATACCCATCTTCCCACCTCGGCCAATCCTGCGCCGGTGCGCATTGAATTGTAGGTCCGTGCGCATTACACGCTCATCGAGAGACGCTCGATCCCCCGATCTCAGACAAGCACCACCGAGGAGAGAAGGATCTTTACTCGGCGACAAGTCTGCACAATGAACGAGTACGGAGACTCGACATGCCCGATCTGTTTTCCCTCGCGCGCACCAACCGCATCACTGAATCAACCAAAAAACCACGCACCCAAGCGCTCCCTGCTGCACTGACTCGTGAGCAAACTGTTGACGAAATTATCTCAGTCAATCCGTCTGCAACCGCTGAGTTTCTCGCACAGTTTGACGATGGGCTCTTGACCAAGTACCTCGATCATCTCCGCTTTACTCAGCAGCCCCGCTGCGGGCAAACATCTTGGGATCGTCCGGGAGATGCTCCCGCGATTATGGTCCGCAAGCGCGTGATCTAGTCCAAACCAAGCTTTCTCAATACATCCAAAGACTTCTCTCCGAGTACCGGTGGGCCTGTGGTGGGGCTCACCGGTCTTTTTGATCTGATCATGCTGTTGTGAGCATGATTTTGTATTGTTTGGTTATCCGGAACTCATTGGGCTTCAAGTCATCGGCGCGACTCGTCCGATAAAGGAAGTTATCGGGAACATAGCTGTATGACCAGAGTTGTATAGCCAGACAGCTTTGAGAACAACTTGCTTTGTAGCAATCTCAAAGCTCCCGAGTACTGCAGGATCCAAGGAGGGATCCACATCACAAGCGGATCGAGCCGGGCGGAGCCCGTCGGCCCAACCACCACAGACGCCCGCAACGGGCACCTGCAACGCAGGGAAGTGAACGGAGTTGACTCCATGCCCATTATGCACAAGATGCCCACCAAATCCTCAATCCAGCCCGCACTCATGATCACACTCGCAGGGACCATGCTCACGCTCCCAGCGTGCGCCAAACGCGTCGGTTTCTGGGACCGCACCCGCCAGCACAATGCCCAAGCAACCCAGTACCAAGAAACACAATACCAACCGGTCCAAGCGACGACCTCAACCGCGTTCTACGCGCCGTCCACGACCGATACGGGATCAGCGGTTCAGAACACCGCACAGTCTACTGGAAATCAACTACCTCCGATGGAAGTGAGCACAACCCAGTCAGCTCCAGCTCTTGATACCGGCAGCTTCGCAAACACCACCTCAGCAACAGGCACTTCATCAAACTCCTCATCGGGTTCTTCATCGACATTCGGCTCAAACACCACCGCATCAATCTCGACAAGCTCATCACCAGACGAGTTCGTCAATGATGGACCGGTCACCAGTGCTGCACGCGATCCGTACGCTCCAGTCGCAACCCCCGCCGCGAACTCTGTGCGAGGTGGTGACCTCAGCGCATGGATCTACTCCAACGCGATGGGTATCGAGCTTCCAACTGAGTCCACGACCGGCGCCACACGCGCGACCGTCAATGTTCGCAAAATCACTGATGCATACGCCGGTTCAGACTTTGATCCGATCGTCACTCCCGACGGACGCAACCTTGTTTACGCATCAACCCAGCACCGCCCTACCGCTGATATCTACACGAAATCAGTCCGCGGCGCGGTCGTGACCCGTCTGACCGACGATCCTGCTCAGGATGTCATGCCCTCGATTAGCCCAGATGGGTCAACCATCGCATTTGCGACCGATCGCAACGGATCTTGGGATATCTTCCTGATGCCAGCCAATGGTGGCAACAAGATCCAGATCACCAATGAATCCGCGCATGACCTGCACCCGACTTGGTCACCTGATGGCACCAAGCTCGCATTTTGCCGGCTCGGTCAACAGAGCGGACGCTGGGAAATCTGGGTGACTGATGTTGCATCCGATCATGGCGCTCAGTTCATCGGTTTCGGACTCTTCCCAGAATGGTCACCAATCGCAGGAACCGGAGTTGAAGGCGGAGACAAAATCCTCTTCCAGCGCTCGCGTGAGCGTGGTGATCGTGCATTCAGCATCTGGACAATCGACTACCAGCCAAATCCCGGTACCGCGGGACGCGAGACAGAGATCGCATCGGGGTCTGATCAAGCGTTGATTAACCCGACCTGGTCCCCAGACGGACAGTTCGTCTGTTTCGCTGCTGTTCCTTATTCACAATCATGGGTCAACTCGACCACCGCTCGCCCGGATATGTCCACAATCTGGATGGTTTCGGTCAACGGCACCAACAAGGTCAAACTGACCGATGGGACCTCGGTGGACCTCATGCCGGCATGGGGACGCAACAACGAAATCTTCTTTGTATCAAATATGGATGGTCAGGACCACCTTTGGTCGATGGAACTCTCACCGGCGGTTCGTGCTGCGAGCTTACGGAACCCTGACTTTGGATCCACCTTTGCCAATGCACCTACAGACGAAGCGAATGTAGGCGAATAAACATATTTCCCGTCTCCACCCACCCGGCGGCTGTGTCTAGCGGCGCATCACCGCCATTTCCCGCGATTTCCAGGAGCTGACTCGTCAGTCTCCGGATCGCACCAAGCAATGTACTTTCCAAGTACGCAAACTGGATGAGCATGGAGGCTCATCCGAGATTCGGCAAGGACGCCATGACAAGTGCACAGACCATGCTTGCAGTTCTGCTCTCGTGTATCCTCATAGGATTCAGTGGGTGCGCTGCCACCGATCCACGCGATCGACTCAATGTTCCCGGAGTGATTGTTGCTCCGTATGACACGAGCCGAGGCGAAGTTCTCTGGGCGGTTATCCCCCCAATGAACGAGTCCGGCGTTTCCAGCATCCGCGAGGATGAAATTGGTGACACCATCGTTGCTGCGGTTCAAGGAATCAGAGGGGTCCGATGTCTCCCGATCAACCGCACGCTCCAAGCGATGCGCGAAACCGGGATCGATCAGATCACCTCAACCAATGAAGCAATCGCACTGGCCAATACGCTCGGTGTCGATGGCATCATTGCCGGCTCGATTACCGCGTACGACCCATACGACCCACCGGTCCTTGGACTCGCACTCGCGCTGTATTCAAGACCGGGCGCTATGAAACAAGGCCCAAAGACCGATCTGGATCCTCGGGCCCTGACCATGGCGTATACCGATTTCGGGAACTTTGATGGATCACGCTTTGAAGGTGATCCGGTCAACTCCGTCTCTCAGCATCTTGATGCACGAGATCACGCGGTGTTGATGGATCTCAAAAGGTACGCCGAGGGGCGATCGGATTCTCAGAGCGCGTTGCGCTGGAGGATCTATACCGCGAGCATGGAGCTGTACACACAGTTCGTTGCCCACCATACGGTTGGGAGACTGATCGACGAGGAATGGCTGCGTTACGCCAGGACTCGCTAGTTTCCTCTCCTCGGTGAGCACACCCCTTCATTGGGTGCATCGAGGATCGTGCCATGAGTAAGCAGCCGCCATCTGAACGCAACGACAATCCATCACCGCCTCACCCGAAGCCTTCAACACCGACTCGGTCAACGAAGAGTAACCAAGGACCGGATAACCGGGTCGCTCAGGATCTGGGCGCTGAGATGGTGTGCGTCACTCTTGAACGACCTCCGCATTTCTGGCGCTTCGCGTGCGCCGCTGCGGATTCTCGTGATTTGCTCGAGATCCTCGCGGATCTCGCGGATACCGAGGAGTCGGCAATGACCTGGGATGACGCAGAACTGATTGCATCTCAAATAGTTCTGCATCATGGTGATGATCGGACTCAAGCCGACACAGAACACGCCCGATAGCACACATAGAGACTTTTCATAGAACCAGGTTTGAAACTGCGTTTCAGACTGGTTACAGAGATCGTCTTCTACGCACTGAATCACTGACCGAATCACTCAACACGACCGATTACAGCGTCCACATATGTTTGGAGAATCACGGATGACTACCCTCCCGATCACACAAAGCTTCGCCGGCTACCTGACCGATGAACGCCATTTCAGCCCATACACCGCTCGTTGCTACGGCGCGGATCTTCGTCAGTTTATTGAGTACCTCGTTGATGAAGCGGGTCACCCTATTGACGAAAACAATGAAGCACTCGCGTTCAAAGCACGCACAGATTCAAGCGCGATCCAGATGGTCAAAGGATCAACACTCACCCAGACCATCTGCGAAGCTGATGCGGACCTGATCCGTGCATATCTGGGATTCCTCGGAGAACAAAACTACTCACCAGCGACTATGGCTCGTAAAATCGCGACCCTCCGCTCATTCTACAAGTGGGCTCACCGCAACGAGTTCTCGGTCAACAACCCGATGACCCTGATCCGCACCCCGCGCCAGTCCAAGCGACTCCCCAAAGCGATCACCGTCGAACAAGTCGAGCGTTTGCTCTCAGCACCGAATGATAATGATGTGCTTGGTCGCAGAGACCGTGCAATGCTTGAAACCCTGTACTCAACGGGTATCCGCGTTTCAGAACTCGTCGGGATCAACTACGACGATCTGGATATCGAGAACGAAGCGATGCATGTCCGAGGCAAAGGACGCAAAGAACGCATCGTACCGATGGGATCACACGCGATCCGTGCGATCAGCCGGTATGTAGAACTGCTCGCAGCGGATTCAAAGTTTGGACCGATCTGGGCAAACCGCTCAAACGGCGAAACTCCGCTCCCGCTCTTCCTCAACAAGCACGGCAAGGGGCTCTCATCACGCTCGGTCCGGCGCAAGCTTGACAAGTATCTCCGCATCGTGGGTCTTGATTCCACGATCTCCCCGCACACGCTGCGTCACTCGTTTGCGACCCACTTGCTTGAGAACGGCGCGGATCTGCGATCGGTGCAAGAGCTGCTGGGTCACCAATCACTCTCGACCACCCAGGTGTATACACACCTCTCAACAAGCAGGGTCGAAGAGGTCTACAACCAGGCCCATCCCCGCGCTGAAGCGAGCTGAGTCACTCACGAACCAGCAAGCTGCTGATTACATTTGCAGACTGTCATACTGAACTACCCCGCCCCGTCGAGTGCCTTGAGCAGTTGACGGGGTGTTTGGTTATGGACAGGGAGCATGAGATCACCCGCGATCTCTGCGAGCGGGATGAGCACAAATGATCTCTGGTGGAGTCTTGGATGCGGGACTTGCAGCCCGGGCTCATTGATGACTTGCTCACCGAACACGATCAAATCCAAGTCAAGCGTCCTGGGTCCCCACCGCTGTTCCGTGTCACGATCTCGTCCGTGAAGTTGCTCGATGATCAGGAGAATTTCCAGGAGTTCGTGCGCGTTGAGTTTGGTCTGGATATGGATCACACCATTGAGGTAACGGTCTTGCTGGATGTCACCAACCGGATCGGTCTCGATGATGCTCGATTGGGTTATGAGCTTTGTTCCCGGGAGAGCGTTGACCATCCGCACGCCGCTTTGGAGTATCGACGAGCGATCACCAAGATTGGAGCCAATCGCGACATAGGCATCGGTGTAGGAACTCTTGGATTGCGTGGTGTTGGCAGATGTGTTCACCCACCACTCAAGGCGAGACAATGAGTAATGTCCATTGAGAGTCACTATGGGACAATAAATCTGCGCAAACAGAAACCCGCCAAACAGACGGGTTCTGGAGGAGAGTTCGTTGTCTCTACTGAGCGAACCGAGAAGCACGCTCGTAGTTGGACCTGTTTATTTCATCGGTTCAAGCTCACGCATTCGGTGCTGCATCTGTGCTTTGAGTCTTGCCAAGATCGAGGAGTGCATCTGGGAGACGCGAGACTCGGAAAGATCGAGGGTGGTCCCGATTTCTTTCATGGTCATTCCCTCGTAGTAGTACAGGATCACAATCAGACGCTCAGCACGGGTCAACCCCTTGGTCATGAGGTCTTTGAGATCGTTCCGCTGAATGAGCTTGACGGGGGCAACTTGCGAGTTGTCCTTGATGACATCGATCTCGCGGAGTTCGCGTGAACCATCCGACTGGTAGCACTTGCGTGTGATCGAAGTCACGGAGACCGCGCTGGAGTCACGCTTGAACTTGACAAACTCGTCTGCATCAACCTCAAGCTTATCTGAGATCTCTTCGTCGGTTGCTTTGCGACCGACCGCCATCTCGATCTGCTGACGCGCCCCTTCGACCTTGGAAGTTCTGTGACGAACCAATCGGGGGACCCAGTCCATCGACCGGAGCTCATCAAGGATCGCACCACGGATACGCGGCGCACAGTAGGTCTCAAACTTAACTCCACGCGCTGTATCAAACGCGGAGATCGCATCCATGAGACCGAATAGACCAGCGCTCATGAGGTCTTCGATATCGACTTCATCTGGGAGACGCTGATAGATGCGTTCCGCGTTGTAGCGGACAAGGTGGAGATATTTCTCGACCAAGAAGTTGCGTAGATCTTCGGTGTAGTCTTCTTTATACATGACCCAGATATCCGCCATTTCGATCTCATCGAAGCGCGTAGCGACACCCGATGGTTCTGCATGGCGAGCACTGGCCCGTGAAGACATTCTTGTTCGTGTACGGATAGCCGTCATTGGTCGACTCCTTGACCCTTGACCGAAACTGTCAAACTGTTGCCACTCTGATCGAGTTTCAGGTATCTGAAAGCTCAAAGAGAGTGCAAACTCAAACATGTTGTCGCAAATGTTCGTCTTGAGGTCAGTCGCGGAGACTTATCCTATCGGACTCGCAGATGCTGAATTGTCAGAGCAGTCCTTGCTCGACACTGGAGTATACCAAATCACCCCGGCGTCTGTGGTCGTCTTTCATCAGTTTTTTTCGATCTTTTTCCTAGAGACATAAATAACTACAAATGATTTTCTATATGGGCATCAAACCCGATTAAGTTCATGCAGATTTTCGCATCCGCTCTCTGATTGATTCTTCCCTTGCGCGGTCGGCGTACAAACGAGCAAGCTGCTCGGGGAGTACGGGGGTTGGATGGTCTGATTTGTATTTATTGAGGAACTCCCGGACGCACATCTCTCCGACTGTGCCCAGAATTCGCCCAATAACAGTACATATCGCGAGCATGAGCATCGCGCGTCCCAAGATAACCAGGCCCGGGTTCCCAGCCAATAACCCCAGAACCAGCGATGTTGCAAACCCCATCAGACCCATGATGCTTGAGATGACCTTCGCTGGAGCGTCTTGCTTGACATCACCAGTCAGAAACGGGGCATCTTCAACTACATCTACATCGCTCATCAAGGACTCCGGTTCAGTTCACCTATTCAGTTCATCAATGGAACCAACTTGATCCACATTCGATTCACATCCCAACACCGCACATTCTTGATCTGCGCAAGAGATGCGCACCTGCGGTGCATTGGTACCATCGCAATTGATGCGCCAGAAAGGCGCTTGCACGTCTGATGTGCACCTATCGGTCCAAAATCTGAACGATTCAAGCAGTATGTGAGATTATCGGCGCGAGAAGAATCGCTGCTTGGTCGCGGCGGCCATCGCGCGACCTTCAATCCCTGCCCATTGAGTCAACGCTTCTGCGAGTTTGGTCATATCACGGCCCGCAGCGGATTTCGGGGTCTCGATCATGTAAGGGGATCGAGCTTTGATTGCTTTAACGACCTTCTTGTCTGATCGGACATACCCAAGCATGGGCATTTGGTACCCAAGGAATCGGTCGCAAACCCCCGCCATTCTGGAATAGACTTGGTTTGCTTCTTTTTCGTTGGCGACTTGGTTGATGATCATCGCAAGCTTTGGTCTTGGCTTTGTGGATTCTTCTTCGCCGTTCCCGTCGGCACCCATGACCAGAACCTTGATCAGTGCGTATGCATCAGCAACGCTGGTGGGTTCGGGGGTGACGACGATCAGACCGAGATCCGCAGCATCAACAAAGGTGGTGACGGAATCTCCGAGACCTGCACTGGTGTCGATCAGGATGACATCGTTTCCAGGCTGAAGGTCTTCGAGCCTGTTGAGAAGGGTTGTGCGTTCGCGCTGATCGAGCTCGCCAACGCGCCCGATTCCGACGGATCCTGGGATAAGACGGAATCCTCCTGGCGCATCGATCGCGAGATCTTCGAGTGAGGGTGTTTCATTGGAGTCGATCGCGGTTTCTAAACGCGCTTTGGGCATCAACCCGCACAGGACATCTGCATTGGCAAGACCTAGATCCGCATCAAGCAAGACTGCTCTGCGATTCTGACGCGCGAGTGCGATTGATAGGTTCACCGAAGTGGTGGTTTTGCCCACGCCGCCCTTCCCAGATGCGATCGCGATGACCGGGATTCTGCGTTCGGGCGGACGGAGTGTTTTGAGGTTTTCTTGCGTGCTCTCCTGAGCGTGGTCATCTCGCTCAAACTTGGAAACGAGTTGTCGCAACCTGGACGCTTGATCGTCGTGTGATGATTCATCACTGGAAGCGGTTTGCTGGTTGGATGCCGAAACAATCTGAGTCATCTATCAACCTCTGGTACATGCGGATCAATTGGATTCGCACGGTCTTTTAACGGGAAGATTGGACAGTCATGAGATACGCAATGAGGCCCTGGAAAAAATGGTAACAGTACAATGAAATAGTCTTATGTTTGAGGCACCAATGAATCGGGACCATCAAGGACAGCCCTTGCCAATCGATCGGCGCGAGCGGGGAGAATATCATCCGGGACTTCTTGACCAACGGTCACAAAGCTGAGCGGGAGTCCGATGCGATCTTGGACACTTGCGATCATGCCTGTCGTGACCGCTTCGTCGATCTTGGTCAGAATGCATCGGTCTGGTCCGAGTTCTCGGAATCGCGCTGCGGTCTTGCCAAGAACATTGTCACCCACAGTTGCTGAGAGCACTAGATGCGTCTCGTCAGGCTGGGCAGCGGTGATCAAGTCACCAAGCTCATCGAGTTTTGAGTGATTATTCTGTGAACGACCAGCGGTGTCGATAACGACAAGATCTCGGTCTCCCAACGACTCGATCTGGGATTTCATTTCTTCAGGATTGTTGGCGATCCGAAGCTCTAAACCAATGATCGACGCGTAGGTCTTGAGCTGCTCGACAGCAGCGATCCGGTAGGTGTCCGAAGTGATGAGCGCAACGCTCATTCCATGACGGAGTTTGGCGGTTGCTGCGAGTTTTGCGACGGTTGTGGTTTTGCCTACCCCTGTTGGTCCGATGAGGGCGAGGACCTTTGGGCGACCGGTCTGCCCGGCGGTTGTTGACGAAGAACGGGAGATGACCGAATCAGAAACAGTCTGGATCGATTGCTCGATTTCCCGAAGCATCGCGTGTCGAACGACCGAAGCGTCATCGAGTTCATCATGATCTAAACGATCCATAACCGCGCCGACAAAGCGATCCGCAATGTCAGCGGGGACATCATTGTCAACCATCGATGCATGCGCGTTGCTCAACGATTCGGAGAGTTGAACGGGCGGAAGAGGTGCGTGTTGAGATGACTCATCAACCGCAACCGCGGTCCGTCGAGTGGTCTCAAGCACCTGCCCCATCATTTTTTGCAAAATGTTGATCTGCGCCTGGAGCGCTTCAGGATTTTGTGTATCCGCTTGATTCGATGACACGGATGAGGTAGATGGCCCAGATGAGGCGGATGGTGTAGACGGACTCATTGCAGAATCATTTTGGGAGATATCGATCTCAGGTGTTTCTTTGAAGGGAGCAGGATCAAGGGCACCAGCGTCTTTGGTATCGATGTTCACAGAATCTGAGTTCGTGTCTTGTGGCGGGGACTGGATCTCAAAGGTTGGTTCTGGAAGTGTGTGTGAAACGAAGTCGGATGCTGACTCGGTCGGGATTGGCTTTGTAAATGCGGAGACTGGCTGAAAATCAGCGTCTTGCTTTGTTTCTGAAGCGTTCTCGTTCGCCTTGCTCGGACTGGTTTCAGTTTTCTTGTTTGGCATCGCGCGTAGACCTGAGTCCACTGAAGAAACACTGGTTGAAGGAGTACTCAACTTTGATTGTTGCTCGCGTGTATTGCGGAGGTCCTTTGTGAACTCTTTGAGCGTGCGGTCGTGTTCGGAGAGCTCGGTTGAAACGCGATCGGAGAGGTCATCGATGGATTCAAGCGTGCGGAATGTTGATGCTTCGTATCCGCGGTCTATTTGTGACTTGGGTTCTTGTGCATTGGATTGATGTGTTCGAGATTTTTCTGTTTCAGATTTTGATCGGTTTTCTGGTTGATTGTTTCGCGTTGAATCAGCTGCAGAATCTGAGGATGCTTTGGATGTCTTTGTGGTTTTTTTCTTGTGATCGTTTTTATGATCTGTGTTGTGATTTCTTTTGTCATCAGTAGTCAAATCTGGAAGATCGATATTGCTTGTGATCCGATCGAAATTGGTGGGCGTGAATCCATCAGCGAAGTCATCAGCTGAACCAGCCTTCCCCGTGTTGTTCGGAGCATCGGTTGAGTTTTTGGTTGATTGGGAGTGAGCTCTGGGGGTGCTTGATGCAGCAGCGTAAATCGATTCCGTGCTTCCCATCAGTCCTTGAAGGAGGATTGCACGATCGTCTTGCTGGTTTCCTTTGTCCTGCTTTGCGCTGGATTCAATAAGCGATGCGGGTTGCTCGATGGATTCGGAGACTTGCTCTTGAACTGACTCATTGACCGACTTAGTAATCGGTTCAGTAATCGGCTCAGCAACTTCGTGCTTGCTCATGGTTTCTGGGCTCATGAGCTGAGCGCGGTCGTCGAGATCTTTGGCGCTGATTGGTTTGGCCGCTTTGCGGAGCTTGCGAGCTGCTGCGGGTTGCGGAGATGACGCGGTGATCTCAACCATTGGTTTTCCGCCGAGTCCGAGCCAGGACCCAGTTCGGTAGGATCTGGTGTGGAGGATCATCGCTTCAGCACCGAGATCCTTGCGGACCTGAGCGAGTGCTTGGGCCATGGTCGTTGCGGTGTATGTTTTGAGTTTCATGTATGAGCCGTCCTGGCAGCGAGAGGTTGAAACGAGTTCTTGACTCGTAATGTACCGTGATTACAGGGATTTGGCTACTTGTCGACAGGTTGTCCACATTCGATGAGCCAAGTTATGTGCATCAAAGCGCAGTCTTCGCTTTATGCAACTCCTGCGGGAACTGATTGCGAACCCGCACCTTGCGGCGAGTTCCCCGCAGCACTGTCCCGTTTATCACCCATCGGTCCAACCAGACCCACTGATTCAACATCAATCCCACTCACGACCTCGTTATACCCAAGTACTGCTACACCAGGCACATGCGGCTCAAGAATTTGCCAAACCGCGTTGCGAACCTGTGGTGAAGCGATGACGACAGGCAATCTGCCTCGTGCCATCACTGATCCGAGCTCGTTTCCAACCGATTCAGCAATATCACGAGCAACGCGAGCGGGGACATTGAGAACCGTCCCCGCTGCTCCTCGATCGATGTACGCACTGATCTGGTCTTCGATGCGTGGATCCAGAGTTACGCACACCAGCGTGAGCTTGCCCTCCTCGTTGGTGTCCGCGTACTGAGCACAGATGGTTCTTCTGAGCGCGTTGCGCGCATATTCCACAAGGACATCCAGATCCTTGGTCTTGGTGCCCCAATCTGCGAGGGTTTCGAGGATGGATTCTATATCACGGACCGGGACGCGTTCACGCAACAGTGATTGGAGAACCTTTTGCAGTTCCCCGACCTTGATGATCGATGGAACCGCTTCCTCGACGAGCTTCGCAGCTTTCTCTTTCAGACCTTCGAGCAGGTTGTTGACCTCTTCGCGGGTGAGCAACTCATCTGCGTAAGTCTTGACGAGTTCGGTGATGTGCGTCGCCAGCACACTCGTCGGATCGACGACGGTGTAGTTCATGCTCTCTGCCCGGCTCCGCATCCCAGCATCTATCCACCAGGCATCGAGTCCGAACGCGGGCTCGATGGTGTGCAACCCTTGGATCTTTCCGGTGACGAGTCCGGAGTCCATCGCGAGGAGCTGGGTGGGTTGAACATACCCGGATGCAACCATGTTGCCTCGGATTTTGACGCGGTATTCATTGGGGGGGAGCTGCATGTTGTCCCGGATACGGACCGGGGGCATGACCAATCCGAGCTCAACTGCGAGCTGGCGACGCACAGCACTGATGCGATCAAGCAGATCACCGCCTTGATGCGTGTCGATCAGAGGCACAATCCCATAACCAACTTCAAGTTCGAGAACATCGACCTTGAGCAGGTCTTCAACTTGTGGTGGTTCGGGCGCGACTTGAGCAGCTTCGTGCTGAGCATTTTCACGATCGATGATGACTTGGTCCTTTGAAATGCGGACCAGAATCCACGAGAGCACTCCAAGACCAATCGCGATGGTCAACAAGGGGACTGTTGGCAACGGGGAGAACGCGAGGAATGCGAGGAAGACCGAAGTGATGATCAACCCTTTGGGCTGAGAGATCAGCTGTCCTGTGATTTCTGTCCCAAGGTTGCCCTTGTCTCCTGAACGGGTCACGATGAGCGCTGCGGACATGGAGATGATGAAGCTTGGGATCTGGCTTGTGAGACCATCACCGATGGTGAGTTTGGTAAAGATCTCAGCGGTTTGCCCAGCAGGCCACCCTTTATCGATGGTCCCGACCGCGAAACCACCAGCGATGTTGATGAGGGTGATGATGATCCCTGCGATCGCGTCGCCTTTGACGAACTTGGAAGCACCGTCCATAGCGCCATAGAAGTCCGCTTCGCGTCCGATTTCGTCTCGGCGCGTGCGTGCTTGGTCTTCGGTGATCATCCCGTTGGAGAGTTCCGCGTCGATGGCCATCTGCTTACCGGGCATCGCATCGAGGGTGAAACGAGCTGCGACTTCCGCGATTCGACCAGCGCCTTTGGTGATCACCATGAACTGCACAATCATGAGGATCGAGAAGATGATGACCCCGACAAAGAGCGAATCACCCGCGACAAAGACACCGAATGCAGAAATGACTTTCCCTGCAACACCGATCGCTTGTTCCGGAGTCGATGCATCAGCGGTTAGGATCAATCGTGTCGATGCGATATTGAGTACGAGTCTGAGCAAGGTCGTCGCAAGGAGCAGGGACGGGAACACCGAGAACTCAAGTGCTTTGCGCATATAGAGCGTGGTCAGAAGGATGATCACACCAAGCGAAATGTTAAACGCGATCAGGATATCAAGGAACGCAGGTGGAAGCGGGAGCAAGATCACCGAGAGCATCAACACGAAACCAACCGGGACAATCAATCCGCGGTATTCACCGATGCGGTTGACCCATGGGGGGATGATCGAGTTGAATGGTTGTTCTGCCATCGGTGGGGTTTATGCTCAAGCCGGTTGGGGCTGTGGGTTCTCCATGGTTGATTGTGCGGCGCTGTGAACTTGGTCAGCTTTCCCTTCGAGTCTGTACACATAAGCGAGGAGTTCAGCGACTGCTTCGTAATGTTCTGCTGAGATCTCGTGACCGACCTTGATTCCCCAGTACAACGCGCGAGCAAGAGGCGGGCGCTCGACGATTGGGACCTTGTTGGTGCGCGCGATTTGACGAATCCTCAGCGCAATCAGATCAGCCCCTTTGGCGATTACTTTGGGCGCTCCCATACCATCGGAGTCGTACTTGATCGCGACAGAAAAGTGCGTTGGGTTGGTGACGATTACATCAGCTTGGGGGACCTGTTGCGAGATCTGCTGCATGACAATCTCACGCGCCATTTGCATGCGTTTGCCTTTAAGCTGAGGATCACCTTCCATGTTTCTGCGTTCATCCTTGACTTGCTGCTTGGTCATTTTATGTTCTTGCTGATGCTGCCAGCGTTGGAAGATGTAGTCGATGACTGAGAGCATGAGGAGAATAATGATCAAGATGATGGCGATGAACATTGCCATCTTGAGGATCGCACTCATCGCCATGACTGCGGTGAGCATGGGTAGGGTTGCGATGGTGTCGAGCTGAGCGCGGATAACAAGGATCGAGACCAGAATCAAGAGCGTGAGCTTGAGCGTGTTGATCACCGCTTTGGCGATTCCCTTTTTACCGTAGATTCTTTTAACACCACCTAAAGGAGAGAGCTTGCTCCACTTGGGTTTGATTGGGTCCGAGCTGATCAAGAAACCGACCTGGATAAACTGCGACGCGTACGCGATGACCATCACGATCAACAGCACCGGCAACATGACCCGCATGACCTCATACATCGAAAGAATTGAGCTGGACTGAATCGACGAGATCGAGAGTTGATCGACGCTGATTTCGCCGCTGAGCATGGTGCGGAGCATGCGCTGGAACATCTCACCGATCATCGGCGCAAGCGCGATCAAAGCGACCACACCTCCAAGCATCAACACAGCGCCGGACAGATCTTGACTTTTGGGCACCTGTCCTTTGTTGCGTGCGTCAGAAAGAGCTTTTGGGGTTGGGGCTTCTGTGCGTTCACCTAGATCGTCCATGACTTAGCTCCCCCCCGCTGCTGCTCTTTGAGCTGCGTCTTGAACACTTCGGGCATGAGCTGAGTCGGTTGCCAGATCTTGCACCCAGATTGCCAAAGCGTCCATGACTCGGTCGATCTCATCTGCAGCGACTTCACCCATGATGTTGATCATGAGCATGAGCAAGATCAATCCAGTCAGAATCTGGATCGCAAACCCGATACTCATGATGTTCACCTGAGGCATGGTCTTCATCACAAGACCCATCGCAACTTGTGACATAGACACCGCAGCGATCACGGGAGAAGCAACACGGAGCGCCAGTTCAAATCCAGAAGTCACGACCTGCACGAATAAATCAAGCGGCACATCTCCTGCGGTGAACATCCCGATCGGAGCGGTGTGGAACGATTCACCAAGCGTAAGAAACAACAGCTCAAATCCACCCATCCCGATGAACACAAAGACGATCATGAAAAACATGAGCATACCGATGACCGAACCATTGGAATCCAGCTCAGGATTGAACGATTCTGCGAGCGAGAGACCAACCTGGTACCCCATCACAAACCCGCCCATTTGCAGTGCGTACATGGGCATCGCTGCAATCATTCCGATCGAGATACCGATCAGAAACTCGGCAAATAGCAGCGGGACAAGCTGAACGGTATCAATCGTTGCCATCGGATCGAGCGCGGGAACAAAGGGATACAACGCAATCCCAAACATAAACGCGAGCATCACCTTGAAGATCCGAGGGACCGCGCCAGATCGGAGCAAGGGCGTGAACATAAACAAACCCGTCAGACGGGCAACCACCAGCATCAGCGGCAGCACATGTTCAAGCATGGGTTCAAAGCTTACCATCAGAATAGCTTCAGCATCTCAATCGAAAACTCACCCAAGATTGTTAAAATCCAAGGCAGCAGCAACAGCACAACAACAAGTAACGAAATAATCTTTGGAACAAAGGTGAGCGTCTGATCTTGGATAGAAGTCACGGACTGAATCAATGAAATGACCAAACCCAAAATCATCCCGACCAATAGCAACGGGGTAGCGATCAACAACACAATGTACAAAGCATCGTGAATGAGCTGCATACTGCTTTCATCTACCATGACGACCCCGCTTCTTGATATATCTAGTCCACCTCTGGTTCCTTGCGTCAGCTAAACCGCCATCAAACTTTGCGGTTCGCTCTTCTTTGATGCGCACAATCATCATGATCGGGATCGCAGCAGCGGCTGTGGCGCTGAGCCGAGAACTCGCGCCTTCTTGAACAAAGCTTTCCAGCAGTGACCCCACGATAAGTGTCCACCCATCGACAAGTACAAAGAGCATGAGCTTAAAGGGAAGCGAGATCAGCACTGGCGGGAGCATCATCATGCTCATCGAGATCAACAGCGAAGCGATAACCATGTCGATCACAAGGAAGGGCAGATACACCCTGAAACCCATAAGGAACGACACTTTGAGCTCGCTCAGCATGTATGCCGGGATGAGTGTGGTTGTCGGGATATCCGCACGAACCATTGATTCGGGCTCGGTTGTATCCACCCCTTGGTAGTTGAGAATCATGTAGAGCGAGGACCAGTTGTCGGTCGCTTCGATTTGATCAAACATGAAGTCACGCATCGGGGTCGATGCACGTACCCAGAGCTCATCGACATCTCGGATCTCACCATTCTGATAGGGAATGACCGCATCGCTCCAGATCCGGTCAAGTGTTGGCTTCATGACCAGCGCGGTCATGAACAGCGCTAATCCCGTGATCACCTGACCAGGGGGGAGCGACTGGGTGCCGATTGCTTGCCTGAGTAGTGCAAGGACAACCATAATGCGGATGAAGCTGGTGGTCATGAGCATGATCGAGGGGACCAATGCAATGACCGTCAACAACAGCATGACATTGAGTGCAACAGAGAGACCAGAACGGGGCGGCCCGTCTGCAGTCGTCGATCCGCTCTGGATGCCAGATCCGAGTGAGCTCGAGGTGTTGATCAGTGAACCTGCATCTTCAAGCATCGAAAGCGGATTGAAGGCATCGCTCGATCGGTTCATCTGGGACTGCGGATTGGTCCGTGTCGATTCTCCCGGCTGCGACGCGGGGCTCGGACCGAGCTGCGCGTGTGAAGTATGCACACAGAGAGTGATCATCAGCAAAGCCAATATGTGCCTGAGAGTGCGCATCGCTCAGCGATCCCTCCGCATGGATCCGAGACGACGGCGCAGCACCTGGGACGCTGCGTTTTGCTGAGCTGTGGAAGTGAGCTCAAGCCGATCACCTTCGTCATTGCTGACAAATCCCGGCGCGACTCTTCGAGGGCGCTGAACGGTCATGCCTGGGGTTGGTTCATACATCGCTTGCGAGATTTCTGCATCGGTTGCGTTACCCGCTTGCTCGAGCGTGCGCTCGAATGTAGCAGCGATTGAATCCCCCGCTTCGTCGCGGACCTTACCCAGAATCGATGCTACTTCTTCAGGGCTGCTGACTTCGCAGAGTGTTTGCATTGAACCAAGCGACGCGCTGCCTCGTTTTCCTCGGCGTCCACCTGCGTGGGACAACAACAACACCTTACGATCAAACCGGAGAACGACCAGGGTCATCCCGGATGAGATCGGGTATCGACCAAGCACCTCAACAAGTCCTGCGGGCGCTTTGCCACCAGCGCCGATTTGCCCGCTGAGCCCGCCTTGGGTGCGGGCGATTCGTTTGTAGATGTGCGCGAGTGCGAAGATCAGCAGGAGCACACCCCCCAGAGTGGCGACGGTGCGTACAAACTCTTTGCCCAGCTTGAGCGGCGTTGCGGGTTGATTTTCACCGAGTGGTTCTGACGACTGTGACGCTCTGCTGGCGCGAGGCAAACCAAGGGGCTGCAGTTCAGTTGATTGCGTGGGGGACCGCTCAACAGATTGCTCTTGTGCGTTGACAACTGGTGCTGGCTCAATAGTGTTGCGTGCTGTCGATGCGGGGGCAGCGAGTGGATCTTGCGACTGATTCACAGCTGGATCGGCGATTTGGTCATACCGAGGCCCGATCTGGGCGGATACGCTCGCTGCACATACTGAGAGTGTCATGAGGATGCTCACCAGCATCCCTAAAGTGGTTCGCATGTCGCCATCCTGGCCTTTCTCTCAAGCGGATCCTCCGCTTGCTGATCGTTGCTGATCAGATTCGTTCGTTCCCGATCTAGTTTGATCGGTTCAGATTGACCGATCTACATTGACCGATCCATACTGACCGGTTTACCCGTTTAGTTCTCGCGGAGATCAAGGATCTCGCTGATACGCACACAGAAGTTATCATTCAGCACGAGCACTTCCCCACGCGCAACTTTGCGATCATTCACATACACATCAACTGGATCACCCGCGAGTTTATCGAGCTCGACAACCGCGCCATCACCCAAACGCAGCACATCCTCGACGAACATGTGCGTGCGGCCAAGCTCGATCCGAACATTCATATGAACATCAGAGAGCAGCTCAAGATCGCTCCGCTGACCAGCGGACAAGCTTGATGTAAACTCGGGGGAACTAAATGGGGAACCACCTGATGAGCTTGAAGAACTCATTTCTGGAGCTGGACTCGCAGCAGGAGCAGCTGCGACATCAGCGCTCTGATTGACCTGCCCCACCGCAATCATCGCAGCAGCAAGCGCTTCCGCTTCTTCGTCAGACATCTCTGCGCCTTCATCAGCTTGAGCAGCAACATCTCCAGCAATCGCGGATGCTTCGTCCACCGCATCTTCAGCGGAGGGCTCAGGTGTTGCATCTGGTGCAGCTGCAGAATCTTGCGGCTGCTCATCAGGTTGTAGATTTTCGGCTTCATCGGCCATGCTTGATTCCTTGGGCTCCGCCCGCTCGATCACTCGACGCACCGACTCCCGGCGCTGGAATACCTATCGGACATTCATGCCGACCTTGTCCAGTCTTTGCGCATGAGCGCATATATTGCTTAGATTATGATTTCAAACGGAACTTTGGGAGACTGACGGGCATCAGCTGTCCGAACGGAAACCCTTGCATTCCGGGACAATCACCCGATCCACGCGCGGCAGACCGTCCGCATCAACACCGAAGACCTCGTTGACATAGGTCGTCAACTGACGGGTGATGGTTTCCAGGCCCGGCTCTCTGAGATGTCGATCTTGGGCGCGACGGAAGATCAGTGCGACGCCTTCTTTGAGCAGCGCTGCATCACGCTCTTTGATGGTTTCCAGGTGTGCTGCGTTCTTTTGACGAGCTCTGAGAACAATCTGCACGCGCCATTCCCACACATGACCAGTCGACATGTTCTGGAATCGATCTTCGACAAGATCAATCTCCACTGGAGCGTCTTCACCCGTGCCCTCAAGCATGGCCATCTCGCTCGCTTCGACCCCTTTGGGCCCGCTCATCATGTTGACCACGAAGAAGACCGCAGCCCCCTCGACGACCATAATGACCGCGATGATGATCATCATCTTGAGTCCACCACCCTTAGAACTGGATGGTTCTTCTGTGGTTTCTGTTTTGGTTTCTTCTTCAGCCATTTCGTATCCTTGCTGCATGGGCAGCGATTGATCTGGTGAGACGCGTTGAGCTCAGCCCCCGGCTCCGGTAAAGTTTGGGTCCGGATGAGTCTGGGAAACCGTTCGACCGGTCTGGTACACCTGAACTCGGCGGTTCGAGCCCCCCGCTCCTCCCCCGCCCCCGGATGCGTCTCCGAGGGACATGGGCTCGCTATCCCCAGCTGATTCAACCCGCAGAATCGCTGCATCTACACCACATTCCCGGACTAAGAAATCCTTGACGACCTGAGCCCTTCGATACCCCAGCTCATCGAACCCCATTCCGGATCGCTTCTCTTCGAGCCCCCACGCATGACCCACAATGGGGCAGATGTAGTTCAGCCCTCTGATTTTGGGCGCGACGCTGTCACGGAGCATGTCTTGGTTTCGTTTTGTGAGCTCAAATCCGCCAACTTCGAACATGATCGATCCACCGATCGCATGCCGGGCGCCTTCTTGAACAATGTTGACAAGTGTTTCGCGGCCTTGGACATTCGAGTCGTTGTTGACATCGGTGGATTTCTTGTGACCATCTCTTCGAGCACGCTCTTCTTGGTTTGAAACCATGGAGTTGTCCGCTTGTTCGAGCAAATGCGCCAATCCCATACCGCCTTTGAATCCCATTGCTTCGTTCACAGAATCGATCACCTTCTGGTATTCTCTGGGCTTTTTCATCTCCGAGAACGATACAAGTAGCACAAAGAAGCAGAGCAACAGCGACATCAGGTCACCGAAAGTCACTACCCACTCGGGGACCTCTGCTTTGGGGGCTTCTTTTTTCTTAGGCATCGCATCCTCCAATCATGGCGCTGATCGCTGCACTTTTACGCGGCTTGTTCTGCAAGGAACGCATCACGCTTTGCTGGAGGGAGATAGGTCAGGAGCTTGCTCTCAACAACACGCGGGTTATCACCAGACTGGATGGACATCACGCCTGCGATGACGATTGTTTTGAGTCGTGTTTCTTCTTGGTCGTTCGCGTAGAGCTTGTCGCCAATCGGTCCCGCGAATGCATTGGCGATGATTGCACCATAGAGGGTCGTGATCAACGCGACCGCCATGGATGGACCGATGGTTGATGGATCTTCCATGGAACCCAGCATCAGGATCAGACCAATCAGCGTTCCGATCATCCCGAATGCGGGGGCGTACTTACCGAACTGATCGAGAACCATCTTGCCCTGCATATGACGGTCCATCATTGCTTCGAGTTCGGTTTCCATGATGACACGGATGAGTTCAGGGTCGGTGCCGTCGACTGCCATTTTGATGCCTCGGATGATGAACTCGTCGGTCATTTCCTCGACATGGTTTTCGAGTGAGAGGATTCCCTCACGGCGAGCGATCTCGGCATACTTGACAATGTCCTTGATGGTCCCTGAGGGATCCGGGCTGACTCCAAAGACCGCTTTCTTGACCAGGTTAGGAAGTCCAAGCGAACTCGCAAGCGGGAACGCAGCGATGACTGCACCGGTTGATCCACCAAATACAACAATGACCGATGGGATGTTGATCATTGCGATCGGATTCCCGCCACCCAAAAGGATGGCAAGGAAACAGCATACCGCTGCAATCACAAGTCCAGCTACCGTTGCAATATCCACGGATCGACCTCCATGCATCAACCCGTCCATGGGGATGCATGATGTCTATCGACCGCACAATGCTTGATATTCAGATCTGTTCTCGATTTCGTTGTTCACACGCGCGATGCAGGTCCGATTATCCGGGCTCGCTGAGCTTGCGGAGATGACGGCCATACTCGATACAGCGACGGACGACTTCGGTCATGGATTCTTTGACGACCATGTGCTCGCCGGAGACGAGTGTGATGATGGTGTCGGGGTTCTCTTCAACGGTCCGGATAATTTCCGCGTTGAGTATGAATTTTTGATCGTTGAGTCTTGTCACACTGATCATGACCTTCTCCGTGCTGCCATCAGGTTGATGAGCTCAATACATTATCGGCCGAGCACTAACAACTGCTGAAGCAACTCGTCGGTTGTTCGGATCACACGAGAAGATGCGGAGTATCCGGTGGAAGTGAGAATCATTTGTGTGAACTCTTGTCCGAGATCAACATTTGATGATTCGAGCGCTCCTGCAACGACCGCGCCAAGACCGATTTGACCGGGGTTTGCGATTGCTGCGGGACCTGAGTTTGGACCGGTGCCAAACAAGTTGCCGCCTTGATCGACCAGACCTGCTGGGTTTGAGAACTTCGCGAGCACCACTTGACCCATTGTGCGAATAGCGCCGTTGGAGAATCGTCCAACGATCAATCCATCATCACCCGTCGCGAAGTTTTCGAGTGTTCCTGGAGGAAGGCCATCTGTTGTAAGACCAATCAATGTTGATCCTGTCGCAAGCGAAGTAGTTTGGCCAGTATCAGCAAGAAAGTTGAGATTAAATGACAAGGGCGTGTTCGCACCGGTCTGATCCCGATCAATGGTGACCTGTACCGAGTTCTCATCGGGATTGATCTGGCCTTCGGTATCGAACTGCAGCGTGCCCGTGCCCACTGTCAGATCAAGATCAGTGTCATCCGAAGATTCAACAAAGTATCTCCACACCGGACCAGAGTTTGGTGTTGAATCAAGCACCATTACAATATCAACAAGCACCGAAGTGCCCAAAGAGTCGAATGCTGAAACCGTCGTCCGCACGCTTTCACCGTCAGCCTCAGCAACTTGATTCGTATCAAACGCTGCTCCCAATGAAGTGGTCCCATCGGTGTCGATTAGACGGATATCGCCTGTTGAAATTTGGATGTTGTTTTCAGTCCCCACATTTCCAACAATGGTGATGACACCAGTCGCAGGATCAACCGTAACCCCAGGCGTTGAGCCGTCTGGGTTGTTGGCTCCGGTATCCTGAATACCAAGTGCTTCATCAAGGAATGTCATCAAATCTTGCACGGATGTTGTTGCGGTCACCTCGAGATCAACCTCATCAAGCGAGCCATCCCCTTTAGTCGCGTCGCTTGTGAGTCGGATGGTTTGACCGGAGACGAACCTGGAAGCCCCGGGATTGTCTGGGTCATCAATATTGACCAGTGGTGTTGATGAGTTGATGAACCCGCCCCCCAGCACTGTTGGACCGGCAAGCGTCGACCCCATCAGCTCGATGATTGATCCGGTCGTTGGGATTTCTCCGCTTTTATCAAGGTTCCCGACGATTGAGATATTGCTTGTTGCTTCTGCGATGGTCTGTCGACCGACCGGGATATTGATCGGGACAAGTTCTCCGGTGATGACGTTAAAGTCATCGTCTACGCCGTATCCGAGTAACCGCTCGCCTGTTGCGGTGGTCAGGTTATCCTCGATATCTTGCCGGAAGCTGCCCGCTCTTGTGTAGAAGGTGGCGCCATCGCGCTGAACCATGAAGAACCCTGATCCATCGATTGCGAGATCTCTGAGATCTCCAGTCGCGTTGATGGTGCCGTTGTTGAAATCTCGCTGGATTGCTCCAATGCCGACGCCGTTTCCGACTTGTCGGGGGTTGACACCTCCGCTGGTGGCGCTTGGCGCGGTACCGAAACTCAGGTTGCGTTGAAAGAGTGTTTCGAACATGATCCGCGAGCTTTTGAACGCGGTGGTGTTCACATTTGCGATGTTGTTCCCGATGATGTCGAGCTTGCGCGAATGGGTATTGAGACCGGTGAGTCCGATGAAGAGCGAGCTGGTTGATGCCATGAAAGAACCTCACATTCCGGTAGTTCACCGGGTACATATATCTTTATGAGAAGCGAAGTCAATCAGCTCAATGCTGATTTTGACTTACGCCGCTCATCCGTGCTTGAGAAGCACATCGATCAAGGACTGATTACGCACAATGCGTGCCGGACTCAGGGTTGTGGAGTGACTAAGTAGTGAACTGGGATCTTGTTCGTCCTTCGAACCAGTCGCTGCCTGATTAGATCCCGGATCCGTGCTATTTAGCGAGACATATCCATCGATGCCCTCAAGGACCGCATCATCATTGCGATCGAGTTGCGCTTCGATTACACGATTTTGCACATCCACGCGCAGCAGCGAACCGTTGAGATCAGCAATCATGTGATGGATCCCTTTGATAGCAGCGCGATCCGCAGCGAGCCCCGCTTGGTTGCGGGATTGTTCGTCGATCGTAGATGGATCGATATCCTTCCCGAGATTGATTCCGATCCCGCTTGCTTCGCCCCGCTCGACGCGCTTGAGAATATCCTCAAAGCTCAAGCTGCTCTGGTTCTGCTTAATCTGCGCATGCGAACCCGAGTCGGGGAGAATCCCAGAACTTAATGCTGACAAAAGTTGATTGCCATTGATTGTCAACGATCACTCCTCAGCAAGTTCACCCCCCGGGACTCACACTTGGGACAACCGGTCGATCGCTTGGTGAATCATCGGTTGTGTCATTGAGTAGATCGACCATATCGATATCACCAACAACCGAGAGAGCTGGGGCGATCTCTCCGCTGCCATCACCATCCCCGATTGGCGGCGACCCATCTCCATCATCACCATCAACATCGGTATCCGGATTGGCAAAGTCATCGATCGGACCCGCGATTTCATCGACCTGATCAAAGAACATCCGCGAACCATCAAAGAGATTCAGCACCGGGCCTTGGGAAGTCTGGGATACCGAGATCACCAGATCGGCGGTCCGCTGATTATCGAGCGTCACACCCGAGACCAGCGATCCGATGAGCTGAGACGCAGCGGCAAACTCATTTTGCGAGACCAGATTCTCAAGGGACTCAACCATCTGTGTATCAGATTCGATCGTGCGCAGTGTCGACAACTGGTCAAGCATCGCGCCTGTGTCCTGCGGCTCAAGCGGATCTTGATTCTGCAGCTCAGTAAAGATGATCTGCAGAAACTGACCACTGCTGAGTGTGCTCAGCGCATCGTCGGATGACACTGGGTTTGAACTCGAAAAATCACTGATTGCACTCATATCAACACCTCTTGAATTTCGACTTCTTGTATTACGCGATGGCGTCTAAACCTAGGTCGGTCCAGATGCTTCCCGATTTGTTCGTTGCTGTCTCTTCTTCGTTCAAGTTCTGATCTTGTGTATCGCTTTGTGTGGAAGAACTATCGCGCTCGCGACCTTGACGATTCGTTGAATCTTGCTCAGATCCTGCTCCGGTTTGAGTATCACCAAGGAACCGTGAAAAGGCGTTCTCGCTGGCGCTTTGCATGCGCAGCTCATCAACCTGAACGCCCTTGGATTCAAGGATCAAACGAAGATCATCGAGCCCATCGCTGAGCATGGTTCGTGTTTGCTCATTGCGAGCATCGATGGAGACCTGCACATGCCCATCACTTGCTTTGAGCGCGATATTCACCTCACCGAGATGCTCGGGACTTAGACGGATTTTCATCGTCCCCCCCTTGGTGTTCATGATCGAAGCGAGCCCGCGCTGAACTTGGTTCATGACCCGTTGCCGCATCACTGTGTTCTCGTCGCTTGACTGCTGAGCAAGCTTGTTGGCGTTGGTCGCGTTGTTGGCAAACTCTAACGATCGTTGATCTGTATTGCCCTGCCCAGCTCCGAGGTTTGAAGATTCGCTTCCAGCAACGGTGCGGATACCTGATAGGGATGCCGCTTCGTTGATCGCGCGGACCCCCTCAGATTTTGAGTGTGTTGCTTGGTCAGTGTTCCGCTGAACGAACACGGCTTGAGCCCCCAGCTGCGCACCCAACTGAGCACTGATCTGGGAAGCAGAATGCTGGAACTGATTACTATGAGAATGTTGGGGGGCTGCGTTTGCGTTCTGATTGATTGGGTCTTGTGCAGCAACTTGTACGAACTGAGGTTGTGCAGATTGGGGCAGACCGTGTTGAGGTAGACCGTGCTGGGGCAGACCGTTCGTCGCAGGACGCAGCTCATCCGGGTGGTTCGTGTGTAGATTCTGAGATCGCGATGTATGCTGTTGCGTATTGGAATCTGACTGCTGCGTACTTTGGTGATTCGAGTTCGAAACCTGTGAACCGCTTTGAGACTGAAGTTGATTTGCGCTAGCAGATACGCGAGCTGGGTCAGACCCCAGCGATGCGTTCTTTGAAAGCTGAGCACCTGCAAGACTCGCCAAATCAATGTCCGCTGCATGACTGAGCTGACGAGCGATATCTCCTGTGGAGTTCACCTTGACCACTGGAACCGGCACCAGCTGTTCGATTTCATCTGCTGATGCATCGGGATCTACCGCGCCTTCTTCGGTTGACCCTGCATTCACTTCTGTATTCTGAGCTTCATCCCCAGATTCAGATTCAGACGCGGTTTCATCTGATGATTGATCTACAAGTTCGGCCGCATAATCATCTTCACTGAAGGCATCCAAAATACCTGAGAACTCACTCGCGGTGTTTGCGCCGTGTGCAGTGGATGCTGCGCGATCAGGCGTAGAACCTGCGCTGCTTATTGAGAACGCGTGTTCAAGGGTTTGGTGTGTTGTTTGGGTTTGGAGTGTTGTCATTGCTGGTTGCATCCGCCAGCGCGGTTTCCTGGCCGCGCATCCGGATAGACTCCAGCAAACCGGCTGCCAACTCTGCCTCACCCGCTTTGACGAACTCAGACATCACTTCAGTTCGTACACCCGTGCTCAAAGCACTCAAGTAGGTCACGACCTGTTCCCGCTTGCCTTGCTCGATGAGCACACTCAAGGTTTCTTTCGAATCCTTTGGTTTCATTTCTTTGAGCACACTCAATGACTTTCCGAACTGATCGGACCCCTCGATCTCTGCAAGACGCGCACGCATTGCATCAAATGCTTCTTGCTGCTCAACAAACTCGGTCCGCTCGATTGATAGCAGAGCCCGCTCGCGTTTGAGGGTATCCTGAAGATCCTGGATTTCGCGCTGCATTCGTTCGAGTCGAGCTCTGTCAATTTGGGTGAGTTGGAGCCTGATATCGTTGAGTTCATCGGTATTCATCGCGAGTTCTGGGAGCTCGACCTCGGATGATTGCAGCTCTGATAGTGCTTCTGCTTCTTCGCTTTTGATACGAGCATCCCGCATCGCGGTAGTTTCTTCGAACATCCCTACGACATCGATTGCTCGTTGTTTGTCGACTCTGCCCGACGCAAAAATCCATCCAACCCCGACCACTACAGCCATGAGATTGAGAAATGCGACAACAACGAGTGCTTTGATGAGCTTTTTCATAGAATCGTTCCTTCACGCTTGGTATGGCGCATGACGGACATATCGTCCAGTTCTAGGGAATCTCTTCGTCTTTGTTGATACTTAAACTCTTCGAGCTGACGGTCTCTGAGCAGTTCCACAGCTTTGCGCTGCGCGGAGGCTTCCTGGAGTTCTTGCCGGGCCTGCTCCATCTTGTGATGCACCCCCGCGAGTTCCAGCACTGTGCGCTGGGCAGCAAATCTGTTGTTGATTGCTGCGTTGGCCTGGAGCCTTGCCCCTTTGAAATCGATGTGATCGGTTCCAATGAGCATCTGAGCAAGACTGCTCTGCTCTTGCTCAATATTTGCTTGGTAGGTTCGGATTTGATTCTCGAGTTCTAATCGCTCGCGTTCTATCTCAGCAAGCGCCAGTTTCTTGTCGCGTTCTTCGCGTTCGCGCTGATCGAGTACTGGTTGAAGCCGAAAGACGAACCCACGCATTTCTTAGCTCCCAAGCTTTCCTGCAGGTGGTCCGACCGTCGGAGCCCCTTGCGATTGCTGTGACTGTGCAAACGCTCGGCGCTGCTGGATCATGTCGCCCGACTGGATCGCTAGCTTGACCATCATGTCACGAGCGGGCTCAAAGGGCGCTTGCTCATCGGTCCGCTGTCCAAGTAGTTCGTTGATGACCGGGTATAAATCGATCGCGGTATCCGCTTCTGGATTCGCGCCCTGTGCGTAGGCGCCAATCTGAACGAGGTCTTCAACATCTCTGAACTTCGCGATCATCTTTGAGATCTGGAGTTTCGATGCTTGGTGACTGCTGTCTGTCACATCGCTGGCGACTCGAGAAACTGAATCCAATACATCAACCGCGGGGTATTGCCCGCTTTGAGCGATCTTGCGTGAGAGCACAACATGACCATCCAAAATCCCGCGAGCAGCATCACTGACGGGTTCAGACATGTCATCGCCCTCGACCAAGATTGTGTACAGGCCCGTAATCGAACCACCACCGGTTCCATCTGCTGATTCAACCGTTCCCGCACGCTCGAGGAGTTCT
Source organism: Phycisphaerales bacterium (assembly GCA_045105315.1). Taxonomy (GTDB): domain Bacteria; phylum Planctomycetota; class Phycisphaerae; order Phycisphaerales; family UBA1924; genus UBA1924. The sequence continues at coordinate 41,185 of JBGCDI010000012.1, read as the reverse complement.
GCCATCGAAGAGAACACACTCGGAGTGTATCCTTTGGTCGTGGGCGGCTCACCAACCGACAATCCAACCTGACGCTGAGCGTGGGCAAAGCGTGTAACCGAATCCATCATCAATAACACATCTTGCCCTTGATCTCGGAAGAACTCGCTTGCGGTGCACGCGAGCTTTGCTGCCCGGATCCTGAGCAGCGGTGATTCATCTCCGGTCGCTACAATCACGACCGAACGCTTAAGACCCTCTGCACCAAGTGCGTGATCAATAAAGTCTCGAACCTCGCGTCCGCGTTCACCAATTAATGCGATGACATTGACATCGGCATCAGTCCCCCTCGCGATTTGCCCAAGCAGCGTTGATTTCCCAACACCGGGACCTGCGAAAATCCCGAGCCGTTGACCGCGACCAATCGGGGTCATGAGATCAAGCACCCGCACCCCGGTCCGGAGCGGGTCTTGGATCCTCCTCCGGTTCATAGCGCCGATCGGATCGGGATTGATAGGACGCTGAACAGTCTCAGGGATTGGTCCAAGACCATCAATAGGTCTGCCCATTCCATCGAGCACCCTGCCGAGCATATGCGCTCCCACCGGAGCAACCTGATGAACTTGCTGCATCGAGATTAATGACCCCGGGACAATTCCGGTCGTCGCAGCAAGGAGCATCACGATGGTGCGCCCATCATCGAAACCGACAACCTCACCAGCAATCTGTAGATCATCTAGACCATGAATATGAACAAGCGATCCAATGGGGACAGGGAGATCCGTAGCAAAGATCGTCATCCCGCGCACAGTTGCAACGCGCCCTTGGATCTCGATCGGACTCGCCCGCGCGACCAGTTCAAGCTCTCTAGAAAGCAGATTCACGCAGCATCGTCCTTGGATTCGTCGTCGTGAATATCTTCAGTATCTTGATCCTTATGCTGTGCGCTCGTCTCGCGCGGATCGGATTCAAGATGCTGATCGTAGTCCGGTCCTCTGTGCGCCGGTAGCAGCGTCGCAACTACACGGTCGAGCTGGGTCTTGATCGATGCATCAACCACCCCGCCTCCGTTGGTCGTGACCACGCATGATCCTGGTGCGAGTGTGTCATCCTCTTTGAGTTCGGCATGTGTGCATGAGCTGCATTGTTCAATCATTTTGGGCATTACACGCGAGATAAGCGCTACATCCTCTGGATGCACATGAACACGAATATCGGTGGGTGTGACAAGTGTTTCAAGCACAGCTTCCAACTGATCCACAACGACTTCTGGATCAAGATCAATGGTCCGCTTGATCACGCGAGCTGCGATTTGGGCTGCGAGTTCAAGAACTTCCGTTCGTGCCGAGATCATCAAGTTCTCCCGGCTGTCTTCCCAAGAACTCAGTGCTTGTTCCCAGCTGGTCATCAACTCATTTAGACGAGCAGCGTGCGACTCCTCAGTATTGATCACGCCTTGCTCTCGTCCTTCTTGAAGTCCTTTGGAATGCCCTTCGTTGTAGCCCTGATCATGACCAGTTGCAGAAGCATCGCTGATGAGTCGTTCGCGTTCCTCGTTGGCGCTGCGGATGATCTGGGCTGCTTGTTCTTGGGCAGCTTCGATCACGGACTGACCGCGCTTGTGGAGATCACCGAGATCCATCGGGACCGCATCGCGCGTGTACGACTCGAGGTCGGCTCGTTTGATGATTCCCATATCGATCCCTTTCAGTACTTTCACGCCTCTAGTAGTGAGCAAGAGACACCAAAGACTTAGACAACCATTTCGCCGTCACCGCCTCGTCCTTCGATCATGACATCACCCGCTTCTTCGAGACGACGCACAATATCAACGATGCGCTGCTGAGCGGTCTCAACATCCGAGACTCGTACCGGGCCCATAAACTCCATGTCTTCTTTGACCATCTCAGCAGCACGCTCTGACATGTTGCTGAAGATCTTCTCGGTGAGCGCTTCACTCGCGGTTTTGAGCGCGACCGAAAGCTCGTCGTTTTCAACTTCCTTGAGCACCGCTTGGATGCCCTTATCGTTGACAAGTTTGATATCCTCAAACACGAACATCAATCGCCGGATTTCTTCGACTAGATCCGGATCATCGGTTTCAAGACCTTCCATGAGCGTCTTCTCAGTCGCACGGTCAGCAAGGTTGAGGATCTCAGCGACTGTGGGCACACCGCCTGCTTTTTCCATGTTCTGCATGAGCATATTGCTCAATCGACTTTCAAGACCAATCTCAACTTCCTTGATCACTTCGGGGTTGGTCTGCTCCATGTTCGCGATCCGCTTAATCACCTCAAGCTGCTTTTCCATCGCGAGACCGACCAAGATTTCTGAAGCTTTGTGATGCGAAAGATGACAGAGAATAAGAGCGATCGTTTGCGGATGTTCTTCTTGGATAAAGGTCAGCAGGTTATCACTCTCTGCACGCTGAAGAAAGCTGAATGGGGTCTTCTGGACCTGGGTCTGAATTTGCCCCAGCACTCGCTCTGCATCACTCGGGTCCATTGAGTTCTGCAGAAGCTGTTTCGCATATGAAAGCGAACCCTCGTTTGCATATTGTGATGCAACAGACACATTATAAAACTCTTCGATTACCGCGTTTTGGAGTTCATTGGGAACCCGGCCCAAGGATGCAAGCTCGCGTGTGATTTCTTCGACCTTCTCTTGTGGCAGGTACTTGAGAACGGTCGATGCTTGGTCCGCACCAACAGATAACAGCAGCACCGCTGCTTTCGAGATGCCCGCGAGCTCTCGTATATCATCTGGTAATGGTTCATTGGGTTTACGCGCCATCTAACGATCCTCGGTTCTTACGGTTTCGTCCTTGAGCTTCATTCGTCTACTTCTGCCCATCGCTCGACCATTCCCGCCACTCCCTCAGGGTCAGCTGCGATCAACTCACTGACCTGATCACGGAGTTGCTGGATCTGGATGATCGCATCATCGACTTCAATCCCCGCAAGCGCCGAATCCCCTTCGTCTGCTTCCCCGATCAGATCAGAAGTGCCTTCGAGCTGAGGTGGCAGTCCTACAAGTTCTTCTGCGGTTGGAAGCTCGATGTCCTTGCTTGAACGCTTAACCATGGTGAACATCAACACAACAGAGACCGCTGCAAGCACACCCACTAACACTGTTTCGACAAGATTCCCGTTCCCAAGCAGGAGTGAACCACCCCCACCGCTGGACCCAAGCATCCCTCCCATAAACCCAGCAGACTGAACTGCCCCCAGTCGCTTGTACGCTTCACCGATTGGCATCTTCGAGACCACCACTTCCCCCATCAGCATTGAACCATCGGGGTTCTGACCAAGAAGGTGAGGCGTAACCTGTTTCACAATCTGCGCTTTGAACCCAGAGTTCCCGTCCATCCCTTCGAACCACTCGCGGATATCCTCAGCCGTCACCGGTTCAGGCTCTGCACCATCTTCCTCGGTTGACCGTGAACCCTCCAACAGCTCACGGATGTACTCATCAGGAACGATGATCGAAGCTCGCAGATGCGTTGGCATTCCGCGATGGTCGATGGTTTGCTTCTCGATATATCCGAACTGGTTCTCGTATTCTTTGACTGTTTCAGCAGAGTTCGACGAGTTGCCCGCACCTGATCCTGTATTGATACTCGCGGTCTGATTCGATCGCACACCAGGCTCAGCCCCCCGGACCGCTTGCTGCATGGTGTCCTCGGCACTCTCTTGTGTCTTGACCGCAGAGACTGTTCCGTTGTCGACCTTTGCGTATGAACGCTCAACACTGTCAACGCGTTTGACATCAACCATCGCGGTGACTGAAATGATCACACCTGGGATATGACCGAGCATGTGCTGGAGCTGTTGTTCTTTGCTTTCTTTGATCGCTTGCGCTTGGTCCATGTACTTGGAGCTCAGTCTGGAATCAGCGGATGACACTGTCCTGGGCTGACCTGTCGAACCATCGATGACCTGAATCGCTTTCGCATTGAGTCCCGAGACCGCACCCATCACAAGCCCAGCTGCCGCGTCGACCGTATCTTGACCGACGACCCCGCCACTGCTGAACATGGTGATCGAAGCGCTCGGTGTTTTGACCGCTCGACCAAGTCCTGAAGACACCGGGATATCCAGAATCACGCTTGCTTTGTTCACATTGCGGAACTGGGAGATTGTTCTTGAGAGCTCATTTTGAAGCGCGATGGTGAACTGTTGGCGATGCTGCTCTTTGGATGCTTTCCAGTCTTGGGACTGAATAAGATTCTGGAACATTAAGGTCGTGTCACCCGGGAGCTGCCCTGACTGAGCGAGGACAGCGACTGCCGAACTGCGTTGACCTGGGGGGACCTGGATCTTCCCATCGACGAGCTGAGCTTCGATTCCTGCGGACCGCAGTGAGGACATAGTCATCGCATCACCGGTCTCACCGATCAGATCGACGAGCGCTGGCTTTGATGCATACTGGGATACAAGGAACATTGTCATCGCTGCGATCACCGCAAGTGACGCGAGCAAGAGCTTCTGGGATGCGGTCATCTTCCCGATGTACACCCCAGCATTATCTAACATTTGGCGCAGCTGATTCATAGAAACTTCGGCCTCCATGCCGGTGTATGTGTCATCCTGACACCACTGCTCGATGAGCAGTACACAAGAGCATCGGCCATGCTCAGCGCAAAGCTTGACAAGCGAAAGCAACTTCCGCGCCTAGATTGAAAAAAAAGTTGTTTGTTGCGCTCTGGACTGACCCAAGAATGGATCAGAATGAAGCCTAACTCAGCATCAAACACGCATCTGCTTGACCTCGTCATACGCTTGCATGACCTGGTTTCGCATTGCCTGGAGCATCTTGAACGCGGTGTCCGCTTTGTCGGTCGCTGCGATGACACCTTCGATATCGTCACGCTTACCGGTGATTAAGTCTTCTGCGGCTTGGGTTGCATCTTGCTGGAGGGCATTGACCTCTTTCAAGTTACCCATCAGGACCGACTTAAAGTCTGGGCCGTCTGCGTGTTGACCGGGTCGACCAGAACCACCAAGACCGCCGGGCATCTGCCCCGCGTTTCCAGATGAACCAATTAGCCCTAGTGGGTCACTCACGCTTCGTACTCCGTATAGTCCTGCTTAGTGTATCAGATTAGGCAAGAAGCCGCAATGCTTGTGCCATCATGTTCTTGCTGGTTTCCGCAGCCACGATATTCGCTTCATACGCTCGAGACGCTTGTAAACCATTGACCCACTCCATGGTGGTATCGATATCAGGCACCTGAATATTCCCGTCGGCATCCGCATGGTCGTGGCCAGGACGATACTCCGGACGCGTTGAGCCTTCTTGGATATGGATATCAACCACCTGCACGCCCGCCCCAGCACCATCACGCGACTCTGCAGGCGCAAACATCGCAGCTCGGCGCAGATATGGCTCATACTCTCCAAACTGGTTATTGGTAGTCTTCGAGTTGGCAATGTTGGACGCGATCACTTCCATGCGTGTCCGCTGAGCAATCATGCCGCTGGTTGATACATCAAGTGCGCCGTACATACTAAATCCTTACTCCACTCCCACAATCTGCAAGTTGTCTGTGATCAGATCACACGCTGAGCGATTGCGTTCTGCAACTGATTCCGCTGACTACGCAGCAAATCTGAGGCCACTCTGTAAGCGGTCGCGTTTTCGACCATATCTTGCATGATCCGCTCCAGATCTCGGTTGTTCCGGTCGTGATGGAGAATGCCCCCGCCGCTTGAAGAAGGCTCGAGTCTGAAGTCTGTTGAACGCCCTGTCTTTCGGATCTCTCTGGTCTGATTCCATTCCAGATGCCCGAACGCTCCGCCGGTTTTCTCTCGTCTTTGGTCGATCGCGTCGCCGAGCATAGACTGGAACCCGCGTGGGTCGACATCCTTCATCTGGAAGTTCGGGGTATCGATGTTGGCAACATTATGGGCGAGAATCCGTTGGCGCTGGCCAGCAAACTTCATCAGCATCTCTGCTGCGGGCATCGCCCCTGAAGTTGAAAGATCTCGTATCAACATTACACACTACCTCGCAGAACTGGTACCAACGACGAATCCATCAGAGATTCTGTGAAACCAAGCTGTCTTCTTTCCATTTCTTGAGCTTCAGACCAAGCGTGCGGACACCGATCCCCAATGCTTTGGCTGTCTTTTGACGGTGACCGTTGAACCGCTGGAGTGTGGCAACGATTTCCTCACGCTCGATTTCTGCAAGCGTCTTGTCACCAGGTCGATAGTCCATCTTGGGCTCTGCAAATGACGAAGACATCCCCGAATGACCTGAACTCAGACTCGAATGCCCAAACCCTGATTGACCCGCGCCCGCTGAAGATAGCGAACCGGACATCGGACCGGACATCGGATTAGACATCGGAGCAGGCATCGAAACATCACGCGTAACCGATCCTTGTGCAGCTGATTCAGATGCCGGGCGAAGAGGCATTGCTTTGGGAGTCGGGCGAGATTCCATCAGCCAAGGCTCAAGCGTTGCGCTCTCAATCTGTGTCGCGCGAATATCAGACAAAACAACCGCACGCTCACAGATATTCTGGAGCTCGCGGACATTACCAGGCCATTGATACCCGCTCAGCAGCGCGATCGCATCATCGCTCAACTTGATTTGCCTGCGTCCATCACGAACACAGATCTTGCTCACAAAGTGCTCAGCAAGAGGCTTGACATCTTCGAGTCGATCACGCAGTGCCGGAATCTGGATCGGGAGCACATTGAGCCTGTAAAACAAGTCCTGACGGAACTCGCCCATCGATGCCGCCTTGGGTAGATCACGGTTGCTTGTCGCAATCACACGAACATCAACGCCAATAGTCGTGCTCGATCCAACTCGCTCAAACGCGCGCTCTTGAAGCACGCGCAACAGCTTCGCTTGTATCTGAGGCGAAACCTCCGAAACTTCATCAAGCAAGAGTGAACCATGATCCGCAAGCTCAAACCGGCCTTTCCGCATTTTATCAGCGCCAGTAAACGCGCCGCGCTCATGACCAAAGAGCTCAGATTCAAGCAAGCTCTCATTGAGAGCAGCACAGTTGACCGCAAGATACGCCGCTTCATTTCGAGGACTCAGATCATGCACCGCATGAGCGACCACTTCTTTACCAACCCCAGATTCACCAGTAATCAGCACTGTCCCTTGACTTGATGCGACCGCGCGGACCTGCTCGCGGACCTTGCGGATCGCTGCGGATTGACCGATGATTCGATCTAAACCAGACGGACCATCAAGATGGCTCGACGAACGAACCCCTGCTCTGAGTATCGCATTCTCACGAAGCACAGACGCATGCGAAATCGCTCGCTTAACCGCGATAATCATCTCATCACCTTCAAAGGGCTTAGTGAGATAGTCATATGCGCCATTTTTCATTGCTTGAACCGCGGTCTCGATGGATCCAAATGCGGTCATGAGTATGACCGGGAGCTCATCATCAATCGAGCGAATTTCTCCTGCAAGATCAACCCCGGTCATGCCGGGCATGTTGAGGTCGGTGACGACCACATCGGGTCGCTTTGACGCGATTTCTTTGAGCGCCGATCGCGCATCGACCGCGGTTTTGACCGCAAATCCCGCGCGCGTGAGCGTTGACCCCACTGAGTCACGCATCATTTCTTTGTCATCCACAACCAAGACCGATTTCGTATTCACGCGACATCCCCTTGAACCATTGGTTCACTGTGTCCGGACGCCGAGGGCGCCGTTTCCTTTGGCTGGGACATGCGCCCAGACCTCACCACAACCTGACCGAGCGACTCAACATCCTCAGCTGTATTCCGTTGACCGATCCGAGCTGGCAGCACCAACGAGACAACCGTCCCGCTTGTCCATCCCGAATCATCTAGTTTGTTTGCGACCCGCACTGACCCCCCGTGCGCATCTAAAATCCGGTGCACGATCGAAAGCCCCAGACCTGTCCCCGCAGCGCGCGTAGTAAAGAACGGATTAAAGATCCGCTCGATCACCGCATCTTCGATCCCGCCCCCACTATCTGAAACGAGAAGCTCAAACCGCTGATCCTGGTCTCGCTGCATCCGGATTTGGATATCATCCTGATCACTTTCAGGTGCTTTGTGCTCATTGGTGGCTTGGGCAGCGTTACGAATGACATTGATCAGCGCTTGATGCACAAGCGCCGGATCACACACAATGGTCTCACAGCTTGATTCCACAGAAACAGAAACCCGTAGCCCATCAAGCTCAGCAGCACAAGAATCAATTGCTTCTTGTATCAGCATCGATGCTTCATATTCCACAGCACGCACACGGATCTCACGCGAGAACGCAAGCACATCCCCAACGATCTGATCCAGCCCAGTCACCGCTCTGCCTATCTTCTCAACGATCGAGCACTGTTCGGGCATCTCGACGAGATCTTCCTTGAGCATTCGGGTATACAGGCGGATCGACCCAAGAGGATTCCGTATCTCATGTGATATACCCGCAGCCATCTCACCCAGCGCCGCGAGACGCTTGGATCGCTGGAGCGCTTCGTTTGCTTCTGCAAGTTCAGTATTGAGTCGAACGACTTCTCCGCGAAGCTGGCCGTGCGTCTTTTCGAGCTTTGCAGTGACTTCATTGAATGAACTCATGAGTTCAGCAAGATCGCCAGCAGAAAGCGCTGGATCAGCGATCGGCACCGGTGCGTGCGCTTCTGCTCCCGCCAGATCTGTTTTTGCCAGAGCTGCATTCGATAGATTGGTCGCGTGCGTAGTCATGACTACCCCTCCCGATCTTGGAGGGTGGGATTGGGTGTTTGGTTCCCGCCGCTGTACGCGCGGACAGCGTTCTTTGATGCTCCGACGCCGCTGAGTTGCTTGGAGAGTTCACTCCGGCGCTGATCAACAATTGTTTGCTGCATTGAATCCCGTTCAAGGACACCAACGATTAAAGCGGAAATCTCCGAGAGCTCTTGCTGGGTCGCAAGCACCTGACCAGGGGTCACGGACCGATCATCAAGCAGGGACTGGATCTGCTTACCAGCAAAACCTAGCGACTCGATCTTTGGATTCCGGGACTCGAGCGTCTGAACGAACTCGATGAGTTCATCGTCCTCGAGTTGCTTCTGCTGCTGAGCCCCGATCTGTTCGATCTCTGAGCACAGCATCCGCATCTGCGCGAGCAGCGCGTCAATGCGTTCGTGGGGCTTTGCCCGTTCCATGGTCATCCGTGACCTCCGTTTGACTCAACACCCTCCGGGTGTCCGCGACGCTGAATCCATTCAACGACGAGTGTTCCTTGGTTTGATCATGCTTGATCGTGCATGATCATCTCTGATCCGCACAGTTATCGGCTGTTCATGCGCCCAACTCCACAATCGGCGCAAGAACATCCACTTTGAGTCCTTTTTATGATCAATTGATATGAAGAGTTCAGAAACCCAGACCCCACTTCACCCAGCAGTTTAAGGATCAGTCACACCACTCAAAAGCATCGCACTCGAATCCAGCCAACGCTCCCAATCCGCCCTGTCCATGGGAAGATTCGGGTCTTCCCAGACATCGTCGGGAATGGTGCTATAGAACCGGCGAGCACGCTCATTGGCGGTGCTCGCACGCCCGATCTCGTTCTGCGCGATGTACGCATTGACAATCTGAACCATCGCGACCAGCGAAGCGGGGTCGTCCGCATACCGATCACGAGCTGTGTCATAATACCGGATCGCATCGTCGTACTCACCCAGATCAAACGCACAATCACCCAGATAGAAATACGCATTCCGGAGAGCGATTGATTCAAAGATCCCCCGGCGCGTGAGCCGAAGGGCGCTGAGCGCTCGGATCGCTCCGTCATAATGCTCGATCGCTTGCATGCGGTGAGTCCGCATTTTGGCAGCCCGCTCATTTCGCTCTGCAGCGGGCATCGCGTCTCCCAGCGATTGCTCGATGGTATCTCCCAACCGACGATGCGCTTCTGCAAGACGATAAATCACCACCGCTGTTTCCGGATCCCCGTCATACCGGGAAACAAACTCTTCGTACCGCTCGATCGCGCGTTCGGGCCGATTAGTTGAATCGTAATGACCCGCAAGTTCCAGGAGTGCTCTCCGGTACAGCTCTGTCTCTGCGGACACCTTGGTCCCGTTGAGCGCTGTGACCAGAAGTTGCTCTGCTTTGGAATCATTTTCTGTATCTTCATCATACAAATATGCTTGCGCCAAAGGGACAAAGCTTGCATCTGCAAATGGGCCAATATCGGCGCCAAGCACGCCTTCACGATCCTGGATCAGCTGTTCGTACACCTCTGCAGATTTCTGAAAATCCCCCACCGCTCTAAGTGATTCGCCCAACCGGAACAGCGCTTCAGCATATCGCGGATCAGATGGCATCGAGTTGGCGTAGGTCTGGAACGCAATAATCGCTTCGCGCTGATCACCGGCGCGGTCGTAGAGATCTGCTGCGATCCACAGGGACCGTGCGTGCATCGGGAGATTGCTGACAATGAATCGTTCTGCATGCATCCGAGCGTTCGTTGCAGCTGATATCAAATGACGCTGCACCTGTGAGCGCGTCGAGGGGTCGAGCTGAAGCAGTGATGGGGATTCATCAAGAGATGATCCAAGGAGCTTCTCCGCCATCGCGGTGTGGGCATCCATAAGCATCGCAAGAATCCCTGAAGGAATCTCTTGACCGGAATAGATCCGTTCTCCAAACCCTGCATACCGCAGTGAATCTTCCGGCGATCCAGAGGCAAGCGAATCTGATGCACGAGCCAGGAGCGAATCAAGCACCTGCGCCCTGCTTGGTTCAGACTCGATACCGATCGAGTCGTAGTTGCCTACAAGTGTGTCATACGCTTCCATCGAAAGCTCAGCCTCACCCGCTGCTGCAAGTGTTTCACCCAGACCGACTAAACCCCATGGATACGAGCGGTCGCGTGAGTAGTTTTCTGTGATCTGCGCGTAGAGGTCACGAGCTTCGTAGATGTTGCCCTCTATGTCTTCGAGCCGAGCGTTGGCGAGCAAGATCTCGGAATAATGTGGATCACCCGCACCCGCTTGGTCATACGCATGTTCGATCTGTTTGCGAGCCAGATCGTGAGCGCCGATCTGCAAGTACCCTCGCGCCAGCAGCAAATGGAGTCGCGATCGCCCATCCGCTTGTGCCCGCTCCAGTCTTGGCATTTCTCTCAGGATCCTGGTGATGGTTTCATCAACAAACCCATTTTCAAGCTGGATCCTGGACTGACGCTCCATCGCCCATACCCGTTCATTCATCGGGAGATCAGAGTCCGCGAGCAGTTCACTAAGCACCTCCATCGCGGCTTCCTCTTCTGGAACCGGGCGATCAAGCAGGTTCTCCACAATCTGGTGATTCAATCCATCGCGAAGATCCCTCCGAGTTAGAGGAATTTGCGATGCACGGATTTTGGCCGTCGCTAGATCATCACGCGCGAGATATGTTCTTGACAGCGCTGCAAGATCCACCGCGCCAAGAACCGCGCCAAGCCGTTCAGCTTCGAGGTACTCACGAATAATGGATACATGATTCCGATCATCCGCAAACCCAGCAGCACGCTGACCACGGTCGATCGCGCGTGCTTTGTTCAGATGATAATGAATCGTATCACCAGGACTCGCGCCTCCGGGCCGGCTCACAAATGGATACACCTTGGTGTTAAGCAGTTCAATCGCTTGCTCATACTGCTCTGCATCCAGGAGCACATCGGATTGCTTGAGTGCTGGTTTGAGCACCGGATCGGGTTTGGTGGTGATCGTATATGCAAGACCAAGCAATAGGATTCCAGCGCTAGCGAGGAGCGCGGGGGTTTGCCAAAGACTACGCCAATCTTTTTTGACCGCTTCCACCGGATCGATCACCACACCAGCATCAATCTCTTGATCCTGTCCGCCGGAATCAGTCCCAGCATCGGCGCTTCCATCTTGTACCGGTTCTTCGCTCACTCAGATCCTCGCGCACAGCAACTACAACTTGTGCCCAAAGCACAAGGTTTCGATACTGTTATGTCGGCAGAAAAAGCGATCTGTCTGAAGTTCTCGGACCAAGACCGTCAAGATTCAGCGATTCTTGTCGATTTGATGCTCTGGACTGATCTAGAAATCACTGATCGAGATCGATCGTCTCGTGAACCCGGTACACACGCGAGAGCCGAGCGGGGTTGTAGACCATGGATCTGATCATTTTTTGAGAAGGCTCGGAAAGCTCGATCCGCACAAACTCTCCTTGCGAACCGGCTCCCTCTCGCGTGATCTCCACCTTCCCAGGCACCATCACTCCCGTCCCGCGCTTTTGATCATCCAACATCTCTTTGTATCTTGAAAGTCCGGTGCGTGCGATCACTCGCCCATCACCATCCAGACTCAGCACCTGCATCACCAATCCGGTGCTTGGATCAAACCAGTACTCGCTGATTCCCCACCGAGATGACTGGGCAATGACCACGAGTTCCTCCGAGAGCACCCACCTGGATTCGATAATCCTGTCTGGATCGATGGGTTCAATTCCAAGTGATGCGATCAGATCACCCGGATGAACACTCAGCCCGATCTGATCCGCCCGATCCGGAGTGATGTTCTCAACGGCACCAATCAGCGCGACCCTCCGGTCTGAGTTTGAAAGATCGTACATCCAGTACTGATCGGTGTTTGAGCCGTACGCGAAGTAGGTCTCCCCGAGTTTCCCGATCACAAGCGACACTTGATCTGGACGCGTTACTTGGAGGTGGCCTTCCCCTTGTTCCTCGAATGATTTCCCGTTGGCATCACTGCCCTTGATGCGCACTGAAACCCGCGCCCAGAGCCGTTCGATCTCTTCTACGCGTTCATTGTGCGTGAGAGTCAAGGCTTCGACGAGTACATCGTTTACTTGCTCGGTGCGAATATTGCCTTTGGGGCTACATCCAGCTGTTAGGGCAACTCCGATCAAGGCGATTGCGAGAGCAACATATTTGGTGATTGTGTTCATGCGTCTGGGTGCTCGATGTGCATCACTTGTCCGAGTTCTTCGATTGCTGCGCCGATCGCTTCGTCATCCATTTTCGGATCGATGACTTCAAAGACCGGGCCTCCGCCTCCTTTGATGCGCTGACGGACGATGAGTTTGGATGGAGCCTCTGAGGTTGCGGGGACCATGCCTTCAAGATCGACCTTTTTTTTCCGCATCAGCATCAAGGTCAAGAGATACCGGAATCCGACCTGTTTGTCTTCAGTTGCTTCTCCGAGTTGTTCAAAGAGGTCGAAGATTTCATCATCGGAGACCAGGGGTGTTTTTTTGCTCTCACCTGGCTCAGGGACGGTTCTTTTCCAGAACCCGAAAAGGGTGGCCCCTTGTGGATACTCGACCCCTGCTTCCCATGCATTCATTGAGTACAGCACCCGACTGAGCGCTGTTTCACCAGGCACTTCGAGCAGCGCAGCAATGTGAAGTTCCCCCACTTCAAGCTCCTGACCTGACAAGGCGCACGATTCGGGGGTACGGACAATCTCATAAGGCGATGCTGAACTACTCATAGATCAAGTATACGCGTAGAAGCATCGTCCTAGCAGGACACATTGAAGAACCGCTGGTCGGTGCCTTGCCCATCCCCACTGACCCGGAACCGCATGCACTGCGAGCATTTAGGGCATCGGGCGAGGTACAGACTTCCATCGGCGCTCCGGTAGACGCGTTGGTACGCACCGCTGCATGTAAAACGCACCCCGAGCCATGGTCGTTCGTTTGGCTTGGGATGTATTTCACCCGCTGGTGGAATTCCTGGGACTGCTCTCATCGCCATGGATCATGTATCGTCCGTGTTGTGGGCGTTTCTTGACCGGTGCAAGAGGATTTTTCAGCTACTCAACGCCCACGATTTGCTCAAAACAGTCCAGTTTGCCGATAGAATCTCATCGCGGGAATACGATCCGCTCACACACCATGGCTGGAAACCTCTCCATTTTGCCCGACCCCCCGGTCCCCCCTGCGCCAGTCGGCTTGATCGCGGGTGGTGGTCGGCTCCCGATATTGGTCGCGAAAGGCCTGAAAGAGATGGGGCACCCGGTCCACGCTGTGGGTCTTCATAATAGGTACGATGCAAACCTTCCTGATATATGCACCAGTTTCAAGGACGCGGGGATTCTGCGGATCGGGTCATGGGGGCGTAGACTCAGAAGCAAAGGCGTTGCCCACGCGATCATGGTGGGCAATGTTGACAAGTCCGAGATCATGCACACACGCTGGCGTTTTCTCAAGAACATTCCTGACCTAACAACGATGATGGTCATGTTCAAACACCTGCGTCACGACCGTCGCTCACACGCGCTGCTCAAAGCGGTCGCGGATGAACTCGACCGAAAGGGAGTCTCGCTCATCGATTCCACAATCCCCATCCAGTCTCAGCTTGCCCAGCCAGGGGTCATGACCGTGACCCAACCAACCGCATCCCAGCAAGCGGATATCGACTTTGTGTGGCCACTGCTCACTGAACTCCTTCGTCTTGACATCGGACAGTCCTTATCGGTGCGTGATCTGGATGTGATCTCCGTCGAAGCGGTCGAAGGCACCGACCGGATGATCGAGCGCACCGCATCGCTCTGCAAGCGAGGCGGATGGACACTCGCCAAGGGCGCCCGCGCTCAGCACGATCGAAGATCTGATGTTCCGACTGTGGGACTCAAGACCATCGAGAACCTTGCAAAGAATGGGTGTACTTGTCTTGCGATCGCTGCGGGTGATGTGATCATGCTTGACCGGATCCAGATGATCGAACGCGCCGATGAACTCAAGATCGCGATTGTTGGTGTCCCTGTGAGTCATTCCCCCATCACGACCACTTCTACTACAGAAATCCGTCACCAGTGAGTGATGCGTCTGCTCCTGAACCTGCCGGATCTGATGCCAGTGCAAACTCTGGTGAGGGTATCCCATATGCACACGCAGATGCACACCCACATACACACACAGATGCATACACCTATGTCTCGCGAGGAGGGCTCAAGCTCCACCACGCGCTCCAAGAGTTTGACCTGAATCCGCAAGACCTGATCTGCGCCGACTTCGGATGCTCGACCGGCGGATTCACCGATTGCCTCCTCCATCACGGCGCGACCCATGTCCACTGCATCGACACCGCCTATGGCGAGCTCGCATGGAAACTCCGCCAAGACGATCGCACAACCGTCCACGAACGATCCAACGCGCTCCATACCGAGCCACCACTCAGCGTCGTTGAAACCAAGGGTGTTGATCTGATCGTCATGGATCTCGGATGGACCAAACAAGAGCGTGCACTCGCAGCGGCGCGGACCTGGCTCAAAGACGATGGGCGAATCATCTCCCTCGTCAAGCCCCACTACGAAGCAACCAAAGAAGAACTCGCAGATGGGATGATCCTGACCGAAGACCTCGCGCGCGAAATCGCAGAACGCGTCCGTGATTCGCTCCCCGATATGGGATGGAAAGTCTTGGGATGGACACGCAGCCCGATCTTGGGAAGCGCACGCAAGAAGAAGCGGAAGAACAAGGGCAAGGGTAATCCCGAGTGGCTTGTCTTGCTCACCCCCAACATCTAGCTCATTGAACTTTCCATGCACCAGAACATTCTGGGCACACCACGCACCCGTCATCCTCAGTTTGAAGATCGAACAACCTGTACGTACAGCTCGGGCAATAGCCGATCGACAATACAGCACGCTTGGCATGCTCTGCGCTGTTCCAGCCTACCAATCGAATCACCAGGCCCACCGGGACACCAAAGCCTACAAATAAGAATGCGTTGATCATGAACCACGATGGTGTAAACACAAAGTCACGCATATCGGTGCCCAACACCAAGAAGAATATCTGCAGCCCGATCGTGTATAGTGTCCCGGACATCAAGAAGACTGGCCAAAACCGTCCGGCATCACCCGGCCTCACAAACCCCACTCGATCCATCCCCGAACTCTTGGACACTTCACGGATCGTGCAAGGCTTGTGCTTCTTGCCACGGTCGTCCTCTATTTTGTGCCATCTCAGGTGCATGCATAAGCATATTCAACAAAAAACCGCTCCTTCTAGGAAGCGGCTCGTAACTTCAATCTGGTTCACAAACTCACGCGACGCGGAGGTGGTGACCGCTGGTCAGGGTGCGGATGAGTCGTTCTTTATCGCCGGCGCGGTCGAAGCGGGTGACGGCGACCGCCATGCGTGAGGCGCCGGGTTCATCGAGGTCGCACCAGACGACATTTCCGGTCATGAAGATCGCGCGTCCTGGGCCGTGATCTTCTCCGGTTAGAGGGAGGTCGATGCGTACGGATACGGTCTGTCCCGGATCGATCGGACGGTCGAGCTCAAAGCTGATTCCGCCTTCGGAGATGTCGTAGACATGCCCTTCGAGATTGAACTCGGTCTCGTCTGGATGCAGGCGCAACGCCATGGAGGTGTATCCCGGGTTGACGCGGAATCGTTCATGGTCTCGGCGATTGATTGGGTTGATCTGGGCAGTTTGCATCGTTGAGCGCTCCGTTTTGCGGGTATTCACTAGCCTTTATCGGCCCGAACCGTGCTGAGCTTTATTCCCAGCGGGTCAATATCGTCGATTTCTCGTGTGATTCTCATCGTGCCCCCCTCCTTATCGCGCTTCTTGAACGGGTCCACGATATCCTACCTCCCCATGTTCATCGATCGCGCACGAATTCAGGTCACCGCTGGCGACGGCGGAAACGGCAAAGCTTCCTTCAAACGAGCCAAAGGTATGCCCAAAGGCGGACCCGATGGCGGCGACGGAGGCAAAGGTGGCGACATCATCCTTTCGGTCGATGATGGCGTCAACACGCTCATCGACTTCCGCGGGATCTACGAGTGGAAAGCAGATCACGGCGAGATGGGCGGATCCAAACAATGCACCGGCGCCGACGCAAAGAACCGCGTTATCCGCGTCCCTGCGGGAACCGTCGTCTACAACGAACATACCGGAGAAGAAATCGCGGATCTGGGTCCTGGGGACTCAATCATCATTGCCCATGGCGGCAAAGGCGGATTCGGAAACGAACACTTCAAGAACTCAGTCAACCAAGCACCCCGCACCGCATCACCAGGCGAACCAGGCGAGATGCTTCAGCTGATCCTTGAACTCAAGGTCATTGCAGAAGTTGGTCTTGTCGGTCTCCCCAATGCGGGCAAATCAACACTGCTCAAAGCGGTCACCCGCGCCGAACCAAAGATCGCAAACTATCCGTTCACGACACTCTCCCCTCAGCTTGGCATCGCGATGCTCGACCAATCGCGCCGGATCGTCATCGCGGACATCCCGGGTTTGATTGAGGGCGCTGCGGAGGGCGCGGGGCTTGGGCATTCGTTCCTCCGTCACATCGAGCGGACCACCGTGATCATCCATGTGCTTGATGCATTCCCCGATGACACCCAGGGTGATCCTGAAAACACACCGACTCCTGCGCAGCATTACACCTCGATCCGTCAAGAGCTGATGGATTACTCGTCGATGCTTGCGGAGAAGCCTGAGATCATTGCGCTTAACAAACTTGATCTGATCCCAGAAGACGAACACGCTCAGCACATCGCTGATTTGCGCGTGGCGCTTCAGCTTGATGCAAACCAAGAAGTCTTCCCGATTTCCGCAGCAACCGGACAAGGGACCGATGAGTTGCTTGATGCTATCTGGAAACTTCTCCACTCCGCAGACTACACACCCGCAGGCTGGTAACACCCGGACTCTTACGGACAGCCAGCACCGAACGCACTCAAGAATGCGGACACATCCAAGAAGTTAAACATCGTGTCGTCGTTGAAATCCGCGACTGGATCTTGTGCTGCAAATGCGGTCAAAAACGCGCTGACATCAAGGAAGTTCAGGCTTTCGTCGGCGTTGATGTCCGCTGGACATGCACTCTCGGATTCAATTTCCCATGTTACCGATAGAGAACCACCAAGCGGGCTTCGATCGAGTGGCCCGACCCCGCTGTGACTGAGCCGGATCTGTACTCGGTATGTTTGAGATTCAGCGGTTAAGGGAACCTGAATATTCAATACTTCACCATCAAACTGTGGGTCGGTGTAGATCTGTGAAAAGAAGGGTCCCGTAAATACTCCGCCCGCGTTTTCTGCATACACCTGGACGACCGCGTTAAACTGGATCGGTGATGGCCCAGAGTTGACCAGTAAACCAGACAGACTGAAGACACCGTCAGACGCGAGACTGAAATCATATTCAAAAGAAGAAAAAAGCGAATGTCCGTACGACTGCGCTTGGATTTTACCCGACCCAATACTGCCTTCATATTGCATGGATCCATTGAACTGACCATGATCTGAATCCACAAAGGTCGCTGCGCTCTGCGAAGATGCGGTGTACAGCCCCTGCGAAGAACTGATCACGACGGGAGCAGATATTGGCCCCAGCGCATTGGTGGTATCGAGTTGTTCGTCGATGACCACAAGCTCATCGCTTTCATCAACAACACTGAGATTAATTCTAGAATCCGCCACGACATTTGATCGTATCGGGGTTGCCTGCGCCCACAATGGCGCTGCCGATACACCAATCGCTAAACATCCAGCCACTCCGCATACCAATCGTAATCCACGCATGACATCCACCTCTCTGGAGTCCATCGGTTCACCCGCGCGACGCACAGGCACTCAGCCAGTGTACTGCATTCCCAAGAACCCTGACGAATGGAAAATCAAATACCTCGCTCACCCATCCTTGAACCAAGCTTCAGAATTACCAATCTGAAGCCCTATCATATTCCGTACAATTGTGTTGACAAACTAATTTTGTTCGGTATATTTTAGGAATGATTCTGTTCCTTGACCTCAACTCGTTCTTTGCTTCTGTCGAACAACAACTCCAGCCTCATCTACGGGGACGACCGGTCGGGGTCGTCCCCAACGACTGCGGCTCAACCTGCTGCATCGCAGCGAGTTACGAAGCAAAGCACTTTGGGGTCAAGACCGGCTGCGGGGTGCGGGAAGCGCATGAGAAATGCCCCGGGATTACGCTTGTGCTGGCGCGTCCTGATGAGTACATCAAGGCCCATCACAAGATCCTCGAAGCGGTGGACACCGTGTACCCGGTTCAGGGTGTGTACTCGATCGACGAGATGAGCTTCAAGCTCACCGGCCCGGACCGAGAGATCAGCCGGGCGCGGGAGCTGGCGATGAAGATGAAACACGCGATCCGCACCATCGCGGGCGACTACCTGCGCTGCTCGATCGGGATCGCGCCCAACCGGATGCTCGCCAAAACCGCGTCGAACATGATGAAACCTGATGGACTCGTCGTCATCCAGCGACAGGACATCCCCGAGCGACTCCACGGGCTCGACATCACCGACTTCCCGGGCATCGCGGACGGCATCCGCAACCGTCTCCACCGCTACGGCATCCACACGACCGAGCAGCTCTGTCGAGCGTCCAAGCCCACGCTCAAACGCGCGTGGGGCGGGGTGCTTGGGGAGATCTGGTACCACTGGCTCAAGGGCGATGAGCCTCACATCGCGACGACCAAGCGGCGCAACTGCGGGCATCAACATGTGCTCGCGCCCGAACTGCGCGAAGCGGAGAAAGCACGCTCGGTCGCGATCCGTCTGCTCCACAAAGCGGCAGCACGCATGCGCTTCGAGGGGTTCTGGTGCACGAAGATCACGCTGAGCATCAAACCCATCGACGCGCCCTCATGGGTCGCCTACGCGAACCTCGAACCCTGCCAGGACACGGTGCGTCTGCTGCACCATCTCGACCGTCTCTGGAGACCCCAGCCTCACGCGTTCGTCTTCTGCGTCGCGGTCACGCTCGGCGGGCTCGTCAAGGATTCACAAACCGAGCAGCCCTTGTTTGAGGAGGACCGCAAGCACACCAACCTCGCCCACACGATGGACCAGATCAACCGCAAGCACGGGCACGCGTCGATCTACTACGGCGCGATGCACGAAGCCAAACGATCCGCGCCGCGAAGGATCTCATTCAGCACCGTCCCCGACCTCGATCTCCCCGACACGGGAGGCATGGGCGCGTTCAAACAAGACCCATTGAAACTCAAGCAGGCGTAGTGCAAGGTGATCAAACCCCCACCCTTGGGTTTGATCACCTTGGGTTTAGAGAGAGATAGAAATGTTTTGAGAGTATTGGAAGATGATCAAGATCCAAGGTGATCAAGCCCTAAGGGAGGGCTTGATCACCTTGGAACTCTAAATAGTAAATGAGGACATATCGCAAGGAAGGCAAGGGGATCATCTCCTCACCCAGAGGATGATCCCCTTGGGTATTGAGACTCTTAGAGATGGTTTATAGAGAGTTTTATAGAAGAAGATCAAGGGGATCATTCCCTCCCTTAGGGAATGATCCCCTTGATCTTCAATAGCGGGTGCCCTGCTTTGACCCGCAGGGCAAAGCAGGGACGGAGATCGTTGGCATTCGAGAAGACCTGCTTTGCCGAAGACGGTCAAAGCAGGGCACCGGGCCTATTACTCTTTGAACTGAGCACGCCTTCTTTGTTCCCGATCTTCTGCTTTGGATTTCAAATCCTGCAACACAGTGTTGTGCGGTTCGTGTTCAAACGGCTCGTTCCGCTTATAGAAATTCACAACGGCGTCCCTCAGTGATTGGTCGGATATCCCACTCTCTCCATCGCTAGTCAAGAGAGACAATCCAAAGTCGAGTCTTTCGTTTCGCTTTAGCCATAGCATTTCACGAGCTGCACTTGCTCCCTGGTCGAGATCAAATGCGTAACTCCCGTTTCTGAATATACCAGATAGCTCGTTGAAGAAATTTTTTAGATCACCCACAAACTTGTCTACATCGGCAACCTTCAATGAATAAGGCACTTCCCTGTTTGCGTGGGACCTGTCAGTGTGTGCATAGTATTTGTGGCGCATTGTTTGGATCGGATCAAAATCTTTTATCAGATTCTGGAAGAGAACTTTACAACGTTCAACACGCTCCTCATATTCACCTCTGATTGTGTTGAGTTGACTCTCCGTTAGTTGCGTATTACTCGAAAAACTAGACCAATTTTCCATTTTAAAACTCCAGATAATTGTGAGATGTTCAACATCTGGCTTGTATAGCCCCAACTGACGAAGCGCGTATGCTAGCGAATTACTCTTCTTATCATCAAAATCCATTAATCGCCCAACTGCAATGAAGAAACTAACATGAGCAAATCTCAGAGACAATTGATAAAGCCCCTGCTGTGGAGTTGAAGTTTCAAAAGGGTAATTTTCTAAATCTCGTTTGTATTTGAGTGCATTCAAAAACCCGTATGCATCGCATAACTCAAACACATCATTGCTTAAAGACTTGAACAGCTTCTCAATTTGCGTTCGATCTAGCATCACTCATTCCCCGGCCAATCCGGGTTCAGGAACTTCCCATCCTTGTGGAACACCTCGCCGTCGGCGGTGATTTCGCCGCCTTCTCTCAGGTCGCAGACCATGTCCCAGTGCAGGGCGCTCTCGTTGGTTGAGCCCGACTCCGGGTACCCCATCCCGACGGCAGCATGGAATGTCCCGCCGATCTTCTCGTCGAAGAGCGTGTTCTTGCTGAACTCTTTGATGGAATAGTTCGTCCCGATCGCGATCTCGCCCATGTTGCGGGCGCCCTCGTCCTGATCGAGCATGGCAAACAAGAACTCCTCGTTCTTCTTGGCGCTCGCGCCAACGACGCGGTTGTCCTTGAACTCCAGGCGGATGCCTTCGACCTCGCGTCCGTTGTAGACGCCGGGGAAGGTGTAGTTGACATGTCCGTTGGCGTTTTGGGGGCCGCAGAAGACCTCGCCGTCCGGGAAGTTCTCGCCTCCTGAGCAGTTGATCCAGATGGATTTGGATTTGTCGACATCGACGACCAGATTCGTGCCGTCGTGCCCATCGCGCGCGGGCGCTTTGAAATGGATTTCGTCTTTGGTCTGCAGGAAATCACAGACCCGTTGTTGACGAGCATGGATGGATTCCCATGCTGCGACTGGGTCGGGGAGGTGGAGGAGTCCTGCTTCGAAGACGAACTTCTCATACTGGGTCAGGGACATTTCTGCATCTTGCGCCGATGCGAGTGTTGGGAACAAGGTCCCGCACCAGCGGAGGTCGCCCTCCGCGGCGCGTTTCATAAATCGATCCATCAGAGGCCCGCTGGCGACTCGCTGCTTACTGATTTTCTTTGGGTCAATGCGGGAGAGGGATTTGGTGTTGACATCCGCCCAGAATCCGATGCGGACATCAACGGTTTCAACAGTGTGCATCGCGATCGGATTGAGGTATTCGAGTTGTTCATCGGATGCGTGTTCAAGGACGATATCTGCGAGAGCATCACCTCGGGGCTGCCAGAACGGGTGACCACCGGCTTTGAGGACCGCTTCAAATGTTGCTTCGACCATTGGGAGGGCGACGGGGTCCGCATTGATCGCAACGAGATCACCCTTTTTGATCTTTGTGGAATACCGAACAATGACATCAGCGAGCTTATCAAGGCGTTGGTCGCGCATAGAGCAGGTCCTTAACTGTATAGTTCATCTGTAAAAAGCAGAATGACTGGGCAGGAGAGCGATATCAGGAGAACAGAACCTGATCAGAAACGGTAAAACAAGGGTATACACAGACAAACTGGTCGTGACGAGATGCGTACAGTTGTGGACATTTATCCGCATAGACCTGCGTCTGTGCACCCCACGAACACACCTCCCAAACGGAGTAACCACAATGACTTCCAACCGTTCACTCTCGATTATGATCCTGCTCGCAGCATTCGTTGTTGCTGGCTCAATCTGGACGCGCCCCGCGATGGGCACCAAGGTACTGACCGCAGGACAAGGCGAACTGGGCGTTGTCGACATCTATAACCTTGTTGACATCATGATTGTTGCTGACGATGCAAGCAGCCAACGCGCTCAGTTTGAACAACAAAGCGGGATGCAGATCCAAGCATTCGAGCAGCAACTCCTCGGGATTCAGACACAGATGTCGACCCTGAGTCAGGACGATCCACAAGCAGCGGCGCTTTATGCACAGTACCAGCAAGTGACCAGCCAGATTCAGCAAGCAACAACTCAAATCAACTCGGACTACCAGGCGCTGCTCGCGAATCAAATCGCAGAAGCGTACAAGACCATCCATGCAGCGGTCAATGAAGTGGCTTCCCAAGAAGGGTACACCTGGGTATTTACAACCCGTCGCGGCGCGGATCTGATCCAAACCACTACACTGACAGGCGTGACCCAAGAGATCCTTGCTCGCCCGCTTGTGACTCCACCAGATGCAGCGGACCTGACCGATTCGGTTCGGGTATACCTCGGACTGCCAACCCTCGAAGAAATCACCGCTGAACTTGAAGCAGCGGAACTCGAAGCACAGGAAGCGGCGCAATCAGCACCTGCAGCTGAGCAAAATGTAGAGCCAACCCCAGCGATTGAAATCACTGACGAATAAGACTCTTGATCACTTAAGCTGATCCAGATTCAGACTACTCAACATCACCAAGCACCTCGAGCATCGGCCCGAGGTGTTTTTCATAGTTCTTCCAGCGTTCCCTGCTCGTCTTGTAAAGCGGCTGACGCACCTGACCGGCGCTTGCGGTATGCACGGACGCTTTGCTCTTGTGATGTTCCATGCACGACTTGTGGAACTCAAGACCGATGTGACCAAGCATCGCGCGGATACGAGGCTCGGGATCAGCGGTGAGTTCTTCATATCGAGATTCAAAGATATCGATATCAAGGATCTCACCCCAATGCTCAACAGTACGCAAATATCCGAGGTACTGCTGAGCGCAGACTTTGAGATCTGATGCGTAGCGCATTGAAGGCCCGAAGCGTTGAAAGTAGATCGATAAGCATGTGTCGCGAGCATTTCGTCTGCAATGCACCACGCTTGATCCCGGAAGCATCCGCGAGAGCGGGCCTAGGAACAGGTAGTTTTCGGGCATCTTATCGATGATGCGAGTAATCTTTGGATCGGGATAGACATCGTTCAATGAGTCAAGATATGTAGATGCGCCCTGAGCGAGAATCTCATCAGAGAGATCCCCGGGAATCTTTGATCCCAGAATAGTGTTGATGACCGGGCTCTCTCCTACGCCCCCAGCATTTGGATGAGCAGCGAGCACCTGCTCGGTCAAGGTCGTCCCCGAACGGGGCATCCCGACGACAAGCACTGAGCGCGATGCATCAACTGGTTGTACCTGAAAGCTCTCAACCGCTTCCTTGGTCCAGCTGCCGAGGTGGGCATCAAAATCAGTCGGATGACCTTCAGGACTCATGTTGTTTCCAAGCTCGAACGCTTCGAACGCTTGGTCATATTCACCGACAGAATCGAGCAGATGACCGAGCGAGAATAGAAGCTCACCTCGGCGGACTCGCTGTACTGATGTGCTTTCAAGCGAAGCCCTGATCAGATCAATCGCTGGACCTTGCTGCTTGAGCTCTCGCGCAAGTGTGCCGTAGATCATGACAATACCGGGATCTTGAGATGACTTGAGCGCCTCGGTGACAAACTCCATCGCTTTGACCGATTGACCACGCGACTGGAGCACTGTTGCTTTGAGCACCACCGCGCGTGCATGACTTGGAGAACGAACAAGAATTTGATCGAGCGCTTTGTGCGCATCACCGATCCGGTCGAGTCTTCGGTAGACCATCGCAAGATCACACAATGTGTCCGGATGACCAGGGTTGAGTTTATTCGCAAACTCAAGATGCCGAACCGCTTCTGTGGTCTTATCAAAGAGCATCAGCGAATACCCAAGCAATCGGAGGGCCACAGCGTTGCGGGGGTCTCGCTCGATTTCTTCACGGAGGAGCGCCGTCGCGGTTTCATATTCACCCGCAGCAAGCAGTGTCTCTGCACGCTGGAGCACACCCTGACTCGTTGAACCGTTCATTGGCATGCTCATTCATGACTCCCGTGTACACCTTGCGCATACTCTCCTAGCCCTTCAAGGAGCGGGGCTAAATACTTTTCGTAGTTTTTCCATCGTTGCTTGCTTGATTGGTACACCGGTTTGCGGACCTGGGTTGAGCTCGCGGTATGCACATGATCTTTCGCTTCATGAAACCGTAAACACGCTTCGTCAAACTCGAGCCCAAGGAACTCAAGCATCGCTCGCGTGTGTGCATCTGGATCACTCACAAACTCTTCGTACACATTCGTGTAGATCGGAATATCGAGATGCTCAGACCAGTAGTCCATCATCTCTCGATGGACCGCGTACTGCCTGCCCAGCATCCCCAGATCACGCGAGTACGGAACATTGGTCCCAAAGTTCTGAAAATACGCGCTCAAACAGCAGTCTCTTGGATCTCTGATCGCGTGGATGACGCGGACTCCGGGAAGAACTTTGCTGATCAAGCCGAGATCTTTTTCGGTTCCCATATGCTTATCGATCACACGCGTTGCGGAGCTTGGCGTGCTTGAATCAAGCATAGAGATGTATTGAGACGCGTACAAATCGATGAGTGTTTGATCAAGGTTGGATGCAAGTGTTCTGTTCATCATCTGGAGAAGGAGCGGGCACTCCCCCACGCTTGCTCCGAGTGGATGCGCGTTGATCACGCGCTCGGTGAGCGTTGTTCCTGACCGGGGCATTCCCGCAATGATCACCGGACGCTCTTCGCGGATGGTAGATACTGGGATCGTGCTTAAGACCTCGGGAGACCATGTTGATTTGAGAGATTCGAGATGCGACATGCGTCCATCAGAATGCCCAGCATTGGCAAGCTCGAAACACTCGAATGCCCGGTCGTACTGCTCTGTCGAATCCAATACCGATCCGAGTTCAAATCGAGCTGATCGTTTGTATCGATCCGGGACTTCATCCTGAGCAATCAACGAAGCAAACAACTGCTCAGCTTTCTCGTACTCTTTGGATTCGCGTGCGATTCTTCCTTGCGCCATCTGCACGAGCGGATGAACATCAGTGAGGTCTCCTACTCGCTGGATCACTCCTTGAGCTTGCTCGGTTTTCCCTGAGTCCAGGAATGAGTTGACCAGCGCTGCGACTGCTGGGCCATATGTCGGATCGCGGGAGAGTGCTTTTTCGAGGGTCGCCTGCATCGCATCGATATCCCCATCGAGTAGCTGGGCCTGGGAGAGCACGACCAGCGTATCGAGGTGATTCGCTCGTCGCTTTGCAGCTTTTTTGAGCACTTCGATCGCTTCATCTGCAAAACCCGCTGCGAGCAGGACCTGTCCGAGTCTGAACATGATCTTTGGGTTGTTCTTATCCATCGACAACGCTTTACGATACAGCGTGAGGGCGGACCCCAGATGCTCCTGCTTGAGTGCAGCTGCGGCTCGCTGAAGCGTCATATCGAGTTTGGATCCTGAACTACTCATCTACCACTCTAGATCGGTCATTTGGGGGTTTCAGGTCAGTGCGAAATGAACCTGCAAGTCACCTAGTTTGGAAGTCACCTAGCCTGCAAGTTACCTAGAATAATGGGCAAGTTCTATTTGGAGATCCCTTGAGCTCACTCTTTGAAACCCAGCGTTACCTCATACCCTTCAGGACGGGGCTGTTGCCTCAGATATTCTGTGACACGCTCGTGCTGGGTTCTGGGGTCGCGGGACTGCGTTCTGCGATCGGCGCTGCTGAGGGCGGAGATGTTATTGTCTGCACCAAAGGTGCAATCAACACCACCAACACCGCATGGGCACAAGGCGGGATCGCAGCGGTGCTCCCAGAAGCAATGCGATCATCGGGCCCTCAGGACTCGGTCAACGACCATATCAACGATACCCACACCGCTGGCGCCGGTATGTGCGATCGAGATGCGGTTGATCTTGTCTGCTCGCAAGGCCCTGCGCGTTTCAAAGAACTGCTGGACTGGGGTGCCCAGTTTGATCTTGATGATCAAGAACGACTCGCCCCGGGACGAGAAGGCGGGCATAACGCACACCGGATCTACCATGCTGGGGGCGATGCGACGGGTATCGAAATCCAGAACACACTCAACAGGACCGCCCAAGAGCACACCAATATCCGGATGTTCGATCACTGCTTTGCGCTGGATCTGCTCACCGCGTCTGACCAACCGGGCGCCCCTGTCAACGGCGTAATCACCTGGCACAAAAAATATGGATTGCAAGTAATCCTCGCTCGCACAACGATCATCGCATCAGGAGGCGCTGGTCAGGTCTATCGAGAAACATCAAATCCAAAAATCGCAACCGGAGATGGCATTGCGATGGCGTACCGCGCCGGAGCAACAATCCGTGATATGGAATTTTTCCAGTTCCACCCAACAACCCTCTACATACCCGGCGCTCCGCGATCGCTGATTTCTGAAGCGGTACGAGGCGAAGGCGCGCACCTCCTCGACGACTCCGGGCAGCGATTTATGCAAGCAATCCATCCGCTCGCTGAACTTGCACCACGCGATGTCGTCTCACGCGCGATCTCCCAACAACTCGCAATCCAAGGCGGGAAACATGTGTGGCTCGATTGCAGACACATCAACAACTTCAAAGCCCGCTTCCCAAGTATCCATGCAACGCTGCGTTCGTTCGGGCTTGATCCTGCGACTGATCCGATCCCGGTGCATCCCGCGGCCCACTACCAGATCGGCGGGATCAAAACTGATCTAACAGGACAGACCGATGTTCCGAATCTGTATGCTGTGGGAGAAGTCACGAGCACAGGACTCCATGGCGCGAATCGTCTGGCTTCAAACTCCCTTCTTGAAGGGCTTGTGATGGGGGCAATTGCGGGAGAACACGCTGCCTCTCGGAAGCTGTCTACTGCAGTAACCCCGACATCCATCGTGTCCTCGATCGAACCAAGCTCACACGCTCGGCTTGACCTCACCGATGTCAAATCATCATTACGATCCACCATGTGGTACAACGCAGGAATCGCGCGCACGCGGACACGACTCGCAGATGCATGCGACATGTTTAATATTTGGGGGAGGTACACGCTCGACAAAGTCTTCGAGACTCCCGATGGATGGGAGATCCAGAACCTGCTCTTTACCGCTCACCTCATCGCAAGAGCAGCACTGCACAGAGAAGATTCAATCGGAGCCCACTGGGTTCAGGATCAGGACCGGGACTCGCTCAACGAATCAGCAACTGGAGAACCCGCTCAATCAAGCTCAACGAGAATGCACGCAGATTGGTCTCGTTATTCTCAAGAACCTCAGCTTGTACCAGTCGAACCGCAGACAACCACGAGCGTATCTGTCTGAGCTATGCGAGCGTACTTTCAGAAAACCAAACTCTCTCAGTCACGCAGAGTCGCTGCTACCGCTGTAGTTGTCGCGTGCATTTCTCTGATTGGATGCGAGCAGTATCGCAAAGAAGTCAGCAGAACCGGGCTACTGAACAAACTCAAAGACACGCAGGAAGGTAATGCCGCTCCGATGGATCCGGACAAGATCCATCCGGTCTTCGCGGTCCCAGGGGGAAAAATCAGGATCGAAGACGACGAGGGGAATGTCACGCTGTACGCGAAGTCGATTAAACACCTGATGAACCACATCATCTACGCGCTTGAAAATGAGGAGCGTGATGTCTTTGTCAATCAGATCCTTTCACAGATTACAGTCGACGAGTTCCGTGACCGCGGTCTGGATCCTGGGATGGCGTTTGATGAGCTGCTTACCCGCAAGCGTTCAATCTATCGGTTGTTCCATTTCATGCCAATGGGCGAGCGGACGCCGGGGATTTTCCCCAAACCGGTCGGGACGAACATGTTCAGGATCGAGACCTCTCGGATTGGGCGTCCCGGAATGCTCTGGGTCGGTATGGATGTTTCATTCGAGCAGGGCAACTACAAACTCCGCTGGTTTGTGCAATAGTTGACCGCGCAAAACGCACTCTCGATTTCCCTGCATAAGCCTATAAACCCTTGCAATTCATGACTATCCTTGATCATGAGCACCCAGACCAGCCCCGAATCACAATCTGATCAATCGATATTCAAAACCTCTCCCACAACCATCAAAGCGCTCAAAGCGTTGTCGACTGATGAACTCATTGCGCGGATGCGCGTCGGTGTCGAATGTATCGATCCCCGAATCTTTGAACTCACTGACGATCAGCTCAACCAAGCTTGGCTCCCCGAAGCCAACACCGGTCTCTGGCCAATCCGCGTCGTGCTCGGACATCTTGCTGATGTTGAGATGGTTTTTGCGACTCGCATCCGGAAAATCTTTGCAGAAGACAATCCCATCCTCGCAATCTTTGACGAGCACGCGTTTGTAGACTCAGCAATCTACGGCTGCACAGAAGGATCATCAATGCAACCACCAATCGGTGGTGATGTCGCTGCGATCCACACGCTGCGTTCTTGGCTCATCGCGTTCTTATATCAACTTGAAGATCAGCACTGGGAACGCACCGGCATGCACCCAGACCACGGCCCAATCTCGATCCACACACTCGCGGTCTACAACTGCTGGCATCTAGAGCGTCATGCGTGGTTCATCAATGCAAAGACCGAGAAGCTGCTTGGACCTCGTCCAATGCCTGAAGCCTGCTCGACTGCGGGATGCGATAAGCCTGGATGTCAGTGCGGATAGCCATCACTGGCAAGATCATAAGGTCTGTGTTCAGATTGGCCAACACAGAAGACCGAACTCAGCTTGGACAACTCAGACCGCTGCCCCAAAGAACTCACGGAGCTGCTTGCTTGCAGTCCCATACTCGGATGCATGTGATCCGGGTCCCTTTGGAGTAGTTGCCTGGAGTCCCGCGAAGACCTCTTCGCCGGCATCAGCGCCCAGAGATTCTGCGAGCTGACGAAGAACTCCTTCAGGATCACTCAGAATCTGTTCATACTGAATATTGATCACCCGCGCTCCGACGCGCTCGTCATTGAGCACGCTCGTCCAGTGATCCATGAGTCGCTCAGAGTCTTTGATATACGACGCGGTTGAAATAAGATCACCGGTGTACGGATGATTTCCCGCCATCTCGTCGCAGTAGATCGCCAATGTGTGCTCGACAGGGTCCCTTCGACATTGGATCACTGTCACGCCGCGCATCGCCATCGCGAGACACCCAGCAAGCGGGATGTTGTGCGGGTGTGTATCAACTGTGCGCATCCCGTGCATGCGGATCGCAGCATCGCATTGCTGAGCATATGCCATTGCAAGCTTGTTGAGCTGATCTCCACGATGCCCCTCAGGTGAAGGGACCATTGCACGAAGCACACCGGTTGCAGAGTTGAGTACACCAGAGCAGATCATGCCCAGTGATTCGATCGGTCCTGTTGAAATTGTATTTGGCAGTTCTTCAAGGAGCGATTCAACCTCAGGACTTCCAGAATGGATTGACCCACACAGCAGTACACGCTGGGCACCGATTTCGCCCTCTGGTCTGACCAGTTTATCGATTGCTTCGGGTGTCCAGTTCTCGATAACTTTATTGGTCATCTTCGCGTTGAGTTCCGCGTTGTATCCGCCCCTTCTTAGTTTGGCAGCTCTTCGGAATGAGTTGAATGCTTCTTGGTATTCACCAAGACGATCGCAGATGGTGCCGTGTGCACGCAAGAGGGTCGCAAGGAGACCTGCTGGGAGTCCGATTTCTTGAACATGCTTTGCGAGTGAGTCTTTGCATGCGGTCGCGCGTTGTGTATCAAAGTCTGCAGCTTGATCAATGACGCGTGCATAACTGAGCATGAGGGTCATCTCGTCGAGCTTCCGCTCCATCGCATCATCAATCATTGCATAGGCACCGTCAGTGTCTCCGCTCGCAGAGACCGCTTCAGCCATCCCACCGATGACATCCGGACGATCAGGATCCATATCCAGCGCAAGTTGGATCTCGTCTTTGCCGTCTTGAATGTCTCCGAGCGCGACCAATGATCGACCGATCTCGGTTTGCAGACGGATGTACTGGTCAACAATGCGAGGGCGTGCGGGGTTATCTTCCCCTTCTTCATCCTGGGTTTGCAGCGACTGGAGCGTCAGCTCTGATGAAGTTCGCATATCCGCGATTGCGGGTCCGTAGATACCGAGTTTGGCGAGTGTTATCCCGTGTATCGCAAGGATTGGGGGTTCTTCTGGGAAGTGCGCCCGGAGTTTGCCGGCGCGCTTGGATGCTTCAAATACATCGCCCGCTGCGAGCAGCTGCTTTGCTTGTTCAAAGAAGTCCTTTGGAGTCGCTTGGGGAGTTTGCGGGTTTGTTTGTGGATTGCTTTGCATTGAAATCTCGTTATAGGTGATTCGAGACGCGAAGCCTCGCATAAATTATCTTAACTGGCGTGTGTTGTTTCGACTAGATCTCCGAGTCCAGCCACAAGCGGGTCGATATGAGCAACGTACCGCTCATACCTTTTGGTCGAGGTTGTGTATATTGGTTGGCGCACTTGATCATTGCTGAGTGTGAGCGCGACGCGACCAGAACTATGGAAGTTGAGACACGCTTCATCAAAGTCCAATCCCACGAAGTCTAAGAGTGCGCGAGTCTTGGATTCTTGATCTGCTACGGTGTCTTCGTAGTGATTCTCAAAAACAGGAAGCCCGACCCGATCATCAGAGAGGACCTGTGTGTAGTGATCTGTGATTTCACGGTAATGCCTATAGAACTTGCCGCAGTTTTCTAGGTCAAAGCTGTACGAGTGTCCCGCGTTCAGTGCTTGGAAGAAGCATGACAAGCAGTTATCGCGTGGCTCACGCCGGCAATGGATAATCCGCGCATCGGGGAATGCAAGGGCAATCAATCCCATGTACCAGAAGTTCATTGGCGCTTTGTCCGTGATCACTTCGACCGATGGATTGTCAGCCATCGCCATCGTCTCCCGGCGGTATACCTGCGCGAGCTCCGCGATCTTCTTCGGATCGTAATCCCTTGGACTGATCGAGAACGGATCCTT
This sequence comes from Phycisphaerales bacterium, assembly GCA_045105315.1. GTDB lineage: Bacteria > Planctomycetota > Phycisphaerae > Phycisphaerales > UBA1924 > UBA1924. Next base: position 9,473 of record JBGCDI010000012.1, on the reverse strand, counting down.
CCCTTCAGGCGCCATTTGACGGAACAACTCAGAAATCAATCCGAGCTCGCCAGCGCCATACCCGAGCGGATGAGCATCAAGGATCTGCTCAGTTAAAGTCGTTCCCGATCGAGGCATGCCCACAATGAAAACCGGACGAGGCGAGCCGGTCAATCCTCGCTCGGCGCCAACAAAGTGCTCTGCGGTCCAGTGCTCCTTGAGCTTCTGAACCTGCTGCACCAAGCGATGATCGTTGTACAGCGCCGGGATCTGAGCGTTTGAACGCGCAAACGCATCCATAGCTTTGTCATAGTTTTTTGCATGATCGTGCAGATGACCAAGCGTGTTGAGCGCTCTGCCAGCTCCCTGATCATCATCTGCCCCCTCTTTAGTCAGCAAATCTTCGATCAGATCAATTGCCTCGTCTCGGCGCTCACTTCGGAGCACAGCCCGTCCCAGAATCGATGCGATCGAGAGCGACATCATCCCGTGTTTCTGCGCATCATCAACAAGTGTGATTGCTTCGTCCTTGCGCCCACCCAACAACAAGACATGCCCGAGTCCCGAGACGAGAGATTTCTGTTCAGGCTGACGCACAATCTCAGCACTCATCAGTTCGATTGCATCATCAAGATTCCCGATCTGCGTGAGCCCCTCAGCGAGGGTGTTGAGCACCGCAACCCGGTGTGGTTTGTGGGTGATGTGCCGAAGGGCGCTGCGGGCAATCCGGGTGCCTTCTTCTGGCTTTTGTAGACGGAGAATCACCGCGACATGGAGCGCAACGATGGGCGGGAAGTGCGGGTTCTTCGCGTAGAGCTGACTTGTGGTCCGGTAAGCGGTGCGGTACAACCCCTGGTCGTACCACTGACGAGCCTGTTCAAACGCATCCTTTGTCCCAACCATCGGCATATGCACACACTCCTTGATCACTACAGATCACCAATGACCACCAATGATCACCTGGGCAAACACAACACCCGCCCCCATGCCATCGACCATTCTAGGGGATAACCTTATACCTATGCGCCAGATCACTCTCATCTCAACAGGCGGAACCATCGAGAAAACCTACGATGAGCACGCAGGAACCCTCACAAACCGCTCATCGGTCGTCCAGGAAATGCTCAGACTCCTCCGTCTGGAAGATACACAGATCAACACGCTCCAGTTGATGCAAAAAGACTCGCTCGATCTCACCGATACCGACCGCTCACGAATCCTGGATGCCGTCCGTCTCATCATCGGCCCCCCTACTCCTCAAGACCAAGCACCCGTCTACGACCCGAGCAACTGCCAGGGAATCGTCATCCTGCACGGCACCGACACCTTATGCCAAACCGGAGACTGGCTCTACAACGCACTGATGGACACCGATATGCCCCTCCATATCCCCGTCATCTTGACGGGCGCGATGCGACCGTTTGAAATGAAACGCTCAGACGCGCTGCAGAACCTCAACGAAGCAATCTTCGCTGCATCATTACTCGCGCCAGGTGTCTATGTCGTCGCCCACGGCAAAGCCCTCCCCTTCCCCGGCCCTACCAAAGACCGCGAACGCGGGACTTTCGTTTTAACAAATATCGAACGATAACTAATCTGTTTCGCAGATCTCATCCACACTCGGACACGAGCACACAAGATTCCGGTCCCCGTACGGGTTATCCACCCGTCCGACCGGCGCCCAGAACTTGAACCTACGCAGATGCTCTGCTGGATACGCAGCAACATCACGCGAGTAAGGGTGCGACCACTCATCGCATGCGACCGCTGCGATGGTGTGGGGAGCGCCTTTGAGGGTGTTATCCTCTTTGGAAACCTTGCCCTCTTCGATCGCGCGGATCTCTTCTCGGATCGTGATCAGCGCATCACAGAATCGGTCGAGCTCTGCTTTGGATTCAGACTCGGTGGGCTCAACCATCAGCGTTCCGGGAACGGGCCAGCTCATGGTCGGCGCGTGGAATCCGAAGTCGATCAAACGCTTAGCGATGTCGTCGATCTCAATACCAGCTGATTTCTTGAATGCACGGCAGTCCATCACAAACTCATGGGCAACGCGACCGCGCGAGCCTCGGAAGAGAATATCGTAATGATCTTTGAGACGCTCAGCCATGTAGTTGGCGCTGAGAATCGACACTTCGGATGCTCTGGTCAATCCCTTCTTCCCCATCAGCGCGATGTATACCCACGAGATCGGGAGGATACTGGGAGACCCCTCTGGAGCAGCGCTGACCGCGCCGACCGCGTACTCACCTGCGGTTGCTGGGGTCCGAACAGGGTGCGAAGGCAAGAACGGACGAAGCTTGGCATTGACCCCGATGGGGCCCATTCCGGGACCGCCCCCGCCGTGCGGGATACAGAATGTTTTGTGAAGGTTCAGGTGACAGACATCCGCATCGTAATCACCCGGTCGACAGAGCCCGACTTGCGCGTTCATGTTCGCGCCGTCAAGATAGACCAGCCCGCCGTTATCATGAACAACATCGATCATCTCGCGGATCGAGTCGTCGAACACACCGCAAGTAGACGGGTAGGTAATCATCGCTGCAGCGAGTGTGTCCTTGTATTTTTCAGCTTGAGCAACAAGATCTTCAAACACGATGGTACCGGTCTCATCGACCTTGACGGGAACGACCTTCATCCCCGCGATGACTGCTGACGCGGGGTTGGTGCCGTGTGCACTTTGCGGGATGAGGCACGCGTTGCGAGCGGTATCACCGCGATGCTCGTGGTACGCGCGGATCGTGAGCAGACCTGTGTACTCCCCTTGCGAGCCCGCGTTGGGCATGAGCGAAACCGCTTCAAAACCAGTGATCTCAGCAAGCCATGCTTCGAGCTGTTCGAACATTTCAAAATACCCGCTGCACTGATCCGCTGGAGCGAACGGATGCATATGGGCAAACTCTTTCCAGCTTACCGGGATCATCTCGCTCGTGGAGTTGAGCTTCATGGTGCACGAACCAAGCGGGATCATGGAGTGGGCAAGCGAGAGTTCCCGCGACTGAAGCTCGGAGATATACCGAAGCATCTCGGTCTCTGAACGGTGCGAGTTAAACACCTCGTGGGTCATGAATGAACTTGTGCGCGAGAAAGCATCCGGGATATCGAGAACTGCAGAGGAGCTGAATTCGTCAAATGATTGTGTTGCTCCGCCAAAGGCTGTCAGCAGGTCCATCACGAGTTCTTGGTTACAAGTCTCATCAAGAGTAATCCCGAGAGTGCCATCACCAAAGTCACGCAGATTGATGCGAAGATCACGCGCCGCGCTGAGCACTGCCTGCGCATCACCCTTGACCTTGACCCGAAGAGTGTCAAAGACCAAGTCTTCACCGATTTCATGACCGATCGAGAGCAGTCCCGCGCGGAGAGTCTGGGTCATCCGGCGGATGGTACTCGCGATCCCGCGGAGTCCTGACGGGCCGTGATAGACCGCGTACATGGATGCGATGACCGCGAGGAGAACCTGCGCTGTGCAGATATTGCTCGTCGCACGGTCTCGTTTGATATGCTGCTCGCGTGTCTGGACCGCGAGTCTGAGTGCGGGCTTGCCGTGGGAATCGATGGAGAGTCCGACCAGTCGTCCGGGAAGTTTGCGGACATGCTCTTGGCGCGTGGACATGAACCCTGCATGAGGACCTCCGAATCCCATCGGGACCCCGAATCGTTGTGCAGATCCCACACAGATATCAGCGCCACGATTGCCCCACTCACCCGGTGGTTTGAGAAGCGTGAGCGCCATCAGATCCGTGACCGCGACCACCATCATGCCATTGGCATGGGCTTCATCGGTCATTGATGAATAACACTCGATGCGCCCGTCCGTGCTTGGATACGACACGAGCACACCCGCGGCATCTGGGTTGGAAAGATCAAACGATTCCACAGCCCCAACCTGGATATCAATCCCCAAGGATTCCCCGCGTGTTTGAACAACCGCAATCGTTTGCGGATGACAATCCTGCGCGACATAAAACACTTTTCGCTTATGCTTCTGGATCGCGATGCACATCGCCATCGCTTCCGCAGCGCTGGTGCCCTCATCGAGCATCGACGAGTTGGCAAGCGGGAGTCCGGTCAGATCACAGACGACTGTTTGGAAGTTAAGTAGTGCTTCGAGTCTGCCTTGAGCGGTCTCTGGTTGATACGGGGTGTACTGGGTATACCACTGCGGGTTCTCGAACACATTGCGGAGGATCACGCCTGGAGTGACGGTACCGACATACCCCATCCCGATGCACGAACGGAAGACAGAGTTCTTTTCTGCAATCGCTTTGAGATCACGGAGCAGTTCGTGCTCACCACGCGCTGCGGGGAGATTAAGCTCACGATTCATGCGGATCGAAGCAGGAACAACCTGATCAATGAACGCAGCCATTGTCGGAGCGCCAACCGCTTGGAGCATTTCTTGAACATCGGTTTCACCCGCGCCAATATGACGACGGACAAAGGGACCATACTCGGACCCGCTTGCCCCCATATCGGTGCCAAGTTCTCGCTGAGGTGCAACATCAGTGATCGACATATTTCGCTCCAATTTAGACTCACACTGGATTCGCCCATCCACTGGGCAAGGACGCAATGATAGACCACAAACCACCAATCCCCGCAACTTTCGATCGCTTCAAACCCCTAATACCGCAGCACTGAATGAACATCCCCATACTTTGTCAGGCGCTTGGATCCCGATAAAAACGCAAGCTCGATCAGCACCGTGATCCCCACAATCTCCGCGCCCATCTCCCCCACCATCCCGCAGCACGCTTCCATCGTCCCGCCCGTCGCGAGCAGGTCATCCACCATGATCACCTTGGCTCCTTTGCTGATCGCATCCTGATGAATTTCCAGAGTATCGCTCCCATACTCAAGATCATACTGTGCGCGGTGCACCGCTCTGGGAAGCTTCCCAGGCTTGCGGACCGGGACAAACCCAGCAGACAGCGCTTGAGCGATCGCGATCCCGAAGATAAACCCGCGTGATTCAGCTCCGATCACCAGATCGACTTCTTTGCCCCGGTATGGATTGGCCATGAGTTCCACAGCAAGAGCAAGCGCTCCGGGGTCAGCAAGCAAGGGCGTAAAGTCCTTATAGACCACCCCGGGTTTGGGAAAGTCCTTGACATCCTGAATCAGACCTTCCAACCGGCTCACCGATGGATCTACATACATCACAATCTCCAATGCATCCAAAGACCATCCTACACCGCTCAAACGCTCATAAATCAGCTTGTGAACAATCCCGGACCTTGTTATCATGAATTGGTCCACTCCCTCGAATCAGACCAATCAATCAACCACGAGATTTCCAGTGCACATCCCTCCTATGCGACCCAAATTCGAGTTCGAGTTCCCGATCGATCAACCCAGCGCCATGGGGCTGCTCTCAACGATTATGGATGCTGAGGATTATCCAATCGAGGGACGGATTGCGGGAAACCATCTCATGCTTGTCGTTCCTCCAAAGCAGCGGCATTTCTGGTCGCCTTGGTTGAATCTGGAGATGCATGATGTGGACTCGGACATGCACCAACTCACTCTCGTGCAAGGTCGGTTCTCACCAAATCCCGCGATCTGGACGGGGTACATGATGGTCTATTCCTCACTCGCGGTGCTCGTCTTTCTTGCAGCTATGTTCGGTTTCTCCCAAATCATCCTCCAGACCAGCCCGTGGGCATTTCAATTCATCATTGTGATTCTTGTGATTGGTGCGGGGATGTACTGGTCATCGTTGATCGGACAAAGGATTGCCCAGGCGCAGATGCATGAACTGTACGACATCACGATCAAGACCCTCGCACGAGGCTCAGGTCTCGAAATACTGGATGATGATCCCAGCATGTCTGATTTATCCCAAACCACTGAGCACTCTGAGCCGTAGGATCAACCATGCAAACCTCGATCAAAACCGTACTGATCTTCGCATCTGTATTCATCTCTTTAATGATCACACCTGGGTGCGAGAGCGCCGACCGTGATGTCGAACCCATCAGAGTGGATGCGGTCCCCCACGCCAATGCAGTCAAGCAAGCAAAACAAGACTGGACATGGATCTCAGGAACGACATGGATCGCAACTTCTATAGAAGGCCAACCCCTCCTCGAAGGGACCGCTGCATGGCTCAGATTCCAAGACCACACCTGGATGTCGGGATCATCAGGATGCAATCAACTGTCCGCAAGTTACGACAGACAAGGCATCGACGGGCTCCAAATGACCCAAATCGCATCGACTCGAAAGCACTGCGCAGAACCACGCGGCGCGATGCAGCAAGAATCAAGATTCCTGCACCTGCTCCAGAATATCGATGCATACCAAGCTGAGCCCGACGCGCTCTCACTCTCAACAAACGGCATTCAGATGCTGACCTTTGCCAGACTCGACTCCGAAAAATAGCCCGTAATCATCCAGATACGGCATTTTTGATTAAATCTTGATCTCATTCCGGAATCTAGGTGCAACTGCACCCAATACTATGCTGTACATAGTATGCAGTACGCAGCAACACCCTTCGGAGTATCACAATGAAACTAGAACGCGAACTCATGCGAGGCGCTGGCCCAACCGCAGTCCTCAAACTCCTCTCCACACAATCTATGTACGGCTACCAACTCGTCGAAGCACTCGCCAAACAATCCAATGGCGTCCTCGCGATGGGACAGTCCACCCTCTATCCCATGCTCTACAACCTCGAAGCCAAAGGGCTCATCGAAGCGGAGTGGCAAGCCGCCCCCAACGGACGCGACCGCAAGTACTACAACCTCACAGGCAAGGGCAAGAAGAAACTCAAAGCCGACCTCGAAGCATGGAAACAACTCACCGGAGCCATGTCCAACCTCGGCATCCTCCCCGGACCCGCATCATCAATACAGGGAGCACGCGCATGAGCACCACCATTTCCAATGTATGGCATTGGTCCGTCAAGCATTCGCCGCTCCTGAACCTCGGACGATGGATCCTCCGCCCTCGAAAACGCAAAGCCCTCGTCCGCGACCTCTTGGCCAATGCCGATCTCCCGCAAGAACTCACACACCTCATCGAAACAACCGTCCGCAAAACCAGACTCTGGAAATCCGAACGCATCGAGATCGCCAAAGAACTCATCACCCACACCCAAGACGCCCTCGAAGCCGGGCGTTCCCCAGAACAGATCACCGAATCCTTCGGCAACCCAAAGAAGGTCGCCAAGCTCCTCAAACGAGCCGCCAAACGCAAACGCCCGCTCCACTGGCGCACGCTCCAAAGAACCCGCCAAAGCATCGGCGTTCTGATCATTCTCTTCTTCATGGTCTACGCCGTGCAGTTCGTAAGATTCGTCTCGGGCAAACCATCCATCAACACCAACTATGTTGCGCAGATCAACGCCCACAACGAAGCCTACACCGAAGACGAGAAGGCATGGCCCATCTACAACCAAGCCAACATCGCATGGGTCGAGCACAGTACTCCAACTCGCGATCGGCAGTATGAAGAAGAACGGCTCTACAACGACCAACTTGTAGATCAAGATCAAGATGACAACGAAAGCGAGAACCAGCCTATGAGCGCGGGGTTCTTCATGATCCCCAATATACCAACCGATCATCCGCACTACGAAGAAACCGCCCAACTCATTCGAGACTTCGCCCCGCACCTTGATCAAATCCGCCAAGCCGCCCACCGCCCAATCATCGGCATCAACCTGAGCTTCGATCTGAAAATCACCGAAGAAGGCGACAATCCACACGACACCCGCATGGCCCCGCCGCCAAAGGACCCGAAAGACCAGCCCATTTTGGTTGATCTGTTGCTACCCAACCTCGGCACCACACGCCAGCACGCCAACCTCCTCTACTTCGATATGCTCGTAGCCGCGCGGGACGGGGACAACCCGCGCGTCTACGAGAACCTGTCCGCCATCCTCGCGATCACTCGCCAGAAATCGTTCGATGGCACACTCATCACGGACCTCGTGCGCATCGCGATCGCAGGGCTCGCCAACGAAGGCATCAAAAAAATACTTACCGAACATCCAGAGACACTCACACGAGAGCAACTCGTCAACCTCTCCCACGAACTCGCGTTGGTTCGCCCTCACCTCCACCTCTCATTCGACGGTGAACGCATGATGTTCGACGATGTCCTCCAACGCATCTACACCGACGACGGCAATGGCAACGGCCGCCTCACCCAAAACGGTGTCAATATTTTAAACACACTTGCTGACTACTCATCAGAGCACATTAAGTCTGACGTTGATGCGCTCAGCATGCTCACTGGACCAATCGCGCTTTCGATCGCACCGAACCGTAAATCTCAGCATGAGATCTATCACTCGATGATCGATCTCATCGAATACATTCAACTCAAAGGCCCGCAATACATTCCCCTTTTAGCTGCAGAGGAGTACAAACTGATATTCAACGAAAACCGTATATCAACGCTCCCATACTCTCCTATCGAAATCCTATTACCCGCACTTTCCAATGCAGTGAATCGAACTTACCAAGCACATATGACTCATGACGCCACCGCAACAATGCTGGCTCTAGAAATTTACAAACTCGACCATGACACCTACCCAGCATCACTTTCACAACTCGCTCCAAGGTATCTTCCAATTGTTCCAGAAGACCTCTTCAATCCTGGTGATCGAATTCGATACCTCTCAAACAGTTCTGGATACAGCCTTTACTCGGTAGGCTCAGATGGCGATGATGACCAAGCTGTTCCAACCAAGAAAAATGATAGATTCCCCCACTTCACAGACCGCTTCCCGCCGCAATACACTGACAAAGGCATACTGATTGAAGCGAACGGAGACCCTGTCATCTTGCCGCCCCAGGGCCCCGACGGCGATTGGATCTTCATCAACATAGACAACCAAAGCACACTCGATCCAAAAACAAAGGAGCCGGACCAAAGCCCGGCTCCTGAATCAATCAACTAGATTCGCTCAGATCAGTCCAGTCCAAATCGAGATTCACTCGTACCCATCACGCGTCTGGATATCGAAGTTGTTCATCGACGCGATCTCATCACTGGTTTTCTCAACAAGATTCTCGAACTTGGAAACCACTTTCGACGGCTCTTCAAACGCGAGCTTGCCGAGCAGGTTGAACTTGTGAGCCAAGATTCCGAGAAGATCCGCTTCGGTGTTGCGTGCGTGCCCGCCGGGGTACATGACCATCCCTGATTCGAACTCGGTGCCATCGGTGTCTTCGATGATCACTGAAGTCGGGATGCCGTCGGGGTAGCGGTCGTCGTATTCCTTGCCGCCGTGGAAGAACTCGATCTTGTCCATCAATGACCGTGTCCGCTCGTTGACAATCGCCTGGGGCGAGTAGTCATACGGCTCAAGCATCAACTCAGTCCAGCCCGCTTTCTGCTGACTCAGCGCCTTGCGGAGCAGCGTTCCAACAATGTACACCATCGAGTGATCCGCACTCTGCCGCGTGGTCGGGTTCCGCTTGGCCGGATCACCAATGATCCCAAACGCGGGCTCGTATGCCGTGATCTTGATC
>JBGCDI010000011.1:0-34784 GCA_045105315.1 Phycisphaerales bacterium | reverse complement strand
GACTGGTTTCCGATGTTCCACGCTCAGAGTACCCTCCATGTCCAAATCCACTACATTCTCTGGAACAATCGAACCCAACGAGCGGATTACCTATCGCACAGTTCATGAAGATGAGCACTTGCTTGTTGTCGAGAAGCCCACTCGGCTCGTGACCACGCCTGGTGTTGGGCATGAACACGATACTTTGCTCAACGGATTAATGGCAAAGTATCGCAAGCAGCTGACCAATATGGGCAATGTTCGAGATCACGGGATGTTGCACCGTCTGGACAAAGAAACCTCGGGCCTGCTTGTCGTTGCGCTGAATCAAAAAGCGTACGACGGGCTTCGGGCTCAGTTTGAACAGCGCGAGATCAAGAAGTATTACTGGGCGGTCTGTCTCAAAGCTCCGCGTGAGCACGAGGGAGTGATACGCAAACCAATCAGCGATGTTCTCAAACGAGCATCTAGGTACACCTCGACACGGACAAGCAGGATTGATCGCAACGGGAAACCCGCGGTCACTGCGTATCGCGTGATTCAGGAGTCCGCACTGGCGGCTCTCATCGAAGCGCGTCCCATCACAGGTCGTTTGCATCAGATCCGTGTGCATTTGGATTCAGTCGGTGCTGCGGTGTTGGGTGATGACCTGTATGGCCCAAAGATTATCCGGGACGCTTCCCCCAGACTGGCGCTGCATTCGCATCGGCTCTCATTCACGCATCCGATCTCTGGAGAGCGCCTTGATATCCGCACACAGTTCCCGCGAGATTTGAGAACGACTGTGAAAAAAATGAATCTTTCAAGGCCAGAAATCGCTCCGCCTGCTCCGATTGCCAAACCGATCTCTGAATCTGAATAGCTTAGTTTAAATAGCTTAGTCTGAATAGCTTAAAAAAAGACAGACGCATGCGCTCGCTAGTCTTCATCATCCATGATCGCGCCGATGAGCTCGCGGGCCACCCCATCAGCATAATGGAAACCGAGATCCGTTAAGAGAATGCGAGCTCCTGATTCAACTGCCCAGCCTTGCTCAATACATGCATTGAATGATGAATCGAGCTGAGCTGCTTTGTGAAGGGTCTCTGCTTCGGTGAGAACTTGCTCTCGATCAAGCCCATCTTGAATACGGATCCCCATCATGAGTTTGTCCATGAGTGTCCTCGCAGGATCAGGCATTTCAAGCTCATTGATAGGTGCAAACCCTTCATCTGAAGTCTGAATATATTCTTCGAGTCGGGGAGTATTTTTCCACCGCATCCCGTCGAGATGTCCTGATGCGCTGGGGCCTACTGCGAGCCAGTTGTGACCGCGCCAGTACGCGATGTTGTGCAGACACGCGCTTCCCTTGATTGCATGGTTCGAGACTTCGTATCTCTCCATTCCATGACTCCGAATGGTGCTTAGGGTGTGGTTGTACATCTGGACTTCGAGTTCATCTGGCGCTGATTCAAAGTCGCCTCGCATGAGCCGTTTGGTCATTGCGGTATTGGGTTCGTAGGTCAGTGCATATGCAGAGAGATGATCGATTGGAAGTGAAAGTGCTTTGGCAAGATCTTCGGTCCATTGCTCGAATGTCTGGCCTGGGATTGCGTAGATCAGGTCGAGCGAAAGTCTGGTAAACCCAGCCCTGTGAGCACGCTCCATCGAGGTGAACACTGATTCTGGATCGTGGTGACGCTCGAGTGCTTTGAGGTGAATCGGGTTGAAGCTTTGCCCGCCCATGGAAATTCTGTTGACTGCTGATGACTGAAGCACCTCAGTCACTTGATCGGTGAGTGTTTCAGGATTGGTTTCGATCGTCCATTCCGTGTTTGGTGTGATTTCAAACTCTTCTGCCAGAGCGTCTAGCAGCTGAGCAAGGAGCTGGGGGGCCAGGAGTGTGGGGGTCCCTCCACCCATGAAGATCGTGTCGAGTGTTGGGTGGTCCGTGATTTTCGCTTGTGCACGAATTTCATTGATCATCCGCTGCAAAAACGCTTCTTGACGATCTTGTTTGTCGACGATCGAATAGAAGTCGCAGTAGTGGCATTTGTGAAAGCAAAACGGGATGTGGACATACAAAGAGCGAACACTGGGTTGAGCAGATTCATTGTGAATCAGGTTTGGATCTTGCGTTTTTAGGGCCCAATTGGTGATCGGGGCCTTGGAAGTCCCTAATGAGCGTTGCTTTAGCATCGGAATGGCGGTATCGTCCATAGAACACATCCTTGATCGGTGACTTCAGCTCCGATCAAGGTCAGAACCGTCTCGAGGCCCATGAGGTTGTGCTCTAGAAGCACTCAAAGGGCTTGAGTTGAGGTCATGCTCGAAAGAGCATCTGGGAAAGGATAGCCGCTGTGCAAGCATTCTTGGTACGAGTCACAAATGATGGCAAAGCTCAGCCTGTTCCGCTGACCAATGAGCGGACACTCATCGGTCGTCTCGACGATTGTCAGATCCGCGTCCGTTCAGGAAAGGTCTCTCGTCACCATTGTGAGCTGATCAATGATGGTGAAACAATCACCCTCAAAGACCTGGGATCAAGCAACGGCACATATCTGAATCAAGAGCAGGTGAGCGAGCAAACCCTCGCTGCTGGCGATTTGATCGCGGTGGGATCGCTTGTGTTCCTTGTGCAGATTGATGGTCAGCCCGAGGATTTTGAACCTGAGTTGTTGTTCGAAGATGGAACACCCGAAAAGGATGCTCCCGAACCTGCGTCAGCTCCCGGATTCACTCCAAAACCAGTACATCAACATGCTCCGACTGCATCCGGAGACGATTCGAGCATGATGGATTTCAATTTTGAGTTTGATCTGGATGATGATGACGAGCAACCACCGCTTTGATCAATGGGTGGTTGGTGGAAGCTGAGCTCGAGACTCTAAGATTTCGTAGGTTGTGAATCTGTTGGCTTGGATTCGGGTACGCGGATATTGGTCCCGCACTGCTTACAGCGAACGGTTTTTCCGCGTGCAACGACCGGCACCGACAACACCTTTCGGCATGTCAAGTTCGGACACATCATCCTCAACATTTGCTCTGACATCGTATATAAGCCTCCAATCAAGGTAATCGGAGTTCTTTGAGCACTGGTTGAGTAATCCTGCTCAAACGGGGGTGCGAAGTGATCCGTCTATACCGGTGAATCTGAGTCTCCGTCCGTATATCCTTTGGTATTGAATCAGCTCGTCACCGACCCAGAGCTCACACATCAAACCGGAGTTTACTGCATATGACGCTCTATCAAGGACATGCTTCAGCGGTTGTTGGTCTTCAATGGGGAGACGAGGGCAAAGGGAAGCTCGTCGATCTGCTCGCAGGGAAATACCGTGCGGTGGTCCGATATAACGGCGGAGCCAACGCGGGACACTCAGTCGTTGTAGGCGGAGAGCGCTATTCACTGCACTTGGTCCCCTCTGGAATTCTTTCGCCAACCTGTGAAGCAGTGATTGGCAATGGTGTGGTCGTTGATCCGCATCGTTTGCTCGAAGAGATCAATACGCTAAACGATCGTGGAGTTGACACAAGCCGATTGGTCATTTCTGACCGGGCCCATGTGGTGATGCCCTATCACAAAGCAGAAGACGCAGCACGAGAGGAGCTGCTGAGCAATGCGTCAGAGAAAGAACAGCATGCCGCGACCAAAGACGCAACAAAGAAGGTCGTCGCCGCGATCGGGACAACTAAACGAGGCATCGGGCCTGCCTATGCGGACAAGATTCATCGCTCAACAGCGATTCGGATCGGTGACCTGACCAGACCAGAGATACTGCGCACGAAACTGGAAATGATTGTCGCTCTGAAAAATGCGGTTCTTGGAGCAATGGTGGGGGACAGCTTTGAACCCTTCGATGTCGAAGCGGTTATTGCGGAGATGATCGAATGCGGACACAAGCTCGCTCCCATGATCCAGGACACCTCGTACTTGCTTGACGATCTTCGAAAGGCAGGGCAGCCGATTCTGTTTGAGGGCGCCAATGCAACGATGCTTGATGTGGATCATGGTACCTACCCGTTTGTGACCAGTTCCAACTCTTCGTCGCTTGGAATCGGGCCTGGTTCGGGTGTTCCGCCGCAGTGTATTGATCAAATCATCGGTGTCGTCAAAGCGTATTCAACGCGTGTTGGCGGGGGACCGATGCCCACCGAACTCTTTGATACGGTTGGAGACGGGATCCGCGAACGCGGACGAGAGTTTGGAACCACGACCGGACGCCCCCGCAGGGTGGGCTGGCTGGATCTCGTTGCGGTCAAGTATTCCGCGATGGTCTCTGGCGCGACCGAGTTGTGCATCACGCTGCTTGATGTGCTTGCGGGTGAGGATGAACTCAAGATTGCAACTTCGTATGGTCTGGATGGTCAATCTACTGATCGTTTTTTACCCGATGGGTATTTACTCGAACGGGCTGAGCCTGAGTATGAAATCCTTCCGGGTTTTTCCCAAGATATTACTGGAGCTCGAAGTTTTGAAGAACTCCCAGCCAATGCCAGAGCGTACATCGAACGGATAGAGGAGTTCGTTGGAGTCCCGGTGCGGACGATTTCCGTCGGTCCAGACAGGGTGCAAACGATTGTCCGGGAATCGGCACATGCGATCGCGTGAGTGTTTCGGGTTGAGTGTTTTTGGCTGGTAATGCAAATCTATTGAGGGTGGAAATCACTTTTTCAATCTACAAGACTATTCATGAAGCATCGGGGAAAGTATGTCTGCATTTTCAAAGGAATCATTGAACGAAGAGTCCCAGCTAGCGATCGACAGAATCAAAGCTCAGTACCCTGACGCAGACCCGCTCGCACTCCTCCCAGATGTAGACCCAGCAAAGATCCCTGCTCATGTAGCAATGATCATGGATGGGAACGGAAGGTGGGCCAAGTCACAGGGGCTGGAGCGACTCAAAGGTCATCAGAACGGTGTCAAAACCGTGCGTGCAATGCTCGAAGCGAGTGCTTCGATTGGTGTGCAGGTGTTGACTTTGTACTCATTTTCAACAGAGAACTGGTCTCGACCGAGTGAAGAGATTCAGGGATTGATGGATATGTGTGTGCTGTACTGTGAGCTTGAGCGCGAGGCGCTTAAGGAGCACAATGTTAAAGTTCGTGTGCTCGGGAAGCGGGAGGGGATGCCTGAGAATGTGCTCGCGGCCCTTGATGGGCTCGTTGAAGCAACCCAAGAATGCACAGGGATCACGATGTGTCTTGCGGTCAACTACGGCGGGCGAGACGAGATCGTCGACGCGGCGCGATCCATCGCTCAGCGTGCAGTTGATGGAGATCTCATCCCAAGCGAGATCGATGCTTCGCTATTTGCTGATGCACTCACAACCAAAGGGCTCCCAGATCCAGATCTGCTGATCCGGACCGGTGGAGACTTTCGCGTAAGCAACTACCTGCTTTGGCAGATCAGCTATGCAGAAATCATGGTGACGGATGTGCACTGGCCAGACTTTACCAAAGAGCAGTATCTGCAGATGATTACAGACTTTGCGAGTCGATCCAGACGGTTCGGGAACATCGATTCGCAATAAGCCATCAATCCGCAATCTCAACCACATCTGAGATTCTGTGAGTCTTCGCACTGATCTTCCAATATTGCTTCAGCGCTACCAGTGCAGATTCCGGCTATCGTATGCTCCCGTGCTCAAACACCGATTGACATTTGGACCGATCCTGATCGCGCTGATCTTTGCCCTATCGTGGTTGGATCAATGGATTGATGCGCAGAGTGCTCCTGGATTCTTTCCCGAGGAGACCTATCCGCCTGGTGTTGTGGTTGCTCCGTTTTTAGCATTGATCGGGGCGCTTGGAGCACGAGAACTCGCACGGATATTGCGGGCAAAGTCGATTCAAATACACACATTCATTGCAGCGTTTGTTGCGGTGGTTGGAGTTCTGGTTGTCGGATTGACGCCGTGGGGATCGATGGGGTCAACTGTTTCAACGGGGTCACTCAGCTTTGCGATCGGATTGACATCTGTTGCGGGGGTCTTTGTGATCGGGCTGTTGTACGCGATTCGGGCAAAGCAGGTTGATGGGGCGATTTTCATTGGTGCGGGGACACTGATGATCCATGTGTATATGGGATTGATGCTTGGTTTCTTGTTGCTGATCCGCCGGGAGCACTCGGTATGGTTATTGATCTGGGTGCTTGCGTGTGTCAAATCGTGTGATATTGGCGCTTTTTTCACGGGGACGACAATTGGTCGCACGAAGTTGATTCCATGGTTATCGCCTAAGAAAACCTGGGAGGGTCTGGTTGGTGGGGTGGTGACATCGGGCGCGGTGGGGGCTCTGGGGTTGTGGATCTTGGGACAGAGCGGGTATGAAGCGTTCAATCCTCTTTGGGGAGCAGGACTTGGGGTGCTCTTTGGGTTGGTCGGTCAAGCGGGAGACCTGACCGCAAGTTTGTTTAAGCGCGATGCTGGAATCAAGGACGCGGGAACAAGCGTGCCAGGATTTGGGGGGGTGCTGGATCTTGTGGATTCACCGATTTTGGTGGCGCCGTTTGCGTATTGGGCGATTGTCATCATGACTGAACTCTCTGTGACAGTCCCAGCCTGAACACGAGAGCGGTGCTAGACTTGATCTATGACCACCACAACCCAGGCTCGGGAGGGTTGCATGACTGTAACTCAGAAGTTGCTCTCAGTGTTTCGTGTTGACCAGCAGATCCAAGGTCTGCAGACCAGACTCCAAGGTGCTGAACGGTTCCTTGCAGAGCAAACACGACAGCTTGCATCACTCGGCACCGAAAAAGACTCAATCGAAACCCAGCTCCGCCAGCTCCGCGCCAGCGAATCCAATGCTGAGGGCGAGAGCAAACGAATCGCGGTTCATATCGATGAACTCCGCGAAAAAATGAACAATGCCAACACGAACAAGGAATACAAAGCATTCCTCTCTGAGGTCAACAACCTTAAAGAAATCCGTGGCACCCACGACGAAGAAGCGATCGAATACCTTGAAAAGATCGAAGCATTGAACACCAAGTTCGAAGAGATTGACGCATCAATCAATGAGCGTGAAAAGGTTCGCAAACTCGCAGAGGACCAGCGCCAGGAACGCTCAGATGAGATCGCTGAGAAACTGGCTGAGCTCACCTCCGAGCGCGAGCGATTGATTCAGGATGTTCCCAAGGACGCGATGAGCATCTACACAGAGCTTCTCGAAAACCGAGGCGAAGACGCGATGGCACCACTCGAGATCGCGGATCGCAAGCGGCACGAATATGTCTGCGGCTCCTCAATGATGACCGTCCCGGTTGAAGTTGCTGCGTCATTGATGCAAGGAAAGCTGACACTTTCACCAAACGATGGATGCATCTTGTACCTGACTGCAGAAGCTCAGGAAGAGCTTGCGGGTGCATTCAAGAAATAAGATGGTGTTTGTCCATATCTGGACATGCATGCATCCAACAAAACCGAGATCGACTCGAATGACGATTGCTTAGAAAGACGATTGCTTAGAAAGCAGTCGTCTTTTCATCGGTATTCACTGGATCAAGCCCAAGATGTTCACATCCGCGCTGGGTGATTTGTCTGCCTCGTTTGGTGCGTGCAAGGAATCCGATTTGGAGCAGGTACGGTTCGATCACATCTTCAAGGGTTCCCGAGTCTTCGTTCATCGTTGCGCTGATTGCTTCGAGTCCGACTGGGCCGCCTTTAAATACACTATGGATCGTTCTGAGAAACGAGCGATCGAGTTCATCGAGTCCGAGTTGGTCGATGCCTTCTAGATTGAGTGCATCATCAACAACTTGTGTGGTGATGTCCCCGTCGTGTCTGACCTGCGCATAATCCCGGATGCGTCGCAAAAGACGGTTTGCGATCCGGGGGGTGCCTCGCGAGCGAGAAGCGATGGTCTGGAGTGCTTCCTGATCAGGTTGATTCATCTTGAGCAGTCCCGCAGATCGATTGATGATGTGCATGAGATCAGCTTCTTCGTAATAGCGCAGGTGATGGACCAGCCCGAACCTTGAACGCAAGGGGGATGAGAGGAGCCCCGCGCGAGTGGTCGCGCCAAGGAGTGTGAAGGGGGCGCATTTGATCTGTACTGTGCGAGCATTGAGACCGGTGTCTAGACACACATCAATCTTGAAATCTTCCATCGCGGGGTAGATGAACTCTTCGACCGCGACTGGTAATCGGTGGATCTCATCAATGAACAACACATCGCCAGCACCAAGTCTGGTAAGGGCAGCGACGAGATCTGTGCCTCTTGCAAGTGCTGGTCCCGAGGTGACATGCAGATTGGTGCCCAGCTCGCTTGCGATGACATGGGCGAGGGTGGTTTTGCCAAGACCTGGAGGTCCGTGCAGCAGAACATGCTCAAGATGCTCGCGCGGCTCATCTTTTGGTTTGGTGCTTTGTCGTTCTTGGACCGCTTGGACCGCGATCAATAGCCGTTCAACGAGTTCTTTTTGTCCGATGTACTCGTCAAGAGTTTCTGGGCGCAGCGCCCAGTTGGTCCGATCCTCAATTTCAGTGATCGGCGAAGATGAGATGAGTCGTTCGGTGCTCATAAGCTCAGATTGTATCGGCATTTGTTCGTGTACATGGTCAATATGCTGTTCGTAGCGAGAAAATCAGCTACAAAAAAGGGACCAGCAGTTGCTGGTCCCTGAAGAGAGTATTCGTTTATGAGCAATGAGGCTCAGTCGTGGCTGTGATCATGGATTGACCCGACTGGTTCAAGATTCGCTTCGATGGTTGCGGTGTCAGTAAAGACTTCGCCGTCTCGTGCGAGCAGCTCGGGTGCGTTTGCGAGGTTGAACGCGACGATCGCCATGTTGGTTGCGGACTGGATGAGATACTCTTCAATCGCTTGATCGTATGTGTCGTTTTGTGTGTGCCATGCATGACGGTAGTTGGCGCGTCCGGTTTCATCCCAGAAGAATCCGGGCACACCTTTGCGGTTAAATGATGCGTGGTCTGAGCCGCTGTGGGTGCGGATGCGATCACCGGTGGGGCGGATATTGACATTGAGGTATCCAGCCATCGCGTCGTTGTCTGGATCATCATCGTGCATCGCAGCGTCGTAATCGGTCTGCGAAAAGAACTTCCCGTTGGTGGGGGCGCTTGCAGCCGATAGATAGTCAACCATGAAATCTGCAGCAGGGATTCCGCCTTGGTAGTTGGTGCCGCCATCATCGACGAACGCAGCGGAGATCTTTGAGAGTTCGTTTTCACTGAGCGCTTCGACATACGCTTTGGATCCGAGCAATCCTTGCTCTTCGCCGCTCCAAAGTGCGATCTGGATAGTCCGCTTGGGCTTTGCTCCAGTTGCCATCAAGATGCGGGCTGCTTCGGTGACCACAGCTGATCCCGTCGCGTTATCCACCGCTCCCTTTGATCCCGGTCCGTCCCATGAATCAATGTGCGCGGAGATGATGATAAGCTCGTCTGGGAACTCGGTTCCAGGGATTTCTGCGATGAGATTGTACATCGGGATCGGGCCGGCAGTGAGTGTGTGATCAAGATCAAACTCGACCTCGATATCAATCCCTTGAGCGATGCGCGCGGTAATGAAATCAAAGTCGCTTTGCCGGATATTGATTTCGATGTCGGTTGGGTACTCTGAAACTTCACGGGTCTTCCACTCGTTTGCAGATGTAGTCCAGACGCGTTCGTCTTTAGAGCTTGATACAAAGCCCGCGGGGTTTGCGTTGAGCACAGCGGACAGGACATTCAACTCGTCATGGGCAACGACCGCAGCTTCTGTGATTTCAGTAGAATCACTTCGCAGAAACTCCATCGCGTATTCATTCCCAGACGCAGCGACGGACTTGCCGCTCGCTGACTGCCCATCAAACGATAGATTGATATTGGAAGTCCCCATCGAATGTGACCAGCGGAACGAGAGGTTGTCCCCATCGCGGGTAGCTTGTGTGATGGGTCCTTCTGCGAACCCCTCAAGTGACATGGTTCCGGTGATTTCTGAGCCGCTTTCGTTGATGACAAGTGATGCGGGGATCATGGATCCGTTGTAATCAAATGTACCTTTCCATTCGATTCCAGACATTGCATTGTGTGCTGTGGCTTCTAGTGGTTCTTGGTTTCGCAGTTCGTGACGCTGATCCATGCGGTCTCGCATCATAAAGCCTGTTGAGCGGATGCCGCTTTCTCCTGCGTAATCTGGATTGATCAGAATCCAGGCGCCGTTGTAGCTTTCGCGATTGGCATTGAACTCAAGCATGCTTGTTGGCATGGTCATAACATGACCACTCACCGGACCATCGGTTCCCCGTGACCATGAAAGGGTCGAGAACTCAAGCTCCCGCATCTCTACCCGTTCCTCATCTCCCTCAGTCGCAGGCATGAAGACCTTTCCTGAGCTGGGACCGCGATCGAATCGCGTAGCAATCGTGTCAAACTCTTCGAGTCTCGCATTACTCAGTCCCCATGAATCGAGCTGGGCACGAGCCCATTCTTGCGAGTTGTATAGATTTGTTGAACCGGTCAAGCGTGGGCCGTAGTCCTCGGTGAACGCGTGGAGGATCTCCATGACCTCAGATTCATTCTTGCCCTCATCAATGATCGCGTTGATTGTTTTGGTGTCACCCATGCGGATGTTGGGGACTTGGACCTGCTCGCTTTGCACCATCGCATAGCTTTTGCTTGGGCTTCGATACTGGTTCGATTCACATGCACTGATCCCGAGGGCAAGACCTGCGAGTGAAACTGTTGTGAACGAACGGGACAGCGCTGAGCACAATGAACGGTTGTGGTGTGAGTGAGATCGCATGGCCAAAGCTCCTGAATGCGAGGAATGGTGTTGTGAAACGCAGATAGGAATGCAATACAGCATCCCGACGCGTAAACAGGCCGACCCGGTGAACACGAGGTCGGTGAGTAGTGATCATACCGTTTGTTGATCAATTAGGATATGGAGATGCAGAAATGCTTCTTACTGCAGGGGTAATCCCTTGCGCTTCCACAGCGCAACTAACCGGTCAAGCTCGATCGGTTCCCAAAGGCGACCATTGGAGAGCCTGACCCTCATCAGATCCGCAGTTGCGTCAAAGTGGGTCGTCGATGGAGGGGAATCTGGGGAGTTCTTTGTGGTTACTGCCCATAGTCCAGGGGTTCCCGGGGGTTGTTCAGAGATGTCCCAGCGGAGCGCAACTGTATTGGTCACTGGGTTGTAGGCATAAGAAGCGAAGTCCCCTTGCAGATTTTGCTGTGCGATCAATGCGCCAATCAGGTAGGTCTGCACTTGTGTGATGTATCCCTCTTCTGGTATAAAGGGGCTGACTGTGGTGGGGGTGCCGCTGCCTTGAACAGTGGTGACTGTGAGCTTGCCGCCTATTCGAGCGCCGGTGACCGCAGAGTCTTGGGTAATCGCTTTCCCGTTTGAATCCAGGTTCTCGCTGTCTTTCAGAGTCATGCGGATGGTCCATGTTTCCTCGTTGCTGTCGAGGGACATGTAATAGAAAGCTCTTGAATCGATGCGAAATCCGTTGTCGATAGCCATGGAATCAATGGAGAGCAGATACCCGAGCTTGCGGTCCTCAGCGCTCCATTTGGAACGATCTTTATTCCCCAGCTCCCCCTTGTACCCGGACCATGAGCGGATTCTTCGGTACCCGTGCTCGGTGGCATCCATTTCATCGCCAGACTTTGCGGGGGTGTAGAGTCGTTCCCAGCGTTCTGATTTCTTACCCGTCAAGACCGCTTCGTAATCATCAAGGCTGATTCGGTCGAGCAGTGATCGAGTCGATTGGAATCCAGCAGCTCTTTTGAGTGATTCAGATGACATCTCGGTGAGATTCATGGTCGCGACTGAGGTTTCATATAAAACGCGTCCGAGCTCAAACTGGGTTTCGCTGCCTTGGATTGTGTAGTCGTAGATCAGGAAGGTACGGGGTTTGTGGCTGAAGATAGTCACCCCTCTGTAAAGTGCTGGGCCTCCCTGAGGATCTGGAGTTTGGACATAAAACCGGTATCCGGTCCATATCCCAACCCGCAACTCCGGTTGTTCTGCGATGATCGTGGATCCTCGGTATTGCATTAACCGATCTCGGATGCTCGCAGCTGCGTCGCTTGCTGAGAGTTCTTCGTTGCTGGTTCTCTGTTCCTTGATGATCATGGTTCCAAGGTCAGCAGGGAGTGAAATCCCGGTGGAAGTGGAGTTGCCAATCCGAACTGTTTCTGCTTGAGCTCCTTTGGGGAGGTTGAGGGATAGACCGATGGACTGAATCGTGATCGGATCGGGTTCGAGCTCTGTGAAGTTGTCTTGAGACACCTGTGCGAGAGCGATCGAGGGGAGTAGAACCAGCAAAATGGTGGTTAAGATGCGTATTTTGGTGCTGCTGCTCGAATTCATGGGGGATCTCGTGGTTGGTTTGATCATGTGGATGGCCGGGGATGCATCGCAACTTGTGTAGTCGGTGTCGTGTTGCTGAGATATCGGCAGATTGCGTATAAAGTATTCATACGCAGCTAATCTGTCATAAGATCGTAGATGCGGTTGACCGCGCGGGGAGCGGGCCTATGCTTCTCGTCCCGCTCAGCGTAGATTGACGGGCAGAATGGTCGTGAATCCTTGTTATTCACAGGCCCAATCTGAAAAATAGAGACGCGGGTATGCGAATCGGAATCGTATACCTCATTGCTGGCGAGCCGTACCTCGGCTCCTAAAGACTGATAGGGTAACTATATATGAGCGGTGGACGAATCAGAATCCGGATGGAAGCCTATGACCACATTGCCCTTGATGCATCAGCACGCGAGATCGTTGATCACGCAAAGCGTACAAATGCGAAGGTGAAGGGGCCAGTCCCTCTGCCAACACGGATCGAGCGGTACACCGTTCTTCGTGGGCCGTTTGTTGATAAAAAATCTCGTGAGCAGTTCGAAATTCGCACACACAAGCGGATTATCGACATCCATGAACCAAATGCACGCACCGTCGAGGCGCTCAATCGCCTTGTCGTCCCTGCTGGTGTATTTGTGAAAATTAAAGCGTAATCATACTCGGGCTCATCAAATGATGGGCCTGTGTTTGTTTTGAGTATTCGCATGTGCGTGCTCAAATATGAATGTTCTGTAGGCATTGCTTACAAACTGGTTTACTAACAAGACTTCCCCTGCTTGAGATAAAGCATGAAGCGGTTTCCGCCCGAACGCGGAGATGAAGGACTATTGAAATGACACTTCCAAGCACATCACCACATCTCGTCGGACAAAAGCTCGGCATGACCCGTGTCTATAACGAGGATGGGGTTTCGCTTCCTGTCACAATCATTAAGATTGAAGAGCACACCGTTACTCAGGTTCGCAATCAGGAAACTGATGGCTACAGCGCGATTCAGCTGGGCACTGGTGACATCAAGCCACGGAACTCGACGATGCCATTGATTGGGCACGATGCCAAGGCTGGTGTTGCACCGCGCAGAATCCATAACGAAACCCGTTTGGAAGATGGCAAAGAGGGCGAGTTTGAGCTCGGTCAAAAACTTGATATTTCCGTGTTTAACGAGATTAAGTTTGTTGATGTCATTGGTACGAGCAAGGGTAAGGGCTTTCAGGGCGGCATGAAGCGGTGGGGCTTTAAGGGTCAGCTCGCTTCACACGGTGTTGAGCGTAAGCACCGTTCGCCTGGTTCGATTGGTGGTCACGCGAATAACGCGGGTAAATCAGGCCGGATCAAAAAGGGCAAGAAAATGTCAGGCCAGCACGGATCGAAGCAGATCACTGTTCGTTCGCTTGATGTTGTGCGTATTGACGCTGAAAACGGGCTTATGTTGGTCAAGGGGCCTGTGCCTGGTGCAAACAAGGGCTGGGTAGAAATCCGTCCTGCGACCCGTTTGTACAA
Source organism: Phycisphaerales bacterium (assembly GCA_045105315.1). Taxonomy (GTDB): domain Bacteria; phylum Planctomycetota; class Phycisphaerae; order Phycisphaerales; family UBA1924; genus UBA1924. The sequence continues at coordinate 21,008 of JBGCDI010000011.1, read as the reverse complement.
ATCAAAATCCGCACGGGCTTGATTGTTACTGCGAGGGGGTCAATAATCCCTTCCCGATCTTGGTGCAGATTTATGCATCCTGATCATCTGTTCAGTAAGTCGTTCTTTACGAAACTGCTGAAGAAATAAGAGTCATTGTTCCCGGGGTCGAATTCGGGAGGCAATGCCGAGTCAGATCAGCGAAGTTGGACATGAATGCTCACTGGGCACGCATGGCGAAAGCAATATCCAAAGTCCTGAAATGGCATGTGAGCCTACCGACCGAAGTCGGCTGGCTGAGCAAAGGCGTTCGACGAGGTAAGACCGATGGATGTCCCCGTCTACACAATGAGTGGTGAGTCAGCTGGCACGATGTCAGTCGACGAGATCGCACTCGGCGAAACAATCAATGTTGACCTGATCAAGCAGGCGTTCGTGATGTACCACGCTAACAGGCGTCAAGGTTCCGCGCGTTCAAAGACCCGTTCCATGGGTTCGCTGACAGGCAAAAAACTATACAAGCAAAAAGGTACGGGCAATGCTCGTCACGGCGACAAGAAGGCGCCCCTCTTCCGCGGTGGTGGTCATGCGAAAGCAAAGCGTCGCACTCGTGAGGACTATCGCAAGTCGATGCCGATCAAGATGCGCCGCAAAGCAAATCGCAATGCTCTTCTTGCCAAACTCATCGATCAAGAAGTGAAAGTTATTGATGGTCTTCAGTTCGAGACACCTCGTACTCGCGATTTCAATAACTTCCTGAGTGCGATCGGTATTGATAAATCTGCATTGCTCGCTCTCTCAGCTGATTCTGAGAAGAGCAAGAACGCTCGCTTGAGTGCTCGCAATATTGATGGCATCGAGATGTGCAAAGCTGATCAGCTGAACGCGTTTGAAATGCTCAATAATCGGTACCTTGTTATCGACAAGGCAGATCTCGAAGCTTGGCTTGCCGGCCCGAGTTCGCAAACTGGTAAGATCGTGAAAGCTCTGGGAGGTGCGTCATAATGCTCGAAGCACACTACATCCTTCGCAAGCCGCTGTTGACTGAGAAGAGTACACAAAGCATGGAAGAAGCTAATGTGTACGCGTTCGAGGTTGACCGTCGCGCTACCAAAGATGATATCAAGGCAGCTGTAGAAAGCGCTTACGGGGTCAAGGTCGTCAAGATCAATACCCAAGTCCGCAAAGGCGGTTCCCGCCGTTTCCGCTACGGCAATGTTGCCGAGTCTAGCTGGAAGCGTGCAATGGTTCGTATCGCTGATGGAGACGCCATCGAGCTCTTCTGAGCTGGGTGAGAAAGGAACACCGAACTATGGGCATCCGAGTCTATAAACCAACCAGCGCCGGTCGACGCAATGCGTCCGTGAACACCAATGAGGCTGTCACGAAGACCAAGCCTGAAAAGAGCTTGCTGAAACCAATCAAGAAAACTGGCGGCCGAAACCACCAGGGTAAGATCACTGTTCGCGGTCGCGGTGGGGGTGCGAAACGCATGTACCGCCAGATTGACTTCGCTCGTCGTGATCGTGATGGGATCGTTGGCACTGTAGTTGGCATCGAATACGATCCAAACCGCAGCTGTCACATCGCTCTCATTCAATATACTGACAATGTCAAGCGTTACATCCTGGCTCCAAACGGGTTGACAGATGGGAACACTGTTGAGAGCTCCTCAACTGAATCCATCGAGCCGACAGTTGGTGCAAGCATGCAGCTTGCTCACATCCCGTCGGGCATGAATGTTCACTGTATCGAGCTTCGTCCTGGTGGTGGCGGCAAGATCTGCCGCAGTGCTGGGATGTCTGCTCGTTTGACGAACAAGGATGACAAGTACGCGACACTGGTAATGCCATCTGGTGAAACCCGTCGTGTGCCGATCGAGTGCCGGGCAACAGTTGGTGTTGTGGGTAACTCTGATCACCAGAACCGTCGTCTTGGCAAAGCTGGTATCTCCCGTCACCTCGGTCGTCGTCCGAAGACTCGTGGTGTTGCGATGAGTCACCATGCTCACCCGCTGGGTGGTGGTGACGGTCGTAGTAAGGGTGGGCGTGCTCCTGTGAGTAAGTCCGGTACCTTGTCCAAGGGTGGCGGTACTCGTAACCGCAAGAAGCCATCGCAAGATTTGATCATCCGCCGTCGCAAGAGCAAGCGTTACGGGCAGCTTAAGTAATCCTGAGAGGACCTGACCATGTCACGAAGTCTTAAAAAAGGCCCGTATGTAGATGAGAAGCTGTACCTTAAGGTGCAGAAGATGGAAGCTTCTGGTACCAAGAAGCCTATTAAAACCTGGGCGCGTGCTTGCACCGTTGTTCCAGAGTTCATTGGGCACACATTCCAGATTCACAACGGTCGTGCGTTCCCAGAAGTGTTCATAACCGAGGATATGGTCGGGCACAAGCTCGGTGAGTTCTCAAACACTCGTACATTCCGCGGACACACGAACAAGAAGGAAGGCCTCAAGTCCCGCTAACGCGGCGATGAAGGGATCAAGCCATGAAACTTAGATCAGTAGAACTAAAACGACGAGCGAAAGAAGTTGGAGTGAGCGAAGAGCAGCTGACCCAAGCTGTCGCTCGCGGCGAAATGAGCGAGAAGGTTGCAAACTCCGCTGTCCGGAACTGGATGGCTGGTCGTGATCACCCTCGCTGTCGCAAAGCAGATATTGAAGCACTCGCGACCGCGGTTGGTTGCCTGCCTAAGGACATTTCGATGTTCAGTTCGCAGGTCCGTAACCATCGCGGTAGTCAAAAGAAAGCCAAGCTTGTTGTTGACATGATCCGGGGCAAAAGCCTTGAAGAAGCAACTCAGATGCTCCAGTTCTCAACGAAGCGTGCTTCGGTGAACATTGGTAAAGCACTCTTGGCAGCATCAGCAGATGCTGAGCAACTTGGTGCTGACACCGGAGAGCTCTTTGTGAGTGAAGCAACTGTTGATCGCGCGACTCACATCAAGCGTTTCCGCCCGAAAGATCGCGGTCGTGCACACCCAATCCTAAAACGCACCAGCCACATTACTGTATCAGTCCAGGAGCGCAGCTAATGGGACAAAAAAGTCATCCATTCGGACTTCGACTCGGCATCACTGAAGCACACCGCTCACGCTGGTATGCTCCGAAAGCTCTCTACGGCGAGCTGCTTGTTGAAGACGAGAAGATTCGTGTATATCTCATCAAGCGTTTGAACCAGACTCCGCCCAGCGCGTCAGTTTCAGACATCCACATTGAGCGTACTCGCGAAGAACTTAAGATCATTGTTCGGACCGCTCGTCCTGGTATCGTCATTGGACCCAAGGGTTCAGAGATTGACCGGATGACTGAAGAGCTCCGTTACATGACGGGTCGTAAGGTTGCGATTTCAGTTGTTGAAATCCGCGAGCCAGATCTTGATGCTCAACTCGTTTCAGATGGTGTTGCTGAGCAACTCAAGAAGCGTATGGGTTTCCGTCGTGTTCTGAAGATGCGTGCTGAAGGCGTGATGAATGCCGGTGCACAGGGCGTGAAGATTCAGGTTTCAGGCCGTCTTGGTGGTGCAGAAATGTCCCGTCGTCTAGATGTTCGCCTTGGATCGCTTCCGTTGTCCACTCTTCAAGCGAACATTAACTATGGCTTCTCCGAGAGTCACACGACCTACGGTGTTCTTGGTGTCAAAGTATGGATCTACAAGGGTCTGTACACCAATGTTGAAGAAGAAAACCAATCAAACGCAGCGGGTGCTCGTGCTCGTGCACGCGGTCGTCGTTGATTGATCAAATGTAATAATCGTCGCTTTCAAGCGGTTCATGAATAGAAGGACAAAGATATGCCTCCTTATAAAATCCCCAAGCGAGTCAAGCACCGCAAAGAGTTCCGCAGAGGCCGTGATCGCAAAGCGACCAAGGGCAACTATGTGGCATTCGGTGAGTTTGGTCTCCAGGCACTCGAGGGCTGCTGGCTCAAGAGTAACTGTATTGAAGCTGGTCGTGTAACTTGCCAGCACTTTCTCAAGCGTGAAGGCAAGCTGTTCATCAGGGTCTTTCCTGATAAGCCGATTTCAAAGAAGCCACTTGAAACCCGCATGGGTAAGGGTAAGGCGGAAGTCGATTACTGGGCTGCTCGCGTGAAACCAGGCACGATTCTTTTCGAGCTTGCTGGCGTGAGTGAGACTCGTGCTCGCGGTGCGTTCTTCCGTGTGGCAATGAAAATGCCGGTCAAGTGCCGGATGGTCCATCGTCGGATCGAAGCGTAAGGAGCTGATGATGAACGGTACCGAAGTACGGGCATTGAAAGACGAAGAGATCACTGTAGAGCTTGGACGCCTACGCAGTTCGCTGCTGGCACTCAAGAGCAAAAGTGTGACTGAAAAAATCGAAGACACCACGCAGTTCGGCAAAGTTCGTAAAGACATTGCCCGGCTCCTGACCGAGCAAACAGCGCGGCAGAACACAGAATCCTGAGGACGACCATGAGCGATACCGAAATCAAAGGTGCAAAGGTTGGCGTAGTGGAAACCGACGCACGGGACAAATCCCGAAAAGTCGTGATCCGGTACAAAGCACCGCACCCAAAGTATGGCAAGTTTGTGAGCAAGCGCACTGTGCTGCATGTTCATGATGAAAACAATGAGTCGCACAAAGGCGATGTGGTTGAGATCGTGCAATGTAGCCCGATTTCAAAGACTAAAAGCTGGAAACTCTCGAAGATCATCGAGAAACGCAGCATTTGACAACACCCCTCGGCAGTGTGCCGGGGTTTAGGAAGAAGGCAGGGCGACATGCTCCAGCAAGAATCCAGATGTGAAGTAGCAGATAACTCAGGCGCGAAAATTGCCTACGTTATCCGTGTATACGGCGGTTCAACCCGGCGTGATGGACAGACCCGTCGTCAGGCATATGTCGGCGACAAGGTACTCATCAGTGTGAAGAAAGCACTGCCGGGTTCAGAGGTCAAGACTGGCGAGAAGTACAAGGCTGTCCTTGTGCGTACCGCCAAACCCACACGCAGAAAAGATGGCTCGTATGTGAAGTTCGATTCCACTGCGGTCGTGCTGATTAACGACGATGGCAATCCAAAGGGCACTCGCATCTTTGGTCCTGTCGCTCGTGAACTCCGCGAACGCAACTACATGAAAATTGTTTCACTTGCTCCGGAGGTCGTGTAATGCCTAAGCATGTACGCAAAGGTGATCAGGTCATCGTCACATCTGGAGACCACAAAGGTCAAACAGGTGAGATTCTCGATATCCTCACCAAGTCAGACAAGGTTCTTGTCAAGGGTGTCAATGTCAAGTCGCGTCACGTGCGTCCGACACAGATCAACCCAAAGGGTGGCATCATTACCAAAGAGATGCCAATGCACATCTCGAATGTGAGCCCGGTAGTTGATGGCAAGCCTACCCGTGTACGCTTTGAAGTACAGAAGGATGGCTCCAAGAATCGTGTTGCTGTTCGTGGCGGGAAATCATTGGGACAAGTCAGTGGCCCGAACTCATAATGCTTTCAACAAGGGATCAGCAACCTGTTGATTCCAAATGAAATACACACAGTTCTTGATTATTCATGCAAGAACTCAACGGCGGATTAGTCATGGCAAAGAAAATCACATACGACCAAGAGACGCTCGATGCAGCAGGACAGTCAAACGCTCCGCGTTTGCAATCCATGTACAAAGACTCGGTCTGCTCGAAGGTTGCTGATGAGTTTGGGATCAAGAATGCGATGGCGATGCCAAAGCTTGAAAAGATCACACTCAACATCAACATTGGCCGTCACCTTGATGGAACGAAAGTTCCAAACAATGTCCGTGAAACAGTCGAGCACACGCTCACAACGATCACCGGTCAGAAGCCCGTCAAAATCGCGGCTAAGAAATCAGTCTCGAACTTTAAGGTTCGTGAAGGCTACGAAACTGCGTACAAGGTCACGCTCCGTCGTGATCATATGTGGCACTTCCTTGACCGATTGATCAATCTTGCTGCCCCTCGTATCAAGGACTTCCGCGGTCTGAGTGATAAATCATTCGACCGTCAAGGGAGCTACTCAATGGGGCTTACCGAGCAAGGTGTATTCCCTGAAATTAACATGGCTGAACAAAACTTCACCCATGGCATGAACATCAACTTCTCATTCAGCAACTCCGATCCAAAGCTGAGCCGATTTGTGCTCGCCGAACTCGGAATGCCGTTCAAGAAACCAGAAGAGAAGAAGTGAGAGGAACTCTGAACCATGGCTAGAAAATGTCAAATCGCCAAGAGCAACCGTACCCCGAAGTATCCGACCCGTCATGTTCGCCGCTGCGAGCTCACCGGTCGTGCACGAGGCGTTTACCGCAAGTTCCGCATCTCACGAATCATGCTCCGCAAGCTCGCGCTTGAAGGTAAAATTCCAGGGATGAGAAAAGCAAGCTGGTAATGAACTCCGCTTGACAGCAGACTTGATTTGCAAGTCTAAACACCGAATCAACTTCAGCGGCATGCTCAGGCGTGTACCGCAACGACAGAAAAAGGTAAATACGATGACGATCAGTGATCCAGTCGCAGACATGTTGACCCGAATCCGCAACGCAACGCGTAACCGCGCGAAGAGTGTTGTGTGCCTGAACAATAAGGTATGCGCTGGCGTTGCTGGCGTTCTTAAGTCAGAGGGTTACATCAATGACTTTGAAATCGTACCTGACAGCAAGCAGGGCACCATCCATGTTGACCTTAAGTATGGTCCTCGCGGTGAGGTTCTGATTCAAGAACTCAAGCGTATGAGTAAGCCTGGTTGCCGTGTATACCGCGGATCAGACAAGATCCCTGCTCCAATGCAAGGCCTTGGTATCTCGATTGTTTCAACCAGTCACGGTGTACTTTCCGATCGCGTTTGCCGCGAGAAGAAAGTGGGCGGTGAACTGCTCTGCACGGTGAGCTAAACACTTTACTGATCAGTTCACACACTGATCGTTACCTGCACATTTATTGTGCGATACGAAACACGGCTGGACTCCCCGGTAAAGAACCGGATGAAGACGACAGTGCGAAAGGAATGAAATGTCAAGACTCGGTAAAAAACCTGTACAGATTCCTTCAAATGTGAAGGTCAATATCTCAGGACAAAGCATCTCGGTAGAAGGCCCAAAGGGTTCATTGAGCATGGACTTCCGTCCAGAAGTCAAGGTTACTCATGATGAGGATTCCAAGACTGTCAATGTTGATGTTGATAAAACGCTTCTTGAGAAAGATCGTGCATTCCGTGCATATTGGGGTACAACTCGTTCCCTCATCAACAACATGGTTGTTGGTGTGACTGAGGGTTATGAGAAGAAGCTCAACATTGTTGGTGTTGGTTGGACCGGTACTGTCAATGGCAACAAGCTCGCTCTCAAAGTCGGGTACGCAAACCTCATTGAGATGCCGATCCCTGAGGGTTTGACGGTTACTGCAGAAAAGCAGTTGGTCACCATCTCAGGTGCTGATAAGCAAGCAGTAGGGCACTTCGCAGCGTCCGCTCGTGCCAAGCGTAAGCCTGAGCCTTACAACGGTAAGGGTATCAAGTACCTCGATGAGGTCATCACACGCAAGCAGGGTAAGGCATTCGGTAACTAACTGAGTATTAAGACTTGAGTATTGAAACTCGGTCAAGGCCGGGAATGATCAAGTTGATCAAGAGGTTCTAGATATGAACAAGAATAAAGCAAAAGCAGTTCGACATGCACGCCGGAAGATCGGGATTCGCAAGCGGATCGTTGGTACTCCAGAGCGTCCGCGTCTTGCTATCTACCGTTCGCTCAATCACACCTACGCACAAGTGATTGATGACATGGCGGGCATTACCCTTGCGAGTGCTTCCACTCGTGATAAGGGCATCAAGATCGAAGGCTCAGGCGGCAATGTCGCTTCAGCCAAGGCCGTCGGGGCGGCGCTCGCAGAGCGTGCCAAGAAGGCTGGCGTTGAAGCTGTGGTCTTTGATCGCGGCGGGTTCAAGTTCCATGGTCGGGTCAAAGCCTTCGCTGACGCAGCTCGTGAGAGCGGTCTTCAGTTCTGAACGAAAGAGATATTACAATGGCAGAAATGCTTGACGAATCAAAATCAATCGAGTCTCACACCGTTGGGATCTTCCGCACTGCTGCGACTGTCAAAGGTGGACGCCGGTTCAGCTTCGGTGCACTCGTAGTCTGTGGTGATCGCAAAGGGAAAATCGGATACGGCTACGCAAAGAGCCCCGAGGTTCCCACAGCGATTGAAAAGGCTGAGAAACATGCTCGTCTGAACATGATCTCATTCCCAATGACCGGTAGCACACTTCCACACGAGAGTGTTGGCAGAGCTTGTGCGAGCCGTGTAATCTTGGTTCCTGCATCACCGGGTACCGGTGTTGTTGCGGGCGGAACAGTCCGTGCAGTGCTCGAAATGGCGGGTATCACTGACTGTCTCACCAAGTCGACCGGTTCAAACTCTAAGATCAATATGGTCCGTGCTGTGTTTGATGGTCTGGAACAACTCCGCACACGCGAGGATATCGCTGAGCTTCGTGGAGTTGAGATTGAAACCTCGGACATCGAAGAACGAGTCAAACGCGGACAGCGCTTCATGCCGGTTCAATCCGACGGTGATAAGATGGCTGCTCCAGTCAACACCATCGGTCAGGATCGAGGTCGTGGTGGTCGTGGTGGCGGTCGCGGTGGACGCGGCGGTCAAGGTGGAGGCCGCGGCGGACGCGGTGGCCCACAAGGTGCACCGCAAGGTGGCGCACCGGCAACTGATGCACCAGCACCAGCTGCAACTGATTCAGGTACAGAGAACGCTAGCTAATAGACTGTGCTCATGCACACTCTCCGGGAGTAACCGGTCATGATGATTCACGAAGTAACCGCGATGGCGGGTAAGTACAAACAACGCAAACGCATCGGTCGTGGTGTTGGTTCAGGGAACGGCAAGACTTCTGGTCGTGGTCACAAGGGTGCCGGTTCACGCCGAGGCAACTCAACCATGTTCCAGTTTGAGGGTGGCCAGATGCCATTCTTCCGCCGCATGCCAAAGTTTGGTTTCACGAACTCGAACTTCAAGGTGAAGTTCTGGATTGTTAACCTTGCTGCTATCGTCGAGCACGAAGACTTCAAGTCAGGTGGTACTCTCGATCAGGCCGCGCTTATCAAAGCCGGTCTGGTGCGTGATGATTCCCGGGACCTCAAGATTCTTGGCGATCTTCCAGACGGTGCTGATTCATTGAGCATCAAGTTTGATGTAACCGCGAATCGTGTGACCAGCTCAGCTCGCAAGCTCATCGAAGATGCCGGCGGTAAGGTCAACGAAACGGGTACACGTCGTGACCGTGTTCGTGGTGTGGATCGCAACTCAGGCGATAACACTCCGAAGAACCTCACCAAGAAACTCAAAAATCAAGAATGGCACCGCAAACGCGAAGAAGCATTTGCTCGCGGTGAAGTCCTGAAAGCGAAGTAATCCTCGGCCCGAGCGAGGCACAAAATAGACGCCGGGGTCGATCAACCGCTGAACGAATGGGAATACAATCCCCGGTCACGGATGATCGGCCCCGTCTGTCTTTGATCATCAAATCAGTGTGACTAGGTTCCTTGATCGATGACATTAAATCGGTCATACTAAATCGGTCTCACCAGTTCGATCAAACACAGTTTGGTCACAAAAGCCCATTTGATCGAATCGACCAAAGACAGCGGCCAACGGAGTTCACAATACATGCAGACCATCATCAATGTATTCAAAATACCCGAACTGCGAAATAAGATCCTCTTCACATTGGGGATGCTCGCGGTCTATCGCATTGGGTTCTGGATTCCAGTTCCAGGTGTAGACCAGGGCGCGTTGACTTCGTTCTTCGAGCAACAAGCAGCTTCTGGTTCAGCAGCTGGTCGACTTTCTCAGTATGTCGCCATCTTCTCAGGTGGTTCGTTTGGACAATCTACGATCTTTGGTCTCGGTATTATGCCGTACATCACAGCATCAATTATCTTCCAGCTCTTCCAAGGCGTCTCTCCTCAGCTCAAAAAGCTTAAGGATGAAGGCCCAACCGGTTATGCAAAGATTCAAGAATGGACCCGTTACACAACCGTGGGTTTGTGTCTTGTTCAAGCAATTGGCTGGCTTACATACATCACCCGATCCGGTCTGGTATACGAAGCATGGGCCAATAATCCTCTCTGGTGGGTAATGGGTATCGCAGCACTGACTGCTGGGACCATCTTCTTGATGTGGCTCGGTGAGCAGATTGATCGTTTCGGTATTGGTAACGGAGTATCGCTCATCATTATGGCTGGTATCCTCACCGCGATGCCGGGGGCGATCATGAGTGTGATCAATAACTTTGATGCAGCTGATCCGAACAAGATGGGCTGGATGGGATTGATCCTGTTGATCTTTGGATTCATCTTGGTTGTCGCAGGATCGGTATTGCTCACAGTTGCGCAGCGTCGAATACCTGTTCAGCAAGCAAAACACACCCGCGGTAAAAGAACCTTCGGTGGTCAGAAGAGCTATCTTCCTCTCAAGGTCAACCACGGTGGCGTGATGCCCATCATCTTTGCTTCATCGCTGATGATCTTCCCATCAGTTGTATTTAGTGCGTTGACTGACCAAGCACTCAATGCTGGTGCGACTGGCTGGTGGCCAACGCTTGTTGGATGGCTCAGCACTAACTTCCAGATGGGGGCGTATCCGTATGTGCTCCTGTATGTGATCATGGTCTACTTCTTCAGTTACTTCTGGATCACAGTCCAGTTCAATCCTGAAGAGATGTCCAAGCAACTCCGCGATCACGGATCCTTTATCCCGGGACTTCGTCCTGGGCCTCGTACTGCGGAGTATCTCGAAGCCGTGATGGAGCGAATTACCTATGTCGGTGCAGCGTTCCTCTCAGTGATCGCGGTACTTCCAATGGTTGTGAACTCCCAGCTCAAGGTCGACTTTGTCGTCTCGCAGTTCTTGGGTGGTACCGGATTATTGATTGTGGTCTCTGTGGCGCTGGACTTCCTGCAGCGTGTTGAAGCCAACTTACTGATGAGAAACTATGACGGGTTCCTTGGTGACAAGGATTCCGGTGAAGGACGGTCCCGGTCATAAGACCTGGTTGGCCTCAAATGAGGTCAAAATGGGGGCACGGAGTGGTGAACACTCTTGAATAGTGCTCTTTTAGAGGGTCCAGCGGATTGATGGATGACACATCGATTTCTGAGGCCTACCATCGTGACCCGTGAAATTGCGACTTCGCAGTCTCCGGATCGACATATGAGTTAATCGAAACGGGTTTGCTCGTTTCAGGCTTCATCGATGATCGATGAAGGAGGATCAAATGAAAGTATCATCAAGCGTCAAGCGTCGCTCCAAAGACTGCCAGATCGTTCGCCGGAAGGGCAAAGTCTTTGTAATCAACAAGAAGAACCCACGATTCAAGCAGCGTCAAGGCTGATCTGATTGATCGTGTATTTGAATTTACGACCGGCTGCATCGAGGATGACTCGTCTGCAGCGCACTGCTCGGCAAGTACCGAGATGACAGGAGATACCAGTGCCCCGTATCGCAGGTGTAGACATTCCAGATCGCAAGAAGATCTTTTATTCATTGCAGTACATCCATGGCATCGGCAACAAGTTTGCTGGTGACATCTTGGTTGAAGCTGGTATCGATCCAGATACAAAAGCCAATGAGCTCTCAGAAACTCAGGTTTCAACCCTGAACACAATCGTCGATGGAAGCTACCTTGTTGAAGGTGGTCTCCGTCGTCAGGTGCACCAGAACATCGCACGCTTGCGTGAGATCCGCTCGTACCGTGGTGATCGACACCGTGCAGGTCTTCCGACCCGCGGCCAGCGCACCCGTTGTAACGCACGCACCCGTAAGGGCAAAAAGCGTACCGTTGCAGGCAAGAAGGGCGTCAAGGGCTAAACACCTCAGTTTTCATCGGGTTGGTGCATTCGTGCACCAACCTGTTTCATTTCTGTGTCACATATGTGTACAGATTCATAATTTCGCAAGGTTCCAGCCCAGCAATGGGATCCTCAAGTGGAACCGTCAGGAGCGATTGATACATGGCTAAGTCAGTAAAGAAACCGAAGAAGATCCGCAAGGGTGTCACACGCGGAGTTGCCCACATCAAGGCAACCCACAACAACACCCTCATCACCATCACCGATACCAACGGCGAAGCACTCGCATGGGACTCGGCTGGAACCATCGGCTTCAAAGGAGCTCGTAAAGCGACTCCCTTTGCAGCGACCCGCGCTGGAGAGCAGCTCGGTCAGAAGGTCCGCAAGATGGGCATGAGCGAGATCGAAGTCAAGATCACCGGTGCTGGTGCTGGTCGAGAGAATGCAGTCTCAGGACTCGCTTCGACCGGTCTCCGCGTGACCGCGATCGAAGATCACACTCCGGTACCTCACAATGGTTGCCGTCCTAAGAAGAAACGCCGCGTCTAATCGAGCGGTTACGACCCCGGCTTTGCTCGGGGTTTCTCATTGAATCAGTCTTGCGTGGAAAGAAAGACTGGCGCCGACAGCAGCAGGGCGTCAATCTGTGAACCGCGACAAGAGTTTGGACCCCACAAAGTCCCTGCTGCGGAGTAATGAATTATGCGTGTACGCTGGCGCGGGCTTGAACTGCCCTCCCGGGTAACTCCGGATAGCAAATTTACCGCCGACACGTTCGGCCGCTTCACCGTCGAGCCATTCGAGCGGGGCATGGGTACGACCATCGGGAACTCCCTCCGTCGCATCCTCCTTTCGTCACTCGAAGGCGCATCTGTGACTGCTGTCAAGATCAAGGGCGCTGAGCACGAGTTTACCTCGGTTGCTGGTGTTCTTGAAGACACGACTGACATCATCCTGAACATTAAGAACCTCATTGTTAAGCTCGAAGGCGAAGGCCCTCGCACAATGAAGCTTGCTGCTCAGGGACCGGGTGAAGTCACCGCTGATCTGATCGAAGCTGACAACAATGTCACCATCGTCAATAAAGATCTTGTGATCGCGACCCTGACTGAAGCGGTTCCCTTTGAGATGGAAATCCATGTCGACAAGGGACGCGGATACATCCCCGTTTCAGAACAAGAGCTTCGTAATGACGAGCAAGAAATCGGAGTCATTCCGGTCGACGCGATCTACTCACCTGTTCAGCGTGTTCGCTACCAGGTTGAGAACACACGCGTCGGTCAGAAGACCAACTACGATAAGCTCATCATGGAGATCTGGACCGACGGCACTGTCACTCCAGAAATGGCACTCGTTGAATCAGGTAAGATTCTCCGTAAGCACTTGAATCCATTTGTTCAGTACTTTGAACTGGGTGACGAGCGGGTTTCAGAGAACGCAGCAGCAGCAGCTGGTGTGGACGAAGAACTGATCCGCAAGCTCAACATGCCTACCGAGCAGCTCGATCTGTCGGTGCGTGCGAGCAACTGTCTTGAATCTGCACGGCTTGACACCGTTGCTCAGCTGGTCGTCATGACCGAGCCTGAGCTTCTCAAGCTGCGTTCGTTTGGTCGCACATCGTTGCGTGAAGTGAAGCGTAAGCTTCTTGATATCGATCTTGATCTTGGGATGGAACTTCCCGAGGGATACACCATCAATCAGTAAGCTCGCAGAGTTTTATTGTTTGAATAGAAACACAATGCAACGCGGTGAGCGCGTTGCTGAACGAGAAGGAACCGAGTCATGCGTCACCGCAAAGCCGGATTCAAACTGGGCCGCACTACAGCACATCGCCAAGCGATGCTCCGTAATATGGCGGCAAGTCTCTTTGAGCATGGTCAAATCACCACGACCATCCCAAAGGCTAAAGCTCTTCAACCATTCGTTGAGAAGATCATCACCAAGGCAAAGCGGGGCGACCTGCACTCTCGCCGACTGGTAATCTCGATGCTTGGTCAGGACCGCCGTGCGTTCGCATGGGCGCACATCCCTAAGGGGGCGACCGAAGAACAACGCGAATCGATCCAAGAGCAACGCGAGTTTGTTGAGGGGTTCTTTGATATCCCCGATTCAGATCAGATCGAGCGAAACCGCTATGGTGAGCTTCGTAAAGCGCCACGCATCGTCAAGCATATCTTTGACAATGTTGCCCCGCGTTTCGAAGACCGTGCCGGTGGATACACCCGCATTGTCAAGCTCGGTCAGCACCGTCTGGGTGACGCGGCTGCGCTCTGCGTGATTCAGTTTGTCGGTAACGAAGAGGGTCCTGAGATCGGTGGTCAGCCTAGTGCTCGTCGTCGTACTGCAGACCGTCGGACTGCGTTTGCTGCCAAGCTCCGTAAAGACTTTGCGAGTACCGAAGCTCAATCAGATGCATCTGCTGATGACGGCGCTGACGATTCCTAATACATTCATCTCTTTACAGAGACGGATGTCTTGGACAATCACATGAAATCTCTATACACTGTCCGGTGAACGGGCAGTGTTTTTATTCACCTATACCAAATTGAACCGAATCTATATCCATGCTTGATACCTTGAACGAAATTGAATCCGCGGGACTTGCTGAGCTCGAGCTTGTGAGTGATGCAGCGGGACTGGAGACTTGGCGAATTGCTTACATCGGAACCAAGGGACGCATGCGTTCAGTGATGCCCATGATGAAAGATGTGCCAAAGGATCAAAAAGGCGCGGTTGGCAAACGCCTCAATGAAGTCAAGGGTGCTCTTGAGTCTGCATTTGAGGGTAAGCAAGGGACACTTGGGGCATCGAGTGACGGGGGGGCTAGTGCGACGGGTCCCCTGATCGATATGACAGAGCCCGGCGTGATTGAATCGAGTTCCATTGGTCGTCGTCACATCATCTCGCGCGTTCGTGATGAGCTGGTTGAGATCTTTGGCCGGATGGGATTTGATGTTGCGCAGGGACCTGAGCTTGAGGATGATGAGCATAACTTTGTGAAACTCAATATCCCTCCTGCGCATCCTGCTCGTGATCCGATCGACAACTTCTACATTGATAATCCGAACGAAGTGGGCACCCCTCGGATGCTCCGGAGCCAGACCTCGACCGTGCAGATCAGAACGATGTCTCAGCTTGTCGCAGATGGTCAAGAGCCTCCTATTAAGATTGTGTCTCCGGGTCGTGTGTATCGTCCTGATACGGTTGATGCGACGCACTCCTTTATGTTTCACCAGATCGAAGGGCTGTATGTTGACCGCGGTGTATCCATGGCGGATCTGAAAACTACGCTCCTTCAGTTCGCGCATGCGTATTTCGGTGATGATGCTGAGATCCGTTTGCGTCCAAGCTTTTTCCCGTTTACTGAACCCAGCGCCGAGTTTGACATGATGATTGCGCTCAAGCCTGGTGAGGATCCGAAATGGATCGAGCTCGGTGGATGTGGAATGGTGGATCCGAATGTACTGAGTGCGTGCGGGTTGGACCCTGAAGTGTGGACAGGATTCGCATTCGGGTTTGGTATCGAGCGGATCGCGATGGGTAAGTACGGCATCCCTGATATTCGGATGCTCTTTGAGAACGATGTGCGTTTCCTGCAGCGCGTCTGATGCAGAGTTTGCTCACAATGAAGGGGTACAGCGATGAACGATCAATTGACTGAACCAATCGAATCGTATGATGATGACCTCTTTGCAGGACCTGCCCCGGCATGGCCCAAATGGATCGGGGGGATAGCGATCGCTTGGGGAGCTTTGATGCTGACATGCACCGGGATCATGGCGGTGATGGCTCCGCTGGGCCCCAAAATGATTGAACCGATGCTTGACGGCGCCCCGATGCCCGAAGGGTTAACGGTGGGGCCGATTGATTGGGTGATGATTGTTGTTGGATTGGTTCTGACCCTGTCTTTGCTTTTTGGCGGGATTTTCTGTGTCATGAGGAATCCAACTGCACGGTTGCTGATTCTTATTTGGGCGATTCCTTCGATTCCGTTTTCGTTGTTTAACTACATGCATCAGATGGATAAGCAGGCATCGGTGCGAGAATGGGCAAAGCAGTATCCTGATACCGAATATGCGCGGGTACTAGCTGCGCAAGGAGCTCAAGCTCAGCAGATTGGTGAAATTATTGGGTTGGTCATGACCATCGCTCTAGGCGTAGTGATCCCCGCATTCTTCATCATCTGGTTTGGATTGATTAAGACCAAGCCAGAACAGATGACGGGTACCAACAACGCTGTGGTTTAACGGCTGATGCCCAATTCATCCGATCAATAGAGTGCAGCACTTCCAAACTCTGGGGTTGCCGGTATCATTGTTGATTCAGGAGGTGAATCGTGTCGCTAGTTCGCTTGGTCATCGGGTTGTGTTTGTTGTGCATCTCTGGGTGCGTCCTGACTGGTCAAGGCTCTGTTCGCGATACCCGCGCTGGTGAAGAAACCATTCATGGTCTGTGGATTACCCGCTGGGATTATCAGAAACCCGAGCATGTGCGTCAAGCGATTGATGACGCAGCTTCGATAGGGATTACCGATGTGTACTGGCAGGTGCGCGGGCAAGCGGATGCGTATTACCCGTCGAGCTATGAGCCTTGGGGAATCGAGCTGACCAAATATAATCCGGATCCGCCGAGCTTTGATCCGCTTCAGATCGCGATCAATCAATCGAAAAAGCATAACATCAAGATCCATGCGTGGGTGAATGTGATGCCGATGTGGCGAGGGAAGGTGCCTCCCGCAGATCGGACGCATATGTATCACTCTCATCCTGAGTGGAGATTGCGTGATGAGAACGGGCAGGTTCAACAGCTTCACGATGGGTATGTAGTGGTCAATCCTGTGCTCACAGAAGTGCAAGATCACATCGTTCAAGTGATCCGCGAGCTTGTTGATCGATATGAGATTGATGGGATTCATCTCGACTATATCCGGTATCTATCTGATGAGATCAAAACCGAACACTTGATCCCGGGTGACCCTGTGAGCCGATCGCTCTATGCAAAGCAGACTGGAGGGAGTGCGCTGGCATCGGAGATTGATCGCATCAAATATAAGAACTGGATTCGTGATCGGATTACAACTTTGGTAGAGCGGATCGACCGCGAATCAATCAAGCGTCATCGCAATGTCACCTTGAGCGCCGCGGTCTGGCGACGACCGGATCTTGCGAGTCAGCGGTACTTGCAAGATGCTGCGGACTGGGCAAATGACGGGACTGTCGATGTGATTTTGCCCATGATTTATACCGAGAAGCATGATCAATACAAGTCTGATCTTGCTGCATGGAATGCTGTGGTTAAGCAGAGCGATATTGTGCCCGGATTGGGTGTGTACAAGCACACTCTGCCCTCAGAAACCTCGCACCAAATCGCACTTGGGCAACCCAAAAGGTTCGCGTTATTTGCGTATTCAACACTGTTTGAATCACCAAATCCTGATCAGCCCAAAGACCCCGCTTCAATCGCGCTTCGCACAAAGCATCGTGATTCTATGCGTGATTTGATTACTCGTGTTGGAGACACGGGTGGTTGAGAGGTCACATCGGATGCTTGGAGTTGATGTCGGAGGGTCATCGGTCAAAGCTTCGTTGTGTGGAGTTGATGGAGAGTGGATTGATGCAATCAGTGATCCGTTTGCATCCAAAGATCGCAATGGGATTCAAAGCGCGCTTCTCCAGGCGGTAGATTCCCTCACTGAGATCTCCAGCGAGCCGGCATTGAATTCAATCAACTCGATCGGGTTGTGTCTTCCAGGAAAGGTCGCGAGTACTGGCGAGTGCATCGATCTGTCATTGAATCTCCCCGCGCTGAATGGATGGCGCTTTGAAGACATGATTTCTGTACTCGGTAGTAGGGCTGGCAAACGAATAGATGCTCGAGTTCTTGTCGCGACTGATGCACACGCAGCAGCGTATGACTTTGCAACGGAGTTCCCTATTGAGGGAAGGACAGCGGCAATCTCATTAGGCACAGGGGTGGGTCTGTGTGTATTGGACGAACAATACGCAGTTGGTATTGGTCACAAAGGCATCGGGCACCTGGGCCAGATCGATGTAGGAAAGCTTGATGATCACGATCGCATCGACGAGCACGGCACACTCAATAGCTTGGAATCCTACATCGGTTCGCGCGCACTGGGTCATTTGATTCAAGGGGCGAAGCTTGATCTATCACCGCTCAACGATGACGCTTTTGAAGTACAGGCGCTGGTACGGGGGCTACGAATTGTGCACGCTTTGTACAGTCCAGATCGAGTGGTATTGCTTGGAGGCGTGGGGCTTGCATTTGGGTCATTAAAGGATCGGCTCGATCGACTGGTAAGCCGGGGGCTCACGCCGCTTGCGGTTGATGGTGCTGAGTTGTTGATTGGAAAGCATCAATATCATGCTGCGCGGGGAGCAGCGAAACTAGCTGCTTGCTGATTTATAGATTCATCGTTTATTCTTTTGATGATCCAGCCATGCAAACGAGGGTTGAAATCAGCACGCCCATCGTGAGTTTCCAAGGGAAGTAGATATCGTAAAAGTATTCGATACGCGGATTATGCAGAAACTCAAAGTTGTTGTACACAAACCGTTGGTTAAGCAGCATCCACACGAACCCTGCGATGAGTGCGAGAATAACGCTGGTTGAGTTGCCGCGTTTTGTAAATAATGCGGTAAAGAATACACCAATCAGGCCAGCATATGCAAAGGTCATGACGCTGAGCGCGAAGCCGATGAGTGTGTCATTTTCGGATTGTTTCCAGTAGATGCATACAACGGCAAAGGCTCCCAATATCAATCCCCAGCAAATAACCGCCACTCTACCGGCAAGAACAAAGTGACGATCATCAATTGATTGAGATGATCGAGCTGTGCGCATCGGGCGGTAGATATCAGCAATGAATGCGGCGCCCATTGCATTGATCGCGCTGTTGAGACTAGATAAACCGGCAGCGAATAAACCTGCCATCATGAGTCCTCGTACCCCCGGGGGGACCTGCGTCAGAATGTAATGCAGGAACACGGTCAACGATTCTCCGGGTGGAGGAGGGGATTCGAGTGTGGTGAGTTCAGGACGCTGATACACGATCCAAAGCAGGAGTCCGACTGTCAAGAAAATCGCGGTGGTGGGGATTCCAATTAGGATTCCTGAGATGACTGACCACGCGCCTTTCTTTGCTGATTTACAGGTCAGCATCCGCTGCGTGAGATCTTGGTCGGTCCCGTATGAACCGATACCAAGTAGAGTGAATCCGATGATGCATGCAGGAAGCGAGTATCGGTGACGGGGATCGAGTGACAGATCAAACAGTTGCAGCTTTGATGCGCCATCGCCTCCACCATTGGTCAGTTGATTAAGAATTTCAGTAGTGGGGGCATTGAAGGTGCTCACGATTAAGAGAATAGCAAAGAGGGCAGCGCCGATGAGAATCGTAAACTGTATGACATCTGACCAGATTACTGATTTGATCCCACCTGCCAATGTGTACACGATTCCCACAGCGGTGAGTACAGAAATTGATAAGATGAGTCGGTTTGGTTCAAGCCCATTTTCTAAACCAAAGAACAAAATGGATGCGGGTATGGCTCCTGCATAAATCCGAGCTCCGGAAGCAAGAACTCGCCCGCATAGAAAGCTTACGCTCGCAGCCTTTCGCGCCGATGGACCGAATCGGATTTCTAAGAGATGGTATATTGAAGCTGAGCCAGATCGATAGAACGCTGGTATAAAGATGATCGCGATAATCACCGCAGCAAGAACCATCCCAATACTCGTCGAGAGGTAGGTGATGTTACCCGAATACGCTTCTTGGGGTGCACCGATGAAGGTGACGGCTGAGAGTGAAGTGGCTACTACTGAGATCGCGACTGCCCATGTGGGCATCCGCCTACCTCCCAAGAAATAGTCCTCGGAAGCCGATGGAGCCTTCCGAGAAAACAGATACCCTGTGACCGCAAGTACTAGGAAATATGACCCCAATATCAGCCAGTCGATTGCAGAGAATCCTTGATCAATGAGATCCGTGGTATCCATCTGTACAGATCGACGCAGGGCTGCCAGCAGCACCAAAAACTCTACCAAGCGAAATGATTGAATCTTCTACTGGGGCTAACATCGGTATCATCCCACACCACTGGAGCGGTGGCAGAGCGGTTGAATGCGCTGGATTCGAAATCCAGTATGGCCTCCGGGTCATCGGGGGTTCGAATCCCCCCTGCTCCGTTACCATGTTTGGAATACGAAACGGCATCACGGAAGTGATGCCGTTTCGCTCGTTTTGGGGCACGCTACGCGGTATCGCGCGTCTCCGAGATTTCGCTGTTCCGCGTAGTGGGCAAAAGCTAATCGATGAAAACGGCGATGGATCTTCGTTGATTTTGAAGAAATTGCGATTTACCAGGGGTTCAAAAACTCTATCCGCGCCCATGGTCGATGCGACAGTTGGTATTTTGAAGATCATCGGGGTAGACCGAATCCTCGAATTGTTTGAATGTATCATTCCGTGTACAATCATGCAACCCGATCCAACGGATCGAACTAATGCCGGTATTTTCGAAAATCGTCCGGCATTCACCTCCAATTAATGTACGTATAGGGTTTTTGAACCCCTGGAGGGCGGGGTTTCTACTCAAATGCAGATGGTTCTAGGGAGAGTTACTGTCATATGTTTAAACGCATTCCGCTCGCGATCCCTCGCAACTCATCATAAATCGCAGCCAGCAACTGCTCCGCACCCGCGTCAGACTCGATCGACGACAGGTCAATCGATCTAAGTGCTTGCGTGAAATGGCTTTGATCGAACATGAAAATTCTCTAAATTCATCAAAATACGAATAGGAGACATGTGGGCTGTTCGCGCATGAGTATACAGCACCGCTTTGACTCCCCACAAGGGGGATCGGCGTAAATACCACCATTACCGGTCCACGCGAAAGGAACCGCCATGAAACTCAACCGATCAGCCGTACTCATCTCCTGGCTCCTTGCCTCAACTGCCACCGCCGGGCCGATCGTCATCAACGACTCGTCCCGCATCGCTCCCGCAGAGACTTCCGGCGATGACGGACGCGACTTCGGCGAAGTATTCGATATCAGCAACGGCGTGATCGCAGCGGCACTCCCGTTTTCGTCCGCCCCGCCGATCACCCCAGGCAACAGCGGGGAAGTCCTCCTGATCGATGCCGACAGCGGT
>JBGCDI010000010.1:0-41006 GCA_045105315.1 Phycisphaerales bacterium | reverse complement strand
GTGGGGCGGTGTTTGGTGGGGGTGGGGCGTGGTAGTAGGCGGGGTTACTTCCCACAAGCTTTGGAACATAGTTCCCTACCCAAGGTATGAGCTTCTGATCTGATTCAAGATTTCTTGCAGCAACTGAGACATGCTCTATCGGAGCCCAGAATGTGGCGGATCGATTATTCGGTGAAGCAGGCCGTCCTTGTAGCA
This sequence comes from Phycisphaerales bacterium, assembly GCA_045105315.1. Lineage (GTDB taxonomy): Bacteria > Planctomycetota > Phycisphaerae > Phycisphaerales > UBA1924 > UBA1924. The sequence continues at coordinate 40,811 of JBGCDI010000010.1, read as the reverse complement.
AGTGAGGAAGTGCATGAACTGAGTACGCTTCATACGGGTAAGCAACTGGCATAGCAACATCAAGACCAACATCTAGAAACATCTGATGGCGATTCCACCGAGTTGAGTCTGGGTCAGTACCAGTTCTGTCTTGTTGATTTGGCCAGATGTAACCTGTGTCGAGCTCACCCGCATAGTCGGAATAGTTTCCGAGCATCGCGTTGGCAACTTCTGGATTCGAGTGATTACGGACGATTCTCGCAATTTCCTTGACATTTCGCTCAATCTGATCCGGCTCAAACTCAAGATCCATGAGTACATAATCGAGCTTTGGCAGCGCGTCTAATGCTGATTGAAGCGCGTCTGGATTAATCTGATTGCCTTCGTTGAAGTAGTACGGGAATGGGCAGTTGCGATTCCTGATCATGATCGCAACGGGAGCGCCGCTGTACGCTACTTCGTGCATTGCAGCAGTCAGAACCCAGCTCATCCAACCTGTGAACCCGATACCGTGTCCGCCACCTGGTTGAGGGAGGGGGGAGTAGAAGAACTCTGAGTTGGGCCTGAACTCAGGAACACCCAGTGCAAGCTCACCAGCTGATGGTGATTGAGAATACTGATATTCCCCGCGGGAGTCACGCAGCTGGAAATGCATCTGATACCACCAGTCACCGAAGAATGGGATATCTTCATCGGAATGAATGATGCGTCGTTCAGTATCGTCGGATGCGTAGACAGGGAAGTTGATTGAGATGGCGCATCCTGCGAGTGCGATTGCCGATAATCCGATTGAGCTGAGCTTTGCCATAGTAACGAATCTCCTGGTGTGTGAAGTCCTCGTTGAAGTATGCATAGCGTCTGTGCTTTCGCCCATCGTTCGATTCGATGGTTTATTTGAACCCAGCTCAACTTTGTCGATTGTGAGAGTTGGATTCGTTATCGGTAAACATGAAAATAAAGGGACACGTCACTGGTATCCTATTTAGAGCAGGTTGTATGGGGGCTACTGAAAATATTTTATGCTGAGAAGCTCGAACCACATCCACAACTGCTCGAAGCGTTGGGATTGTTGAACACGAATCCGCGTCCCATAATTTCGTCTTTGAAGTCCACGACTACGCCGCTTAAGTAGAGCATGCTCTTTGGATCAACAATAACCTTGATTCCGTGTTGTTCGAACATTTCATCTGAGTCCTTCTGGGTCTCAGTGAGATCGAGGAGGTAGCTGAATCCTGAGCAGCCACCACCTTTGACACCGACGCGAAGGCGTACCTTGTCCGCATCAAGGTCTTGGCTTTTGATGATCGTTTGGATTTCTTTCGCAGCCAGTTCGGTGATGATAACCGTGTCTTGCTCGGTGCTGGTTTGGGTGCTCATGGTGGGCCTCGGCTTTCCTTGCGAGTGGTTTGTCTGTTGTCTATACGAAGACTTGGGCAGCACTGTTCATGCTGCCCAAATGGTTTTTCGGTTGATTAGCCTGCGTTCTTCTCTTTGTAATCCGAGATCGCTGCTTTGATCGCATCTTCTGCGAGCACTGAGCAGTGGATCTTTACAGGAGGAAGGCTGAGCTCTTCGACAATCGTGGTGTTTTTGATATCGAGTCCTTCGTCGAGGGTTTTTCCGCGGAGCCATTCGGTTGCGAGGGATGAGCTCGCGATTGCTGAGCCGCATCCGAAGCATTTGAACTTCGCGTCTTCGATGAGACCGGTGTCGTCGTTGACCTTGATCTGGAGTTGCATGACATCGCCACATTCTGGTGCGCCGACGAGTCCGACTCCGATTTCTTTGGACTCTTTGATTTCTTTTTGGGTACCGAAGGTCCCAACATTGCGTGGATTTTCATAGTGATCGATTACTTTTTCGCCGTATGCCATGATTCACCTCTCAGGTGTTTGTGTGTGTATTTTGAACCCGGCTGGGTTTGTGTTCTTTGGTTTCGTTTCCAGCGACTGGCTGGATTCAGATCAGTGTGCTGCCCATTCGATCTTGGAGATGTCAATCCCCTCGTTGTGCATGTCAAAGAGCGGTGAGAGATCGCGGAGTTTGGTGACCGCTTCGATGATCTTGTTGGCAGCGTACTCGACCTGCTCTTTGGTTGTCCAGCGGCCCATCGAGATGCGGAGTGATGAGTGCGCGAGGTCGTCCCCGACTCCGAGTGCTTTGAGCACATAGCTTGGTTCGAGCGATGCACTGGTGCATGCTGATCCCGAGCTGACCGCGATGTCCTTGATCGCCATCATCAGGGATTCACCTTCGACGAAACCGAATGAGATGTTGGTGATGTGGGAGAGTCTACGGTCCGCAGCTCCGTTGACCTGAACAACATCAAGGGACTCACTGATCTTGTTTTCTAGGTAGTTGCGGAACTCGAGCAGACGCTCGCGCTCGTCATCCATGGTTTGTGCACAGAGTTCACAAGCTTTACCGAGTCCGACGATTCCGGTGACATTGAGGGTGCCTGAGCGGAAACCGCGTTCTTGTCCGCCGCCTTCTTGGATTGCGGTCAAGCGGATACGGGGGCGGCGACGACGAACATAGAGTGCGCCTACACCTTTGGGGCCGTAGATCTTGTGACCTGAGAACGAGAGTAGATCAATATTGTCAGTCTTGACATTGGTGGGCATTTTACCAACCCACTGGGTTGCGTCGGTATGGAGCACGACACCCTTGTCGTGACAGAGTTCACCGATTTCTGGGATCTCATTGATTGTTCCCAGCTCATTGTTTGCCCACATGATGGTGACCAGGATCGTATCTTCACGGAGTGCACCAGCGATCATCTCGCGAGTGATCAAGCCATCTGCGCCTGGTTCTAGGTAGGTGACATCGAAGCCTTCTTTTTCAAGACGCTTGCAAGGATCAAGAACTGCTTTGTGTTCGTGGATTGCGGTGATGATGTGGCCTCTGCTGGTTTGGCCAGCAGGGTTTTTGGCGTACATGTTCGCAGCGCCTTTGATCGCAAGGTTGTTTGATTCGGTGGCGCCAGAAGTGAAGATCACTTCTTTGGAATCGGCGCCGATCAAGTCAGCAACTTGTTTGCGAGCAAGCTTGACGCCGTCTTCGCCGGCCCATCCGTAGCTGTGGTTGCGTGACCCGGGGTTTCCGAACTTCTCGGTGAAGTAGGGGAGCATTGCCTCAACGACGCGTGGGTCGCAAGGGGTGGTGGCGGCATGGTCAAGATACATTGGGAGTGTGACACCCATGGGTTTATCCTCGCTGAGCAACAGGACTTGGTGCCCCATTGAGCGGTTTGTATGGCTCATGGATGGGATCAAGTCTTGAGTTTTAGAATCATTCTACGCGTTGCATTATAGTCCATCTTCATGATTCGAGCAATGACTTGCATCCGAACATGGAGGTGGATTCATGCGATTTTTCGGTGAAATATGGATCTATGTGGCCGGTATTGGGTGTTATTCTGCTGGTGCGGTGTACCGCATGATGACCTGATTCCCGCTCTCGTTGTAGCTGACTTCGGTCATGTACGCATTCATCAGCATGACACCGCGGCCGAAAGGTTTGGACAGATTCTCCGCGAGTGTTGGGTCTGGGAGTTTTTCAGGAACGAACCCTGGGCCTTGATCTTGGATCGAGATGTGCAGATCACCGGGCTGGATTTTGTACTCGACCCTGACCGTGAGATCAGCGGGGAGGTTCTTGTGCCCATGTACAAATGCGTTGGTGATTGCTTCTTCGATCGCGAGCCGGACTGCAAAGATCGCAGCGTCCTTCATGCCTGCTTGGGAAGCAAGCGCGAGGATAGACTCGATGAACTCGGTGATCTTTTGGCGATCATTGAGGAGCTCAACGGACTCTGCGTCCGGGATGCTTGTGTGTGGTTGACCCATCTGGTTCGTGCTCAGCTTCTAGCTGTGTTGAACTGTTCCATCGCATCGTTGAGCGTTTCATGGATATTGAAAAGCTTATTGAGGCGGGTGATTACGAAGACTTCGTAGATCTGAGGGTCGATGTTGGCAAGACGGAGCTTACCGTTCTTTTCGTTGGTTTTGTTGTTGATGGTAATCAACGCGCCGAGTGCTGCGGAGGAGAGGTGGTCGACATTGGCAAAGTTGATGAGGAGTTGTGGAGTGGTGGCTTGCTCGATTAGCGAGCTGATCTCATCACTGATCGCTTGGATATTTGCTTCATCGAGGATGTTGCGATCGATGAACTCAACCTGCATTACTTCGTCAATGTTTGATACCCTGAGTCTTGAATCTGTCATCGGGGAACTCCCTTCTTAGCCGCCGGCTTTGGCGACTTGACTATAGAACCGCGATTCATCACAGGCGCGTTCTGGGCATGGGTACATGAAAACTCTCAGCAGGTATATAGGTAACCATCAGAATTAAAAACCGGGAGCATCGTGCGATGCTCCCGGCGGGATTCGAGATCTAGGTGGAGATTAGCCTCCGAGCTGATCGAGAAGACCCGGGAAGTGGCGTTCCTCTTCCTCGTTCTGGATCAGGATTGTTGGCTTGAGGAGTACGAGGAGTGTGGACTCTTCTTTGACATCAATCCGGTTTGAGAAGAAGCGTGAAAGGATGGGGATCTTGGAGAGGACTGGGACACCGGTTTCAACTTCGACTTCGTCCACTAGACGCTGACCACCGAGCATGATTGTGCCTTGATCTGGAACAGTTACGGTGGTGTTGATTTGTGTGGATGTCACGGTTGGTTGCTGGATGGTACCAGTAAATGTTGAAGCAGCTCCGCCGCCAGCACCACCTGCACCGCCGCCACCGCCCGCTGCACCCTGCTGGGTGATGGTTCGGGGGTTACTGTCGAGGTCGTTGTCTGAGAGCTGAGTCTGGATAGTCATGGTGACATATCTGCGGTCAGCAGAGACAACACCGATGATGTCAAGAAGCACACCGTCTGAGAGGTTCTGAAGAACCGGGTCAAACGCACCAGAGTTTGAACCGGTGACTGGTGTCAGGTCTGCAACATAGGTGGTACTGGTGGACACGGTGATGAATGCTCGCTGGCCGTTGGTGAATGTCAGGCGCGGAGCGGTGAGTGTGACGGTTCGTTGATCTGCTTGGGTTGCTTCGACGAGGAAGTCAACTTGGACATCATCAAGGAATCGTGCGGTGACACCGAGCGCTGGGTTTGCTCCCAAGATCCCAGCAGCGAACGCACTTGCACCCGCGAGGGTTTCGGTGAGGCCGAAGGAGTTCTGAGCAGCACGGATGACGGACCATTGATCGTTTGGAAGTCCCGGTCCACCGTTGTTGCCAGGGCCGATCACGGGCTGGTTGATTGGGGCTAGGGTGTCACCGATGCCATCACCATCAGTATCGACGAAGAAGTTGCCCCCGCCGCTGACGTTGTCGTTGATGAGGCCTGTGATTGGATCGAAGTAATCGGAGGGCAGCAGCGACGGGTCGACCTGATTGCCTCGAACATACTCGGAGTTATTTGCGTTGAGATAGACATCAAGGTCAAACCCGATTTGCTCGAAGAAGTTCTGGTCAACAGACATGAACCGTGTTTCAACATTGATCTGGACCGCTCTCTGTGAGCGGAGCTTGTTTAAGAGACCAATGACTTCGCGGTGGTAGCGCGGGGTTGTGGTAATGATGAAGTTGCCGTTGAGTTCGGTGAGTGAACTCGTGTCGCCACCAGCATCCGCCCAGCCGTCTGGGTCGACGCTTGATTGGATGAGATCTGAGATTGCGGTTACGCGGTCTTCAGTAGTTGCGAGCTGGATTTGCTGGCCGCCACCTGAGAATGGGCTTTGGCCACCGCCACCACCGGCGCCACCGCTTTGCTGGATGTTGAACTGAGGCGCGTTATCGAAGTTCGGGACTTCGAAGAGCAGGTCGCGGACATCATAGATTTCAAGCAGTGTGTTCTGACGCAGTACATCGTCTGAGGAGATGGTCAGGATGCCATCTTGGACTGCCCAGCTGGCTGGGAGCACAGGATCGGATGCTTTGGCAAGTACACGGTCGAGCAAGACCTCGAGGGTGACATTGTTGAGGCGGAGTGTGATCGGGGAGTCTGGATCAACGCCGATATCAGCGAGTGATTCCCAGTCGGTATCGATATCGAGGTTTGCGGTTTCACCGATGAATGCGAGCACATCTTCGAACGCATTGTCTGCAAAGTCGACTGGCATGCGTGTTTCACGGAGCTGAGTGAGTACTGCGCGGTTTGCTTCAGACTCTGCGAACTCAAGAGTCGAGCCTCGGCGGAAACTGATCGCGGGCCAATCATCTGGGTAATCAAGCAGGAAGTCTGGCAAGATCATCGCTTCTTGATTGTCCAGTGATTCACGAGCGTAGCTGAGATTTTTGTCTCGCTGGTATCCGAGGAACTCACGGTAGATGATGGTGTCTTGGATGATGTCCTTGAGGAGCAGACCGGATGGGTTTGCTGGATCGAGGAACAAGATGTTTTCTACGATCTCGAGTGCTTCTTCGTACTTGAGCTCTGATTGCAATGCACGGATTCGTTCGAGTGATGCGAGGACACGCTCGTCGCGCTCGTTGAGTCGTTGTGACTCGAGCTCGATTGTCCGTTGCTCGCGTTCTGCAGCTTCTGATTCAAGACGGGTTTGACGGAGTGATTCTTCACTCTGAGCAATCGTTGATGCGAGCGTATCGAGATCTGTGATGTACTGCTCGTAGGTTGCTTCGGGCATGACATCGCGTGCACGCTGAACTTCGAGTCGTGCTTGAGCGACCAAACCAGAAGCGACGGAGGTGTCACCAGCAGCGAGCGCTTGGTTTGCTTGCGTGGTCAGGTTGTCGTAGGTTGCGGTCAGGCGCTGCATGATGATGCTGCGTTCTTCGATGGGGTCATCGAGACCACCAGCGGTTGGGCCGCCTTGGAGTCCGAGATCGATTTCGACTTCGTTCAGGCGCCCGGTTGCTTGTGCAAGATCAGCTGCGGAGAGCTGGTTCGGGAAGTTGTTGAGCAGGTTGTTGTACAGAGCGAGCGCGTCATTGAGTCGGCGTTCTTCATATGCAACATTCGCGCTTGCGAGCAGTGTCTGTGCTTCGAATCTGCGTGCGGTTTCTACCAAGTCCATTCCTGCTGGTTCGGGCTGGCTCGTGTAGGTTGTTGTGGTAGGGGTTGTGGCTGGATCGAAGGTGATTTCGAATTCTGGTATATCCTCGGTCACTTCGACTGGCTGGCTGAGCATTTCTTCTGCGTTGGCGATGAGCCATTCGCTGCTTGCGCCGGATTCTGGTGCGAGCATTCCCATTGATGGGGTGAGTGAGCCGAAGGTTTCGCCTCGGGTTTGCTCGAGGTCCGCGATGCGGGTGCGGTAGACGGTGAGGTCTCTGCGTGTTCTTGAGTCCAGATCCAGACCCATCATGCCGATTCGGCTGATGATGTTTTTGGCTCTGGTGTAGTCGCCTTGATTGAATGAGTTGACAGCAGAACGAAGCGTCGCGGGGACAAGCGGGGTTGCTTGGTCTTTGCGGAAAGTGATTTGATCACTGATCGCGTGTGCCCGGCTGATCTGTGTGCTTGTTGACTTTGACGAGTTGAGCACGATCTGTGTTTGACGCTCAGCGTCAAGTAAACGATCAAAGCTCAGCGCGTGCTGAGCTTTTTGGAGTGCGAGGTCATGACGATCGGTCTGCTGAATTGTGCGTTCGATCTGGGCGAGTGTTTTCCACACGCGTTGATCTTGCTCATCGCTGAGAGTCGAGCCTTGCGGTGACTCTTGGAGTGCTTGGATCATTGCTCGTGCACGGATCACTTGGCCTTGTGAGACCAGTTGTGAGGCATGCTCAAGCACATCAGCTGTAGTGACGCTTGCTGTTGTGTCTTGTGCAACTGCGGGTTCAACATTTGCGTGAGCAAACGAAGCGGCAGCTCCAGTGGTGGCGAGAAGCAAGGTTACGAATCGTTGTCTGCTGGGTGACATCCGGAATCACTCCGTTCAAGGTGTATTGAGTCGGCATCCACGCCGATCTGCAATGGTTCTATACAAATGGTGAGCGTTTACGAGCATCGTATCCGCACAACAACTCGGCTGCACGCATGGATGCGTTCAGAGAGCTTAGGGAGGGACAATACCGGCAATGGAGTCAAATCGCAAATGATTGGCATGAAATTGGTCCCCATATTCGCTGGTACAACATATCGCATTGATGATCTTGTCAGGGATCATCCGTTCTTTCAGTGGATATCGTGGCCGAGGTTGGCTGCGGCAATACTGTTCGAAACTCAGTTTCGATCGCGTTCGAAGGTCCTGTTGAGGATTCTGGGAATGATGACTAGCCAGAATCCAGTGGATAGTTTCTTAGTTCGTAGACCACACCGACAGGTATTTGATGCTCAGAAGCGGGGCTGAGCGTACATGTCATGGGATCTCTATCCGCAATGATGCGTGATCGGTTTCGGATGTTCTCAAAACAGCATGTCAAAATGTACTTTTGTTATAATGAGGCTGGGTCTGTTTCGAAACTTGCAGGAATGCGAACCATTTCAAGTTAGTTTCGGTACTCAAGTTGGTTTTGAACCAAGATCTTCAGATAGCCAGCGTGCGCTCAGCACACTTTCGTTCTCCAAGTGCTTCTTTGGCAATGGTTTCGGTTTGTTATTGCTGTCTGAGATGATCTCGATATCTTTGAGGTGTACCCGGTCTGCGCTCAGTAGAAATAGGTCAGAAGTGGATGCGTCTGTACTGGTCTCGGTGGTGGGGGTGTTGATGAGTTTGTCGACTGCTTGGAGCGCGATGGTTTCTGCGATGAGTAAGCAGGATGCAGTGCAAATGACCTCAGCGTACCTGGGGGTAGGGTTTTGGTCGGATTCGTGGCGGAGCAAGCATCTAAAAGGAGTTATCCCCAGCTCTTTGCCATCATCATCTATATTGGTTTCGGGATCGACATTGAGGACCAGTCCGAGTCGTTCACGCGAAATTTCTACGATCTCATCTGCATTCAGAAGGTCCGGGCGATCTGGCGGGGTCATCAGTACCGACCTGTGCTCATGAGCTGCTGCGTCCGCTCCTGCAGGATCATCGACCGGTTGCAGATCGAACGATGCGAGCAGTTTGTCTATTTTTGGACAGAGCTCTGGTTCGACTCTGAGGGTCAAGATTTTGTGTTCATCCACAAACGCATAGAAAAAAGGTTCTTCTGATACGGCGCCGAATCCCACCATGCCGTCTTCAAAAAAGAACTCGTTGAAGCGTTGGAGCAGGTTGGTGACATGCTCTTGTCCGACAGGTTCATACGCGATGTATGGATCGATTTCGCGGTAGCAGTCGTGACCGATGTAGTCCAGAATGGGAAAGACCCTCCCGGGCATCATCGCAAAGATCTGTACCCAGAGTGATTCGAGTCTGGTGGCGCTGATGACGATGTCGTAGACATAGCGGTCGGGCCATGCTTCGACCTCTTCTATGGTTTCATCACCTTGCACGCCGTCTGCGGGTTCGTAGTCGGAGCTGTACCCTTGGAATGGGGTCATGGGCTCGACCGGATACACACCCAACGGGAAATCGAATCCCTGGATCGCTTCTCTTGATATAGATGGATCGGACATGCAACGGGCCATTGAGATCAGTTCTCCAGGGTTCGGGTGTATTGACAGGATAGTCTTGAACTGGGGATTGTGCATGGACTGATCGGTCATCGGTCACATATCAGGGATTCGCGCATACCCTTATGCATGACTCAGGAACCAACGACCGATCTTGCTAATACCGGGCTCCCATCACTCGGACCGATTGTCACCATTGCTGTGGGCAACTCGCGCACCCAGGTCGGATCTTTCACCGATCTGGAGTGCTTGAATCCTCAATCATTTGATTCAAGTGATGCGGAAGCGATTTCGTTGCGTGTCGGAGAGATCGTTGATTCCTGGAAGGGATCCGGTCATGATGATCCCAAAGTCGTGATCGCGGGTGTCCACCCAGCTCACGGAGATGAAATCGAGCGCATGGTCCGCATGAACACCGGAGTTTCAACATCACGATTTGGACGCGATTTTCATATCCCGATCGAGCATACATTGACTGAATCTGGAGAGATGACTGTTGGTCAGGATCGGTTGCTGTGCGCGTTGGGGGCGTTTGAGATGCTCAACCAAGCGTGCGTGGTGATTGATGTCGGGACTGCGGTGACGATCGACTTCGTTGATGGGACCGGGGTATTCCATGGCGGGGCGATCATGCCTGGGTTATCGATGATGCTTGATTCTTTGCATGATTCGACTTCGAGCTTACCTCGCGTGGTGTACTCGAAGCTGGATGCCAAATCCAATGAACCTGGGAAGCAAACGGATCACGCGATTATTTTGGGTGTCAGCTATGCGATCCGTGGTGCAGTCCGGGCGCTCACTGAGCGGTACGCGATTCATTACGAAGCGTATCCCAAAACGATTGTCACCGGTGGAGACATTGGCTTGCTTGAGGATGACGAGTTGATCGATTCGTTTGTTCCTGATCTTCAGCTTCGAGGGATTCGTAACGCGTGCGCGAAGTTGATTGCACTTGATGACGAAGATATCGAATGAACGCCTTTCACGCGATCGATACCCCGGCAAGTTCAGTTGGGGCGGTGTCCATACTGCGGGTTGTTTCCAGCGAGCTTGATGCTGTATTTGAAGCGATTCAGATCAACCCTGTTGGTGTAGGCGCGATCAAGCTGGCATCGGTACTCGGGATCGATGACGCGGTCATTGCGCGGTTTGATGAATCGACGATTTTGATCATGCCTCACGGCGGGATCGGTATTACGCGCCGGATTTCTGAATCACTTGCACAAGTCGGAATCCCTCTTGCCGATGCAGAGGATCCTGCTGAGTTGTATCCAGAAGCAGCTGATATACATGAAGCGAGAATGCTTTGGGCGTTGTCAATAGCGCCAAGTCCGCTTGCGGTTGATCTCTTGCTGGATCAGCCCAGACGCTGGCGTGCCAGATTGAGCGATGAAAAATTGACTCATGAAGATTTGGCAGATTCAGAGATGCTTGATCGATTGCTTGTCCCTCCTGTGGTTGTTGCGGTTGGCCGAGCGAATATCGGGAAATCATCGATGATCAACGCGCTGACCGGAACATCGGTCTCAATTGTGTCTGATCAAGCGGGCACAACACGGGATCATGTTGGTGTTATGCTTGATCTTGCGGGGTTGGTTGTTCGCTGGGTTGATACGCCTGGGGTCGATGAGCGGGTGGAGGTGGACGCGGAACTTGCGAATGTCAGTTCATTGGTAGCTTGCGCGGACCTTGTTGTTCACGCGATTGATCATGCAGACCAGGCTGCTTTGCTTGATCCGCGATTGGGCTCCTTGATGCGTTCTGAGATTCCTGTGCTTAGAGTGGGGGTGCGGTCTGATCTTGGGGAGTCTTTGGCAGCGGTCGATTGCGTGTGCAGCGCCAAAGCTGGCACTGGGATCGTTGAACTCGCTGGGGCGGTGCGGGAATCGCTTGTTTCAGCGTCTGCGATGGCGGATCTTCGTGCTTGGAAGTACTGGGAGTGATGATTTCGAGGATTCGTACAGAGAGCAGATCTTGGTGCGGATTCGGTGTTATTCGTTGAATTGGACGGTTTGGACAGATCTGGAGCGCTAATATCGCCCCCCGGCTTGCGATTCATGAGATGCGAGAATCAGACTCTCAGTCCATGGCGTGAACCCAAAGCGTGAACGGGCGAGCGTGAACGGGCGAGTATGAAGTTTAGATTTCCACCACCAGCGCACTGAGCAGGTGGTTCTAGGACAGGTGGCAGTATGGACGATCGACAAACAGAAATTCGCAGCGGCGCAGGACTCGAAGATTCCCGGATCAACAAAGAGTTCATCGACTTCCTCAATAAGTGGAGCTCGCCCGTTATCTTGGTGTTCGCGATCGCAGCACTCGTCTGGGCAGGACTCCGGTGGATGGAACAGAAGAAGATCGAAAAAATCGATCTCGCGTTTGGTTCACTCCAAGCAGCGACCTTGGGGGGGAACCCATCGCCCGCATCACTCAACGCTCTTGCTGAGGAATACAAGGGTGTCAAGTCGGTGTCCGAGATCGCGAAACTCACCACCGCTGACATGTACATCTCCGCATTCTTGCGTGGGGTCGAACCCGGTGCACAGATTTCGACGCTGACCGGTGAACCGGTTGAAGAATCTGACAAGCTCGATGATCAACAAAGAGAAGCGTACCTGCGTCAAGCTGAGACCTTGGCAAATGAAGTTGTATCGATGTCATCAGGGGATACGGGCAAAGCGCTGATGACCATCCAAGGGTTCATGCGTTTGGGAGCGATTGCTGAGTGTAACCGTGACTTTGATCGCGCCCGCTCAGAATACGGCAGAGCGATCGATTTGGCTGAGCAAATCTCGATGCCTTCTGTCAAGGGCTTCGCGCAGATGCGTCTTGATGCTGTTGATTCACTGGACAGCGATCTGGTTCTGCCCAGCAGAGCGGATCTGGTTTCGCTTCCGGGTGAAGAGATTCCTGTGCTTCCTGAGGTGATTGAACCTGTGATTGATCCAGCGACTGATTCTGAGGCTGATCCTGCGACTGGAGCAGAGTCTGATGGTACCCCAGCTCCTGCTGAAACCATCCCAGAGACAGCTCCTGAAGATGAGCCTGACCAGCCGTGAGCGGGGAGGACGAGTCCAACGCGTCCGATCAATCTGCGCATGATTCTCAAGATCTCAGTCTGATTTCTCCGGGAGGGAAGGTGAATCCCGACGCTGTCCGTGTGTTGTATCAACAGGCGCGTGAGAGTGGTGATGATGAGTTTCTGGTCCGGCTTAACTTTGAAATTTCCCGTGCATCGTTGAGCACGCGTCTGGATAAATACCTGACTACGCGCGTGACCTTTATGAGCCGGAGCAAGTTGCAAGCGCTGATGAGTGACGGCGGGGCCCGGGTGAATGATAAACCTGCAAAGTCATCGACCAAGCTCAAAGAGGGTGATCGGATTGAGCTGGTGATACCGCCTCCTCCGTCTGGAGAGATCGAGCCCGATGAGATGCCCCTCGATGTGTTGTTTGAAGATGAGCATCTGCTGGTGATCAATAAACAGACAGACTTCATTGTTCACCCGGCGCGATCGGAGAATCGTGGGACCATGGTCAATGCACTAGCATGGCACTTTGCCAATGTGACTGGGGGCGGATTGTCCAGCGTAGGTAAAGACTTCGCGCGTCCAGGGGTTGTGCACAGGCTCGATCGCAATACCTCGGGATGCATTGTCTTTGCGAAGTCGGATCAGGCGCACTGGAAACTCAGTGCTCAGTTCCAAGATCGTGAAGTTGAGAAGCGGTACATCGCGGTGGTTCATGGGCGCGTGATGCCAGATCATCAGGTGATCGATCTCCCGCTTGGGCCTCATCAATCCAAAGCAAAGGGCTACCGCGAGAAACGCGTCGTGCGGCATGATGAACTCGGGAAGGCTTCAGTTACCGTGTGCAGCGTGCGAGAGCGGTATGAGCTACCAGTAGATTCCAACTACTTGAAACCCCAGCACTATTCGCTCGTTGAGCTTGATCTCAAAACCGGACGGACGCATCAGATCCGCGTGCATCTGGCGCATCTTGGTTTCCCAATTGTGGGCGATGACATGTACGGCGGGCGTCCGTATTTTGGAAAAGACAATACCGCGATGCTTGAACACCAAGCGTTGCATGCTGCGTTCCTTAAGTTCACGCATCCGTTTACAAATGAGCGGATGTCGTTTTGTGCGCCGCTCAGGCAAGAGCTCCGTGCACTCGTCCACGACCTGAGAGAGCGTGGTGAGTGTGTTGGGACTGATCTTCCGTATGTGCTGGATCTCAACGAGTTTGGTGTTGGGCGTGCGTGAATAATCCAGAGCCGCTGTGTGTGCTTTCGTGATCGAGGAGCCAGCGTTTTCTTGGGAGCCCGCCTCCATATCCGTGGAGGGTGCCGTCGGATGCGATCACGCGATGGCATGGGATCAATATGCTGACCCTGTTTTGACCGTTTGCGAGACCAACAGCGCGGGCGCCTCCCGGATTGTCTAGACGGGCTGCGAGTTGTCCGTACGAGAGGGTTTGTCCGTACGGTATTGTGTTGAGTGCAGTCCACACTCGAGTCTGCCATTGTGATCCGGGAGTATCGAGCGGTATAGTGAAACTTGTCAGCTCCCCGCGAAAGTACTGTTGGAGTTCTGATTCAAGATGATCAAGTAGTGGGTGGTTGCCTTGGATCATTTTGGTTTCGAATGCCGCTTCGAGCTGGGCTTGTTCTTTGTGTGCTCGCTCAGGTGAACCCATTTCAAGTAAACAGATTCCGCGGTTAGATGTCGCAGCACGCATGACACAAAGCGGTGTTTGAATAGTTCTGGACAGAAGCAATGGTGAGTTATCCGATCTTGGATTGCCCGTTCATGTAAGGTCTGAGCGCTTCGGGAACGGTGACTGAGCCGTCCTCGTTTTGATACATCTCGAGGATCGGGATCAGGATTCGAGGAGAAGCAGCAACGGTGTTGTTGAGTGAGTGGCAAAAAGTAGTTGCCCCCTTGCCTCCTTCGCCTCCTGTACGGTAACGCATGTTGAGTCTTCTGCACTGGAAGTCGTAGAGCCTGCTGGCGGAGTGGGTTTCTCCAAACTCGCCTATCGGGTTGTCATGGTTGTCTACATCCCCTCGTGATGGCATCCAACATTCGATGTCGATCATGTCTGCATTTTTGACACCTAGATCACCTGTGCAGCATTGGAGCAAACGGTGGGGGAGCCCGAGTGATTTGAGGAGTGCTTCGACGAACCCCATCATTTCTTGGTGGTGCTTGCGTGAGTTGGATTCGTCTGCGACATCAATGACCACTTGCTCGACTTTATCGAACTGGTGGATCCGGTAGAGTCCTGCGGTGTCTTTACCCGCAGCCCCGGCTTCTCTCCGGAAGCATGTTGAAACGGTGACATATTTGAGCGGGAGTTTGGATTCATCGAGAATCTCGTCTTGGTGCAGACCCATGAGTCCGACTTCGCCCGTTCCGGTGAGGTACATGTCTTGGCCGCCACCTCTTGATTCTTCGTTGACCTGGTAGGACTGGTCTTTGCCTCCTGGGAAGAAACCGGTCCCGATCATTGCTTGCTCGCGGACCAGTACAGGGACGGTCATCGGTGTGAACCCATTCTCATTGACCATGGTGTCAATCGCGTATCGAAGGATCGCGTTGTGGAGTCTGGCGCCGTCACCGGTGAGGACATACGAGCGTGAGCCCGCGACTTTGACGCCTCTTGGGAAGTCGACGAGCTTGTGCATTTCGCAGAGCTCGATATGCGACTTTGGCGCAAAGCCTTTATTGTCTTTGAATGATTTTTCAAAGTCCCATCCATCAGGAGCCCAGCGGGAGATCTCGATATTGTCATCGCTTGATTTGCCAACCGGGACATCGTCATCTGGTGGGAGAGGGATCGCAAGCAAGAGCTCGTTGAGTTCGGGCTCGATTGCGTTTGCTTGTTCTTCGAGGGCGGTGATTTGTTCTTTGAGCTTTGCGGGGGCTTCTTTGATCTGATTGATTTGGGTTTGGATAGATTCTTTGTCAGCATCGCTTGCGGACTTGAGTTGGCCAGAGAGTTGTCCGATTTTGGGACCGGTCTCTTTGGAGAGCTTTTTTTGCTCAGAGCGGAGCGATTCCTGCTCGGTCAGCAGTGCTCGTTTGTGCTCGTCGAGCTTGAGAAGATGGTCGATGTCCACGCTGTAGTTTTTCTTAGCGCAGCCATCAATGAATCGTTGCGGGTTGTCACGGAGTGCTTTGAGGTCGATCATGGTCCGAGAGTGTAGCTCTTGGGGCAACAAATGGTGAATTTGCGGGCACACTTCCCATATTCGCTGTATGATTCAGGCATGGAATATGGTCCGGTGCTTCCATCTTGGTTTGTGCTCCCGCTTGGGATGCTCGCATTGCTTGCGGTCGCTGCCCACATGATTGTGCTGCGAGAGCACGCGATCGGGAAGATGCCTGAGTCGCGGCGTCAGATCCGGATGATTACCGGATGGGTGATGATGTTCACGATCCCGCTCATCGCGTATGGGTTTGGTATCGTTTCGCCTACAAATCACGAAGCGTTTGTGCTGTCCTGGACATGTATCTTGATGCTGTTGAGTGCGATCGTGCTTCTCGCGTGCGTTGATGCGATGAACAATGTTCGGATTGCACGGAATCAGCACCGCAAGATCAGAGAACAGTTCCGTGCGATTATGAATCCGGAGCAGACCGGATGATCCCAGAGCACCGCCCGACCCGGCTGCCTGTGTTCCTGGCATCAGCACTCTCGAAGCTTTATTCCGTTGGTATCAACCACAAGAACTCGCAGTACGATCGAGGCATTGGTGTGCGATCGATTGATCGTCCGGTGATCTCTATCGGGAATCTTTCAGCTGGGGGGACCGGGAAGACTCCATTGGTTCAGCACATCGTTCGTCATCTCAGTGAGCGCGGGCACTATCCAGTAGTTGCGATGCGTGGATACAAAGCGAAGCATGGCGCAATGAGTGATGAGCAGCGCGAGCATGCTCAAGCATTGCCCGGCGTTCCCATCGTTGCTCAGCCGGATCGTTTTGCTGGACTTGAAGAACTCTTTGGGAGTGATGCGGGAAAGCAAGTGGATTGTGTTGTGCTTGATGATGGCTTTCAGCATCGCAAGCTTGCACGGGATCTTGATGTGGTTGTGATTGATGTATCGCGTGCTCCTGAGTTTGATGCTTTATTGCCTCTCGGTTTTTTGAGAGAAGAGCGTGCGTCATTGGCAAGAGCGGACTGCGTGGTATTGACACACGCGGAGTTGATTGATCAGGATGAGCTTGGCGAGTTGCGTAGCGATATTGAAACTTGGATTCAGCGTGGTGTGCTGATCGCGGTTACTGAGCATCACTGGGAATCGGTGCATAAGTATGAAGTGACCGAAGAGGGCTTGGTGCAACATCCCGAAGCTTTGAGTGTCGAAGTGCTCAGCGAACTCCCCGTTTCGACCCTCACGGGGATCGGGAATCCTGATGGCTTTGTCAATATGGCAAAAAAAATTGGGGCTGAAATTGTCCATCGATGTGACCGTCCTGACCACGAACAGTTTGCAACAAAGCTGATCCAGGACTTCTGCTCAGCATCTGAAAGGAATGGGGCGAGGGCGATCCTGATGACGCGAAAGGACTGGGCGCGGTTCGATTCTCCCAAAATTCGCACAATTTTGGAAAGAGAAATGCGAGATCGGGGCTTGAGGTTACTTGTTCCGAGTCTGGGGCTCTGTTTCAGGAGCGGCAGGTCTGATTTAGATGCTTTGTGTCTCAAGTGTATTTCGAGCTTTTCGACTACAGCTCAAATCTGATTTAGATGCACCGAGGTGGGCACACTTTTTGATTTTTAGGGGAATAACCCGAAATGGGCGCTAGACTAGTGCGTACTTTATCTCGCAACCCCTGCGGAGGGCGTTCCGCATTGGACACACTGTCCAGTCAAATAAATTTAATGGAGCTATGAGGACAATGAAGAATCGCACAAGCATGAAAGCACTCATCGCGATCGCAGCAGGCATCGGCCTGGGCGCATCACTGATGGGCTGTGGAAACGGTACCCGCACCGCACGCGCTGATGACCAGCACGGTGGACTGAAGCTGGGTATGGGTCACACTGACAACAACGCAGCTCCAGCAGCTGCACCATCAAACAACGCTGCACCAGCAGCGGCACCAGCAGCAGCACCACGCCGTGGTTCATGGAGTGGGTATTCACCTTCACTCGCTGACGGCGAAACCATGGCACGCATGGCATTCCCAACCGGTGATGCTCGCACCAGCGCCATCCTCCTCCACCAGGTCATGCCGGGTGAAGTCGTTCGTGGTCAGGACTTCGGTTTCACATACCACGTCACCAACCTCACCGACATGGCTGTTCAGAATGTTCTTGTGTCCTTGGACTCAACAAGCAACCTGAACATCAAGAGCTCAGATCCTCGTGCATCATCAACTGGTGGCGACATGTCATGGGCACTCGGTGACCTCGGTCCAAACGAAACCAAGATCATCCGCGTCACCGGCTCAGCCGACCGCGTTGGTCAGGCTTCGGACTGCATCACTGTTTCCTACAACAACTTCCTCTGTGCAACACTCAATGTTGTTGAGCCAGCACTCGCACTGACCAAGACCGCGACCGAGCGTGCTTCCAAGTGTGACGAGATCGTCTTCCGCTTCACCGTCAAGAACACTGGTACTGGTTCAGCTGAAGGCGTCGTCATCAATGACACCCTCCCAGAAGGCCTCACCATGGCTAACGGCAGCAGAGACATCAGCATCCCAGTTGGTACTCTCGCATCAGGCGAGTCAAAGACCTATGAGGTCAAGACCAACGCTGCATCAACCGGTACATTCCGTAACTCAGCAACCGCAACTGCAAACGGTGGACTCTCAGCTCAAGCTGGTCCTACCTCAACAGTCGTTGTTGCTCCTGAACTGGCGATCACTTCCAAGTGTTCAGAAACCCAGTTCCTCGGTCGCAACATGACCTTCGGATACACCCTTTCCAACACCGGCAACGGTCAAGCTGCAAGCACCACCGCTTCAGCGACCATCCCTGCTGGCACCACTCTCGTACGCTCGTCAGAAGGCGGACGCGTTCAGGGTAACCGCGTAATCTGGGACTTCGGTAACATGGCAGCAGGCGCCAAGACCGACTTCTCAATCACTGTCAAGGCAAACGATGCTGGCGAGTACACCTCATCAGCAACAGCCAACGCTTCATGTGCAGAATCAGTCTCTGATAGCTGTACTTCAGGCGTCAAGGGTATCCCAGCGATCCTCCTTGAAGTTGTTGACATCACTGACCCAGTCGAAGTTGGCGGCCAGACCACATACGTGATCACCGTAACCAACCAGGGTTCAGCACCTGATAACAACGTCCGTATCGTTGCTACTCTCCCAGGTGAGCAAGGCTACATTGGTTCAACTGGTACCACAGCAGCAGCTGTTGCTGGTCAGCGAATCTCATTCGCACCAGTACCAAGCCTTGAAGTCGGTGCAGTCGCATCATGGCGCATCACTGTCCGTGCAAACGGCAGCGGCGACGTCCGTTTCCGTCTGGAAATGACTTCAGACAACCTGACTAGCCCAGTTATCGAAACTGAAGCTACCAACCTTTACGAGTAAGTTCAACTGAACTCGTAGAACTCAGGTTCTCGCTTTATTCAAACGGTCGATGACCATCTACACCCCGCTTCGGCGGGGTGTTTTTTTGTATACTCATAGTGGCCAAATTGCAGATTCATGACGCATTGTGCATGGCAACATGGTTGGGAGCCGAATAATATGGAGTTGATTCAGAATCAGGATGAACCAATACCGAGTACAGATGTATACACCAAAGTAGATTCAGCGGATCTCATCGCATTGAATATGTGATTAGAAAGCAGAGTCGTCTTGTTGATGGCACGCAGGCCCAGATTGATCCCATAGAACCGTATGATGCACGCTATTGAACCCATTTCGAACGCTGATGAACCGTTGCCTGTGGTGGTGCTTGCGAGCTCCTCACCGCGACGGAGAGCGATGCTTGAAGAAGCGGGTGTGGAGCATCACATCGAGCCTGCTCAGGTTGATGACGGCGAGCTTGTACCTGGAGGGTCGGCGAACGCCCATCATTGGGTTGCTGCGCTGGCGTACCTCAAAGCGATCTCTGCATCCAGGACTTTCGAGCACAAGCTGATCAATCATGAGTCGACTCAACAGATGGTCATCATCGGCGCTGACACCGTATGCGTGCAATCGGGTCAGATCATTGGTCAGCCTGTGGATCGGGATCACGCGCGGGCAATGATCCAAGAAATGAGCGGCTCTACGCACGAAGTACTGACCGGGATCGCGATTCTCGATCCATCGGGTCAGCGTCGAGATTTATTTGTTGATCGTTCTCAGGTCACGGTTGGGGAGATTTCAGACGATGAAATCGAAGCGTACCTGGACTCAGAACTCTGGCGAGGCAAAGCGGGGGGCTACAACATCACCGAAAGACTCAAAGCGGGTTGGCCGATCGAGTTTGATGGAGATGAGAGTTCGATTGTTGGATTACCACTTGCACGCGTGATTGATCGGGTGCGTTCGTTCTATCTCGATTAACGAGTTGATCTCTACTTTCCTTGTCATGCAGCCCTTATCAAGCAACCCATGTCATGCAGCCCGTTTCATGCAACACAGATCACGCAGCTTGGCGTTGGTCTTCATCTTCTGCGATGCGCCATGCGTTGCGATTGGCAATAAGGAGCTCTGCAGGGACCGTTGATTCATCGCGGAGCGGGCTGATCTTCTCGAATCCGATGAGTGTTGCGTATTTTGAGTTGGATTTGGATTCCCAGTATTGATCGCCTCCCATGATGCGGTCGTCGTAGGTTTCGCGGAGGTTGATGATGTCTTCTGGAGTGAGATCTTCGTATTCGTCTACCCGGCGCACGATGGCTTTGGCCACAACGCGTTTGCCAGTTGGTTTGATGTAAACCGTGTCACCGGGGTTCACGCGTCCGAAGGGCGCTCTGCGATCTTGTCCGAGTCGAGACTCAAGAGATTTCACTCCGCTCAGGAGCGGCGCGATGTAGCGTGGGTGGACGATCATCAAGTGGGTGGTGCTCATACCTCTTCTATCGGACCGATCGGTGCCTTGCTTTGGGTCTTTGGTGAGACTTTTATGTGGACTCAAATGTGAGGCGGGTTGCAGCTTGTGCTTTTTAAGACTGCTTGAGCTTTTCAACTGTTGCGGTTGTTGAGAGCCCATCGATGAGATCCAGGAGCTCTACTCGCCCGCCTTGACTGATCACAAAGTCTGCTCCGACAACAGTTTCAACCGTGTAGTCGCCTCCTTTGACCAGGATGTCGGGATTGATTCCTTCGATCAGCTCGATCGGGGTCTGGTCTTCAAAGAGGGCGACCGCATCCACACATTCGAGTGCTCCAAGGACCCTTGCCCGGTCATCTTGGTTATTGACCGGTCTGGTTGGACCTTTGAGGGTGCGGACGGAATGGTCGTTGTTCATCCCGACGATCAGGACATCTCCAAGGGCAGCGGCTCTTTGCAGGAGTGAGATATGTCCTGCGTGGATGACATCAAAGCAGCCGTTGGTGAACACAACGGTTTTGTCAGAGCTCTTTGCTGCTTTGGTGAGCACGATTGCTTCTTGGAGAGTTCTGAGTTTGCCTCGGGATTGGGCGTTGAGTGTGAGAAGTTCGTGGTGGATACTTTCGATGGGGATCGGTGAAACTCCAAAGATCTCCACCTCAAGACCAGCTGCAGCATTCGCGAGTTTGACTGAGTCCGCCCAGTCGAGTTTGTTTGCGCGAGCAGCAGCAAGACCGGCCAGCATCATGTCCCCGGCGCCGGTCACATCGTACACTTCACGCGCCTGTGTCGGGATGGAGATGGGAGCTTCCATGTCTGCACGATCAACCAACGCTCCGTGTTTATCAAGCGTGAGCACGAGGGTCTCGAATGTGTAGAGTTCCCTGATCGAAGCTGCGATTGTCAGCGCATCGTCTTTTTGTGTGAGTCCTGTTGCGAGCTCCGCTTCTGTCCGGTTCGGTGTGATGGCGGTCGCGCCGTTGTATTTGCTGTAGTCTTTGATGGGCGCAGGGTCGACATATACCGGGATGCCCGCAGCGGTCGCTCTTTCGATTATTTGCTTGCATAGCTCAGGAGTGCAGACCCCTTTGTTGTAATCTTCGATGCAGACAAAGTCAGCGGTTGGAAGTTTTTCATCGAGCTGATTGAGGAGCTTGTTTGTGATGGAATCTGAGATTGGTTCCGAGGATTCGAAATCTACGCGGAACATTTTCTGAGCGTGTCTGCCTTGCGCGAGACCGATGAGATTCCGTTTGACTGTGGTCGGTCGGTCTGGATCGGAGATGATTGAGTCTGTGTTGATGTGCTGATCGGTGAGTGAGCTTGTGAGGAGGTGGGCTTCTTGGTCGTTTCCGACGATCCCGATCGCGTGGACATTGCCGTGCATTGCTTGGAGGTCGAGACACAGATTCGCTGCGCCCCCAGGCTGGTTCTCTTGTTTGGTGACATGGAGGACAGGCACGGGGGCATCGGGTGATAGACGATTCGCATTTCCGTAGAGC
This sequence comes from Phycisphaerales bacterium, assembly GCA_045105315.1. Taxonomy (GTDB): domain Bacteria; phylum Planctomycetota; class Phycisphaerae; order Phycisphaerales; family UBA1924; genus UBA1924. The sequence continues at coordinate 18,800 of JBGCDI010000010.1, read as the reverse complement.
TGTTGGTCGAGCATGAAGTCACCGACAACGATCGCGTTAAACGGTTTCCAGTCTGCGAGTGTGCTCAGTAGTTGTTCCATGTGGGCTCCGGGGTGCTTGGTAAGGGTATACACGGATCACGAAAAAACCCGCACTGTTGCGGGTCTTGATCGGTGGTTCATGTGTGCGGTGTCAGATCATGCGGTGCATGAGTTGCACTTGATGCTATCTGAGCATCCAGTGCATGCCTTTGCTGATGCAACACAGTCTGGGCAAGCTGCAGCGTCTTTGGTTGCGCACGCAGCACAGCAGTGCTTGTCGTCAGTGCAGTTTGAGCAAGCGAAGGTTGAGTTCGGATGGCTGCATGCTTGGGTTGAGCAGCATGCTTTTTTGCAGTCATCACCACAGCTTTTTTCTTCTGATGAGCAGCATGCTTTTTGGCAGTCACCGCCGCAGGTGTCCCCGCTGCGATACTGTGAGCTTCCACAACCCGCCATGATGAATCCGAGAAGTGCCGCGCCGAGGAGTGCTTTGAAACTGTTGTTCATGAGATGTTCTCTACTTTCTGATGGGAGTCGATGAGCCAGTTTGGCTTAGATTGAGGTATTGCTCCCGATCCTGTGCTGACCTACGCCGGCGTTCGGGACCTTAATCATGACATAGGACGCTCGATATGTCAAACGGATGTGGAGGTCCAAGTAGATGTTCTGGTAATTATTTGATATTAGATCTATTCTAAAAGATCGGGTCTGCGTTCTTTTGTCCTTTGCAGCCGTTGTTCCAGTCTCCATCGAGCGACCGCGTTGTGATCGCCTTGGACCAGTACATCGGGGATTGGCATGCCTTCCCAGACCTGAGGTCTGGTGTAATGGGGGCAGTCCAACAGCTTTGCGTTCTGGGGGATATCCAGCCCTTTGAGTGCTTTGGTGCTGATTTCGCTCCCGTCTGGGTTGGTGGTATTGGGTCCTGAGAATGAGTCTTCGAGCGCGGAGTCTCCATGACCGAGCACGCCTGGGAGGGTGCGGGTGACCGCGTCGATCAGGACCATGGCAGCGAGTTCTCCTCCTGAGAGGATGAAGTCCCCGATGGAGATTTCTATTGGATCCAGACGCTCGATGACACGCTCGTCTATGCCTTCGTAGTGGCCTGCGATCATGAGTAAACGAGGTTTGGTTGCGAGTATTTCGACGAGTTCTTGGGTGAGTGGTGCTCCCTGAGGAGTCAGGTACACGCGTGTAGCGGGTCGGGGGTCGAGTGTCTCGGTTGCCATGACCGCATCCCAGACAGGCTGGCAAGCCATGACCATTCCGGGACCACCCCCAAATGGTCGGCTGTCAGTTTTCTGGTGTTTATTGGTTGTATAGTCCCGGATATTGGTCGCGGAGAGTTCCAAAATACCCATTTGCTGGGCGCGTGCGGGGATTGAAACACCCATCGCGCCGGGGGATTCGGAAGTGAACATTTCTGGGAATGTGGTTAGGACATCGATCCGCATACAAGATCATAGTGGGGGATCGATCATTGGGGCATAATTGCGTGTTCTGGGGTCAAGATAGCTGATTGGGTGGATTTATTGGATGCGAGTGCCAACGATTCTCTTCCCAGTGGACGCAGACAGCACCAAGCGTTGGTGCAGTCGAGGGATTAAACCTGAATATATGCAAGCTTAGATACGCATTGCATGTTGATGGTACTTCTGGGTTTGTCACCCCGTTGAAGAACGGGCTTTGAAAGGAATACCACTATGGTTCGTATCCGCATGCAGCGTTTTGGCCGCACTCACCGCCCCTTCTACAGAATCAACGCGATTGATCAGCAGACCCGTCGTAATGGTCGTGTGCTCGAGAATCTCGGACACTATGACCCGATGGAAAAGGATCAGGACAAGCAGGTTGTGCTCAAGATCGAAGAGATCAAAGCATGGCTCGCAAAGGGTGCTCAACCATCAGACACCGTTCGTGACATGCTCGGACACGCAGACATCCTCCCAGCTGAAATGAAAAAGACTTGGGAGTCTGACCGCGCGACCAACATGAAGCGTGGTGCTTGCAAGAAGGCGCTCAAGGAAGTTGAAGGCATTGTTGCTTCACTCGACAAGATGGCTGAGGATTCAGATGCTGATCTGACTCCATTCGTCAACAGCGCGAAGAAGGCACACAACATGGTCAAGAACACCATCGCTCTTGCTAAATCAGATGTTGCTGAGAAGCACCTCGCTGATGCACAGGCTGCGATGAAAAGCGCTGAAGCAGCGAAGCCAGCTCCTGAACCGGAGCCAGCAGCTGAAGAAGATGCAGCTGAGTAATCAGTTAAATCATCAGTTAAATCATCAGTTGAATCAATAGCTTATTTCAAAACGCCCATTCATTGGGCGTTTTTTTGTGCGCTGTCAACATGGTCTGTGCGTGATCTGGTATGGTGCAGGTGTACACATATTCATAAACCACATGGAGGTGGAAGCGATGGGTCACTTGAAGATTGTTCTCTGGTCGGGTGTTTGTGCGTGTTTGGTATTGGGGGCTGAATCAGCTGTTGCTGAACCGATTACCTATCAGGGGGTACTCAACGATGCGGGGAAACCCGCGGTTGGGTTGTATGATCTTGAGTTCAAGCTCTTTGATTCATTTATGGATGGTGTTCAGATTGGCGAGACTTTCTTTGCGGACGATGTCTTCGTGATTGGCGGGCTCATCAATGCTCAGTTTGATGCGCCCGATGTATTTGATAGTACCGAGATGTATCTGCAGGTTGGTGTTCGTGCTGGCGAGAGCGAGGAGATGGACCCGTTTGATATGCTTGTTCCTCGTCAGCAGATTACGCGCTCGCCCAAAGCGTTTCACGCGCTTCGCGCGGATTCACTGACCGGTCCTGGTTGGTCGGTTGGGTCAACCATCTTTGGTGGTGATGTGCTTAGGTTTGGGAACGGCGGAGACCGAGTGGTTATCAATCGCGAGGATCTGATCGCGCCCATCGAGTTCTTTGGGGTTCACATCGCAGGGCTCAGCAAAGGCGGGAGTGGTGGGGTTGTTATTTCAAATGAAGATCCGACGGGGGGGACGCTGATTGCGCATTCTATTGATGGTGCGATTAGCGCGACCCAAGCATTCAGCGGGAAGTCTCAGGAATGGACACTCACGATCGGACAATCAGCTTCGATTACTGCGGGTTCAGCTGGTGTTGAGACGGCGGCGATGACCGCTCCGAGTTATGCGTATACCACGCCGGTTGCTCAAGCGGTGACCGTTGCGGGCGATGTGTTTCATAGTGTGCTTGGTACGCCGTTTGTTGCTTCGTTCTTTAGTGCCGGCGCGTACATCTCAGAAGCGGGGGTCAACACTCCGATGGTTGCTCCGATCACGCTCCCTCACGGTGCGACTATTACCAAGATGATTGGGCGCTTTGAAGATAATGCTGGGGGTATGAATCAGGATCTCATGATTTCACTGACCGCAGCGAAAGCGGATGGTTCGCTGTCATCGGTTGCTACCGTGCAATCCAAAGGGGCGGCTGCGGGAATCCAATCAGTTGACACTGTTGAGATTATGGATGAAGTGGTCGATGGGTTTGGTACGGGGTATTACATCCGAGCGTTTTGTCCGTCGTGGCCTGGGGATATGAGTTTGCGGATCTGGTCGGTGACGGTTGAATACACCGTCCCGGGTCCGAACTAGTCAGCTCCAGTCGACAACGATTTTTCCGAACTGTTCTCCTGCTTCGAGCCGTTCGTATGCGTCTTTGCATTGTTCGGGTTTGAAGGTTTGGTCGATGACTGGACGCAGTGCGCCGCTGTTAAAGAGTGCGGTGACTTCTTTAAACTCGTCGTTGGTACCCATGGTTGATCCGAGGATACGGAGCTGGTTCCAGAAAATGCGGGCTAGGTCGGTGGTTGCGTTTGGGCCTGTTGTGCAACCGGGGGTGACATAGGCGCCGCCTCTTGCGAGTGATTTGATGCAGTTGAGGTGAGCAACCTTTCCGACGGAGTCCACAGCCATATCGACTCCGCGTTTATTAGACCAGCTTCGGAGCTCGCGTGACCAGTCTTCGCCTGTGTCAAGAATAGTCATGTCTGCGCCAAGCTCTTTGGCGCGATCGAGTTTCCACTGATGGCGAGATGTGACGGCGACTTTGCAACCCATGTGCTTTGCGATGGCGAGTGCGGAGGTTGCGACCCCGCCTCCGATTCCGGTGATGAGTACGGATTGACCGGGGCGGAGCTCACCTTTGGTGACCATCATGGAGTAGGCTGTCAGGGCGCAGAGCCCGAACGCGGCAGCATGGGCTGGGTCCGCATCATCGGAGATCTGCGCCAGGTTCTCGACTGGACAGGTGAACATCTCAGCGTGAGCACCGAAATGGTGTTCACCGATCAGCTCGTAGTTTGGGCACATGGTTGAGCTAGGTGGATCATCGGGGTGGGCACGATCTGGGACGATGATTGCTGCGTTGTAGATGACTCGTTTACCTAGCCAAGATTCATTGACTCCGGCGCCGATCTTTGTGACGATGCCGCATCCGTCGCATCCCGAGACTCTGGGGTATTGGAGGGTGAGTCCTGGGACGCCTCTCCCGACCCAGAGATCCATATGATTGAACGCGGAGCAAAGGGTTTTGATCACCACCTGACCCGGTGCGGGATCTGTGGGATCGGGCCAATCGCTCTTGAGGGTGATATTGGGGGCGACTGGATTGGCTTGTTTTTGGACTACGATTGCTCTCATGATCGACTTTAGGGGGTGGAATCGACCTGAGTGGGTGTTAAAGGGCGATCTTCGGTCGATTCTTGCTCGACTCAGGGGTTCTGGGTGTCTACCCTTGCGGTCCCCCCTGCGCATGCTGCACACATTGCACTTGCTGCAGACAGGGCGGAATCAAAGGAAGCATCATGGACACGCAGAAACTCATCGAATCCGTTAATACCGAAGCACTCAAATCGGATATTCCCCGTTTTGATGTGGGTGACAATATCAATGTCCATGTCCGGATTGTTGAAGGTCAAAAAGAACGCGTCCAGATTTTCTCAGGAACACTCATTTCCCGCAAGGGCAGTGGTATCAATGAGATGATCACTGTTCGTCGCATTGTGGGTGAAGTTGGTGTTGAGCGTACTTGGCCCATGAACTCGCCAATGATCGCGAAGTTTGAGGTCATTCGTAGAGCGGATGCTCGCAGAGCGAAACTGTACTTCTTGCGTGATCGCGTTGGTAAGTCCCGTCGTCTTCGTGATCGCCGTCGCGGCATGAAGCATGTCGAAGGCATGCCTGTTCTCAACAAGTAATTAGACCTGTTTATCAAGACTTATGAGCACCCGTGCAAACGGGTGTTTTTTTATTCGTTGATAGAAAGATCAGAAGGAGTGGATTTTGATGTCTTCGAGGAGTGGGAACTTGGTGCGCCACTGGGTGACTTGGGTAGGGTCGATCTCCACACTCAGCACCGCTTGCTGATCATCAAGCTCACCTAGGATCTCGCCTTTGGGTCCTACCGCGATTGTGCCACCTGCATAATGCAGATGTGGATCATCGCCAGAACGGTTTATCCCCAACACGAACGCTTGGTTTTCAATAGCACGCGCAATCAGGAGCGATCTCCAGTGGTGCTGACGGGCGTCAGGCCAGTTCGCGCCCAGCACAAAGAGCTGAGCGCCTTGGACAGCTCCGGCGCGGAAGAGTTCAGGAAAGCGCAGGTCATAGCAGATCGCGGGGCACGCATTGAGTGATTCGCTCCCTGACTCCCAAGTGTACGCGTTGATTGTGTTGCCCCCTTGGTAGGCGCGAAGTTCATTACCCATCGAGAATGGATGGATCTTGATGTACTCTGCAACTGGGGCGTCTGCGTCTGGAGCGGTGATGGTTGCGCAGTTGTATGCTCGACGATCAGGGGCGTCGAGTGCTGGTTGGATGGAGCGCGAGCCTTGGATGAGGCAGCCTGTTTCGTTTGCGAGTTGTTGGAGGAAAGCGAGGGTAGTTCCTGCGTCGTCAGCACATTTCTCGGTGTTGAGTGTGAATCCAGAATCAAAGAGTTCGGGGAGGGCGATGAGATCACCTGGTGTAGTCTTGGTGGAGCTTAAGAGTGAGCGGACAGATTCAAAGTTCTTCTCCGGGTCTTCCCAGTGGATGTCAAGCTGAACAAGATGGGCACGCATAGAGAGTTCCTTTTTCGTATATCACTGGTCGTTCTTGATCGTCTTGGTTCAGCTTGGTTCAACTTGGATAAACTTGGATAAACATTGATCAGCAAAGCATGTCGACCACAAGTAAGCGGGCGGTAAAGACAAGCGTGATGTTCACCATGGATTCATCAAGCCCAAACATTGTACACGCAGCTTGGCGATAGAGGTCCATCTGGGGTTTGTGGAGTTCAGATGCTGATTGCTGATCGTGACCATTGGGCGCAATACGGTCAGTTTTGTAATCAATGATGTGGGCATTGATGAGCTGGTCTCCCTTGTATCCAAGGACTATGCGATCGAATCGACCTTGAACAAATCGCTCTTCGTTACCATCGTGTATGCGGACGGCAAACGGCCGCTCGTGATAGAGATTGGCTTTGTCGAGGGCAGGATTTGTATTCATCCAATGCTTGTGTGTGTGTAACTGATGGATGTCATCAGATCGGAGCGCAGATTTGATGTGCTTAATTGTATTTGTGATCGTGTTGTGATCAAATCCGTCTTTGAGAAGTTTGTGTTCGAGCTCTGAGTCTGGTGGGATTTGATTATCAATCCAATCAATATGCTCGAAAGCTGCATGCACAGATTGTCCGAAGGTCTGTGCATCTTGATTGTTGAGCTCTGGGGTGAGGATTTCAGAAACAGATTGCGTCTTGTTCTTTGAGAGTGCTGATGGTGCGATTGAAACAAGCTGGGCAGAGCGACGCACTTTGGGCATTCGGACTTGGAGCTTGACTTTGATGGACTCCCGGTCGTCTTGGTACTCTTGAACCGTTGCTATGTGTTGGTCGTCGGTCCAATCTTGCTCGCTGATTTGCTGATACAATATTTCTCCTGGTATACAAGGCGATTCTGGAGCAAACGCTGCTCGCATGATGTGGGCGGGAGAGTTCTTGAATTTTCCTTCATCCAAAGGTTCAGATTGGAGTCCGGGTTCATCACACGGGACAACCATGTGCAGGCAATGCTTTGCCCGTGTCATCGCAACATACAGGCAGCAAAGCTCTTCGTTGATCTGTTTGAACTTGGCAGAGTCATACAGTTGTTGCAGCTTTGGATGCACGCTCTGTAAAATCTTGCTTGGGTAGAGAGATGCTTCGGTAATTTTACTGAGCGGATTGTCGCGTTTGGTGAGGACAGAATCGGCATGCAGCTTCCATAGCGTTTCCATCAATGGCATGACGACCGCATCAAACTCCAGCCCCTTTGATCGGTGGATGGTGATCACGCGGACCGGCGCGGTTCCTTGAGCTTCGATCTTGCGGGATTGAGCGATTGAAGCGAGTCTTTGAGGGCTTCGGTTTCCTTCGTCGTCGAGCTTGCCCGCAAGGTCGATAAACTGTTTGAACCGCTGCGTATTGTGTGTGTCCATTGAGTGTGCGGTGAGTTTGAACCAGTTGAGCACGGTTGAAGCGCATCCGTGCTCGGTAATTTCTCGTCGAAGAGATGATGCAACTGCGTGGATGGAGTCGTGTGATTGAAGTCTGAGTGCATGTCCAAGCGGTGTGGACCGAACATGGTGCAGAGCTGCGGAGTTATGTGGGTGGTCGATGAGCTCAAGCATGGATACCGAAGCGGCCACAGCGGTTGAATCCACAAGCGGGTTGCCCCGGTCTTCGCAGGCGTCGATCCCCAGCGCGTTGAGTTTCGAGAGCATTGGATAGATATGCTTGGTTTGTCGGACCAGTACCGCGATCGAAGCTGCGGGTGCTTTTGATTGGACTTCTTTGACCATGTTGGCGCACTCCCAGAGCACATCTTCAGCGCTTTGGCTGGAAGTTGGCTTAGTGAGCTGTTCGTCGCATTGAGCAGCGCGGAGTGTGAACTCTCCGGGAAGCTCATTGGCTGCTTGATGGCGATCGAAATGTTTTGCCCATTGATCAGCGACTCTGGATCCAACCTGGCTCATATCTTTTGGATTCGTGTCTTTAGGGCTCGAGTCGCTTGGGGGTTTGGTCAGCGCGATGTTGTTTTGGAGATCTTGGAAGACGCTGTTGACGGAATCAAGAATGATAGGGGATGATCGGTATGACTTGGTGAGGCTTTCTGGTTTGAGTGTGTCCCATCGTTGGTTCATCTCTGTGAGCAGGGTTGGTTCTGCTTGGCGCCAGCTGTAGAGGGATTGTTTGATGTCTCCGACCACGAACACCGAGCGGTGATCGAGGTCTTGGCTGAGCAGTTCATCGAGGATTGGTTCGAACAGTTTGAACTGTTGCATCGATGTGTCTTGAAACTCATCAAGCAGGATGTGCCTGATCTGACTGTCGAGTCTGTAGTAGATGTGCTCCAGATCGCCGGTAATATTGGCAGCGCTGAGCAGGCGAGGTGGATCATCGTATCCGAGCTGGCTGCTGCTGAGTTTCAGTGTTTTAAATGCTTCATCAAAACGCTGCATGAGCATGTGCGTTGCTTTGGTGCGCTGGCAATGCGTGTTGGTGATTTCCCAGCGCGCATGATTCACAAGAGGAGTCATGGCAGTGATGAGGGCAGGATCATAGTGAAATCCTTGATACTCAGGTGATTGGCCATCGTCGAGATGCTTGATGATCTGATTGGCGAACTTTCCATCGCATATGTCTTCCCATTGTCCGCTTTGGGATTGAGTAATCAGCTTCTTGACCGCATTAATCCAGTGCCCGTTGGGCTTTCCGGTAGATTTTGAAACGGCGACTGGTGATTTCTGTATGCGCTGCAGGATGTCTGGGAGTTGTTCATTGTGAATCTGAGCGCCGGCCGGCGTGATGGCTTCCCATGCTTGGGGATATGACTCGGTTGCGAGGTAGATCGGGTAGGTGCTGTTGACCGCTTTGAGTATGGATTGATGGGCCTGCGTTAAAATCTTGTCGCCCTGCATGGAGCGGAGAATGACGATGAGTTCTTGAAGCGAGCATTGATTGAGTGTTTGGTCGATGCTGAGCTCTTTGAGTTCGAGCTCTTCATCATCTTCAAGCATGCGATAACTCAGCGGTAACCCGAGCTCAAAGGTGAAGCTGCTCGCGAGTCTTGAGAAGAACGAGTCCATCGTCAGAATGGAGAGTCTGTGGAGCTGATCAACTAGGGTGCTTAGTACCTTCTCGCATTGTGAAGCGGAGAGGTTTGGTTGTTTGAGTGCGGTTTGGAGATCAGTAAGTTTCTGAGGTTCGGTGATGCTTTGGCTGAGTCTGAGGAGCACGCGATGGAGGATTTCACCCGCAGCTGCTCGCGTGAAGGTGGTTGCCAGGATAGTGGAGGGGTCTTCGCCTTGTATCAGTTTTTCGATGTATCTATTTGTGAGCTGATAGGTCTTCCCAGACCCAGCTGAAGCGCGGACGATGGTGTGCGGGGATGCTTTGTGCAGAGCAGATACTGTTTGAGGGGCAGTAGATTCTTTCGAGACAGAAACATCTTCTTTCGAGACAGAAATATCATGCAAAGTTTCGTCTTGGTCAAACAAGCTTCTTGATGGATCATCTTTCTTCATCGCTCGCCATCCTCAGCAATGATCGAGTCTGAATCAATAGTGTCGTTCGTTGGTTCGCCTCCGCCTCCACTGAATCTTCTTCCTGAAATGAAGCCCTTGATGCCATGCTCTGGAGGGAAATCTCCGAGCGGGAGGGCTTGCCCAGGAGTGAGTGCGCGGATTTCACGGATCACATGGGATGCTGCCTCATCAGCTTGCTCGAGATCTTCCGCAGACCAGCACGCAAATGACCAGACTTTGGCATCGCTGTGTGATGGCAGTCCTGCGTACCCGAGCTCGATGTGTTGAGCTGAGATTGAGGGTTCTTCGAAGAGTGGCTTTGCCAGATGTCTGTACAGGGGGAGCTGGAGCTTGATCCACTGCTCTCCTTTGAGGTGCCCTTTGGCTGCGTCGCTGACTTGCCCTGTTTTGTAGTCGATGATGGCGATCCTGCCGTCTGAGTGCTGATCGATGCGATCGATTTTGCCCCTGAGTTTCATGGGCTGGTCATCGACCATAAGTGATGGCTGTTGAGATTCTGCGGGAGACCACTCGGTGTGAATGATTTTCCATCCCAGTGATGCTCTAGCAGCTTGTTGGGATGCAAACCATTGGAGCCGGTATTTCAAGAGTTCATACTGAATACGCACAGCGGGCATGAGGTCGGAGCCATGCTGGTTATGAAGGTTGCTTTCGAGTAACGATGTGAGCACGGTGTAGATTTGTTGCTCATCACAAAGATCTCGATACTCGGTGCTTTTTCCGTACTCTTCAAAGACGGCGTGCACGAGATTCCCGATGTGCATGTGGCTGAGTTCTTTCCCATTGGTGATTGGTTCTTTGAGCCCCAGATGGCGCTCGATGTACCATGCTGCGGGCGAGCGAAGATAGGCATCAAAGTCGGTCACGCTCATGGATTCGGGCGGGGTGTATCCATCCTGAACAACAATTTTCATAGAGAACGGATCAGTATCTGAAGAAGATTCGGAGGAAACGAGTTCAATGGTTGGCTGGTTTGTGTTGAGTGGGTGCTCATGATCTACAAAACGCTGGATGCGCATCGCGAGTGCTTTGCCAGATGTTTTGAGAAGCAGCCTGCTTGGTATCGTCGGTTCGTTATTTGAACCGATCCTGGTGCATGCAAAGTGAGCATCTCTGGATTCGTTGATAGATTGCATCAAGTAAGCATCGCGCGCAAGGCGGTCTGCGTTGGTTCTCATTGCGAGGGCTTCACGGAGTGAACTTGGTAGGATCGGATCGTGGGTGATCGATCCAGGGATAGACGAGTCGTTCATCCCAATGATGACTGCGTGAGGCGCGGGGTCCATTGCGAGCTCAAGCCAGCCTATTGATTCGATTGCTTCGCGGTCAATGTGTTCGGGGAATCGCGTTTGGCTAAGTTCTGCGATCACAAAAGAGAGTGCTTCGTGTGCAGTTAGATGTGGCAGCTCGAAACCATCTGCATGAGCTTGGGAAATATGTGTGCAGGCTTGATTGATTGATTCTAATGATTGGACGAGTGTGCTTGATTCTGGCAGATCGTTCAGTTCTGTTGCCGCGTAGATCAGCTGATAACAACGGATTAGCCGGGGCATCCAGTTATTTAGTGGAGCTTGGTGCGGTGATTCTTTCATGGGTGCCAGCAGCTCAAGTGTTGCATCCATGACCCAGCGGGCATCACTCTGAATCCATTCTTGTGCGGTATTGGGGAGTGAAGTTGGGCTCGATTGTAAATGCTGATCGCGAAGCGCATCGAGAGACTTCAACCAGAATGCATCAGGTTTCGGGGTGCGGTCATCACCTTGTGATTCACGAAGATGAGTAAGTGCATCGTTGATATCTGGATGGAGAACGAGGTCGACCAGCGACTCAAAGGAGTCCTCTTGCAAAAAGGCTCGAATACGTTTGAGGAGTTGTCCGGGTGCGGTCAGGTGGGCGTGGTGTCCTGCTGGGGTGTGGATATTGACTGGCTGGCCTGTTGGATTTTCGATGAGGGCTGCTTGACGCTGGAGCGGTGATGCGAGTGATTCGTCTGCGAGTCCGATCACCGCTTGTGAAGTTTCTATGGGCTCAGCGATGCTTCCGAGTTTGGCAAGCGCGAACTGGCATAGATCTTCGGTTGTCTGCGCAAAGTGGATTCGATCTTCGCTGATCGGAAGCTCGCAAGTAGACCAGTGTTCTGTGAGCACCAGCCCAAGATCATCGAAGTACTCAGCGCATGATTCGGGTGCAAAGACGAGTGATTGGAGTTGGGTGCCGGTGGTGCTGATCACGCGATTGAAGATTGACTTACTCAATCGCGTGAGGTCTGGAACACAGCACAGAATAATGTGTTTGTGAGATGCTCTTTTGAGCGGGATGGGAAGCTCGCTGGGATCTTCGTTGTAGAGATTATTGTGGGGGTAAGGATGATCTGCATGAACAGCATGATCAGTGTGGCCAGCTAGCGCGGCGAGGCGAGCATCGACATACTGATTATCATGGAGTTTGAGCTCGTATGAGGTCTGAATTTCTCCGAGTATTTCCCATCGCACTACCTCAGATTCATCGAGTTGAAGCTTGGTTGACAGTCCAGCATTATCAAGAACCGAATCCATCCGCAAGCAGCTCTGGGAAAGCTCATCGGTGAGCTGATCGAGCCAATCCGCGATGTTGATCCATTGATCCCACTGGTCTGCACTTGGGGGAGAGGGGAGCAGTGCATTGATTCGATCTGGTGAAACAGTGCTCATCTCAGAGAGTGTCTGGATCCATGCGATCCTGCGATGAGATTCTGTCGCCTGGTTCGCGGGAAGCTGGAGCAGCAATGCTGGCAGATCAAGAGGGGTCACGATTTGCGGCGGGATCAACGCAAGCCCGAGCTCAGCAGCACGGTCGACGAGCGCTCCCAGAAGTCCGCGAGATGCGCGCCGGCCAGAAACAACGATCAGGCGGGCGCTGAGATCGATTTCGAGGTCATTGTGATCCGGATCTGATTCTTGATACTGTTTGATAATCAGATGGCTGGCACTGATCAGTGCTGGTTGATCCCATCCCATGAAATGAGTTGCTGAGATATTGGCAGTGGATGACATCGGCTCAATAGTAGGGGCTTGTTGGGAGTGGTGTTTTGTGTAGATTATCTTGAGACAATGATTCTGTGGAGATCTGTCGTGATTTGACTTTCGGGTGGTGTTCTCCCGATAACGCAGGATTGGAGAGGAATCTCAGGAATAATTGGGTGTGATGCGGGCTTGGTTGTGTATCATATGAGTGGGGTTATATTTTTGAATGCGGTTCTCAGCCGTGTGTTTCTGGTGATGTGCTTTTTAGTGTGACAATCACAGTTTGCATTACTCTTGCCATTCCTGTTTTCATATCTGTTCCCTTCGCTCGTCGAGCGTGCGTAAACCGAATCTAGGATCGCGCAACGGAGAAAAAGTAGATGTCTATCAATTTGATCAAGCGATCGTTCCAGCAGTTCCACTCCGCAAAGAGCATCCGCTCGACTCAGTGTCTCTTGAGTATCCCGGTACTCGCACTGGCATCAGGACAAGCATTGTCCAGCGATCAGTACGATCCGCCGGCGAGCTACTACGCATCGGTCAACGGAACGGGATCGGCCCTTAAATCACAACTCACCAGCGCCATGAGCGCCGGTCACATTCAGCGGAGCTACGGCGATTTCCGCATTATGTCACGGACAATCGATCAAGATCCAAACAACCCAGCAAACATCATTCTTGTCTACAACGAAGCGTCTGTACGGGGACTCTGGGATCAGGGTGCGACTTGGAACCGTGAGCATGTGTGGCCACAGTCGCGTCAGCCCGGGAGTGCATCCAACTCTTCTCTTGGGAACCTCGGTGATGCGCACGCGCTTCGCCCCTGCAATCCCTCGATCAACTCTTCGCGCGGGAACAAGCCCTTTGGGCTTGCAAGCTCAACCGGGAACTTTGGGAGTCTCGGTACTTTCTACTTCACTGGTGATGTCGATAAAGGAGACATCGCGCGAAGCTTGTTTTATTCGGACACGCGATGGACATCGCTCGGGCTTTCCTTGGTCAATGGTGTCCCGTCTGGAAACCAGATGGGGGACCTCTCTGCGTTAATCGCATGGCACTATCTTGATGCTCCGGACACCTTTGAGCGTCGTCGGAATCATGCGGTGTTTGATTCGGAGCTGAATCCGTTCTTCTTTACCAACAACCGCAATGCGTTTATTGATCACCCCGAGTATGTGTGGTCTATTTATATGGATCAGGAAAATGACTCAACCATCTGGGTCGGCGACGCACCGAATCCTGACGGCTCATCGACTTTGACCATTTCGCTCAACGCGCTTGTTGGAGAATCGGCTGGTTCGGTTCCGGTATTGATCAACAAAGAAGGCAGCGACGGTACCTATTACACAGTCACGCCGAGTGCTGGTTTGGAAACCTCGATTTGGACCAATGCCAACTCGTTCCCGATGAATACACCGAGTGACATGAGCATGTTCACCGTCTCGCTCCCTGCAGGTGCGACTGATGTTGCTTCTATATCCACAGAGCAGATCGTCATTGATAATCTTGATGTAACGACTATGGGCGGAGCTGGCAACGGTGCCAATGATGCGGACGATCTGATCACCGTTGCGGTCAATGTCTTTGAACCGATGGAAGGGTCGCTTGAATCCGGGAATGAGCTTTCGGAGATCACAATTGATCTAGGAGTCATCGGAGTTGATAGCGGCGATATGACACAAACCATTGAGTTCTTCAATAACGCCGATGCGATCGTTGGTGCACCGATGGGGATTCAGCTGCTCTCGAGTTCAGGGGACACCGGATCACTCACCACTGATTTCACGACCCTCGATGGGATCCAAGCTCAGGGGAACGGCTCAATCCAAGCGATTCTTGTGGATGATCAGAGTGGTGTGTTCTCAGCAACCTACACCTTCCGTGCGGTCAATAGCGAATCGCTCTTTGGGACTGCATCAACTGGTGATGAGCTTGTGGTGAACCTTGTCGGTGAAGTTGGGAATCTGTGTGTCGCGGACTTCGCGTCGCCGTTTGGTCAGCTCAACTTCCTTGATGTCAGCGCATTCCTGCAGGCGTATGGATCTATGGATCCGTCTGCGGATCTCGACAACAGCGGTTCGTTCAACTTCCTGGATGTCTCAGAGTTCTTGCAGCAGTACGGTGCTGGCTGCCCATAAGTCATTAAGTAGGCAGGCTGCATCCTGTGCTGGCGCATAGAATGCTCAATGAATACATCTTGCCAACATCTAGGGTTACTCGTAGTCTGTCTTGGAACATTCGCTGTCTCATCGCACGCGCGCGCTGCTGATCAACATGCTGTTCCCACTGCATCTGGGCAAGAAACGCAAATCACGCTCAAGCAGATCACTGCGGAGCAAGATTGGATTGCGCGTTCTCCTCGCTTAGCTCGCTGGCTCATCGATGGTTCGGGGATTCTCTATTCCGCTCGTCGTGAAGGCTTAGTTGGGCGGGATTTGAGTGATCGGTATCTGATTACAACGGACTCTCTTGTGGATGGAGAGATCCCGTTATCTGAGGTTCTTACTGTAGAATCATACAAAGAACCCTTTGCATTGATGACCGTTTCGGGATCGCTCACGAGTGACCGTCTGACTCGTATTTTTACTGCAGATGGTGATCTGTTTGTCTCTACATCCACTGGTGTCGAAGGATCGAATCTGTCTATCCGTCAACTCACCCAGACCAATGTATACGAAACTTCGGTGATGTTCATGACCGATCAAAGTCGGTATGCATTTCGCAGGGGCTCGGATTGGTTTGTTGGGAGTTTGGGATCTGCGACGGAGTTCCAAGCTGCGGATATTCGATTTCAAGACGCTCCTGATGACCCCGAAGTGGTTCGGGAAGAGGAAATAGCGGAGCGCGATGGGTTGCAGCGCCAGCAGCGCGAACTCTTTGAGATTATTCAGCTTGAAGATGCAAGGCGTGATGCCAGGAGGCACGAAGACCATATCTGGCGTGACATCAAACCAACCAATGTTCCCGGTCCATTTTTTATTGGGAGTGATCGGCGCAGCCGAGGCTCTTGGCTGAGCCCATCTGGTGATCACATGTTGATCGCGTCTGCTCCAAGAACAACTCCTGTTGATAAGACGGACATCATGCCTGATTACATCAACGAAGATGGGTATGTCTCGACATCAAGAGTGCGATCCAAGGTTGGTCTTGAGACGGAAACTCCGGTTCAGTTTCATCTACTTGACTTAGAAAATGAGCGAGTCGTTGAGGTCCCGTTTGGCGGACTCGCAACGATCACTGATGACCCGCTCGAATGGTTGAAAGAGCTCAATGCTTCAAAGGATGAATCTGAGTCTGCAACAGACGCAGATGAGAAATCTGTGCACAAACCTACTGAATCTGAATCCGAATCAGATGATGATTCAGCGAACCCGAGGGCTGTGGGTTCACTTGGGGTTCGCTGGAGTGATTCGGGACGATTCGCTGCGATGATGCTCAAGTCGCATGACAACAAAGACCGCTGGATCGCCTTGGTTGATGTTGATTCGATCCAAGAGAAGGTTTCAGAGAGTGATGATGATGTGGATTCAGAAGCGAGCGATGAAGCTCCGGGTTATGTCGTATCGGTTGTCAGCGCCCATCACCTGAGAGATGAGGCGTGGATCAACTGGAACTTCAATAGCTTCGGGTTTGTGCCTCAGAGCGACACGCTCTGGTACATATCTGAAGAATCTGGGTACGCTCATCTGTACACGCGTGATCCAAAGGGTGCAGTCACTCAGCACACGAGGGGCAACTTTGAAGTCCGAGATGTTCGATTCACGCATGACGGCCGATCGGTCTTCATGCGAACCAACCGCAACCATCCAGGTGTTCAAGAGCTTGAGCGTCTTGATCTGTTGAGCGGGACATACACCCAGCTCACCTCGATGGGGGGGACAATTGAGTCGTATTCGGTTAGTCCTGATGAACAGAGCGCGGTGGTGAGCTATTCGAATATCAACTCGCCTCCTGAGTTGTGTCTGGTTGAACTTTGGGATGTAGACGAACCGGATCAGCTCACGGACACGATCCGTGACGAGTTTCTAGAGGCGGGATTCATGACACCGGAAATCGTCGCGATCCCATCTTCGCATTCCGATCATCCTGTTTACACGCGGGTATACGCGCCTGACGCTACGGAGTTTCCCGGCCCGCGCCCAATCGTCGTGTTCTCGCATGGAGCGGGCTACCTTCAGCATGCAAACTATGAGTGGTCGTACTACTCCAGAGAGCACATGTACCACACGCTGCTCACTCAGCAGGGATTCATTGTGGTGTCGCCTGATTTTAGAGCAAGCGAAGGGTATGGGCGGGATTGGCGCACCGCGATCTACCGCAACATGGGGTATCCAGAACTCGAAGATTTCAAGGACGCGATCGAGTACGCACGATCCAACTTGAACGGTGATCCATCACGCGTAGGAATCTACGGCGGTTCATACGGCGGTTTCATGACACTCATGGCGATGTTCTTAGAACCCGAGACTTTCCACTCCGGCGCAGCGCTGCGATCAGTCACGGACTGGCAGCATTACAACCATGGGTATACTTCCAATATCCTCAACACTCCAGAGATTGATCCGGAGTCCTATCAGCGTTCATCACCGATCAACCACGCAGAAGGACTTCAGGGGAATTTGCTCATGCTTCACGGGTTGCTTGATGACAATGTGGTGGCGCAGGACATTATCCGGTTGTCTCAACGACTGATCGAGCTTGAGAAGGAGAACTGGGAGCTTGCACTAGCGCCGATTGAGCCTCATGGATACAAGGAGCCTTCGAGCTGGCTTGATCAGATGCGCCGTATACATGAGCTGTTCATGAGTACGCTTGCGGATTGATGTAACTGGATTTTCGCATCAAGGTTCGTGGATGAAGGCATTTGGTCGTGTTTTAATTGTTCGGCATTACTGAGTTAGTGCTAACTTGCAGGGTGTGCGTTCTCTATGGGGCGGTGTCCGATAATCTTCTAGCAAAAGTGTGCAGATTCCGTGGTTTTTCAGCCCATGGATGACCGCTGAAGCTGTATACTCGGGTCAGCGTGTAGTAAGCTGACGGATCGTGGGCCAGATTTTCGCCCGTGAACCAAACCTGAACCGGCCCAGATCTTGGCCCGATTTTCAACCTGAACCAGAAAATCCTTCGTAGTTACTGCAAGCAGTTTGCCTGTCCTGTTGGACAGCTGCTTTGCACAATCCGTTGGAATGACCCCTTTGATGGAGACTTTGAGAATGATCACCCGAAAGACCACAGTTATGGCTCTCACGACAGCCTTCTGGATGACCAATCTGTCGTATGCAGATGAAGCAAGCGTGCGAGCGCATTTGGCAAGCACCCAAACCACTGCATATCTACAGCAAGCTGATACCCGTATCGAACTGCTTGACCTTGGAAATCAAGCGCCATCAGATGCGATCGTGTTCCAGAAGTTTGTTGGCGGACTCCCGCTTCACGGTGCTCATATTTATGTCATCGAGAATGCTGACGGCACAGTGGCTGAGATCTTTGATGACTCAACTGAAAATCTGGCGTTGCGTGCGGATCCGGTGAATGTCAATGAGGGCGGTGCAGTCGTCTTGGCTGAAGCGGTGTTGCCCAATGCGATTGATTCAAATGCGAAGCAGGTCTGGTTCCGTGAAGGGAACCAAGCGGTGCTCGCGTGGGAAGTCGTGACGACATTGGCCGATGCGGGGCTGCCAGCAAGCCCGACTCACTTTGAGATGGTGATCGAAGCGGTCAGCGGCGATGTGCTGTCAATGCGTCAGATCGATACCAAGACCTACGCTCCGGGTTCGCCCGAAGCAGCAGACGGCGTGTTCCCGCGTATCGTAATTAACAACACCATCGGCGCACAGGGCTCGCGTGATTATGCTGCTCCGTTTGATGCGGTTGTCAGTGTATCAGTTGGGTGTACAGGCACGCTGATCTCGCCGAATGTCGTGCTCAGTGCTCGCCACTGTGGTATCGGAGCTGGCACACTCATGCGTTTCGGGGATAACTCCAACAACGCGGACTTTACCGCTTCGGTTCAATCCTCGATCCTTCCCGATGGTAACGGGTCACTCCTTGACGGTGGTGATGTGTCTATTCATATCCTGAACCAATCAGTTCCAGCAAACATCGCAGAACCAATGCGGCTCATCGACGAGACAGATGAACTCGAAGGGATGCTCGCAGCGACCATCGG
>JBGCDI010000009.1:0-7497 GCA_045105315.1 Phycisphaerales bacterium | reverse complement strand
CATACCAATAAACTGTTTCGCATCGCCAACATCTTCCCACCCGTGCTGATCGGAGATGCTCGCATCGGGTGCCATGATGTTGATCATTTCCAGATCATGCCGCTGACCGATCATGTAGTCGTTCGGATCATGGGCCGGGGTGACTTTGAGGAACCCGGTCGCGTACTTCGCTTTCGAGTCACTTGATTCGGGATCGGGCGGGACCACATAGTCATCACCGATCACCGGGATAATCCGTCCAACGAACGGCAGCTTCACGGACTTGCCAATAAACTTCGCGCGGTCGGTATCCTTGGGATTCACAGCAACCGCAGTGTCCCCAAAGAATGTCTCGGGACGCGTGGTTGCAACAGTCACATGCTCGCCGGTCTCATTCCCCGCGTCATCAACGACGGGGTACTTCATGTACCAGAAGAACCCATCGACATCTTCCATCTCGACTTCGTCGTCTGCGAGCGCGGTCTGCGTGATGGGGTCCCAGTTGACGAGGCGCTTGCCGCGATAGATCAAGCCGTCTTTGAACAGGCGGAAGAACGCTTCGCGGACTGCTCTCGCGCAGATGTCGTCCATCGTGAACCGTTGACGCTCCCAGTCGCACGAGCAGCCCATCTTCTGGAGCTGATCGGTGATGCGTGCTTCGTAGGTATCCTTGAAGTCGTGGACGAGACCAAGGAACTCTTCGCGTCCCGGTTCACCAGCGAGCTCTCGTTTTTTGTACTCCGCGATGCCCGCTTTGCCTTCTTCTTTGAGTTTGCGGTCGACCATGGTCTGGGTCGCGATCCCAGCGTGGTCTGTCCCGGGCATCCAGAGGGTTTCGTAGCCCTTCATGCGGTGGGCGCGGATCAGGATGTCCTGGATGGAATTGTTGAGCGCGTGACCGAGGTGGAGGGCGGCGGTGACATTGGGCGGGGGAATGAGGATGCTGTAGGGGCGGGCGTCGCCACTCAGGACCCGGTCTGGGTCTGCGTGGAACGCTCCGGAGTCGATCCATTTGGACCACATCGCGGGTTCAGTCGCGGCGGGTTCGTACGCTTTGCTCATTGGCGCGGTTTGCGGGGGCGTCGGGGTGCTCATGGGTCGATCTTTCGCTCAAGTTCCGGGAATTGCTGTCGCCAACAGTGTACGCGGCGACGATAATACGAGTGATGTCACCGCTCCAAACACCACAAAAGTCATCCAGATCAATCCTGAAATCTCGGGAAGGTTCAAGCACCCTCCAGACCGCGATCCTGATCATCGGGGCTCTGCTCTCGCTCGTGCTGATCTATTACGCGGCCCGCTCATTGATCGGGGAGCAGATGGGTGAGTCTGTCTTGATGGATGCGGGGCAGGATGATGGGGAGTTTGATGCGACTCAGCCCGCCCCGATCCAGACCATTGAGCAGGTGCTTGAGAGTGTGCAGGTGTATGTTGCTTCAGAAGAGTACCCTCCTGCGGTTGCGATCCTTAAAGCAGCGGTCAATCGGTATCCGAATGATCCGGATCTGCGGTATTCGCTTGGGGAGTTGTATTTGCTGACACAAGACCCGACGCTTGCGTATCAGCAGTACCAGTCGGGGATCGAGATCAACAGCAAAGCGGGCGGGGTTGGCAGTGTGGATCCCAAGATTTTGTTTACTGCGGGGACACTTGCCAACACGATTGGTCAGCCTGAGCGGGCGCTTGAGCATTACATGGGAGCGATGCAAGCGGACCCGCAGAATCCTGATTATCCGTTGTACCTTGCCAATATTCAGCTCAAGCTCAATCAACTGAGTGCATCCAAAGCGTCGCTTGCGATGGCTGCTCGGCTCGATCCCGGTCGGGCGCATGTGTGGGCGACCTGGGCGCAGGTGGCGCTGCGGGAGAATAACTCTGAGATTGCGCTTCAGCAGATCGAGAAGGCTCGTCAGCTTGAACCTGCTGTGGCTGCGTGGTCGATCTTGGAGGCGCAGATCCAGAAGCGTGCGGGGAATCCTGAACGGTCGATTGAGTTGCTGACCGCGCTTCCTGATGGGGCGTTGTTTGCGAGTGAGCCTATGAAGATTCTCGCGGAGAGTTACGGGATGATGGGGAATCCGTCTGAGGCAGCATCGCGGATGATGGACTTTGCAAGTAGTGTCCCGACTGATCCGCAGGCAGCGTTTGATACCGCGCTCTGGCTCCAGCGCGCGAAGCAGCTTGATTCGGCGCGTCAGTGGGGCAAGCGGGCGCGGGATCTTGGACATGCTCGCGCGCAGGGTTGGCTGGATTCGCTCCCTGCTCCGTGATGATGGGCAAGGATTTGCGGGTTTACAGGTCTTCGTCGAACTCGGTGATGGAGCTGTCGATGCGTCGTCCAGATTCGACCCAGGGGTCGACGGTGAGGTCGGTGGGGGTGTGGTCTTGTTTGGATTTGAGTCTGCGGTTTGAACGCTGAACGACGACAATGGCGAGCATCATGACCGCGAGGATCGCAAGGATCGAGAACATCATCAAGAGGGACATGCCTTCCTTCATGGAAGCGTCGCGGTCTGGGGTCGTTGCCGTCACGGTCCCGGTCAGGGGGGCGATGGAGCAGAGAGTGGATTGGAGTGCGGGCAGGATCACAGGTAATTATACGAACATCGGGCGTGTCGGATGCTACAGTTAGCCTCAGTTCTCAGAAAGGACCTATCGGAATGCATCTAGAAGCACATCAGAATGTGATAAACGACTTAGAGGCGCGGATTGTAACGATCCGTGACTCTCTTTGACTATGAAAACAAACGGTTAAGACTCGCGGAACTCGAAGAGATGATGGGGGCGATGGACTTCTGGGATAACCAAGACCGCGCCAACGAGATTGTCTCTGAGCTCAAACTCATTAAAGTGCAGACCGATCCGATCAAGCAGGTCACCGAAGACTTTGAGAACGCGCAGCTCGCGTTTGAGATGTCACGCGAGGACGGGGATGATGATCTGCTTGCTGAGGCGGACGAGCAGCTTCACGGATTGATCGCTCGCATGGACAAGATCGAGATCCAGTCCCTGCTTTCTGGGAAGCACGATACACGCAACTGCTTCTTCTCGATTTCCTCTGGAGATGGTGGCACCGAAGCGAACGACTGGTGCGAGATGCTCTTCCGGATGTACCTGTACTACTTTGAGAGTCAGGGATACGAGATTGAAGAGGTCGAAAAATCACACGGCTCAGAAGTCGGGCTCGACTCGGTAACGCTTCATATCAAGGGCCCGTTCGCGTTTGGGTATCTTGGATGCGAGCGTGGGACGCACCGTCTTGCGCGGGTCTCGCCGTTTAATGCACAGGGGAAGCGTCAGACCAGCTTTGCGACTGTTGATGTTATTCCAGAGTTTGCTGATGCGGAAGTCAATATCCCCGATGTCGATCTTGATATCCAGGCGTTTGCTCGGTCGTCTGGTCCTGGTGGTCAGAATGTCAATAAGGTCGCATCAGCGATCCGGCTGATTCACAAACCGACCGGGATCATGATTCTTGCATCGACCCACCGCGAGCAGCAGCAGAACCGCAGGCAAGCGATGACGATCTTGACAGCGAAGCTTGAGCAGCTCGCAGAAGATGAACGGCAAGCGGAAATCGATGAAGCATCGGGAGGCAAGCTCGAACATCGAGGATGGGGCGCGCAGATCCGGAGTTATGTGCTGTATGACAACCGCGTCAAGGATCACCGGACGAGTGTTGAGGGCAACCCGACCAATGTGCTTGATCGAGGGGAGCTTCAGCCCTTTATTGATGCGGAGCTCAAGCGCAAAAGGGCTGCGCGGGGATAAGGGGATACTTGATGTTCATGGTCAAGGCCGGGATCAGCATGCTGTTTGTCAAGTGCAAGACGCGCGGGGAGCAGCTTGGTGTGGTCGTTGGGATGGTGCTGTTGATTGCGGTGTGTTATGGGGTGGGCCGATTCTTTTTAGGATTCGGCGGAGCCAGTCTAGAAACTTTGCAGCAGGAAGATATTTCTGCAGAAATGCAGAGTGATGTAGGTCATTTGACGGTGTACGGATACGCCACAGTAGCGCTGTGCGCGGTCCTTGGATTGGTGTTCTCGATTGTTGCGGTGGTTAATGCGTTCCGCTACTTGACCCGGACCGGGCTGGCTCCGGATGATGGGTGGTCTTGAGAGCTGCGTTGGTTAGTCGTTGAGCGGTTAGTCGTTGAGCGGTTGGTCGTTGAGATTATGAACGCTTGTTCTTTTTGGGGTCGCGGAACATGCGCAGTGGGCGCGGGCCCGGGCACATTCCTACGGCGCATCCGTCGTTGTTGCAGCTATTGTCGGGGTCGTCGTCATCGAGCGGGTCGTCATTGAAGGGGTCGTTGTCGAGTTCGTCGCGGGCGGTGAGGATGGCTCCGACGAGGATTGCGAGGAAGCTGAGTGCGGGGACGATGGGGTCGAGTTTGAGTCCGAACTGGGGGAGGACGATATAGAAGACGACGCCGAGGATCAGGATCAAGATGAACGCGATGATGAGCCGGCGGGCGAGCTTGACGCCTTCGCGGTTGTGTTCATCTTGGAGACGGATGCGCTGGCGTGCTTCGTCGAGGAGGCGGTCGGGGTCTTCTGGGGGAGCGCCCATCGAATCGGGTCCGATGTAGAACTGGGGTGGATCTGAATGGGGGTTCTTGGAGTCCATTTGGGGTTGGTTTGTCGCAGGTCGTTTTGTCGCTGAGCTGATTGGTTAGTCGCTGATTTTCATGTTGACGGTGCTTGATGCGTTGATCGCGCGGACGAGGACGATACCCAGGAGGGCGACCATTGCGAGCAGGGGCAGGAGGGAGATGATCCAGAGGGGGAGTGCTTTGTTGAGTGCTAATTCGGAGACATCTTCGACTTTGCGGAAGATGAGGAGGGTTTGTGGTTGGGGCGTGTTGACGCTGAAGTTGAGTGGGCCTTGGTTCTGTTGATCGATTTTGAGGAATCTTTTGTATTGCCTGCCCATCATCGAGCTCCACCGGTTTCTCGGTTCTCCGACAATTTCTTCACCAGCTTTGTTGGTGATGAGCGTGGTCATTTCTGGGAGATCCGCATCTCGATCGAGGACCTGAATGGAAAGGTAGTAGGAGGAGTAGGGGGTATCGTCGACGAACTCGAATGGTTGGTTGGAAGGGAACTCAGCAATCGGCTTCGCTGCCTGATTGATGAATGTCTGCACAAAGACCACAGTTGGGATAGCCGCGATAATGAGGGCGAGGGCGAAGCAGAGTGCGGCGGCGCCGATGAGCTGGGGGGTTGATCTGCGCTTCATGTCTGGGCTCGATGCTTGATTGGTTTGTTGATTTATTGCTTGCTGGTTGGTGCGGGTTGTTAGACCAGGAGTGATGCGGGGGATTCGAGGAGTTCTTTGACGGTGTTGAGGTACTGGGCGGCCATCGCGCCGTCGATGATGCGGTGGTCGCTTGAGATGGTCATGGACATTTCGGATCCGATGACGAGTTCTGCTTCACCGTTGTCGTCGTATTCGACGAAGGGTTTGTCGATCGCGCGTCCGACCGCGAGGATCGCGGCGTTTGGTGGGTTGACGATTGCGGTGAAGTGGTCGACTCCGAACATCCCGAGGTTGGAGATGGTGAAGGTTGAACCGGAGAGTTCTTGCGGGGCGAGGCCTTTGTCGCGTGCTTTGGATGCGAGTCGTTTGGTTTCTGAGGAGATTTGGCGGAGCCCGATTTGGTCTGCGTTGTTGATGGTGGCGACGACGAGTCCTCCGCCTTTTTCTTCGGGGAGGGAGACGGCGACTCCGATGTTGACATGGCCGTGGAGGTCGATTGATGGGCCATTTGAACCTGAGCCTGCATTCCATGAGGAGTTGATGAATGGGTGTTGGTGCATCGCGATGGCGCAGGCGCGGACGATGAAGTCGTTGACGGAGAGTTTGACGCTTTGTGATGCGAGTTGTTGGTTGAGTTCGGATCGCAGCGCGTTGAGTGAATCCATTCGCGCGGAGATGGTGACTTGGTAGTGGGGGATGGTGGTTTTGGATTCGACGAGTCGTTTGGCGATGACTTCGCGCATGGTGTTGAGGGGGACATTGCGTGACTGGAGGGATGCGCCCGGTGCTGGGAGGGGTGCTGGGAGTGGTGCGGGGGTTGCTGGTGCAGCGGATTGTGCAGGGGCGGCGGTTTGCGCAGGAGTGCTTTGGTTTGCGATGGCTTGTTCTACATCTTTTTTAAGGATGCGTCCGGAGGGTCCTGAGCCTGCGATGGAGCCGATGGGGATGTTGTGTTCTTGGGCGATTTTGCGGGCGAGGGGGGAGGCGAAGACGCGGTCTTGTGATTGGTCTTGTTCAGGTGTGTGGGCAGGTGGTTCGGCGACCGCGGTTGCTGATGGGGACGCAGAATCGTTTGCATCAGATCCACCGGCTTGCTGGCCGGCAGATGCAGAAGCACTCGATTCAGCGGAAGAGCTGCCAGAACCGATTGATGCGATTGCTTCGTCGGTTGATTCGCCGTCTTCTGCGAGGATGATGATGGATTCCCCGACATTGATTTTTTCGCCTTCACCGATGGAGAGCTGAGCGACGGTTCCGTCGTCGAAGGATTCGAGTTCCATGGTTGCTTTGTCGGTTTCGATGTCGGCGATGACATCTCCGGAGGAGACGGTGTCACCGGTGTTGACATGCCATTTGACGACGGTGCCTTGTTCCATGGTATCGGAGAGGCGGGGCATGGTGATGTTGATGGCCATTGTCGGTATCCTCAATAATCAGAGTGCGAGCTTCAATGTATGGCTCGAATGTGTGCGTGCAATGTTTAGTCTTCGATTGGTGACTGTTTTAGCTGGCAGTCTTCGTTGGCTGTCTTAGTTTACCATCTTGCGGACCGCGTCGACGATGCGTTCGGGGTTGGGGAGGTATTCGTATTCCAGGCCCTTGGCGTAGGGGGTTGGGACATCTTCGGTGTTCAGACGCGCGGGCGGGGAATCCAGCCAGTCGAAGCAGCGCTCGCAGATCTGGGTGATGACCTCTGATGCGATGGACGCAAATGGCCAGGACTGGTCGACGACCAGGACCTTGTTGGTGATCTTGACACGCTCGATGATCGAATCGATGTCCAGCGGGCGGATGGTTCGCATGTCCAAGACATCGACCTCGATGCCCTCAGCGGCGAGGGTTTCTGCTGCTTGTAGACAGAAGTTGACGGGACGACCGAAGCTGACCAGTGTCACCGCGTCGCCTTCACGCGCGAGACGGGCTTGACCGAATGGGATGTAGTACTCTTCTTCGGGGACATGGGCTTTGTCGCCAAGCATGCGCTCAGACTCCATGAAGAACACAGGGTCCGGGTCGCGGATCGCGGTTTTGAGGAGGCCCTTGGCGTCGTAAGGATTACTCGGGATGGCCATCTTGAGTCCCGGGACATTGGCGTAGAGCGCTTCGACGCACCATGAGTGGGTGGAGGCGAGCTGGCCTCCGGCGCCGTCGTTGCCTCTAAAGACGATTGGGCATCCGAACTGGCCTCCGGACATGTAGAGCATTTTGGGGGCGTTGTTGAGGATGGGGTCGGCGGCGACGAAGCTGAATGACCAG
>JBGCDI010000008.1:0-35657 GCA_045105315.1 Phycisphaerales bacterium | reverse complement strand
TCCAACCGAACAAGCGGTCACCGTCGCGCTTCGCACCCAGCAGATCCTCGCGCACGAAACCGGAGTCACCCGCACCACCGACCCGCTAGGTGGTTCATACTTCATCGAAGAACTCACCGACAAGATGGAAGCTGAGGCCCTCGCGTACATCGAAGAGATCGACAACATGGGACGAGGCCCCTGGAAACCAGAACACGCGACCACCTCGACCATCGACGAAGGCGGTGCAGTCGGAGGAATTCACAAGGGCTACTTCCGCAGACAGATCGCTGAGGCAAGCTACCGGTTCAGCGAGGAATGCGAAGCGGGCGACCGCATCATCGTCGGCGTCAACCAATACACCGACGACAACGAAGAACGCCCGATCGACATCCTCATGATCTCCGAAGAAGTCGAGACCGTCCAGAACGAACGCTTGACAGATTTCAAGAACCGCCGTGATGATGCAGCGGTTGAAGCCGCCCTCGAAACCATCCGCGAGGATGCGCGGGCGAACAAGAATGTGATGCCGGCGTTGGTAGATGGGGCACTGGCTAACTGCACGCTTGGCGAGATGGTCCAAGCGATGGCCGACATCTACGGCCGCTACACCGGCGGACCAGAGTGGTAAGAGATACTGAATTGCCAAGTTTAATACATGTCATTTACTCATTTGATTGGATTATCTAGGTACTTGCAATTGAATATCAAGCACAACGCAAAAAAAATAAAAGACCGAATTATGGGAGTCCCGCCTTTGAGTCCCGTATCCATCCAGTGCGAGCATGAGTTTGTTGGCTCTCGGTACGGTGGATGGAATGTGTATAGTAAAGCTCTTGGCCCAAATAGTATCATTTACTCTGCGGGAGTAGGTGAAGATACCTCCTTTGATGAGTTGTTGATCTCTAAATTCAATTGTATGATCCACGCATTTGACCCAACCCCAAAATCTATTGATTATATTCATAATCGAAGACAATTACAAAATCTTGATGGTCGATTCAAACTCTATGAATGGGCACTTTCTGCCAAAGATGGCTCTGCAAAATTTTATCTACCTACGAATCAAGATCATGTGTCAGCCAGTTTGATTGAGGGCGAATCAAGAAAAGGTGACACAGTAGAAGTCCAATGCAAATCGCTTTTATCTATCATGAAAGCACTAAACCATGAAGCTATTGATCTTCTAAAAATTGATATTGAGGGTTCAGAGTTTGAGATTATAGATTATATTTTAAATAACAATATTCAAATTGGACAACTCCTCGTAGAAGTACACCCAACTTTCTTCTCAGATGGATTCGAACGCACAAAGAAATCTCTTGAGCGACTCGAAGATTATGGGATGAAAATTTATGCGGTTAGCCGTCTAGCCAGAGAATATTCGCTTATTAATAGATCTGTTTTGAACATACAAACTGACTAGAATTTTAAGCAAATCTCTTCTCGGTTTCATGTATGTCGCCTGTTGACCTTGTTGTATCTATTCACACGAATCACCGCCGCAATCTGCTCCTTCGCATACGCCCTCTTGCAAGACACAAGCAGAATCGGAATCCCTGCAGCACTATGAACGCATATCATTGTTCATGCTTAGAATGCTTGTACGAAATCGTATTCAGGACTACGCACTATGGCGGCGGGTCTTTGATGAGAACCTTGTTTCGCTTAC
This sequence comes from Phycisphaerales bacterium, assembly GCA_045105315.1. Classification (GTDB taxonomy): domain Bacteria; phylum Planctomycetota; class Phycisphaerae; order Phycisphaerales; family UBA1924; genus UBA1924. The sequence goes on along the minus strand of JBGCDI010000008.1, from coordinate 34,006 downwards.
GCCCTCTGGATTGACCGTCGAGTGGATTCGGCGGGATCTGGACAATCTGCACGAAGCGTGGTTCTGTCTGATCTTTGAGGACCGGACGCAGGCGGAAGCGTTTGTCAATGATCCCGCGAACGCGGAGATTGGCGAGCGAGCCGGGGTGCTAGGCGGGGAGATTATCTATCTGGGTGATGATTCTGCTGGTGTCTCCTGAGAACGATGAAACTGCTAATTTGAAAAAACGGGCGTCCGCACAGACCGCCCGTTTCAATGGGTTATCCGCGAGCAATCAATTCGCTCGCACAATCACCCACTCTCTCCCCAGCTTCTTGCTCTCCACATCAACACAGGTGCACCGATCAACCAGATGTTGCACATTGAGCCCGACGATGGCCATTTTTTTATCCGCGCAATTTCAGATCGATAATACAAATTGATAGCAAGATCGACACCTTCCGATTCATGCGAGTCTTTGGTTTGTTTGTAGTTTCTGGATCTTGCAGAACTTATCGATCCTGACTGAGTACAAAACCTAAGAACACAGGTCTACTCGCGCAGTCGATCAAGGTGCCTACTACAAATCAGCGAACACCGTTCTGGTTATGCCGTCCCTCAATACGGCCAATTAAAACATTCACCTGATAGCTGACAATCAAATTGGCTGCTCGTAATCCAGCAAGTGCTTCTAAACATCGGTAACGCTGACAGTTAGCCTGGCTTTGTCGAAATACTCAGCAACTTGATCATCAGTCCCCCACCACCGCTCACCCCACAAGGTCAGATTCAGCATCGGCCAAAGCAGATTCCAGTTTCCCGCAGGTTGAGCTACGAGTTGCTGGATCGCTTCGGGTTTGAAATAGGTCGCTGCAAAAGTCGACACATTCAGCACACCCGCAACTTGGGTAATCCACTCTTCAAACGGGAGCGGGAAGCTCGCTTTGGGTCGTTGAAGTACTTGCTCTGGGAGCGTTCCTGCGAACGCTTGACGGAGCGTGTACTTCGTGTCCTCAGGTGAAGCACCACGGAATTTCTGATCCATGGGGAGCGACTCGGCATACCTGCACACCCTCTGATCTGCGAACGGGGTGCGTCCCTCAACCGATACCAACATCGTTGAAGTATCCAGCCGGCGCAGCAGATTGGGCAGGTTAACGCGTCGATGAAATCTCAGGTGTGCTTGAAGGGAACTCTCGCATTGGCTTCGCAGTTCGGTGTATGAATCTTGATACCAGCGTTGAAGCGATTCATCGTGCTCAATTTCAGAAAACCAGTCGCTGCTCATCAACATTGGTTTGGTCTGGTTAGTGATCCACGCGTTGGATTCCAGGTGGAATCTCCCTGCAAGTTCGTCAGAGACCGGGCTGCAGTTGCTGAACTCTTGCGCTTGAAGCATTGGGATTGCGTATCCCCCAAAGAGCTCATCAGCCCCCTCTCCTGATAATGCGACTTTGAATCCTTGGGATGCAAGCGTGTTCGATACTTCGTAGATAGCGACTTCGTTGGGGGTTGAAAGTGGCAAGCCTGTATCTTGAACCATGCGGATCCAGCGATTGAAGAAAGTCTGTGAAGTGATGGGGATCTCTGTATGCTTGGTACCAAGATGACGAGCTACCAATGAGGCGACTACAAGGTCATCATCCTGTTTGTCGCTTGGTGCGCCGGCACAAAAAGTATGGAGTTCACCGAGTTCATCCATCGCGATCTTGGAAATGATCGAGCTATCAAGACCGCCAGAAAGCAAGGAACACATCGGGACATCGGTGCGCAGATGACGGGTAACAGAATCTTCAATCACTGAACGCGTAGTGAAGTCTGTAGTAAAATCAGTTGTGCTATCAGAATCCCACGCGCTCGCGGCTTCGATCGTTTCAAAGTTCTCGTTACCAAGAAGCATCCATTGGCCTGGTGATATTGATTGAATGCCAGCAAACAATGTGCGGGTACCAAACTCAGGCCTGATCGTCGATAGATACGCATCCATGGTTACCTGGTCGGGAACTGCTGGTATTTCTGGATGAGCCAAAATGGACTTGATCTCTGACGCAAAGGCCAAACCTGTGGAGTTGACACGCGAAATGTACAGCGGCTTAATCCCCATTGGATCACGCGCGAGCAAACAGGACTTGAGGCGATGATCCACACACGCAAACGAGTACATCCCACGAAGCTTGGAACGCGCATTCATGCCCCAGTGGGCGACAGCGTACAGGACGGTTTCCGTATCACACGCACTCTCGAAAACAACTCCAAGCGCTTCGAGTTCCTTACGAAGTTCATGGTCATTATAAAGCTCGCCGTTGTATACGATCGAGAAACGACCATCTTTGGTAGTCATTGGTTGATGACCACGATGTCCAGTGTCGAGGATACTCAGTCGCTGATGAGCAATGACCCCAATTGAGGTCTTCAAGATCCCATGGTCATCAGGCCCACGATGTACAAGCTGCCCCTGCATGAGCTGAACATGCTCAGTGTTGACTGGTGCATTTGATATGAAGCGTGCGATTCGACACATACTCTCTCGTATGGACATTTAGAGCACATACAGAGCACAAGAAACTTCATCATCTCGTATTGAGTGTGGCGATGCATTATCTGCTTAATCTGATTAATCTACTTAGTCTGATGAATCTGGATTACAGACTTTGCAAGGCTGGTGCGAATCTTGTACTTCTTCAAGTGCTTTTGAAACAGCACCATTTTTAACATGCCGGCAGTCTTTGGTGTGATACTTTGAACCTGATTGGGTCACATATACATGAGTATCCGTGTTGGTTTGTTCAGGATTCGTTGCTTCTTTGCCTTGCTGAGTTGGAGTCGCTGATGGTTGCTCTTCTGATTTGGGACTGACTTCAGTCCTAGCTGATGGCTTGGACTCTGGTTTGAGGACTGGTTTGCGTACGGGCTTGGGCGCTGGAGACCACACTCCTTTGCGTGCATCCCGCGCTTTATCTTGCGCCCAAAGCATCGATGCGTCATTGAATGACAATGGATCTCGCGCGTGCTTAGAGAATCCGAGACGGACCATCTCGAGGTTCACAAAGAGACCGTCTGGCATGCGGTATATGTACGCCCGCAAGTTCCCTCGTGTATCTGTTCGCTTGCGGGAATCTAGATAAACCGCGATCGACTCACCCTCGAGCAGCAACTGGAGATGAGCCTTCGCTTCTTTACTTCCCCGAAGAGTTTCTCGCTGACTCTCGTCTGTGTTCTCTGGTAGTAAATCCGGTGCATCAGCACCCGCGAGTTCATATCGCACGATCGCACCATCTACAAACAGCTCCACGGAATCACCATCAATGACACGGTGTAAAACAGCTTGGATAAGTTTATCAGGATTAGGCTCAACGACAACAGGCATTAATTGAGCGTTCGCAAAACCAACGCTGGTGAGAATGCACACAGCAAGGTAGACCTGTAGACACACCAGTTTGGTGCATTCTCTATGCATACGAAGGATTACACCCATACATTGACAATCAAATTCGGTTCCTTGAGCTTCCCAGACCAGACCCCCATCGAGCTGGTCACCATCTTGACTTCATACTGCGGATGTGCATCGAGCCATTCGTTTATTTGACGGTCAAGAAACTCGAGTGAATCCCCGGTGAGTCGACAATGGAAGCTCTTGACATGAATCGCCCCCATACCCGTCGCGTTCGGGGATCTCGTCCAGCTGTCCTCGTGTCTGGAGTTATTGAGTTTCTGCTCGAATGTGGTGATTTTTGACACACCGCTGCTAGCACTTGCTTGACCCGTATCGGCAGCAAGATCAATCGGGAGGGTGTCGTCCAATCCCAACGATTCTTCAGAATCTTCAACAATCTCAGACTCAGGAGTATTTGGCTGGTTCGGTACCGGTCCAGAATATCCGGGTGGTAGAGGATCAAAGAGTGGTCCCTGCATAACAAGCATCTCCTAAAGCTCCAGTATACCAGATCATATCATTTTCTGCGAGAAGTTTTTAGACCTTCCAGATTTTCCATTGGTCATCCCCCACCAATTCGCCTTGATATTGGGATTTGAGAGCAGTCTGAGCGTCGTCATGAGGGCCGTCCCAGCGAATATCGAGCTGAAGAACGCCGTCCGTGATGTTGTGCGAGCAAATAGCAATCCCCGATTCCATGCGTTTGACATGCCCCCTTCCGCCCAGTATCACGCCTTCATAAGTTAAGTAATGCGCTCTGTGGTCCGGGAGCTTTCGTACGATGTGTGCATCACGCGAGATCCATAGTGCGGGGTTCGAGTTGGTTTGGAAGCTCAGCAACCGATGCTCAATCTCTAGTCCAGGCCGCTCAATCAACCAGTCATAATGCCATGTTAAATCTGCTAAAGTGTGCTTTAACAACACCGCACGCGTGGAAACCGGCTCAAGTTGTGGTGATTCTTCCTTCATCGAGCTATATTCAATACTGATCACCAACCGGAGTCGACCATGTCAGCACGAATCAACTCGTTCTCACCACGCTCAACCACGCTCTCCATCGGAGCTTTCACCCTCGGAGCCCTGCTCCTGCTGTCATCTTGTGGACCAACCCAAAAGGTTCGGCGAACCTTCGCGCTCAGCGAACTCTCGAGCCAAGCTCGATGGGCAGCAATCCAAGGCGATGACCAGAAAGCACTCGAACTCTGGACCGAATATGTCGATCGCAGACCCCAATCCCATTCCGCACAGTTCGGACTCGGAAGTGTCCAAGCACGCATGGGGATGCTCCCCCAAGCTCTGGGGCACCTGACAACTGCACATGACCTTCGTCCCGGAAACATCGAATACATCGAGAAACTCGCTGATGCGCTCATCGAAGCTGGCAAAATCGATGAGATGATGAACCTACTCCAAGCAACAAGCTCTGAAGGCGGGATCGTGGAGGGGAATCTTCGTCTTGCTCGTTATGCAAAGCAGGTCGGGATGCTTGATGAAGCCAAACTCGCAATCCGAAACGCGACTGTGAGCTCAGATTCTGGGATTGAGTCCTATATCGCCATGGCTGACTTTGCCCAGCAGATCAACGATACCAAACTCGAGGAATGGGCACTCAGACGAGCACTGTGGTTCGATCGGTCTTCGAATGAGTTGGATCAGAGGTTTCTAGCGCTGGGCATCACCCCCGGACCCTCACTCGCGATCAATCCGAGACTCGCATCAGTCCCGAGTTCTGATTGGTGATTCATACAAACAGTCACAGGATCAAGAATAAATACCCATTTATGATCTAAATTTGACCATTGGGTGGTTTCGAGCTATGCTTTATCCGTATATTCGGATATACAAAGCAAGCGAGAATCAACCCCAGATGCCCGACCTTCACACCACATCAATCACCAACCCCGCTGATTCGCTGACTCAGCTTGGCGATCTCATTCGCATGCGTATTATTCGTGTGCTCGCTCGGCAAGAGCTTTCGGTTGGTGAACTCATCCGCGTGATCCAGATCCCGCAATCATCCGGTTCAAGACATCTCAAGTTGCTCTCAGAAGGCGGCTGGGTGATCAAACGATCCGTCGGACCGGCAACCTATTACCGGGTTGTCCTCGACGATCTCCCATCAACCATGAGAGCACTATGGCTCGCGATCCGTGACGATCTCGATTCCAACACCGACGCACAAGGCGACGATCAGCGAATCCGTTCGGTGCTTAGTGAGCGAGTCACCGATTCCAACGCTTTCTTTGGAGAACATGCGGGTCAGTGGGATGGGCTTCGTACGGATCTCTTTGGTCGATACTTTACTGATCGTGCGCTCCTTGGATTCATCAATCCAAGCTGGCGCATCGCGGATCTGGGTTGCGGAACTGGCAACTGCACCGAACTACTTTCGCCATGGGTCAAGGAAGTCATCGCGGTTGATCAGTCGCCAGAAATGCTTGCTGGTGCGCGAGCCCGATTAGAAAATGCGCAGGTTCCGGTAGACCATGTCCAGTTTGTGCAAGGCGAACTCGGAAAGCTCCCACTCAACGATGAAAGTGTGGATGCAGCGGTCTGCATGCTTGTGATTCATCACATCGATTCACCTGCTGAAGCGATCCACGAAATGCGTAGAGTCCTCAGCACAGAACGAGGCGGCGGGGTCGCGGTGCTTGTCGATATGTGCGAACATACAAATCAAGAATACCGAAGATCAATGGGTCACAAGCATCTTGGTTTTTCAAATGCTGAGATTATCGACCTCTTCACTTCAGCGGGTTTTGAGGATATCCGGGTCAATACTCTGCGCCCCGATGTGGATTCATCAGGCCCCCCACTTTTTGTGGCTGTAGCGCGAATCCAGAACTGATCATCGACGAATCAAATCATGAATGACTAAACAAGTGTGCTCCAACCAGCACGAAATGACGAAAAATGAAAGTACACAACCACCACACAACTATACCGTGTGGGCAACGAAGGAACGAAGCATGACCGCACTGTCAACAGAATCCAATCTTACAATCGACACCATCAACGGGCTCGAGTTCAAAGTTCGTGACCTCAACCTCGCGGATCACGGACGCAAAGAACTCCGTCTCGCCGAGCATGAAATGCCGGGACTTATGGCCCTTCGTGCTGAGTACGGCCCAAAGAAACCGCTCAAAGGTCTCAAACTGATGGGCTCGCTGCACATGACTGTGCAAACAGCAGTCCTCATCGAAACCCTGACTGAACTTGGCGCCGATGTCCGCTGGTGTTCCTGCAACATCTTCTCGACCCAAGACTTTGCTGCAGCAGCGATCGTAGTTGGTCGTCCAGAATCTGGCGGTACTCCTGAGAACCCCAAGGGTGTCCCAGTCTTCGCTTGGAAGGGTGAAACACTCGAAGAATACTGGTGGTGCACCAAGCAAGCACTCTCATGGCCAGACGGATCAGGCCCTGATCAAATCGTAGATGATGGTGGCGACGCCTCCCTGTTTATGATCAATGGATTTGACTACGAAACCAACGGCTCCGTCCCTGCATGGAACGCGGATACCGATCCAGAAGAAATGAAGTATGTGCTCGGAACTATCCAAAGCACCATCGATCATAACCCAGGTTGGTTCACCAAGAACACCCCAGAAATCCGCGGCATCTCAGAAGAGACCACCACTGGCGTGCATCGTTTGTACCAACTTGCAACTGCGGGCAAGCTTCCTTTCCCTGCGATCAATGTCAACGACTCGGTTACTAAATCAAAGTTTGACAATGTGTACGGATGCCGTCACTCACTGATTGACGGGCTCAACCGCGCAAGCGATGTCATGCTCTCAGGCAAGGTCGCTGTCGTCTGTGGCTATGGCGATGTCGGCAAGGGCTGCTGCCAATCACTCAAGGGCCAAGGTTGCCGAGTGATCGTGACTGAGATCGACCCGATCTGTGCGCTCCAAGCTGCGATGGAAGGGTACGAAGTCAAGACCATCGAAGACTACATCGATACCGCGGACATCTTCATCACAACCACAGGCAACAAGGACATCATCACCCTTGAGCACATGAAGCAGATGAAAGACAAAGCAATCGTCGGCAACATCGGCCACTTCGATAACGAAGTCCAGATGGAACCACTGCAGAAGGATGCTGATGTCGAGCGCATCAACATCAAGCCTCAGTACGACGAGTTCCGTTTCAAGTCTATGAACAAGAGCATCCTGATCCTTGCTGAAGGCCGACTCCTGAACCTGGGCTGTGCAACTGGTCACCCAAGTTTCGTGATGAGCGCGAGCTTCACCAACCAGGTGATTGCTCAGATCGAGCTTGCTGAGAATCTTGAACAGTACGAGAACGCAGTGCATGTTCTTCCCAAGCACCTCGACGAGCAAGTCGCGCGTCTGCACCTTGACAAGCTGGGCGTGAAGCTCACCAAGCTCTCACGCGACCAATCAGAATACTTGGACATTCCTGTGGATGGTCCATACAAACCAGCGCACTACCGCTACTAAATCGGTAGACTTTATTTAGAACACTTGACGGCTGGTCCGAAAGGGCCAGCTGTTGATTTGATGATCCGCCAACTACTCGATCAAAGCACGACCTTCTCGTTCGAGTTCTTCCCTCCCAAAGACGAGGTTGGTGCTCAACGGCTATTTGACAACATTGTTACACTCGAAGGTCTTGGTCCAGACTTCGTATCGATAACCTATGGCGCGGGTGGATCTACACGCAAACTCACGCGCGATGTCGTCCATAAAGTCAAATCTCAGACCGGGATTGCGACCATGCCTCACCTGACCTGTGTGGGCCACTCTGATATTGAAATTAATGAAATCCTAGAGGGGTACGCGCAGCGAGGAATTTCGGATATCCTCGCGCTTCGGGGTGATCCTCCCAAGGGTGGGTACATGTCGACTGAGGACGATTTCCAGTACGCGAGCCAGCTTGTATCCTATATCGATAAGTTCAACGATCGTCATGCGTCATCCGGATTCAAGGGGTTCGGGATTGGGGTTGCCGGCTTTCCTGAAGGGCATCCCGGGACTGCGAACCGGCTGACCGAAATGGAACACCTGAAAGCCAAAGTTGATGCTGGAGCGGACTTTGTGGTTACGCAGATGTTCTTTGAGAATCGTGATTACTTTGATTTTTGCGACCGATGCATCTTGGGGAAGGTTAAAGTCCCAGTAATCGCTGGGATTATGCCTGTCCAGTCGATATCAGGAATGAAACGGATGGCCGACCTCGCGCTGGGGATGCGATTCCCAGCGTCACTGCTCAGAGCCGTGAGAAGGACCGACGGCAGTGACGATTCTATCCGCCGAGTCGGGGTCCACTGGGCAACCGAACAGTGCAGAGACCTACTCGATCACGGCTCACGAGGCATCCACTTTTACACACTCAACAAATCCAACGCGACCCTGGAAATCTACCGTTCACTCGGTGTACAAAACTCCCGCCAGCTCAGTGGTGGAGACCTGCTCCCATTCTAGTGAGCACGCTCGGAAGGCTATGAATTGGTTCGTTAGATAGATATCGCTTTGTTTTCTCGAGCTGCATCGACGAGTTGATCAAAGAATCGTTGACCCAGTTCGTAGGATTCGGTCCGCTCTGGGTGCCATTGAACGCCGATCCCAAAGCGTTTTTGAGGATCAGCGATCGCTTCGATAATCCCGTCAGGAGCGGTTGCAAGCACATTCAGTTTCCCGGGATCATCAACCGCTTGCTTGTGTTTGGACCATACCTCACCCGAAGCTACACTCGGATCATTTGAGACGACTGTGTGGGTATGCTCCCAGTGGGTTTCATAGGTTTCATGGGTGTCGGGAAGATGCTGGTTCAGAGTTCCGCCGCTGGACAGTGCCATCATCTGCATCCCCAAGCACACCCCGAGCAGCGGAACATCGGGATTCATTGACAAACGATCGAGCAACCCGGTTTCAAAGGCTTGACGCTCTTTGAATACTGGTATTGCTTCTTTGTGAGTCTGGATCCCGTACCCCTCCATAACCGGGTCATCCCCCCCTGAGAGGATGAAACCATCAAAGCGTTCAATGAGATCATCGATATAGTGTGACTCGCCAGACCCCGGAGGGAGCACCACAGCTATCCCGCCCGCTTTGACCACTGCATTGACATAGGTCATGTATACAAATGAGGTCGGACGGTCATTCCGTGTGGTCAGGTCTGAGCTAATCCCAATCAAGGGCGCAGGATTTGATCTTTTGTGTATATCTGCTGTCATCTTTGGTATTGTCGGCGATACGGACCGTGAATGTCAAGCATTCATCGAATAGAGTATGATCATGTCTCTCAGATCCCTGCTTATATCGATTATCGTTGCCGGCCTGTTTGCTGGGTTGGTGCTGATCTCTCAATCCGTCCGCTCTTCTCAATCCGCGCAAGCGACTCCGAGTGTTCGCACCATAGGAATCGACGCATCGGGTATCACCCTTGTGTCTATCAAGCGCTCTGAGCAGCGCACTCAACAAGCGCTGAGGACCGACGGCACTGGAGACAAGTGGAACCTGATTCTCGATGAAAATGCCCAAGAGTGGCCTGCACATACGCCCAGCGTCCGGACTGCACTCCGAGCCATTTCAACCGCATCGGTCGCTGTGGATTCCAATGAACCAATCGGTGACTTGTACGGAACTTTGATCCTCAAAGACCAAGAGGCTGTTTCAACTGAAATCCATTTTGGCAACACCTCAGCTGGAGGCTTTGTTCGAGGGGAAGTGGTCGAGCGAGGCGATGACGGGATCGCAACGAATCGGTGGTTCGGTCGGTTTGAGCGTTCACTCCGCGATTCTATTTTCATTGGTGGACTCGAGCAGTGGAGATCAACCGATCTATTTCCATTCACACCCTCGCAAGTCAAGAGCGCCAGCATCCGTTCAGGGAATGAGTCCACCGATCTCAGTAAAGTCAATAGTCGATGGATGGTTGTAAACTGGAATCTGCCCGCTGATGTCTCCACTGTCCAAAACACTCTGGGATTGACACTTGGACTTTCCGCTGAGCGTTTTTATGATCAGCAAGTCTACACAGATGACCTCACCGGTCTTGAAAATCCAATTGCTCGGATTCGTCTGTCAAAGCAAACCCCGCAATCAAGCCCCTCCTCAGTTGACGAGTCACAAGGCATCATTCTCGAAATTGGCTCAGCGATTGACTCAACGGGTGCTGAAGTCTTCGCACGCTACCGCGATGGTAACAATACTCCGGTTGTGATAGCTCTCAGCACTCAGGCACTCAATCGGTTGACTGCTGCTCCGCTCGCATATGTGCGCAAGACAGTCGTTTCTTCGCAGCGATCTGACCTGGTCGCTCTCACCATCAATGACACCGAAAATACAACCAGACTCAAAGCCCGGACCAATGTAGACCAGTGGATCAAGAAACGCGATGATTCAGAAGTTGCGCTGACTCCAAGTGAAGCAAACGCGGTCGAGCGGTTGTTCGCTGTGCTGAGTGCTCAGGATGCGTCTCAAATTATGGTGAACTCTGATGCTAAGTTTCCAAGTCGGGGGCTCGTAGGGAGCGTAGAAATCCTGAATCGCTCGAATCGCGTTGAACGCTATCAACTCGCAGTGGTCACCGAATCAACCGGCTTGAAACTTCATATCTGCTCTGAGTTTGATGACCCCGATAGCATTGTTTGGATTATGGATTCAGACGACGCAGCAGGAACCGGAGCATGGATTGCTTCCTTGTCGGTGCGTCCCATCTATGCAGACGACGAGCCTACAAACTGATCGGTCAGGGGTGTGCAGGCTTGGGTACTCTGAGCTACACGGTGACTGCGCTGCTGGATTGCCCAATATCGGTGCGTAGCTGCTTGTCTTCAAACTCTATGAGGTCGCATGCTTTGTACGCGAGCTCGCGAGCTTTTTCTAAGCTGGGTGCGGTAGCGGTGATGCTCAGCACACGACCACCATTGGTGTACAGATCGCCCTTGGTCATCTTTGTACCAGCGTGATGAACCTGAACACCAGGAATCGACTCTGCTTGGTCAACTCCGGTGATTAGATCACCCTTTCTTGGATCCTGTGGGTACCCATGAGATGCAAGAACAACACAGACAGCATGGTGATCACTGAACCGGACATCGACCTGGTCAAGCTTGCCCGATGCGGTTGCAACGAGGAGCTCGAGTGCATCAGATTCAAGACGCGCCAGCAACGGCTGACATTCCGGGTCACCGAACCGCACATTAAACTCCAGTACCTTCGGACCACCCGGGGTGAGCATGATCCCGGCATACAGCACACCCTTGAAGTCAATCTCATCACGGCGCAGTGCATCAGCAACAGGGACAAGCACCTCTGATTCAATCTGGTGGCTGATCTGGTCAGTCAGGAGTTCTGATGGACAAAAAGCCCCCATGCCACCGGTGTTCGGCCCCTTGTCATTATCGAGTAGTCTTTTGTGGTCTTGGCAAGGTGGTAAAACCAGGATGTTGTGGCCATCGAGCAACGCAAGCACGGATACCTCTGGACCTTTGAGTCGTTCTTCAAGGAGAACTTCCGATCCTGCATCACCAAAGATTTTTTTACGCAGAATCAGATCAATGGCTTCAATCGCCTCATCGGTCGTGCTCGGAACAATGACGCCCTTGCCCTTGGCTAATCCGGTCGCTTTGACCACATACGGCTCATCACGCGTCCGCATGTAATCTTGCGCGTGATCGGCATCACGAAATGTCTTGCCCTCAGCGGTTGGGATCGAAGCACCACGCATGATCTGCTTCGCGTATGCCTTGTCTGATTCGAGCTGAGCACCGCGCTGCGACGGGCCAAAAACCAGTCTAGTCGAGCCGTCAGCTTTTTTAGTCAGCTTGTCTGCCCATCCGTGTGCGAGTGGGTCCTCTGGGCCAATGACCACAAGCTCGATTTCATTCTTGTCACAAAACTGGTTGAGGCGATAAAACTTCTCGCCATCAAACGGTACATCCACCTCAGTTGCAAGCTGAGCAATACCTGGGTTGGATACATCTGTTGCAAACAAGGTCCCCAGATGAGGCGAACGAGCAATCGCTTGAGCGAGGGCATGTTCGCGTGCGCCTGATCCAATCAAGAGAACATTCATGGGTTTGTGAATCAAAGTGGTCATGGATAGTGTCTCGATTTTGTGTGCTATACCTGGATCAAATCTTGGGACTGTATTGAGCACTAAATATGTGCTCAGAACTACGGGTAGCTATGGCAAATCAGATTGATGATTGACACAGCTCGACAATTTCGTCGCGTGATACCATCTGTGCTTTGCCGCTGTCCGTTCTGCGTTTGAACTCGACTTGCTGGGCTTCAATAGTCTTGGATGAAACAATTACTCGGAGCGGGATACCCACCAAGTCGGCATCTTTGAACTTGGGTCCAGGACGCTCATCGCGATCATCGACAAGCACATCAAATCCATGCCCGCTCAACTCATTGGCAAGCTCAAAGGCATGATCAAGCACGCCCTCATCCTTGGGTTTAATCGTGATGATGTGCACATGGTACGGAGCGATCGCAGCGGGCATGATGATCCCGTTCTCGTCATGCGATGATTCGATGCACGACGCGAGCGTGCGTGAAACCCCGATGCCATAACATCCCATGATCACGGATTGCTTTTTCTGCCCCTTATCCAGAACCGAGAGCCCCATCGCTTCTGAGTATTTGGTGCCGAGCTTGAAAATATGCCCGACTTCAATACCCTTGCGGGCTTCAAGGAACGCGCCATTTGCACGCGGCGATGGATCGCCCGCTTCTGCGTTTCTGATGTCAGCGACCACCGCTTTCTCTTGAGCTTCTGGAAGATCTCTGGTCCAGTTGAATCCGGTGATGTGATGATCTTTTTCATCGGCGCCTGTTGCCCATGCTGAGTTGTTGATCGCATCTGGGTCAATCACCATGACCAAATCGAGTGTCTTGAGCATCATCGGAGAGACATACCCAATCGAGAACCCCGCTGCGATCGCTTCCTTTTCATCAGCCATCACGACAGCGGCCCCCACCGCATCGCGGATCTTCGCTTCGTTCCCGTCATGATCCCCACGCACAACCGCCAGGACCCATCTTGGGGTCTCTTCTACTGTGCGCATCACGAGAGTCTTGATCATCCCCGCAGCGGTGGTGTTGAGATGCTCAGCAACCAAATCAATTCCCGGCATACCTGGAGTATGGTGCTTGACGATCTCGTCATTCGCACCCTGGTTCCAGTCGTGCGGGCGAGCTCCGATTTCGGCTTTTTCGACATTGGCTGCGTATCCCGAATCAGGACACACCAAAATCGTGTCCTCGCCGTTCTCGCAGTTGACCATAAACTCATGGGACGCGGATCCACCGATGGGGCCAGCTTCTGCTTCGACGGGTGAAAAATCAAGCCCACAACGAGTAAAGATGTTGGTGTACGCTTGGTACATCTTATCGTATGTGTGATTCAGTCCTGCGTCTCCATCAAGCTCGAGATGGAACGAGTACGCATCTTTCATGATGAACTCTCGGCACCTCAACAACCCAGCGCGCGGTCTGAACTCATCACGGAACTTGGTCTGCACTTGATACAGATTCAAGGGGAACTGTTTGTAACTGGTCAAGCACCCACTCATCAGATCGGTAATCACTTCCTCGTGAGTTGGACCAAGCGCGGTCTTTCTGCCGTGACGATCTTGGAGCTGGAATAGTAAATCACCATAGTCTTGATCGCGCTGAGTGCCTGCGTATAGCTCGGTGGGCATCAGCGCTGGCATCAAGAGTTCTGACGCTCCCGCAGCATCCATTTCCTCGCGAATAATCTGCGAGATCTTCTGGAGCGAACGCCATGCGAGAGGCAAGTAGTTATAGATCCCCGCCCCAACAGGACGGATGTATCCAGCACGCGTCATGTAGATGTGCGATGGCATCTGGGCGTCCGATGGCGCATCCCGAGTCGTTGGAATCAGGGTCTGGGACCATCTGTGGACCACGGCTTTCGATTGAGCGATTACAGGTGCAGTTTGCATAGTCCAAGAGTGTATTCACGCTTGACGGATCGATCCGCGACATTGGACATCAACATCGGGTCTAAACAGTAGAACCTACATATCGAGCTCAGATATTAGAAGCTTGGTGAGTCTGAGGACGGTGCTCAAGCATTGATCCGATGATCGGTTGAGCAGCCCATCGATTGAGTTCAAGAGCAGCATCGGGAACAGAATTCGCTCCGCTGAACCAGCAAGAATGGATCGGTATGTTCAGATCCGCTGCAAGGTCTGAGAGCTGAGCGTCGTTGAGATCCACGAGGGGGGTTTCGATCATGACTTCCACCCCGCCATAGTCTTGGGCATCTAAGGTCGCAAGACGGGCTGTGAGCAGCGCCCGATCAATAGCACGCCCCACTTGTTCTAGATGGTCCACAGGGCCTGATTGACCATCGCCTGATAGTGATGATGAATGGATGGGCCAAATGACACGCTTGATGCCCATTGAAATTGCGAGCGTTGCTGCATCAAGGAGCATGCGGTTCTGGTGAGCCCCCATGCTGGTGTCTGTGCTCGCGTCGGATGCAGTGTCTGTGTCTGGATATCCAGCACGATCACGAAGCATTGGAAGCGAGAGCAGATCCGCCTGCATCTCCACTGCTCGGTCGATCAGAGGGATCCGGATGTCCATGTCCGTGCACGATGTCCACCAGGCAGGATACAGCGTGGACCGCTGCTTTGTGTCACCAGAAGTTGGTTGAATCGTTGTTTGCTCGCTGGCCATCGCGGTGAGGATCAATGATCCGAGACCAGAATCTGTGATCAATAAGCACCGCTCAGATGGATATCGTGGAATCTGCATTACTTCATCGTATCAGAAAATGACCTGTATTTGGGAACGCTCTGTGCGAAAACTCTGTTCAAGCATCAGACCCTGATCAGAACCACCGATGCATTGGCGATCTAAGCCATCACATGGTTCGGGGTTGGCTCGCGATACTCATCAAGATCCACTGTACGGAAGTACTCAATGGTTCTCTGGAGACCTTCTTCGAACTGGATTGCTGGGGTCCAGTCCAGTAATCTCTTTGCACGAGTGGTATCAGGTTTCCGCTGCATCGGATCGTCTTCCGGCAGATCGTGGTATTCGATAGACGATTTTGATCCCGTCATTTCGATGGTCATTTCTGCGAGTTGCTTGATGGTGAACTCGCCTTCATTTCCGAGGTTGACTGGGAGGTGAATCCCCTCGCTGGTGGTGTTCATCAGACGCATCAAACCTTCGACCAGATCATCGCGGTAGCAGAAGGACCGTGTCTGGGAACCATCACCGAAGATTGTGATGTCTTTGTCCATGAGTGCTTGGAGGATGAAGTTAGAAATCACGCGGCCATCAAACGGGTGCATCCGAGGGCCGTAGGTGTTGAAGATTCGCGCAAGACGAATATCGAGACCATGGCGACGATGATAATCCATGAACAATGTTTCCGCAGCCCGCTTCCCCTCGTCATAGCACGCGCGAGGCCCAAGCGTGTTGACATTCCCGCGATACGATTCTGGTTGAGGATGTACGGTTGGGTCACCATAGATTTCGGAGGTCGATGCCTGCAAGATCTTTGCATTACAACGCTTGGCCATCCCGCAGGTGTTGATCGCCCCCATGACTGAGGTTTTCATTGTTTTGATCGGGTTATATTGGTAATGACCCGGAGCAGCAGGACACGCAAGATTGTAAATCTCATCCACCTCGAGCCAGATCGGATGCGTGATATCGTGGCGAATCAGTTCGAAGTTTTTGTGATCAAGAAGATGCACAACATTGGATTTTTGTGATGTAAAGAAGTTATCCAAGCAGATCACATCATGACCCTGCCCGATCAAGCGTTCGCACAAATGGGATCCAAGAAAGCCCGCGCCTCCGGTCACGAGTATTCGTTTCATAGGCATAGATCTGGTTCTCCGGAGTTTGAGTTCTTCGATAACAGCTGTTGATTCGCTCATGAATGTACCGACGCTTGTTGAGGGTGTGATGCGATTTGGTGTGATGAATCGGTGTTGATTTGTGCTGCGATAGAGGCTGCGTACTGCTTAATGGCCTCGGATGGCACAAGCTTTGGCGACCAGCCAAGACCACTTTTGGTTATCGACATATCAGCACAGGTGTAATGCTGATAGCTATCAACCATCGCGTCAGGCATGGGGATGTACTCAGTATCAAGAGTAGTTCCGAGTGCATGGTTAATGGATTCAACCATCTGATTGAAACTGGTAGTTGTCCCTGATCCGAGGTTGTAAATTCCTGGATTTACAGTTGTTTGAGCAGAAGCAAGAGTACAAGACACAACATCATCGACATGGATCTGGTCGCGTTCATGCTGGCCGTGCTCAAAGATCTGTGGATTCTTTCCAGAGAGCATCTGATGCGTGAGATGATGAATCATGGAAGCCATCTTCCCCTTGCGGGCTTCACCTGGACCAAAGACATTGAAGTATCGCAGACCAACCACATGAGGCTTCTCACCAGATTCAATCATTGATGAATCCAACGCACGGCTCGTTTCAACATCCATGAGCCATTTAGAAAATCCATATACATTTGATGGCGAGCCCGCAGCATCGATCGGGAACGGGGTCTGCAGTTTGGCTTGGGGAGGGGTGCCGTAAGTTGCGGCGCTTGATGCATACACAAGGGGGATACTTGATTCGATACACGCATCAAGAATATCGATAAAGGGCTCGGTATTGACCGAGATCATTCTTTGTTCATCAGTCACGAGTGTGTCGGTGATCGCTGCGAGATGGAAAAACGCTTTGGGCGCGAGTCCCATGATGGCTGGTTGCCAGTTGAGCTCGGTCATACTGTCGGGCATGATTGTCCCGCGGAATGGTCCCGCGCCGATGCGCTCGCATGCTTCCACAATGTTGGCATACGACCCGGTCGAGAAGTCATCAACAATGTAGAGCCTCGCTTGGGGCTCATTCTTCTGCAAACGAGCGACGAGATTCGCTCCGATGAACCCCGCGCCCCCTGTGATGACATAGACTGGATTTGTCGTACTCATGGGAGATTCTAGGGCTATTGATCCAGCGGGGGGAGCATGAGGGTTTGACCGATCTGAATAGAATCCATCGAACGCAGAACATCTCTGTTTGATTCGTAGATGAAATCAGCATGCTTGGATGATCCATAAAACCGTTTTGCTATCAAGCTCAGCGAATCCCCGCTTTGCACCAGATACTCCACGGTCGTGTCGTCAGTTTCAGATTCACTTGCACCCTCTTCCCCAACAACTCTCCCTTGTATGTTGTCTGGGTCAACGGGAATCCTGAGTTCCATGCCCTCGCGAAGTTTGAGCGGATCGACCCGTGGGTTTGCTCGCGCGATCACATTCCACATTGAAGCTCTGCCGTAATACCGAGATGCAATATCCTGCAATATCTCACCCTGCGCGACAACATGGGTATCGAACTCAGGCTTCACCAGGACCGGTGTATTCTCAAGCCCAGGTGTTGCGGCATCACGAACTGATGTTTCCGCGGAGGTTAAATCAGTCGTCTGAGGATCGGCGATTTGAACTAAAACAGCACCTGCTGGTGCGGATGGTTGCTCATCATCAACCGAAGGCACTTGAGCATTCGGTTCATCGGTAAAAATCGAGTTTTCGGTTTCTGACTGTGCAATCGAAATCTTGACTGTGTCTGCTTTATTGGGATCCCATGCCCAGTACACACCAATCCAGATCAAGACCAGAACACACAAACCGAAATAGATTTTCGATGACTGTTCTTCCATAACAGAATCATTCTAATGCAAGAGTTTCTTCAGCGGTGGATTTTGAGGTATCCTTCTTGCGTGACCACACCAGTGGTGCAGCAACCGCGATCGATGAATAGGTCCCAACCAATACCCCTGCAAGCAATGCGTAGGAGAATGCGCGGACGCCTTGACCACCATAGATGTAAAGAATCAACACGGCAATCATTGTGGTGCCTGATGTGATTACGGTACGCGAAATGGTTTCATTGATCGATTGGTTAATCACTTCTTTCGACGCATACGACAGCTTGCCACGATTCTCACGGATACGGTCCATAATGACAATCGAGTCATTGAGTGAATAGCCGATAATTGTCAGCATTGCAGCGACAAGATTGAGATCGATTTTGAATGGTTCAATCAGCAATGATTGAGCAATTCTCGCCAGTGCTTCGTGGTCATAGACAATTTCTGCTAGGGCGATCAAACCAATCGCTGTCAGAACATCGTGGGTCAACGCAGCAATTGCTGCAGCTGAGTACCGGACCGAGCCGAACCGAACCCAGATGTAGATCAGAATAAGAAGGAGCGAGAGCAGAACCGCAGCAAACGCGGTAGCTCGGAAGTTCTCTGCAATTGCGGGTGAGAAGTTCTGCACGCTGAGCTGATCCGATGAAGTCGTGAGCGCCGCGCGAATAAGATCCCATTCACGGTCGGCTATTTCAGATTGCCATGCATCTGCGTTATCGAAGTAGGTCAGTCCTTGATCGAGGCTCACAAGTGCGAATGACTGTACTGCGCTTGCATCACCTTGGAGGATAACGATTTCTGAGCTGCGACCAAGAAGGTCAGAGAAATCATTTTTCCTGCGCGCAATATCGAGCCGTTCTTCGATGCTTTCAAGTGTTGGCATCGGGTCCAGTTCTTCGACAAGAATCGCAACCCCACCGATGTAATCCGAGACCGAGTTTCTGTACTCAGCGCGGTTAATATTCTCTCCCAATCGGGCAGAGAGGATCGGGTAGACAGATGCTCCTGATGAATCCGCGCTCTGCGAGTACTTGAAAGAGAGTGCGGGGGGAGCGTCAAGAATATCCTGGAACTCTGCGCTGATTGAGTTCCCGACCGCTTCTCGATCGGTTGCAAATGTCTTGACAATGAACTTGTCAGAGGTGATCCCATCACTCTGGGGATTCACCGGGATTACTTCTGCACTCCGCAGGGCGCGGATTGCAGATTCTTCAACGACAGATTCACCGAGTTCGTGAACTCGATCTTCAATCTCTGCGCGAGTGGAAGTCACACGAGGCGAGTTCGGATCATTCGAATCTTGATGCTTGAGACTCATGGTCACTTGCGTACCACCGCGGAACTCTGTATCTAGCATTTTTTCGCCTTGGTAGACAATCATGAAAATACCAAGACCAACATAGAATGTTGAAATGCAGATAAAGACCCAGCGAAGCCCGATCCAGTTGATGTTCGGCTTGAGCGCCCGCTCAATAAATGGCAACACAGTTGGGAGCATCACCATCTTCTTGACACGGAGCTTATCAACAAGCACGGTAATGATGAGGTGATTGATGAACAGCGCACTGACCATCGTGCAGATCACACCAATCCCGAGCGTGATCGCGAAGCCCTTGATTTCTTGAGTACCAACATTGGCAAGCACAAAACAAACGATGAGGTTCGTCACATTACCGTCAACAATTGACGAGAGTGCTTTTTGATAGCCAAGCCGAACCGCTTGTCGGAGTTCTAAACCCCCGACCAGTTCTTCGCGAATGCGCTCATAGATCAGAACATTTGCATCGACCGCCATACCGAAGGTCAGAATAATCCCCGCAATACCCGGAAGGGTCAGTGATGCGCGAGAGAGTGCAAGCGCACCCAAGATAAGCAAAGCGTTGGCTGCAAGACAAAGCACCGCAACAAACCCGTAGCTCAGGTAGTAGACAAACATAAAGGCTGACACGACGACCAAAGCGATAATGCCCGCTCGCACACCCGCATCAAGATTGTCCTGACCGAGATCAGGCGCGATGGTATTTTCTGAAATCGGTTCGGTCGAGATCTTTGCTTGCAGCGAGCCTGCGGTTAGAACCCGAACGACATAATCGATTTCTTCTGGTGAGAAGTCGCCTTCGATGATGCCAGAGCTTGTGATTCTGGAGTTGAGTCGCGGAGCTGTGTAGACCTCATCGTCGAGGAGAACCGCCATATTGGAACCAGAGTTTGGCCCGGTCAGTTCGCCCAATCTGTTGGCACCCGCAGCATCCATCGAGAACCCGATAGCAGGACGACCAAGCGAGTCAACTGAACGACGGGAGTTATCAACCTTCCAGCGCCCGTCATCTTGGGTCATACGCAACCCGCGAGTGTCCCATGCAAGCATGAAATACTCACCCTCGTACTCTTCAACAACATAGTTGTACCGCGTTGCAAAGTAGACCGACGGATTGGCAATCAGGCTCTCATACCCGGATTTAGAATCGAACCAGCTTTCGAGTTTATTGAGCTTGAACCAGCGAGCATCACGGGCGCTTGCTTGGGTTGGTCCCGACTCACGCATCTTCTCGCGAAGACGATCCTCATCTGGGTGTGTATAGATCGAAGTCCCACCACCTGCTGGATCAACGGTGATGCGGAAACTCAGCACACCAGCAGCTTGTACAAGCCTTTTAAGATCGGAAGTATCATCAAGTGAGTTGCGATTCTCTGAGTAAAAGTCGTACGCTTTGATGACTTCATCAAGCTGATCACTCAGGTCGGGATATCGATCCCGGATTCTCGTTAGTGCCCGTTCACGCTCGCTGGGAAGTGTGATGATGCCATCAGCTTCCTCGTCTCGGATTGTCTTTCGTTCTTGAGAGAACTCCAGCGCCCTGCGAACATCCTGAGGAGACACGGCGCTGTTGAGCACCGAATCACGGGAAGCTTCGTAGTTGAGCTCTGCTTCAGCAGCTTGATCTGCGATCGAGTCAATGATTGAATCCGGCGTATCTGGATTAATACCCAAGGTTTCGAGTTGCTGACGGAAACGCTCAGCATCATCAAAGGCGCCCGCTGCTTCTTGCAAAAGCGCCAAGATCTTCGGGCTATTGGCGCCCATTTCCTGGATCTTCTGATCGCGGAGATCTGGGGAAAGAGCCATCACACGCTCAAACTCATCGGCGCTGATCGAGGTTACGCCAAGCTTATCGAGTTCGTCCTCGAACCCTTTGCGGAGCTCTTTGACAAAATCACTCGGGAGCGGCATCGTGATCTCGATGCGGTCCTGACCCTGACCGACAATCTGAATCTCGTAGAGCCCGTTGGGGTCGATACGCTTCTTGAGAACTTCGATGACCTTGGGAATAACTTCCGAAGAGCTCTCTGACCGGTCAATCTGGACGGAGTACACAAGTGATGCACCGCCCCGAAGGTCCTTGCCCAGCCCAATCTTCTTTGATGGGGGGTTGGCAGCCCAGAATGCCAGCATAAGCATGACAACAGCGAGAATACATTTTCGAGTAAAGTGACGCATGCAATGCCTCTTGATATCCGGAATCTTCTGTCCGGGTTCTTAAAAAATACTGGTAGTGCTTGTTATGTGCTAAACCGAATCAATCCGTCAAAATCAGGCGTTGGCCTCTACCATCTTGGAGCTCTCGTCCTGAGAACCATCCTTTGTTTCGTCCGCAGCCGGTGTTGATTTTGAACTGATCACCGTTGAGATAGATGATCGAGCAACACGGATGCGTGTGTTGGATGCCTTGTCGGTTTCGAGCAAGACTTCGTCGTTCTTGATTTCAATGATTGTTCCAATGATCCCGCCCGCGGCGCGTACTTTGTCTTTCTTACCGAGACTTGAAAGCAAGCTCGCGTGCTTCTTGCGTTCTTTGCGACCCGAGAATGCGGTGAGGATAAGAATCCCAGCCATCATCAAAATCATGATAAAGAACAGGTTGCTCGATGGAGCGGGTGATGCCCCCCCTGGCGCTCCGATGTCCCCTGTAGTCCCCAGAGGTTGACTTCCTGTGGTTGAACCACCCCCTGAAGGGGCTCCCAACACGCCTGAATCTTGAGCGATGAGTGTGGAGCTCGACCAGTTGGTTGACCACTCCGACATCGAGTTGGTGATATCCATGCAGAAAGACCTTTCATATCCCTGACGGGTGTATCCCGCTGGGCAGGGATGGTAGGTCACCTAATCCCACAGGATGGGTGTTGAACCCCATTGTGTGACGATCTTTGACCCTCATCATCGCCACTAAACCGCTGATGAATGCGACTGGACCAGTTCGAGCAGATGTGGTCGTCGATCAGTCAGGACTGACCAATCACCTGCATTGATCGCATCACGCAGATCCCTGGTCAATCGTTGGAAGAATCGCAAATTATGAAGCGTGACAAGAATCGGCCCCAGCATTTCCCCGGTCATGAACAAATGCCGAATGTAGGCTCGACTAAAGTGAAGACCATCAGGGGTCTTCCAGCCGAATGCACCGGGATTACATGCTTGGCAATCACAACCCGGCTCGATCGGTCCCGGATCTCGTGCAAACGAAGCATTCCGCAAACGAATCTGGCCATTTCGACCGGGCTCACTCGTAAATCCATTTGAGTTACGCCCATTGCGTGTCGGAAGCACGCAATCGAACATGTCGATACCCGACATCACTGCGGATGCGATATCTCGCTCATACCCAACACCCATCAAATACCGCGGTTTCTCAGTCGGCATCTGCGGAGCGGTGTGCTTGACAATCCGAGCAATATCTTCTGGCGACTCACCCACCGCAACCCCTCCAATCGCATAACCGGGCAAATCAATATTGCAAATTCGCTCAACAGACCAGTTGCGCTGATCGAGATCAGTGCCCCCCTGAATAATCCCGAACAGTGATTGCTCAGATGGGCGTGCATGCGACGCTTTGCACCGTTCAAGCCAGCGGACGGTTCGTTCATTGGCGATCTGGAGCCGTTCTTCGTGATTATATCCGGATTTCTTGGTTGAATCGCGACGAGCTGCGTGTCTGAGTCTGGTCTGGTTGACCGGACCAGCGCCTGGATCGACCGATGGTGGACAATCATCAAACGCCATCATGATGTCGGGGCCGAGCTCATTTTGAACCTGCATCGCAATCTCGGGATTCATGCGGATCTTCGATCCATCCAGAATCGATTTAAACGAAACCCCGTCCTCGTCGATCGAGTTGATATCCGCCATTGAGTAGGCTTGGTACCCGCCGGAGTCGGTCAAGATTGGCCCGTTCCAGTTCATGAACTTATGAACACCCCCCATCTCTTTGATGAGTTCTGATCCAGGGCGCAGCATCAAGTGATAGGTGTTGTTAAGCAGGATCTGAGAACCGGTCTCGATGACCTGCTGAGGGAGGATCCCCTTGATGCTCGCGCGCGTCCCTACAGGCATGAACGCAGGAGTATCAAATGATCCATGCAAAGTCTCGACCGTACCCGATCGAGCATTCCCAAGCGTGTTATGAACTGTGTAGTTGAGCGGCTGATCCATGACCCAAAGACTAGGTCAGCGCAGGTTCGAGTTTCTCTGCTGCGTGCTTGCTTTATTGAGTGATTGCTTCTCTTTGTCGGTCAGAGAGCCCAGTCCGGATCGCGCAACTTTATCGAGGATGCGATCAATTTCATCTTGGGTTGGCACACCTTTGGGGGCCTTGGGGCTTTTTGTCTTTTTGCCCGTTGCTGCATTCTTCTTCGCACGCGAGTCGTTGAACACATCGAAGAAATCCATCAGGTGATGCGAGTTGCGGATGAAGTAATATCCTGCAATAGCCCCGCCAACATGCGCCGCTTCACCGCCAGCATTCGCAGAACCAGCAAGGAGCTGAAAAACCGCGAGTCCGACATATCCATATGCGAACCATTTCATCTTCAGAGGGATTGGTGGGAAGAGCAGCTGAACAACGGTGTTTGGTGCGATGTACGCGCACGCAACGATAACCGCGAACACTCCAGCTGATGCACCAATCAATGGAGTCCTGTAGTCATTTGCAAGCAAGCCCGGGATATTGGCCCCGGTTGTATTTCCAAGCACGGTTAGGATTGTAAAAAGCAAACCACCACACAAGCCACAGCACAGATAAAACGCGAGGTATTTTTTACCACCAAGAAACTGCTCAACCATCGGACCGAAAATCCACAGCCCGAACATGTTCATGCCCAAGTGCCAGATGCTTTGGGGTGAGTGCAGAAACTGGAAGGTGACCAGTCTCCAGACTTCGAGTCTGCCGAATCCATCGCTGACCGTCAGTGATCCGAACTGGTACAACTGCTGCATACCAGTCACGGCCAGAATATGCACCGCGATGTTGATCACAATCACCCAGGTATTGACCGACCACCCCGGCTTACGAACAAGCATCCCTTGGTTTGCACCGCCCTGTGCTCCATATCCTGAGCCGGCTCGGTTGTAGTCTCGGTCGTGGATGCCCATGGAGTTGCTCTCTTAACGGTGTGTACGCAGCTCGGTACGCGATTTAGGAATAACCGATCATCTGGGACCAGATGTACATGATTCGGAGAATCATGGGGTTCATTGCGTTTTTCGGCTTGATTCAGTCGCTTTCTTGAGTGTTCGACGCTCAGAGCGGGAGAGAGACTCGATCCCAGATGACGAAATCTTAGCCAAAATCTGATCAATGTCCGAATGATCATCATTCTCGGACTCACCCTTGGAGCTGCTTGATGATCGCGTTGTCGCGTCTCTCGCCTCAGAACCAGACTCATATGCAGGACCGGGTACCATTTGTGCGTAGGTTAAAAACTGCAATCGACGACGCTCCATACTGCACACGATGCCGCTGACAATCGCGATGGCGAGCAGTATGTTCGCATCCTGAAAGATGATCCCAACCAAACCAACCGCGGTTGCGACCCATAAACCTGTCAATGCAGTGATGTGCCGAGCGCCAAGCTCGCCATGCTTTGGGGTTAGGATGATCCGAAGAACAGTTGCTGCATCCAGTGGATACATCGGAAGCAGCAAGTTTGCCATCAGCAACGCCAAGTTCACCACATGAAATGACCAAAGCGTCACAAGCCACCAAGGTGTGGTCCCATCACCAACCAGGGTCAATGACACAAGAGATCCTGATGGAGTCAGGGGATTGATCAGGATCGCTCCCCATGATCCTGTGAGCATTACAAGAGGAAGTATGAACACGGGCATCAATCCCAGGTGAAGTGCAGGACCAGCCATCGCGGTCCTCATCTCAGCACGGATATCAGGCTCTTCAAACCTCGCCTCTTCAAATCCCCCAAGCGGCCAAAGCATCCGCTGTTCAACGACCCCGTTATTCCTTCGAGCAACAACTGCATGCGCGATCTCGTGCATCCAGACAAGTACAACAATCGCGACCAAGTTTGGGATCACAAAAATCGGGCCCGCTTGATGACCGGGCATCGTGAAAATGAGCTCGATCAATAGATACACGATCATGATCAGATGGATCTTGAAAGTGATTCCCCGAATGCGAGCAACAGTAAATCCCCACGCTAGCGGGTTTTCGCCATCACCAAAAATTCGTGCAAGCATCCGCTTGATGCCCGCGAAGCGGTCACCGGGATCGTCGTATGAAGATTTCCATTCAGAGTTACCCATATACCATTTGATACCGGTTGATGAGCGCGGAGTTGAGTTCTTTGTTTATTGCTCGAACACGCGAGAAGAATCGAACCTCATTTCGAAGCGATTACTTGTTCCAAGTACTGGCGCCATAAATCGCGGAATCTCCCAGCTCCTCTGCGATGCGGAAGAGCTGGTTGTATTTTGCGTTGCGGTCTGATCGACAAGGAGCACCGGTCTTGATCTGGCCACAGTTGGTCGCCACCGCAAGATCCGCGATGGTTGAATCCTCGGTTTCGCCAGAGCGATGGCTGAGCACGCAGTTAAACTTGTTACTGATCGCATAGTTGACCGCATCAAATGTCTCTGAAAGCGTCCCGATCTGATTGACCTTGACAAGCACCGCGTTTGCTGATTTTTCTGCAACACCGCGCTCGATGTACTTCTTGTTGGTCACAAAGAGATCATCACCAACGAGTTGAACCTTGTCACCAAGCTGAGCGGTGAGTTTGGACCAGCCTTCCCAGTCGTTCTCTGCAAGCCCGTCCTCGATCGAGCGGATCGGGTATTTGTTGCACCAGTCTGCCCAAATTGAAATCAGGTCATCTGAAGAGATGATGTCTTGTGAGGACGAGAAGAACTTGTAGCCTTTTTTGCCGTCTTTCTCTGCTTCGTTCCAGAGTTCTGAAGTCGCTGGGTCCAGCGCGACGAAGATCTGCTCGCCCCAAGAATACCCTGCTTTATCAACTGCCTCTTCGATGATTTTGAGTGCGTCTTCGTTGTCCTTGAGATTGGGTGCGAATCCGCCTTCATCACCGACCGCGGTGGACATGCCTTGCTTGCTGAGCACTGATTTGAGGTTGTGGTAGATTTCAACACCGGCGCGGAATGCTTGTCCGTAATCATCGAACCCCCAAGGCTGGATCATGAACTCTTGGAAATCAACGGTATTGTCTGCGTGCTTGCCACCGTTGAGGATATTGAGCATCGGGACTGGGAGGGTTTTGGCTGACGAACCGCCCAAGTAACGGTAAAGCGGGAGTCCTGAAGTTTCTGCTGCTGCTTTGGCGACCGCCATGGATACACCAAGGATTGCATTGGCGCCCAGATTTGATTTATTGGGTGTTCCATCGAGATCGATCATTGCTTGATCGACCCCTTCTTGGTCACGGGCATCAAGCCCCTCGATCTCACGGGCAATCTGATCATTTACATTGTTCACAGCCTGCTCTACAGCTTTGCCCATGTATGTGACGCCGCCATCGCGGAGTTCCACCGCTTCGCTCTCACCAGTCGAAGCGCCAGATGGAACCGCAGCTCGCCCCACCGCTCCTGAAGAGAGCACGACATCTACTTCAACGGTTGGATTCCCGCGAGAATCGAGGATCTGACGAGCGTGAACGAGGTCGATATCGAATGCCATCTGAAGGCTCCTGTTTGGTGAAACTTGAAATCAGAACTGAATTACCCGAGGATAGGTCCCCAAGCATGAACGCGCCTCGAAAATCTGCTATCGTGCGCATGAATCATGCGACTCGTTGAGGTGTACAGAGATGTCATTGACCCCAGAACAGTTCGACCAAAGACTGGAATCCATCCGAGCGAGACTCGGAGTCCAGGGTGCACTTGTGAGCGAAATCGCTGAGCAGGTGTTTCAGACCATTTTCAATATGGACTCTGACCAAGCACTCCTGCTTGTGACCCGTGATGACGAGGTGGACCAAGCGGATCTTGAGATTGAGCGAGATGCGGTTGAACTACTCGAGGAAGCATCGCACAGCGCGTGTCCACTGAACTCCAAGCAGATCCGAGCATTACTCTCTGCGGTCAAGGTGAACAATGAACTCGAGCGGATCGCGGATGCTGCGGCCGATATTGCCAACCGGGTGGTTTCCCTTGGTGACCGGACTTCAACATTCCCCAAAACAACCATGGTGATGACCAACTCGGTTGTCGGGATCCTTCGTGACAGCGTCCGCTGCTTTGTCGATAGCGATCCCAAACGAGCAAAGATGGTTCTGAGCTCTGAGGGAGCGGTGCTTGAGTTTTATGATGTGATCGTCCTCAAAAGCGAAGAACGCATTCGCGACGGAAGACTCGAAGTTGATCACGCGTTTGATCTGCACTCCATCATCCATCAAGCTGTTGTGATGGCGGACCACTGCACAAACATCGCAGAACAGGTGATCTATCAGGTCACCGGAGCGATTGTGCGCCATACCGATGCAGGCTGGGTAGAACGCGATCTTGATGCACTCTGAAATAAACTTGGTCTACATGTGAGCATTCTGAACTTCACGCGCTGTTGGGATTGATGCGACTTTACTTGGATTTGTAGAACGGCAGCGGAACAATCGTTCCCTCGAGTTGGGCTCGTCCAGCATCAACAGAAATCTTTGTACCAACCTCAGCATGATCTTGTTTGACATACGCCATCGCGATTGATTTTTCGAGGGTTGGCGACATGCAACCCGAAGTCACGCTTCCAGCTTCGCTCCCATCCACCAGGACTTTCATATCTTGTCGAGCGGTGCGTTTGGAGTCCAGCTCGATTCCCACAAGTTTAACCGCAGGACCGCTAGCTTCCTTTGTGCTCTTGAGTGCTTCTTGACCTATGAAAGTCTCTCCATCACTATCAACAGATTTGTCGAGATTCATCGCAAAGGGCATTCCCACAGCAAGTGCAGAGATTTCTTCGTTGAGTTCATGTCCGTAGAGTGGAAGCCCCGCTTCGAGCCTCAGTGTATCGCGAGCAGCAAGACCACAGGGTTTGAGATCGAGTTCTGAGTCGATCTTCTCTGCTTCTTTCTCTAGGAGTTTGATAGCCATGGAAACTGCGGATGCCGGGAGGAAGACCTCGACCCCGTTCTCGCCTGTGTACCCGGTCCGCGCGACCATGACTTTCATGATCATCAGATTTTTGGTTGCAAACCTGAACCGTTTGAGTTCTCCAATTTCAGTTGAGACCTTGCTGATGAGATCCATCACCTTTGGTCCTTGGATCGCGATCATCGCTGTTTTTTCGGTGCGGTCTTCAAACTTGACTGCAAAGCCACGCTGATCGATCACAGATTGCATGTGGTTGATGATCTTGATACGGTTCGCGCCGTTGACCACGACCAAGAACTCATCGTCATCTATCCGCATCGCGATCACATCATCAAGCACACCACCCGCTTCATTGCACATGAAGGAATACCGGCATTGCCCAGATTGCATGTCGCCAATTCGACGAGAGCAGACCCGCTCGAGCAAACGGGCAGCGTCTTTCCCCTTGACCGAAAGCCGACCCATATGAGACACATCAAAGAGCGAACCATTACTCCGGCAATGCAGATGCTCATCACGGATACTCGTATCGTATTTGATGGGCATCTCCCAGCCTGCATAGTCGACCATCTGTGCATCGAACTGGAGGTGGTACTGGTGAAGCGGTGTCTTGAGGAGTTCTGTGGTGTTGGTCATCATGAATCCTAGTCCATATTCGGAGGAGTTTTAAGCGATACGCACTATGATCTGGTATGGAATCCCAACCACGAATCCCTTCAGTTGATCAATGGATATCCCACCTCACCCATCTCACGCGAGATATCGCTCTCCAGATTCCTCTATCGAGCGATGCCCAAACAAAGTTTGAGTATATTGAATCCTTCGCTGATGAGTATGGAGGCAAACGAACCACTGATCAAGCTCTATTGAGTAGGGTGCTGAGCACTCCCTACAAGCCCTCAGCAAGGCTGAGTGCAACAGTTGCTGTAGATGTTGATCACAAGCTTTGGAACGCTGTCCATGATGACTCGCCATGGGAATACTTGATCCCTGATCAAGGAGGGCTTGTCAATGAAGGCGATTACGCAATTGAGCACAGGACACTGATCGAGCTCTGCTCGCTGCACGCTCTCTCACATCTAGTTGATGCAAAGAATGGGTCTGCGTTTGATGGTCTATCCCAACGAGTTCACAGGCTGGTTGATTGGCATACAAGAGAGCTTCAACCGGACAACGGTATTCACCGTCCCTGGGGCATGCATGCATTTGTGCTGCGGTCAGTTGATGAATCGTGCGCGATGGATATGCGCTTAAATACAATGCTTCATGCGCAGACCCTGCTTAGCAACTGCTGTGTATCGATGGGGAAACCTGATCTGCTCAGTGGAATTATTCTGATAGATTCATTGAACACACTTACTGAGCGGATTGCGGATGACCGTTCGGTGTCCTGAGCCAGCGTTTGATGACCGGGCTTTTGCGTATTTCTTCCCACTGCAACTCGTTGTGCTCGAATCGATGCTGAAGAGCAGCCGCGACCAATCCCATGAACATCGGTTGAGGGGTCAAAGGGCTAGAAGTGAGTTCGGGATGGAACTGGGCACCGATGAAATAGGGGTGCGTGATCGGGGTACTTGGCGCAACGGTTTCGTCGTGGACCGCTCCGGATGGAAGCTCGAGGATCTGCATGATGGGTTGTTCGGGGTGACGACCCGAGAATACTAAGCCCGCAGCTTCGAGCCTTTCGATGTATGCAGGTTCTACTTCATACCGATGTCGGAATCGCTCGTGAATCGAAAGTTTCTGATCTGCAAGGAACGACGCGAGTGTTCCAGGGGTGATCTGCACATCCTGTGCGCCCAGACGCATGGTTCCCCCGAGACCTTCGATTTTTTTCTGTTCGGGAAGCTCTGAGATCAACGCAGCGCTGCACATCGGGTCGAACTCGGTTGAATACGCTTCGTTTATTCCAAGCACATTGCGGGCAAACTCGATGACTGCGACCTGGAAACCTAAACAGATCCCAAGGTAAGGAACCCCATTCTCGCGACAATGCTTCACGCATGCGATCTTGCCCTCAACTCCGCGAGAACCGAATCCGCCGGGAACGATAACCCCGTCGAGATCGCGCAAACGATCCGCAGCATTGGCATCGGTGATGTCTGTTGTGTCCATCCAGACCTGATCAATCTCGCATCTGAAATGGGCTTCGCAATGCTCGAGGGACTTTTCAACCGATGCGTATGCATCACGGAGCTCAGCGTATTTCCCGAGAATCCCGACACGTACAGTCTGTTTCCGCTCTGCGTTGAGTCCATCGACAAAGGTCGCCCAGCGTACGCGCGCACGATCCTCAGCGATCGCATCAACACGATCATGAAGACCCAGCGTTGACAGGATTTCACGATCGAGCCCTTGAGCACGGAGCTCATCTGGGATTGTGTAAATACTGTCGCGGTCGTGGAGCGAGAACACTCGTTCCATAGGTACATTGGAGAACATCGAGATTTTCTCGCGAACCTTTTGCTCCACCGGGTTCCCAGCTCGGCACGCGATAAGTTGAGGCTGAATCCCCGACTCCATTAAGCGTTTGATCCCGAGCTGTGCTGCTTTGGATTTTTGCTCCCCGAGAGCTTTGGGCTCAATCACATAGGTGAGCGCCACAAAACAGACTGTTCCGGGACCTTCTTCGAATGCAAGCTCGCGGAGCGCTTCGATATAGAACCCGTTTTCATAATCACCGACGGTTCCCCCGAGTTCGACGAAAACGATATCAGCTGGTCCCGAACCATCACCTCGGAGCGCGAGTTCGCGGAGTTTGCGTTTCACTTCACCGGTAACATGGGGAATCATCTGGACATCTCGGCCCAGGTACACACCCTGACGCTCGCGGTCGAGAATCTCGGAATAGATCTGACCCGAGGTGACGAAGTTATGCTTAGTCAAATTCTGATCAAGCATGCGTTCGTAGGTCC
This sequence comes from Phycisphaerales bacterium, assembly GCA_045105315.1. Classification (GTDB taxonomy): domain Bacteria; phylum Planctomycetota; class Phycisphaerae; order Phycisphaerales; family UBA1924; genus UBA1924. The sequence continues at coordinate 2,599 of JBGCDI010000008.1, read as the reverse complement.
CGAGGTCCATGTCACATTCGGTGCCATCGTTGAGGACGAACACTTCTCCGTGCCGATATGGATTGAGGGTACCTGAGTCGATGTTGAGGTACCCCTCCATCTTGATCGGGGCGACTCGTAAGCCTTTGTCCTTGAGTACCTTGGCCATGGACGAGGAAAAGATGCCTTTTCCCAAACCAGACATCACCGTGCCGAGGATCGCGACATATTTGTGTTTACCTGGTATGTAGCCATCAGGCATGGGGGAGTAGAACTCCCTCTCGGCGCCGGAGGTTTGTCCCGCTTGTGCGAGGAGGTCACTGGTCGGTGTGTCATCTCTCGAATGGGGCATAGCACATCGTACCAACGGTGGTGCCATCCATGCAAGCGGTGACGGGGCAATGTGGACAAGATCGTTCAGATTTCGTCAATCAGCTGCACGATTTGATGCGTGATAGCGATCCACGAAGGACCGGTATTGTTCTTGGGTGTCGATCCCGGAATGGGAAGAGTCTCTGATTGCTGCGGAGATTGGGAAACCGTATTCGAGCCAGCGGAGTTGTTCGAGTGATTCTGCTTGCTCAAGGGGTGAAGACTCTAGATCTACATACTGCGCCAATGCATGAACGGTGTACGCATAGATTCCTACATGACGGTAGTACACACATTCGTGGGACCCATCCCGATCATGCGGGATCTGTGCTCTGCTGAAATACAATGCCTGGGCGATTTGAGATCCTGACTCAACACGCCCCAGCACAGCCTTGACGATGTTTGGATCAGCTGATTGTGAGCTTGAATGCCCCATCGGACTGACGACCGTCCCGACTGCTGGGTTGACGGGACCGACTTCAGAGTACCATGGGTGGGTCACCTGATTCCAGACAGCTTCGATTGCCCCATCAATGACAGCGGGCTCGATTTCAGGTTCATCCCCCTGAACATTCACGACGACTTGATCGTCCTGCAGTCCCAAGATTGTCGCAGCTTCAGCGAGTCGGCTGGTTCCATTCGTATGGGCGGGATCGGTCATGACCGCTTCGTATCCAGACGACTCTACCGCGGCCTTGATCTCGATTGCATCCGTCGCGACTACAACCTTACCAACAGAGTTAGCCTTGGCAGCTTGCTCGCAGACATGGACAACCATGGGTTTGCCAGTATCGTTTGCAAGCGCCTTGCGAGGAAAGCGGGTCGAGCCTAATCGCGCAGGGATTATGGCGACCGCTTGGATGTCCATGGAACTAGACATGAATCAGCCCTTGAGCTTAGTGATCAACTCTTTGATCTGCTCTCGGCGTTCGCGCACATCGCGGTAGTTGAACTGCTGAATCGCAAGCGACGCTGCCATCTTGTCTGCTTCGGTTGCTGATTCAAGATCGGAATCTTTCTCAGCTTTGTGAGTCAGCGCGTTCATGAGCGAGTACCGCAAATCCATACCGATCTCAGAAGTATCGTCTTTAGACATAGCGATCGCTTGGCGGAAGGTCTGAATCGCAGCATCTTCCCACCCGCCCAAAAGCATGAACGATTTACCCATCAGCATAAGCACTTCTCGCTTGAGCTTTGGTTCGTTTTGTGCAAGCTGAAACTGCTCGATTGCTTCGTTGTACTGTTCGGTTTCAAACAGCAGCTTACCGAGACGGTACTTGAGCGCAAGATCTGTTGGATAGTTCTCGACCTGAAGGGTGAGCTCGTTGAGAATGAGCTTGGGGAGCTTGGTATTGATGTCTTCGAGCTTTGCGGTCAGCTCAGCATTCCCAGGATCAGCTTCTAGTTTTTTCATCAGCTTTGTCTGCATCCGGCGCCCGCGACGCATCTGGACTTCACCAGCAAGCTGACGGAACCGGAACTGACCCGATGCTTTGTATGTATTCGAGTACAGAGTGATCGCGTTAAGCTCATCTGCGTTGGTGCCCCGATCAATCAATGCTTTGGCATATGCGGTGATCGCGGCAAGATCATCCGGGCGACTCGTGTAGTCTTCGAGTGTGCGCTCGATGATCTGATCCTTGGCGTTGCCAGATTTGGCGACCGAATCTTGTTGTTCGAGTTCGAGTTGCTTGTCTGCGTTGCGGATATTCTTGCGGAATCCGCCTTCTTCATCATTGTCGTACCCACCGGAAGACATCGTGTTGGCTGCGAGCATGTTGCGGACACGAACCTCAAGATCTCCATCTGATCGATCGAGCCTGCATGCCATCTCCCCTGCGATGGCTGCGAGGTCGTAGACTTTGGCGTTGTCAAAGGCATCAAGCAACTTGACGAACATGTCTTTCTTTTGCTTTGGATCGTTCTGAGCTAAAGAGAGTGCGTGTTCACCGATTAACTTGGTTGGTTCGGTTAATCCAAGCTTTCCAGATGCTTGAGCAGCTTTTATAGCAGTCGAGCCATCCATGCGTTTGAGTCCAAAGTCCAACAATGCACTAATGTACTTCCCGATATCACCTTTAGCGGATATCGCAGATTTGGTTTCTTTGCTGACACCTTTTTTAGGATTCTCAACGCTGTATACCTCTGAAGATTTCAGATACGCGTTGAGAGCTTCCATGTTGGAAGGATCTCGACGCAGCCCATTGAGCCAGCACTGCATCGCGTACTCGTAGCTGCCCGAATCATG
>JBGCDI010000007.1:0-12768 GCA_045105315.1 Phycisphaerales bacterium | reverse complement strand
CACACAAGGCATCGGCGCCTTCGGTGATGCATGCACCTACTCCTTCTACGCCACCAAAAACCTAGGAACCGGTGAAGGCGGCATGATCACCACCAACAACCAAGAACTCGCCACCAAAATCGGGTACCTCCGATCACACGGCGAAACCGACAAGTACCACCATGAAACAATCGGTTTCAACTACCGCATGAACGACATCACCGGCGCGATCGGACTCTCCAAACTTGAAACCCTCGGCGCTGATACCGATCGCAGACGCGAAGTCGCCAACATCTACGCGAGCAGAATCGAGAACATCCCAGGTGTTCACCGCCCCGTCCCCACCGCGGGTTCAAACCCAGCGTGGCACCTCTACACCTGCCGGGTAGATCTGGATGCACTCACCTGCACCCGCGACGAGTTCTGTGCCGCCCTCAACAAAGAAGGCGTCCCGACCGCGGTCCACTACCCCAAACCACTGACCGAGCAGCCCGCATTCGCGGACATCGCGAAAGACACAGGCCCGCTCCCAGTCTGCCAGAAACTCGCTTCGACTGTATTCTGCATCCCCATCCACCAAAAACTCACCGACGACCAAGCCCACGGCGTCTGCGACGCACTCACCAAAGTCGCCCACGCATTCGCGAAGTAAAAATCTATAATCCCCCACAAACACAAGCCGTGATCCCCTGTGATCAAGGCTTTTATTTTTATCCAAATTACATATTCAGAACTCTATTTAAAATAAGGCATGCTTTGATGTGAAAAAAGCTTCCAATCATAATCTACACGCCGCCAAATTGAAGTTTTTATCGATTGACTCGTCTTGCCCTTAGTGTCAACTTCACGAAGCAAATAGGTAGTTTGAAAAATATCAACCGTCATATACTTCGTATTTACAAGCTTAATTTGGAAGTTACTGATTTTTCTTGTAACAGATCGTTCATGCTGTGCCTCATCAAGAAGCTCCTCCCGAGAGATTATTTTTCCAGATGAGTCCATTTGAGTAAACTCAGAACTCAACAGTTCACCAAGCCGAATCCGATTTCTTCTCACAGCATAATCGTGAAAGAGATCTTCAAGCAAAATCAACGAACCCCTAAACTTTTCAGCGCTAAATTCCGCAAACTTCCAAGACAAGGATTTACATGCGGCTTGATATTGATCTCGATCAAATGTAAATATACCAAACTTTGGCAATGAGACTTTTTTCACTTTAAAGTTGTACCAGTGTACATGTGATTGTGTCACTTTCATACGAGAAGATGCACTTACCTGATCACATTCACCACAACCACACACTAACAAGCAAACATTTGATCGGCTTGAAAGATATGAATGGGCTGCTGTGGGCTCACGCCAGTCGTCTAGCCTATCAGCTCTGAAGCCAATGTCTTCAGAAAAACGCTTACGTCTTTTCCAGCCGTAAAGCTGGGTCACCGCTTCATCTAAACTGTTAATGAAAACTTCATACTCATAGAGAATCTTTGCGATGGACTTTCCATCTACGAAAGCAAGTATGCGCGTCATTTCATCGTAACGCTGAATTTCGAAACTAATTGTGCGTACTGGACCGGTATAAATAGATTTTTTCATGTAGTTGGGTGGTTGCGTATATGCAGAGCCGCACACAGTGTACACAAGAATCACATCGTGTCAACCATAAACAGCACTAAGCCAATCTGCTTATACAACCCCCGCAACAACCCCCACCGTCCCAGGCCCCGCCCGAAGCACACAATCCCCAGCAATCCCCGCAGGCACAAGCACCGTCTGCCCCGCTTCAAGCACCACCTCCACAAAACCGCCGCTCTTGCTCGCAAGCGATGCCCCCATCGTCTTGGGAACCATCAACACAACTGGCCCCTTCCCTTCTCCCTCAACAAGCGAAACCTCCGAACAGCTTGCGCTGATCACATCCATCGTGTAAAAATCGGTCTTGCTTACCCGTGTTCTAGCTGCGCCCATCTTTGGTGGTCCGCCCGCGCCCATCTTCGCGCCACCATCAAGGCCGCTTATTGATAGATCAGCCATCACCCCGTCACTCGGCGCTTCAAAGCTCGCGCACTCCACCGCCTGCTCCACATGCAGCTCCCGTCCTTCGCGTCCATACTCGCTCGCCCAGTCATACACACGATAAGTCGTGTCGCTCGGAGTCTGTACCTCCGCGACCAGCACCCCCGCGCCCAGCGCATGAACCGTCCCCGACTCAAGCGTGTGACACTCCCCGACAACCGCCTCCATCGATCGCATGACTTCAGGGACCGTCCCCGATTCGATCGCTGATTGCAGATCAGCGCGAGTCACACCGTCCTTGAGCCCTTTGTAGATCACCGCGCCGGGGTCCGCATCAAGCACATACCAGCTCTCGGTTTTGAGATGCGCCGATGCGTGCTTTTCTGCGTATGCCGGGGATGGATGCACCTGCACACTCAGGTGCTCGCGAGCATCCAGATACTTCACGAGCAGCGGGAATCCCCCCTCGCTGCTGAGATTCGCATTTCCTAGGAGCCCCGCTCCCCACGCACCGATCGCATCGCGGACGGTTTTCCCCTTCATCGAACCGTTAATGATGACAGAAATCGCTGCATCTCCGCCCCCGCCGCTGGCGCTGGTGGATGCGAGATCCGCAAGTTCCCATGATTCACCGATGTCGGTTTCATTCGGGAGTGCTTTACCATACGAAGCGAGCCGTCGTCCGCCCCAGACCTTCTCTTTCAAGATTGGCTCAAGAACGAGCGGGTAGAGATCAATCTCCACACCGGGCTGGGCATCAGAACTCATTGATTGATCATTCATCCCCAGTTCTAGGCACCCTCACCCATCGCCACCAACAGGGTCCTGATCCAGCGCGTAAAAAACCGGCGATCAACGCCGGTTTGGTAGGTCGAGTTATTGAGAACGATCAGGATTACCCGATGCGCATGCCGGTGATGGTTGCTTCAAAGCAGACCTGCCCATCAACGATCCCTTCGATTTTGGAAACGAACCGTCTTGGTGTAACCTTGACACCCTTGCAGCAGACAAACATCTCTTCACCAACCGTGACCGATCGACGGAAAACCGCGTTCTCGATCCGCAAGAAGGCAGCGAGATGCAGACCATCGAAGTACCTGTTGTACAAATAGCACGCGAGCTGAGCGCCCGCTTCGACCATCAGCACGCCTGGGAACATGGGCCGATCCGGGAAATGACCCCGGACCCAGAACTCGTCGCCTTTGACCACAAGCGAGCCAACGCCGGAGCTGTTGTCATCGCTTGCCCAGATCACGCGATCAAGCAGCGCCATCTCGAAACGATGAGGGATCAGCTCAAACATCTGTTCACGGGTTGCCAGAGTCGCGGATAAATCGATCGCGCTCATATCAACAAGTGAAGAAACGCCATCACCGAGCTTGTCTTGCGGTTGTGTCGTACTCAACTGTACAGTCCTTTACCCGATGCTCATGAGCAAACAGGTCTGATGACACTCGAATCCGTGAAGATCAATCTTCACGAGGGCCGAGCATCTCTTTACGAATATCCTGAGCGATTGCTTTCACTTCTTGCATTGTTTTGCGAACGCGAGTGCCAGCAGCCTTGTTACCACCCTTTGCCTTGTTGTAGTCTTCGCGGCATTCTTGGAGCAGGTGTTCCATCTTCTCGAGCAGATCCATATCAAACCTCATTTCATGTCAGTTCACATCGAAACCGATTCAAATCCCCGGTTCGATCATCATTACTGTGTACTACGATCCATCGCAGCTGACATCATCCTAGCCTAAAAAGACACCCAATAGGCGCTCTAAACGCTCTAAAGCCCCATTCAGGTACAATTGATCACCTTCTGTTCGCAAAAAGTTTGGGCAACAACACGACATCAACACCCTTCGGACATCCGCGAGCTCCCCAGACCCGTCCTCAACAGGCAAACCGATCGCCCCTCGGCACCGCCCCAAAGTCTCCAGCGGATCGACCCCAAAGAGCATCTCCTCGCGCCCCCAGTGCAGTCGCTCGAGATACAACGCATCCTCAATCCAGTGTCCCGGAGCAACCATCGCAAGATCGATCAGCGCACATCGACCATGGACCTCAGGGTTGTGCGACACGCGCCTCATCGCGTTTCTGCTGTGTAGATCGTGATGACACCATGTATCGATCGTCCGGTCGCGCCAACGATCCACAAACACCCCCAAATTACTTAGCACACGATCGATCGCATGCTTCCATCGGTCAGCGTCGACCATCGCATGGTTCTCGACATTCGCAAGCGCTTGCTGAATCTCGGCGCTCCAGTCCGCATCTTTGGGTGTGCGTTTGGGATCCACGATTTCTTCGAGGACCGCTGCTGCTTGGAACTCCGCTGCGGTCTCCATGATCTCCCACATTGACGAGGAATCGAGACCGGTTGCCATGGGCGGGTTTTTGAATCGCTCCATGACGAGCCAAGCGAAGTCGTGACCGCCAAGCTCGTACCCCGCTGCGAGCACGCGAGGGGTGGACAAGCTCAGACTCCCTGCTCGTTCCCAGTCGTCTTCGTGAACGATCCCGAGCCGTTTGGTCCAGTGGTATTCCCGGTATCCCACTGGGAGTTTGACCACGCACTCGATCTCAACGCCTTTTTTGGTGGTCCAAGTCGCAAACCCGGTCCCCGCACCGGAGTGCTGCCAGGTCGTGGTGAACCATGAAATATCGCTCAGTTGCCCCCGGCACTCATCAATCACATCCCCCGCGAGTGTTGACGCAAGTCCATGAGAAATCTGATCAACCATCAGCGCCTCCTTGCACCTCTTGTGAACCTGAACCAACTACACAATAGCAACACCTCACCGGTTGTGCAAAGTGTCACTCATCGCTCTGCACACTCGCTGAACAGTAGCAGGATTGAGCCCATCAACCCGATCATCCCCGCTCACACCATTGGGCCATTGAATCTCGCCCCCCGCAATCCGCTTGACCACACCACCCAGCTTTTTGCGCCTTGACTGGAACAAGAGCTGAGACAAATCGCTGAGTTCTACCCACCAATCGGATGCCGGCCCAACCTTCAATCCAACATTCGATCCACAAAGCTCCTCTGAACGACGCCTCCACCCCATCATCGCGCTGTCCACTCCTGGGGTAGGCCAGAAACATCCGGGCTTGAGCTTAGCAATCATTTCAACATCCCCGAGACACTGCGCGACCACTGAGATTGTGCCGTATGCTTTGGAACCGGATGCTCCTAAAAACCGATCCACGACCTCTCTCTGGATCGTCACAAACATCCCGCTGCACCGCTCGTGCCTGGTCATCAAGGTCATCATTACTGGAGTCGCAGCGTGATACGGCAGGTTGGCCACCATCGAGAACGGTTGATCACCCAGCGCCTGAACCACTTCTGGATTCAGTGATTTCTTTCCCGCTAAACAATCACCTTCGATGATCTCAAGCTGAGAGCTGTACTGCGCGCCGAGTGTCTCTCTGACGACCCGCGCCAGATCTCGATCAAGCTCACTTGCGATCACCCTGCACCCGCGTTCAAGAAGCCCCACCGTCAGCGCCCCGGTCCCGGGACCGATCTCAAGCACCAGATCCCCATCCTGAACACCCGAAGCGTCGAGCAGTTTATGAATCAGATTCTGATCAATCAGAAAATTCTGACCAAGCGCCTTCTTGGGTCCATGCCCAGCCATCTCTAATAACTCGCGGATCTGGGTTACTGATTGCATCAGCACCCACCCTTTGCAACCGATTTCATCAGACCCATATCACCACCAAGCAAACAATCGATCGCAATCGCGACCCCGTCTTCATCATTGGTCCCCGTCACATACCCCGAACTATCCTTCACCTCATCGATCGCGTTGCCCATCGCGATCCCGATCCCCGCGCCGTGGATCATCGTCAGGTCATTGACCTGATCCCCGATCGCAGCAACGCGCGACGGATCAATCCCATGCTGTTGAAGATACCAATCAATCGCGTTCCACTTGGTCGCGGTCTTATCAAAGATCTCCAGGATATGAACCTCTTGACCACCCGATTCAGACTGATGCCCATCAGGTTTAACACACGGGAAATCATGCAGCTCCACACAATCACCCATCTCGGCGCGAATCCGTGCGGTGACTTTGTTTGTCCGTGAAACTTCGCTGCACATCCCGATCCGGACCGAGTGCTCTGGATGTTCGTCATCATGCGCTGATCGCGCTTTGCGGATATCAATCCCGTGATCCTCAAACCACCAGCGCGACACCTCATGAATCGGAAACTCATCGTGTGAATCCACAATCAGATAGTCATATCCGATCTCCGACGGATCCTTGAGCACCATCGCAGGCGACGACACCCCATGAAACAACTCAACGGCGCGATGCACAACATCACTCCCAAGCTCAACACGATGCAAGGTCTGACCCGAAACCGGATCCGACACAATCGATCCCCCCGCCACCATCACAGGCTCTGTCTGATCAATCGCTCGAAGCGCCGACCTCGATTCAACAAGCCCGCGCCCCGTGCAGATCAGCACCGAAACCCCCGCTTGTCGCGCCCGATCAATCGCTTCGATATTGGCGCGGGAAACCGCTTTGTCACGCCCAAGGAGCGTGCCATCAAGATCAATCGCTAAAACATCAATCATTGCCATGCATTGACGATACGCGAATGCCTGATTTCATTCTTTGATCACCAGACGATGAGAATGATTTTCAACTCTGCTCAGGATCAATCCCACAGACATCTTGTGCTCCGTGCCCAAGCGTGATGACATTCTTGCCAGACCGCTTGGATTTGAGCGCCAGCTCATCAGCCAGTGCGAGCAGTGATTCGCCATCGCTACCGTCCCAAGGGTACGACGCGAGTCCACCCGAGACGGTCAAGGTCCCCGATGCTTCGTCGCCTAGTTTGGGGAAACGGTGGGTGCAGACCTGTTTTTGGAATCGGGTTGCGATCTCGTAGATCGACTCTGGTGGGAGTGATCCCGGGTCTCTTGGTCCTTTGGGTTCATAGAAAATCACGACAAACTCATCGCCGCCGATTCTGCAGACTTTGTCACCTGGACGGATCACTGATTCGAGCAACCGCACTGTCTCCACAAGAATTTCATCACCCGCTGCGTGTCCGTGCCGGTCGTTGTATCCCTTGAAATCGTCGATATCAAAGTACAGCAAGGTCAGGGTGCGTCGCGCGGACCGCGCTTGATCGATCGCTGCATCGAGGAATCGTTTGAAATACCTGCGGTTCCACGCGCCGGTGAGTTCATCGGTGAATGCTGCGAGTCGCAGCTCGCGTTGTTGTGCTTCGAGTCTGAGCCATGCACCGAGCCATGCTGCGTGTTGATTGAGCACGCGAGCTCCCGCGCCAGATGCCCATACTGAATCAGCACAAACTAATGATCCAAATACTTTGGATTCGACCCGGACCGCAATCGCGCCAATCGGCTGCACTCTTGAAAAGGCAATATCGTTTCGCCCTGTCCGCTGCGCGATCAGTTTCATCGCATCATCAAGAACTGGGCGACCTTGCCCCATCGCCCGGATCACCGGTTCATCAGTCGCTCCGCCTGCACCGATTGCTCCTGTGCTTGCCCCCGGAGTATGCAACGCTGGCACTCCACCAACATCAGACATCACACGCTGATGCAGCTTCATGACCTCACGCATATTCTGAGAATCTGATTCTGCGTGACTACGCATTTGAGCGTGATCAATCGTTGGAACTATCTCCTGATCATCCGCATCACGATCGGGATCAGCTTTCGCTTGACCATGTACACCGCCACCACTGTCAGAAACCGCTTCATCAACTATCTCCCCTGCTTTGCTCGTCGTCTCAGTCAGAGAATCAGCATCCTCCCCGATTGCCACAGGCTTCTGAGCCACCACCACCCGAGGCATCGCGACCGCATCCTCAATCACTCGCATCACCTCATTTGCAGAAGCATGCGACCAGACCACCCCGTCATACATCGAATGCTCGGCGCCCACACGGATGACCTTGACCCCGGAATCAACCATCCGCAGCGCTTCAACAAAGCGACCAAGTTCCTGACCAACAGGCTCAGCATCAGGGGCAACAAGCACCGCAGCCCGCGCTGGCGACGCATCGTCAATCGGATCACTGAGCTCACCGATCGCATCAAAGGAATCACGCGTCCGGATCAACTCCACACCATGCACGCGCCGGAGCACCTGATCTAGACCGGTCCGACCCACCAAGATCACTCTCCAGCCAGCATCGATACGACCACCGCGTTTCAGCGCGTCGCTGTGTCCCGAAACTTCACCTGGACTCCCGTTGGTCATCAATCCGTCGTTCCTTTCATGAACCCTCATCAGGCTTGAGCAGCGCTGAGAGTTCTTCTTGATTGAGCACATCCGATGTCTGCACCGGATTGATTCCAGGCCCAACTATTCCTGAACCCGTTATTCCTGAACCCGTTACTCCTGAACCCGTTACTCCTGATCCAGTTGTTCCTGATCCGTTCACGCTGTTGATCTGCCCTCCCGAAAGCTTGAGCACTGGTCCCTCGGCAGGATTCAATTTGGGCGAAGAGGAATTGAACTGGATCTTGATCCCGATCTCAGCGTCATCCTTCTGTGAAACTGCTTGAACCCGCTCCGCCCCTGTTCGTACGAACCCACTGAGCGGCGGGTTCGCGCTGGGATCAAACTCCCAAACGAGACCCGATGGAGCGTATCTGTCCATAGATTCAATCACCCGGCTCAAATCCTCAAGATCTCGCCCGCTTCTGTCAAGAACCACAATCAACCCTCGAGCGCTCTCTTGGAGCTGCTGCTGAACAGCACACGCGATTGCGAGGACTTCGTGCCCAGAATCGCTGGTTTCCACCCGGAGCCCGCGTGAGCTCAATGCTCCGATGAGCGATTGATGCACCGATACCCCGGGGTGATGCCACACAACACACCTTCGAGCGTTTGGCTTCGGGGGGCGGTTCGTCATACCCAAAGTGTACCACAATTCAGCTCAATATCAGGCTAATTTCCAGTCTCAAACTCATCAAACCACAGTTCGAGAGGAATCAAATGCGCACTGATGAGTGTACAAGCTCAAAATCATGGTCCGAATATCAATTATGCATCAAGCAACGAACGAGCGATGACAGACGCTCCGTCGGGAATTCCTATCCTCTGGTACCCTTCAGCCATCTGCTTAATTCTCGTCAGATCACAGATTAACCCAGCAAGCATCATGCCGTGTGCTTCAAGATTCTTGTGTGGATCGATGTGATCCTCACACACCAGCGCACATCCAGCGTCGACAAGTACCGCTGCGTTGTGTTTCTGGTGTTCGTCTTTGTGGAATGGATAGGGGAAGAACACGCTGGGAACACATGATTCCCAGCACTCGGCAACGGTCCCCGCGCCGCATCGACCGATCGCAAAGTCCGCGACAAGCAGCGCCGCTCCCATCTCTTCGATGTACTCCACCACCACCGCTTGGATCCCAGCATCTCGATATCCGAGAGCAACGAACTCGCCGTCGCCACCTCCGCCGACTTGATGAAGAATCTGCCAGCCTTCGAGGGCGTCTGGATACTTTCGTCCCATCTCAACCATGAACTGATTGATCGACTGGGCACCTTGGGAACCTCCGGTGACGAGCATTGTTTTCCTGTTGGAGTCAAGCCCAAACTCTTCACACGCGCGCTCAGCGCTGCGTCGACCATGAAATCCCCGGACGATTGCTCTCGTTTGGATCCAATCTGATTTGCCTGGTGTGCTGTCAATTATATTCGCGCCTGTAAAGGCGCGATCAGCTCGTTTACGGATCCATCTATTTGCTTTCCCGGGAACAGCATCGAGATTCACAAGCACAAGCTCGCACTTCTCAGCACGAGCCGCCATCGCACCAGGAGCGGATACAAATCCCCCCATCGAGATCACCACGACCCGGTCACACTTGGTCTTCATCTCTTGGATCACGCGCCGGACTCCTCGCACGCTTGATCCCCAGTTGCGTACAAACCTGCTCAGCCCTCGAACGCCCCCGCTGGGTGAGGTTGCGGGGATGGTTGAAAAGGTTGCATCTTCGGATTCAAGAATCGCAGAATCGATCCGGCGCTCAGAACACACGACATGCGAGCGAACGCTTGGGTCGATCCGTTCGAGCTCTTCGATGATCGCGATCGCGGGGTACAGGTGTCCGCCGGTCCCTCCGCCGACGAACACAAACCCGCAGGCAACTCGATCAGTCGCGGTATCACGGGCCATTAGTTTCGATCCGCAAACCACTCGTCTGCGCCTTCTAAGGTGTTATCTTCTGTTTCGATACTCGATTTTTTGCGCGAAAACCGCTTGGAGCGTTTGGGAACAACAACCTCGATCTCTTCATCGGACGAAAAACCGGTATCGCCCATCAACTCCGACATCTCCTGAGCGCCGATCTCATGATCATCCACTGCAACGCCCAATCCAAGACCAGTACGCTGGGCAAACGAGATATCAGATTCGAGCGAGCCATCAAACGCTGATGCGTATTCTTGTGTCCGCTCGATCGCAACGACTAAGCCTAAACAAACTGAGGTCACGATCCAACCAGTACCGCCATTGGATAACAACGGGAGTGCGATGCCTTTGGTTGGTCCAAGACCGGTCACGACCATGAGGTTGATCACCGCTTGGATTGAGAAGGTTGCGATCACTCCGATCACGATCAGACGGAGCACTGTCGATTTTTCTCGGCGCGCGATGTCGGTCCCCACCCAGACCACCGCTCCGTATGCAGCGATGATTGCGAGAGCGCCCATGAAGCCCATCTCCTCGCACACCACTGCGAATAAGAAATCCGTCGTGTCTTCGGGAAGATATCCGAATTTTTGCAGACCGTTTCCTAGACCACGACCAAAGAACCCACCTCCAGCGATGGTGGTCATGGATTGGATCATCTGGTAGCCTTCTCCCTGCGCGTCTGCGTATGGATCCAGAAACGCGGTAATCCGTTTAACGCGGTAGGGTGATGTCACAATCGCAGCAACCACACCCGCAACACCAATCGGGACAAAGGTGGCAAAGTGCCAGAGCTTGGCGCCCCCAGCAAGCAGCACGATCGAGCACGCGAGCACCATGAGCACCCCGGTCCCGAGGTCTTCCATCACCACCGCAAACGCAACAGCGCCGATGCAAAGCACTGCTGGCAGAAGCCCGCGCCAAAAGATACGCAGCCGATGCTCGCGGTATGAACCGAGACGCGCCGCGTACCACGCAACCAAGACCACAAGCCCCCACTTAGCAAGCTCGCTTGGTTGCATCGAATCAAGACCGGGGAGCTTGAGATCAATCCACCGGTGTGCTCCGTTCCTTGGGCGCTCCAGTCCTGGGATATACACCGTGATCACCAGACCGATGAGCAGCATTGATCCGATCAGAAGAACGCCGAGATCCCCACCCGGTTTGAACCAGACGACGCGATCAAGACGAGCTGCGAGTTTGCGGATGGGAAGTCGCGACGCAACAATCATCGCGACAATCGCCATCACCAAATACAGCGCGGCTCGTGAAGTAAGGAGCGATCCAGCGGTCACACTCTCAGCGACCTGATCTGGCTGGGCAACTTGTCCAAGTCGAAGGACTTCCATCCCTGCAGACTGCACCATGACCACACCGATCATCAACAGCGCGAGCGCACATAACATCAGGACTTGTCCAGATCGAACCATCTCAGTCAGATCGACATAGAAGCACTTATTCGTCCAAAATCTGACCAATTTCCGAGCAGATTCACAGCAGATTCAGCGAAACCTTCTTCTCAAGCTCATCAACCGGTCGAGCGATCAGGTCGTACCCATCACTCGCGACGATCGTGCACCGGACCAGTTCACCCGGCGCGATCTTGCCCTTGGCCACCACAAGCGTGGTCGCGTCGATCTGTGGAGCTTGGAAATAGGTCCGTCCTTTGTAGAGCTGACCCCCATCGCTGACTCCTGGGGTGGGCTCGACCTGAGAACCCGTCGCGGAGTCGATGACGACATCAAACTGGGCGCCGGTCGTGGTTGGGCTTTCAAAGTCGTACTGATCCGCAATAAACGCTGCCTGCTCGCACGCGATTTCTTGCTGGGTTGCCATGATCTCATCGTGACGGCGTTGTTTGACTTCCTTGGGGACTGCCAGATCGGGATCTTCTTCCATCCGTCCCGCGACTGTGCCTGGTTCTTTGGAATACTGGAAGCATCCGACCGCATCAAACTGGACCTCATCGATGAACTCAAGCAGTTCCTGGTGATCCTGCTCGGTCTCACCAGGGAATCCGGTGATAAAGGTCGTGCGGATCGCCATCCCGGGTATTCGTTCGCGGAGCTTGTGACAGAGTTCGGTTTGGTGACTGCTGCTGACATTGCGGCGCATCAGTTCGAGCACACGATCAGATCCATGCTGAAGCGGGATATCCAGATACGGCAGCAGATTTCCGCGATCTGCAACCTCAGCCATCGCATCGATAATCTCATCAGTAAAATAAGTCGGGTACGCGTACATCAGGCGCAACCATCCTCGCCCGATCTCTTCGCTCACCGCATCCGACAACGAGCGCAAGAGCTTAGGGAGCCCGGCGCGGAACTTGTCGTCACCCGCGACCTGCGACATACCCACACCGATGTCATCGCCATAGCTCGTCGTGTCTTGACCGATCATCAACAGCTCAAACGCGCCGTCCCGCATCAGCTCGCGAGCTTCCTCAACAATCCGGTCTTCAGGCTTGGACCGCATCTTCCCGCGAATCGAAGGGATCGTGCAGAACGCGCAGTTCTGGTTACACCCCTCAGAAATCCGGAGATACGCATAGTGACGAGGGGTCAATCGCAATCGAGCG
>JBGCDI010000006.1:0-19121 GCA_045105315.1 Phycisphaerales bacterium | reverse complement strand
CCCATGCGCGTCGAGCCGGGCGACATCGTCCTCGGACTCGAATCCTCCGGAGTCCACTCCAACGGCTACTCACTCGTCCGCAACATCATCAAACACGCCAAACTCAAACTCAACAAGGTCTATCCAGAACTCGACCCAGCCCAAACGCTGGGCGAGGTCTTGTTGACCCCCACACGAATCTACGCGGACCCCATCGTCAAACTCTTGCGTTCATACAAAGTCAAAAAAGTCATCTCAGGAATGGCCCACATCACCGGCGGTGGCTTAGAGGGCAACCTCAACCGCGCCCTCCATGACAAAGTCAACGCATCGATCAACATGAACACCTGGGAACGCCCCGCGATTTTTCAATTCCTCCAAGAACAAGGCGGCATCGACGAAGCCGAGATGCGCAAGGTCTTCAACCTCGGGATCGGATACTGCCTCATCGTCCGCCCGACCTTTGCTGATGGCGTGAAACGAAAGCTCGAAAAGATGGGCGAAACCGTCCACGAGATCGGCAAAATCACCAAGGGTAAAGGCATCGTCAAGATCAAATCCTGACCTCAATATCTTTAATGGTGTTCGTGTTTTAGTCCCAACCCAGTTTCACATATGGATCTGTATGTACAATTTAGTTGCTCGTAGTGCTTAGTAGTTCTAGACTTGCCGCTGGGACACTATTTACTGTCAATACTGACAGCACAACTAACACTCGCACTGGAGTAGATCTCATGGGAATGGTTAAAGAGTTTAAAGAGTTCGCAATCAAAGGCAACATGGTCGACATGGCTGTGGGCATCATCATTGGTGGCGCATTCGGCCTCATTATCAAGTCGCTCATCGCGGATGTCATCATGCCACTTGTTGGCAAGGTCATCGGTGATGTCGATTTCACCAACATGTACATCCCGCTTTCTGAAGGGGTTGCCAAGGGGCTCTCACTCGATGAAGCGCGTGCAGAAGGCGCTGTGTTCGCATACGGCAACTTCATCACTGTGCTCTTTAACTTCCTGATCCTTGCATTCGTGATCTTCATCATGGTCAAGATGATCAACAAGGCCAAAGCAAACTTCGAGAAAGAAGAAGCAGCCGCACCACCCAAGGCACCACCTGCTGATGTAGTGCTCCTCGAAGAGATCCGTGATCTCCTCAAGAAAGACTAAGAGTTAACCCCTAAATCAAAGAACACTTCGGTGCACATCCTCCGTGATATGCACCGTTTTTTTGTATTGAGGACTACTCAACACCCACGATCTGTATTAAATTTTGATTCAGTCACCACCGATTCAAGCTCAGAAAGCCCACTGAGTAGACCATCCGTACCCCGTTGATCGTCTTTAGAATCCGCTTCTAGCCTGTTTTTTGCCATTCTCAGCCTGTTTTTTACGATACAAACTCATTTCTGAGCGGAATTTACATTTCCTTATTTTTACTTGCCCCGCACCTTGATCGGTCTAGACTTACTTGCACGGCCCTTTGGCTATGCAGTCGACGAAGAAGATGCCCGGCTCTCTCTCTCGATCTGATTTGAATCACGGGCATTTGGAAGACTGCAATGTTGAACCTGTATGTAGGGAACCTCCCTTACTCGATGAACGACCAAGAACTGAACGAGATCTTCTCACAGATCGGCGATGTCCAATCTGCTAAGGTCATGAGCGACCGCGAGACAGGCCGTTCACGCGGATTTGGTTTCGTCGAAATGGCTGACTCAGATGCTGGCCATCAAGCAATTGAAAAACTCAATGGACACGAGTTCGACGGGCGTGCGCTCGTTGTCAACGAAGCTCGTCCACGCGAAGAACGCCCACGCGGCGGAGGCGGCGGATACGGCGGCGGTGGTAACCGCGGCGGTGGCGGCGGTGGCTACGGCGGCGGCGGAAACCGCGGCGGTGGCGGTGGCGGTGGCGGCTACGGTGGTGGCGGAGGCGGCGGCGGCCGTGGAAGCTGGTAAACCATCAGCTGGCCTGCAACACTTGTTGAGTCCGCTCACCAAGCCTGCAAGTCACACTAAAACAGATTGAAAAATCACAAAGCCC
This sequence comes from Phycisphaerales bacterium, assembly GCA_045105315.1. Lineage (GTDB taxonomy): Bacteria > Planctomycetota > Phycisphaerae > Phycisphaerales > UBA1924 > UBA1924. The sequence continues at coordinate 17,100 of JBGCDI010000006.1, read as the reverse complement.
ACTCTTGATAGAGTGGGCTTTGTTCTTATTCGAGTTCTTCTCAAAACCCCAAAGCACCCAGCGAATACTCAAATACTCCTAAAACGAACACGGCCCGCTCAAAGATGAACGGGCCGGTGAACTCCTCCGACTGGACTCGAACCAGTGACCTAGCGGTTAACAGCCGCTCGCTCTACCAATTGAGCTACGGAGGATCTGATTTCTCAGGGCGTAACGCTAGCCTCGGGATCGGCGGTGTCAAGTCCCCAACCAAGGATTCGACAAGATTCATCCCAACCTCAAGCCCAATTTGGAGATGATCTCCAAGAACAACTTCATGATCCCTCCTCAACTTCACAATCACCCTCAACCAGATACAAAATGATCCGTACACATCTGTATGCTCTCGAACACTACGCCACGAATTAGCGCCCATAACGATCTCCACACCCACTCTTCGCTCCTCACCTCGCTCATGCTGCTTCTGTCTCTGATTCTGTGCCTGCTGTGCTCAGTCGCAAATGCCCAGCTAAAGCCCCAATCCAGCCCGTATTCCATCGAGGGTAAACCTGCGACTCAGGCAGTCCTGACGATTGGATCTCGCCCCAGTCCATCTGACATCGCTCGCTCACCCATGCTCCGGGAACTGGCCAACATCGCTGCGGTGTGGGACGCTAAGGATCTCTCAAAGCTTCGACGATCGACCGGTTCCCCGTTCCTGATTGCCGAACCCTATTCTGTGCTTGGAACCCTCGAGCTCTCGCGCACAAGCAGTTCAACATATGTATCAATCATCACCCTTGATGGAGAGGCTGATCCAGATTCTGATCAGCAACCACTGCTGTATATCTTGACCATTTCCCAAGACGAAGCATGGGCCCATCGCATCTCGCCAGAAGTCTTGGGCCACATCCCGGTTAATGAGCGAATGCTCCGCAGCATCCAATACAAAGACCCCCACCGTTCGGTTGGGCAAGGCGTATACACCCAGCCATACTTCGAGTCACCGACCATACTCGACACCAAAGTAATCAAATCAAGAATCCGTCAGCGATATCCTGACCTCACGCGCACACTTTCAGAAGAAAACCTTCGTGTTCGTACACCACGACCAAGCGCTGGCGATGATCAACTGCCTGGTATTCTTGTCTGGATCAGCCCTACCCCCAATGGTCAGATCCCCCAGACGCTGCACGATGCGTGCGATGAGCTCAACCTGATCGCGGTGGGCGCGGACAACAATGGCAACCCCCGTTCACTGACCGACCGTCTGCAGATCCATCTTGATTCCATCACCACCATCCAGACCCACTACCAGACTGATCCGCGAAGGGTGTATGTCACTGGGATGTCAGGCGGAGGACGATGCAGCTCTATCCTCCAGCTCGCGTTCCCCGACATCTTTATGGGTGCTGTCCCGATTGTGGGGCTCGATTCGTACCACCGCACACCTACAGGCGCTCCCAACCGGTACTACCCAGAGAGGCTCAGTAAACCCAGCGCTCGGTGGATGAGGCTGCTCAAAGACCGACGGTTTGCGTGCATCACCGGATCGATGGATTTCAATGAACCCGAAATGCAAACCCGGTCTGCGCAAATGAAGAAAGACAAACTCAAAATCCGCTTAGATGTCATTGACGGCATGGGGCACACCATGCCCAGCCCTGCGCAGTTCACTGACGCCCTCACCTGGGTCGATGAGCTCCAGTCCAAACGCATATCACGAGCACAAGAGCAAGCAGCTCAAGATCTAGAAAGCTGTCTGAGCAGGTATGAAGATCCTGCAGAGGATCTCAAAGCACGCACGCTTTTGATCCAGATCACCATCGATGCGCCGTGGTCCTTGCCTGCGTATGAAGCGGCCAGGATTCTGGGATTTGAACAGGTGTCAACCCCCTGATCGACGCGCAGCTTGAATCCGTTGTGCATAAGGTCATGGATCATGACACAGCACAGATCTCAGCCCAGTCCACAGCCCAAATCCCAACCCACACCCCAGCTCGCGGATCGCTTTGCACCATTTGGCACCACCATCTTCGCGGAGATGACCGCACTTGCCAACACGCACAACGCGGTCAACCTCTCGCAGGGATTCCCCGACTTTGATGGACCTGACCTGGGCAAACTTGCTGCTCAGCGCGCGATCGCTGATGGACACAACCAATATGCACCGCTCCCCGGGATGATGTCTCTCCGTGAATCCATCGCTCGATGGTCGCAAGATTTCAACAACCTTGCGTGCGATCCGGCAACTGAAATCACCGTCACCAGCGGGTGCACCGAAGCGATCGCGGCCTCCTTCCTCGGACTGGTCAATCCCGGTGATGAAGTGATCCTCTTTGAACCCTACTACGACTCGTACCGCGCGTGCGTCGCGATGGCGGGCGCGACTGCCAAGTTTGTCCCCATCGAACCGGGACTCAACGGAGCGAGCGGATTCACCTTTGATCCTGAGAAACTTCGGAACGCGTTCAGCTCAAAAACTCGCGTGATTTTGGTCAACACGCCTCACAATCCTACAGGGATGGTGTTTGATCGCAATCAGCTCGCGCAGGTCGCGGAGCTATGTATCAAACATGATGTGCTTGCGTTCTCTGATGAGGTCTATGAGCGTCTGACTTATGATGGTTGCGAGCACACTTCTATCGCAACTCTCCCGAACATGCGCGAGCGCACTGTCGTCATGTCATCACTTGGAAAGACCTTCTCGCTCACCGGTTGGAAAATCGGATGGACCATCGCCCCGCCACCATTGACTGCAGGGATCCGATCCGCGCACCAGTTCCTGACTTTCTCAGTCCCAGGCCCGCTCCAGCTTGGCGCGAGCGCTCTGCTTGATGATTCGCGTGATGAAATCCAGCGCGTCAAAACGCACTACACACAGACGAAAGACTTGCTCGCTGAAGCGCTCACCGATCTCGGCTTTCAAGTCCACCTCCCCCAAGGCGCGTACTTCATCATGGCAGAGCATCAACCGGTCTCTGAGCGACTTGGACTCACAACCGATGTCGATCTGTGCAAGTGGCTCCCAGAACACGCGGGGGTCGCAGCGATCCCTCCAAGTGTATTTTACAACACCCCGTCGCTTGGTGAGGGATTCGTTCGTTTCGCGTTTTGCAAACAGATGAGCACTATCCAAAGCGCCATCACCAGACTCCGCTCGGCGATCAACCCATGACCACCAGCTATCCCCCAATCAGCTTAAGCACATCACTTGATCCAAAGATCCGCGCATTGACCGAGCGAGTTCTGAACGAAATCTTCAGACAGTGTGATCCTGTACAATTGGTCAACTCCAACTTTGATTTCACGCGATTCACCGAGTCGAACGATCCCGTGCATGTTCTCTCCATTGGGAAAGCATCGGTCGCAATGACCGATGCATGCATAAAGAATCTGGGCCCGCAGTTCGCTGGTGGAGTTGTGCTGTGCCCAACTGAACCACTCGATCACCCGCACGAATCAATTCAGTATTATGAGGTCGATCATCCTACCCCGACCCCGCGAAATATGGATGCGACCAGCGTGCTTGCTGAGTATGCAAAGTCGATCCCCCACCACCACGAGTGCATTGTCAACATCTCGGGAGGTGGTTCTGCGCATCTCACAAGCCCTAAACCTGGCATCACACTTGAGAACATTGTCAACACCACCAACGCGCTCAACGCGGAAGGCGCGACCATTCAAGAACTCAACGAAGCACGGCGCTCGATGGACACACTCAAAGCTGGGGGTCTTGCACGCGTGCTTTCGGGCACTCAACGCTGCGAAACGATCGTGCTATCCGATGTGCTTAGTGACGATCTGGACATCATCGCATCGGGACCGATGATGACCAGCATGATGGATGTCGTGACCAAAGTTGCCCCGCCGATTAGTGTGCGCCACACCATTGTGGGCAACCACCGCACCGCGCTTCGCGCCGCTCACGACGCGATGGAGTCCCTAAACGCAACCGTTACCATCTCCAAGAGCGGGCTCAGCGGATACGCATCAGACCAGGGAAGGATGATTGCCCACTCATACATCACCGAGCACAAGATCGATCCGAACGCATCCGTGATCTTCGCAGGTGAAACCACGGTTGACACATCAACAAGGTTGAGTTCCGGGATCGGCGGCCCAACCCTCGAGTGCACACTTTCCGCAGCTCTGGAACTCGCTACCCGATCAGAGACTGGCTGGATCGTATTGGGCATTGCGACCGACGGGATCGACGGGCCTTCAAACTCCGCAGGCGCGGTCATTTTTGATCAAATGCTCAGGACCCCCTCAATCCAACACGCAGCTCAGTCGGCACTCGATACCCACGATACTTTGCCCTTTCTCGAATCCCTCGGCGCGATCATTCGCACAGGTCCGACCGGTACCAATCTCAATGATGTGTGTTTGGTCTGTCCTGGTATAGTCGGTGCACAACTTTGATCAACATCGCTTTCAAGCACCAAAGATGATGAAAGTATGCACTCTGAACCCCGATTACACCCAGTAAACGATGAAATATGCGGTAGAGCAGGGGATTTACACACCCAAATCCAACCAGACGCGTATCGTGTGGTCCCCGACATCCCGCGCCAAGGGATGGATCGGGTTTCACAGATCAGGAGATTACAGAGACAATGGCAAAGCAAGACGACAAAATCACGATGGACGCCATCGTAACCGAGGCACTCCCAAACGCGATGTTCCGCGTTCGCCTCCCCAACGAACAGCAGACCGAAATCATCGGGTACATCTCGGGCAAAATGCGCAAGCATTACATCCGGATCCTCCCAGGCGACACGGTCACTGTAGAAATTTCACCATATGACCTGACGAAAGCGCGGATCACCTATCGCCGGTGAGCACATGCACAGCTGCGGTCTTTTCTTACTACTCCTTGCTGACTACCCGTAGCCGATACTCGTACCTGACTACTCGTAGCTAACTACGGACTCCAAAAAACAAACCTGAACTCCCTCAAACACTCCAAGACTGGAGTGTTTTGTATTGGTTCTCTCAACCCAATCTCTACCCGTCAGATAGAGAAACTTGATACCCCCCTTCCATCGAACCGATAGCAATCAATGACACTTGATCACTTCCCAAGCTTCAAGCCAAGCTTCAAACAGACGAGGCCACATCAATGCCAGATCCAACACCAAAGAAGAAGCCGGTTGGAAGCCCGTTTCAAAGAAAGCTTCAAAGGCAGAGAGACCTCGGGCCAGGGCAAGGCGGCTGGCGAGAAAATCTACACGAGATCATATTTGAAGCCGACACCAAAGCGGGTAAGACATTCGATGTGGTGCTTATTGTCGCGATCATCCTTTCGGTTATCGTGGTCGTCTTGAGTACACTCGAATCGGCCGCTAACGATCCATACAAAACGATCTTTATCTCGCTCGAATGGTTGTTCACAATCTTCTTCACGATCGAATACATACTCAGGCTGCTGATCGTCCGCAAGCCTCTGAGGTATGCGACTTCGTTCTTTGGGATCATCGATCTGCTCTCGATCTTGCCTGCATTCATCGGGATCATCATCCCGGGCGGAGAGCGATTACTCGTCGTCCGCACTTTGCGACTGCTTCGTATTTTCCGGATCTTCAAACTCGCTCGGTATCTTTCTGAAGCAACCGCACTCAAGGAAGCGTTCTATGTCAGCCGTCACAAGATCGCGGTGTTCATGACCACCGTGCTTATTGTTATTTTAATCGCAAGCTCGCTTATGCATGTGGTCGAGAGCCACGCAAAAAACGAAGCGTTTTATTCCATGCCCGACGCGATGTACTGGGCGGTGATCACCATGACCACCGTCGGGTATGGTGATGTCACCCCCATCACCGGGATCGGGAAAGCAACCACTGCTGCTCTTGTGCTTGTGGGTTACTCTTTGATCATTGTCCCAACCGGAATTCTCTCTGCAGAAATCTCGGGGAATAAACCTCGAACAATAACCTCGCGTTCTTGCCCATCATGCATGGCCCAAGGTCATGATCTTGATGCTTCGTATTGCAAACGCTGCGGCGAATCACTCAATGAATGCCACGCCGAGGACTGACCGGGTACAGACGAGCGTTGATTAAAAAACCGCTGAGCGTACACTCAGCGGTTTGTAGTTGTAGATATTTGATCAGTTGATCAAGACTTCACTCATGCACGGCGACGGCGTGATGCCACCAAACCACCCATACCCAGCAGCGCCATCGCACTTGGAGTAGGAATGGTTGATACGGTGAAGCTACCAAATGGTGCGGTATCTGTTTCCCAGACGTTCACGCCAACGGTAGTGAAGCCCCACTGAACAATGCGGCCAGCATCTGCGCTGGTGTCGAGGCTGAGGCTGAATGCGCCAGCAACAACATCGATGCGTGTTTCGGTGAAGCTTGAGAAGTCACCAGCGAAGTCGCGGATGAAGATGGTACCGACATGAGCGTCGGTGTAGGAGTTGGAAAGGACTTCACCTTCGAAGGTCACGGTCTGACCTGATAGCGAGCCGTCACCGACTTCTTGGAAGATGTTTGCTTCCATGATTTTGTTTCCAGGTGCGCCTGGTCCACCTGGGCTTGTGTTACCCATGCCTGTTGGATCTTGGTACCAGAACTCGTTTGGATCACCGATGGTGTTTGGTGACATGGTCATGGTTCCAACGCCGTCATCGAAGCTGGTGACGAGATCGCCCAATCCCCAACCTGAACCGAAGACGAATCCTCCGCCGTTTTCAGGGAGTTCGGATACATTCATGAAGCCGAGCCATGATGCGGTGGAGTCACCGACATTCACAACTGCTGCTTGAGCGGATGCTGCGAAGCACGCGCCAGCTACTAATGCTGCTGCTGTAGTTTTCATTTTTTTCTCTCTCTTATACGAAGTAATCAATCAAAGGCTAGAAGACCCACCTCAGAGGTGTAGACCAAGCCACGATATCACCATCGTGACAGAATCTTCGCGTATTTTCAAGCCTCAAAGACTTAGAATCAAAGATTATTTGCAAACTGTTACATGCGAATGATCTTGAGGATCATGAATGCCCACCCCGGAAGCCCTAAATGCATTTTTTATCACCCACAGAGACTCGGCCACAAATAGTAACAGTTACATTCCTGGTGTTCACACACACCCTGTGGATGCACTAGAACTTAGTTCATGCACGCTTAAAAGTGCGATATAAAGGTCCATTTAGCGTTTTTTGAGGTTCGATGAACCAACGTGAAAATGTGATAAATTCCCAGCTAGGCCTGATGGATGGCTTCTGCAAGCTTACCCATTTCAACAAATGCAATAAACGGTTACAATTTTTGAGCAAAATGTAGTTTTTTTCACATTTTGAGTTGTTTTTTATATGGATTAAAGATCGTAACTGTTACTATTAGGGTGCATTTGGGCGAGGATCATTTCATCCAGCGAACCAGATGCAACAAACACAGGACCGCGAAAGCTGTCACAACGAAAGGATAAGAGAGAGATGAACACAATCAAAGCAACACTGGCAATCACACTCGCAGCAATGACCACCGGCGCAGTCGCAGGTGCATCAGTAGAGCTCACCAACAGCAACCGTGGCTTCGAGCTCGGCGATGTTTCAGGCTGGGAATCATTCCCAACCGGCGACTCAAGCTTCGTAGCTAGCTCAGATGCATTCTCAGGTAACTTCGCAGGCCAACTCACCAACAACGCAACCGGCTCCGCTGCTGTTATCAAGCAAGCAAACATCGGAATCGGAACCGTTCAAGCAAACCAAGAAGTCACCATCTCGTTCTGGGCTAAGGGCTCAGGCGAAGCAGGCGGCGTTCAGTTCGCTGAGTTCTTCTCAGAACTCGACGGCGGCGGCACCTCATCAGCTGTCATCCTCGGCGGCGCACCACTCTTCGTTGGTTCAGAGTACTCATTCTACAGCTTCACCACCATGACCGGTGCTGACGTCTCAGGCGGCGTAACCCTCCAGTTCACCGCAACCACCGGTGCAAACATCGGCAGCACAGCTGAACTCTTCATTGATGATGTTTCAGTTTCAGTAGTTCCAACACCAGGTACCGCAGCACTGCTCGGCCTCGGTGGCTTGGTTGCTACCCGTCGTCGCCGCTAATCCGCGATTACGATAGTCACTATTCAAAAGTCCCCATCGAAAGATGGGGCTTTTTATTTGGCCATTCATGATTCAGCAGTGACCATCGTTCTGGATACTTAACCGATTCAACTATGGTGCAGCGGAGTTGGCGCAGCGGAGTTCCAGAACGACTGGAAATTTAGCGCACTGATGCTTGAGGCTGAACGCCGTAGGTATGCATCGCGCTGGCAACCTGATCTTTCTCTGAAGTTTCGGGAAACAGTCTGTATCGAGGGGCGACAATTTCATCCACTCGATCAACTGACAAATGAAAGATGGACTTGAATGGGAACCGGCCACCAGTTAGGGTGATCAGCAGCTTGGACATCTCAGCATATCCTTCACTCTTTTCTTGCAAGAGTGCAGCGGATCCTCGCAACTGAAACCCCTTTTGCGTGAATACATTGACAAAGCTCACGCACGCCCTGGGATTGTCGCGGATATTCCGCGCCGAGTTGGGCGATGCGATGTTGGCGATGATGATTGAATTGGTATTGAACGGTGCGAAGATTTCTTTCGGAGACACGCTTGGCTGACCATCGAGCGAGCATGTAGCGAGCCAGCACAAGACACTCTCGTCTAACAGCTGGAGAACTTGTGGAGTGAGCAACAAGTCATACCTCAGTTCGTGAAAGCAGTGGTCAATGGATCGAGCATAAAATCAAGCGATAGATCATTGTGATTTGAGCCAAATCGCTTCTACAAACCCATACATGTTCGCCCCTTTCTCGGTCACGCGTGGAGTGATGTAATCGATATGAGGCTCAGTATCGAGTGCTGTCATGGGAAGATTCTGGATCTTTCCATCTTTGACCGTGATCTTGAACGATCGGATCAGCTGATCATCGGACTGACGGGTGATCTCGAGTCGGTATTCGCCGTCTTCCTTGGTCCAATCCGAGAGCATGAACCCGGAGGCATTCGGAAGCTCCCGCTTTGTGTGCGGGTGATACAGCGCGATCTTTGAATGCTCGTAGTGCCCTTCGTTGAAGAACCCTTGTGTTTCTTTGGAATGGGCGATGACTTCTTCGCCACTTTTGAGCGTCGCGTGGAACATCTCTTTGGTTTCACCATCGGGTAGGTCTCGCCCGCCGAGCCAGAGATTGAGCTGGGGGAATGGCTCATCTCTTAGTGAACTCATTGTGAGGTATCCGTAGACCTGCCAGAGACCATAAAACTCGTATGTCTTGACGGGATCAAACGGATCATCGCCTGCAGATGTTTGCTCAAGGGCAACGGGCAATCGTGATACCGGCTTCCCATCAACAAGAAAGATGATGTTGTAGACACCAGGCTCAGTCAGCTCAAAGTCCGCGGGACCGTTCTCGGTAAGTCGAGCGAAAACGCCTTCGCGCCAACGCGGGTCAGGGTAGAACTTGTAGCTCTTAAGCACCGTGTTCTCTGAGTTGGTCACCACCACCGAGGCATTGATCTCCCCTTCAGGAGCAAACGCAAGGTCCATATCCCGAACACTGATGAGCCCTGATTCATCATCGAAGTAGATGTTGAGCATCGACTGATAGGTAAACGCGGGCTGGGGAGCTGCATAAACAGGACTTCCAATCCAAAGCGCGAGTAGTACGATCCATTTCAATGTGTTGTGCATGTTTGACTCCTGTGCAAGTATACCAATACCAGCAGATGTACGAGTATCTCTGAGAATCGCATCCGCACCTATGCATATAGGCCAGACCATGTTCTACATGCTCGATTATTGGCGAACGCAGCCTTCGCTAGATTGCGATTTCGAGAGCATGAGCTAGCAGTATACCAGAAAAGAATAGCTATAAAAGTACAAATCGTGCCCCGCTCATGCGGTTCACCAAGACTAGTGCATACTGAGGATAGGACTGCTGCTTACGACCGCTTTGACGCTGGGCTATTCCAGACAGACCAATACATATTCAAGTCATGAATCATCAGTTGAAACTTCTCGAAATCGATCGGCTTGGACAGAAAGCTGTTGACATGATGCTCATATGCTTTGTCTGTGTCTGATACGCATGTTGATGTGGTCATAATGACCACCGGGATCCTTTTCATTTTCTCATCGCTCTTGATTTTGGCAAGAAGCTCCAAGCCGCTGATTTTGGGTAAGTTCAGATCGAGAAGGATCACATCTGGAAGGACTGCATCTGCGTATTCACCGAGTTGATTCAGGTAGTCGAGCGCTTGAACCCCGTCGGATACACGCTCCAGCGTGTTCACAATTTTGTTATGATCAAATGCTCGGCGCACGAGATCCGCATGATCATCGTCGTCCTCAACAAGGAGAAAGTGCACCATCCGGCTTGATGTAGAAGTTTTCATGTGGAACTCTTTCTTCCTGGTTGTGATTGGTATGCATACTTAGAATCGCGTGTCGGAATAGTGGCACAAATAGTTGCCCCTCCCCCAAGAGTCATCTCAATCCAAGCTCGCCCGCCATGGACTTCAGCGACCCGCTTGACCATATTTAATCCCACCCCGGTCCCCTCTATACCCGTGTCAAGGCGGTGGAACAGTTCAAAAACTTTATTCCGATATTCAGCTTCGACCCCTCGGCCGTTATCAGAAACGAATAGTTTGATGCCGTTGGCTATTTTTTCTGTTCCAATCTTGATGACAAACTCGCCATCATCCGGGCATCCATGCTTAATTGCATTCGAGATCATGTTCGCTAACAGCTGCTGGATGCGGACAGGATCGCACCAGATTTCAGGCAAATCATCATCCACAACTATTCTTGCACCCGATTCATGAACTTGTTCTTCTAAATCGTTGAGTAGTAATTTTATGAATATCTCAAGCTTGATCTGACTCCACTTGAGTTCAACTCGACCAATTTTGCTTAGTTCGAGCAGATCATCAATATTGGATTTCATACGATCAATTGCTGCGGTGATTCTCTTGATGCAATGACTGCTATTCTCGGTATCTCCGTCATCAACATACGATTTCAGATATCCCGAGTACCCCTCTATTGTGAGCAGGGGCGACTTCAGATCGTGTGATGCGGTGTATACAAACTCTTCGAGTTCAGCATTTGCTTGCCGAAGCTCATGCTCCGTTTTTTTCCGGTCAGTAATATCCGCACGAATCGCGATGTGCTGAGTGATCTTTCCGCATTCGTCGATGTAAGGCACAATAGTTGTATCAACCCAATACAGACTCCCGTCCTTTGCACGATTACAGACCTCACCCCGCCAAGTCTTGCCAGAGGCAATAGTGGCCCACATCTCAATGAAAAATATCTTCGGATGATGCCCCGAGTTAATGATATTGTGAGTCGAACCGACCAACTCCTTGCGGCTGTATTGAGAGATTGCACAAAATTTTTCATTCACAAATGTGATAACACCAGATGGATCAGTGATCGCGACAATCGCATGTTCATCAATTGCATACTTGAGCAACTCATGGTGCTGTTTGTGATCAGAAGAATCGGTTTGGATGGGCTGAGTCATCTGGCAACCTTGTAAGAGATGTGAATATACATCAATCTCGTCCAAATAAATTTTGCACACAAGGCTGAGGATGAAAATTCTCAACTAACTTTTTGACGAACTCACTTTTATGTTTTTTGAATGCCTTTGCCGCTTTAAACACTCACTAATGAGTGCCCGGATCGCAGGCATGGGTCCTTATCAGTGTACATACATCCAGTCCGTCCACGAATTTGACACGCAAGCCGCCACTTGCCTATAGTATTGCGGAGCATCTGTATGGACGATCTTTACCGAGCGATTGCAGACCCGACCAGACGCGTGATTCTGGATGAGCTGACCGATCGAGATGGACAATCACTCTTCGAAATTTGTGGCCGGCTCACAATGAAACATGATATCGGATCATCTCGTCAAGCAATCTCTCAACACCTCGAAGTCTTGGAAGCTGCGGGATTGATCATCGTGAAACGCGAAGGCAGATATAAGTTTCACTGGTTCAACCGTGAACCATTGAAAGCGATCGAGCAGCGCTGGCCACACACTTAAAGGAACTGATCTATGAGAATTACACTGACAAGCGTGATGGTTGATGACCAAGCGAAGGCACTCCGTTTTTACACAGAAATACTCGGATTTCAAACCAAGCACGACATTCCGATGGGTGATCACCGATGGATCACCGTCGTTTCCAGCGAAGAACCGGATGGTGTCGAGCTCGCGCTTGAGCCCGATGAGCACCCCGCTGCCAAACCATTCAAAGCCACTCTTGTTGAAGACGGAATTCCATTTACCGCCTTTGCAGTGAGTGATATTGCAGCGGAACACAAGCGGCTCGAATCTCTGGGTGTCCGCTTTACCCAACCACCAGTGGAATACGGCTCAGTGATCGGTGCTGTCTTTGATGACACTTGCGGGAATCTCATCATGATCACACAAGGAGAAATGGAATCATGAACCCAACAAAGATCATATTCAGCGTTCTCACTGTCGGGCTCCTCTTGCTGATCGGGGCTGGCTCACTTTCTCAACCCATGACCGATCATACAAAAGTTGATACAGAATCAAAGACAGCAGATCTTGCCCAAACAGAACAGCACGGTTTAAAGGTTGAGTACCTCGAAATTGTCACCCCAATGGTTCGCGAAACATGCGATGCGTTTGCTCAAGCTCATGATGTGGATTTTGGTGATCCGATCCCCGTACTGGGAAACGCTCGCACTGCAATGCTCAACGATGGCGGACGCATTGGTGTGCGTGCACCGATGGGCGAGCACGAACAACCGGTTGTTCGACCGTATGTTTTGGTAGATGACATTGAAGCTGCGGTTGAAGCGGCGGTCAAAGTCGGTGCGGTAGTTGCGATCCCACCAATGGAACTCCCAGGCCAAGGCACATTCGCGATCTACATCCTTGGAGGCATTGAACACGGTCTCTGGGAGCATTAAAAACTGGTTCGCATGCGATGGGTGCAACAAGAACACTTGATTTAGGTGAGATGAATGCGACGCGAGTTAATCTTAAAGGATCTGGACGAAGCTGTCAAAGAATGCAGAAGACTGTTCGAATCAGGATACGAAGCAAAAGGGAACTGGAGTCTCGGGCAGATTTGCAACCATATTCGACTCACGATGGAATCGAATATGCGAGGATATCCGAAATGGATGAGCGTTCTGGGATATCCACTCAGACCAGTTTTCCGAAAGTTGGCGCTTCCGCGATTGCTTGCCGGGCGATCGATCAATGGAGTGCGTACAGCGGGAACATTTGTGCCAATCGACGGGCTGGATGATGCATCTGAGCTTCAATTATTTGAACAGTGCGTGGAAGATTTTATGAACTCAAATGAGGAGCTGCATGCCCATCCTGGGTTCGGAAGAATGTCACGCGATCAGTTCAACACATTTCACGCAGCACACACAGCCCATCATTTAAGCTTTCTGCACGATTGAGTTCGCTAAATAACTTGAACGAACAGAGACAGCGTTCTCGCTTGCTGGCCGATTAGGGTGACGAGGTCGCGGGCGGGGAATATGCAAGAAAAAACTTGGTCAGAGTACCATTGAATAGAGGATGATCGACATCACACCAAAAATCACCCGAGCGTGGTTCCACCGCGTCCAGAGTGCGAGGTAACGCCGCCAATACTCGGCGGTAGCAACACCATCCGCGTCCATGCCGGCAAGTCTCTTGTTCAACGGAACATTCCCAACCGCGGTGAACCCGAACATGCCAATCGCGTAGAGCAAGCCTGCACTGAGCAGCAGCATCCACCATTCCTGATCCATATTCGTCAATGCAAATACGGCTGCACCGATAGAGAGGAGGCTTGTTCCAAAGAACGGCCCCATAAACCATGGGGTATAAACAGTCTTATTGATCTGCTGCATAGCGCGGATGCCCTCAGCATCATCAAGACGCTTGAGTGCGCGCATGATAAATGTTGAAAATGCGAACAACGCACCCACAGTGACAGCGGCACCAACCAATGTGACCACAACAACAGCATAAAATAGATCACTCATCGGACATCTCCTTTGCAGCAAATACACCTTGTGAAGCAGCTTTGAGAGCAAACTCACTAAAGGCTCTTGGCGCCCGTCCAAGCACACGCTCAACATCATCGGTGGGTTGAGCGTTGACGCCACTCACCGTAATCTCGAACAGGTAAACGAGCAAATCAATATAATCTTCAGGGACTGCAAGCTCAGCCATCCCTACTCTGAAGTCTTCGGTTGAGATCGGAAGGTAACGAATCTCGTATCCCACAGCTTTAGATAGCTGCGCTGCAATCTGGCCGTGTGTGAGCGCTTCGGGTCCTGAGAGATTGAGAGTCTCCCCATTGAGCCGATGATCGGTGAATGCATTTGCTACAACCTCTGCGATATCATCCGCATCAATGATTGGCTCGACCGCATCTCCCATCGGCAGTGAAATCACACCTTCTTGTATCATAAAGGCGAAGTCGCCCTCGCTAAAGTTTTGGTCGAACCACGCAGCTCGGACAAATGTCCAGTCCAGACCCGATTCGGCAACGATCTGTTCTGCGATCTGCGCTTCCTTTACGCCGCGCCCACTCAGCAGAACGACTTTCCGCACTCCTTGCTGCTTGGCGGTTTGCATGAAGGCTCGGATGTCCTCTGCTGCAGCAGGCACCGCAAGATCTGGCTGATAGACCACATACACTGCATCCATTCCCGCTAGGGCTTCCCGCCAAGTGTCACGAGACCCCCAGTCGAACACCGGAATACTCGACCGCGATCCGCGCCGGACACGAACACCACGCTCCTCAAGTAGCGGCACAACTCGGCGCCCGGTCTTTCCGTTGGCGGCAATCACAAGAACATTTTGGTATGGCAGTTTATGAGTATTCATGACATGCTCCGATAGGTTGAGGCCTAGCGATTTACAGTTATCGCTAATCTATATGCAATAACTATCGCAGCAAAAGAACGCACTATCAATGACATTTCATACTTAAAACTTGCTCATTCGTCCAGAATTGGATCTATTCAAAGACTTTTGGTATAATCCGACATGTCCACACAAAAACGCAACCCTGCCACCGCGCCCCCAACAACAGGATGGGACTCGTCTGACCCGCTAGGAGAGACTCTGCACTCTTTCCGGCTCCAAGGCGTGGTATACGCGCAGTCGCACCTCTCAGCACCATGGGGTATAGAGATGCCACCGATGCCAGATTGTTTGATGTTCCACATCGTAACCAACGGTGAATGCAGACTTGAGTTTGAGAACGGCAATCCCAAACTCCTTCGCCCCGGAGAGTTCGCATTGATCCCGCGCGGAGAAGGTCACAAGATCAAGCACGCGAAGGGGGCATCTACTATCAACTACTTCGATCTCCCGATTGAGCAGGTCTCTTCACGGTATGAAGTGCTCAACTATGGAGGTGGAGGTGACGACACCACCTTGATGTGCGGGGCTGTTCGCATCGATCACCCGGCGGCACGAAATCTCGTGGAGCTACTACCAAACATCATTCATATCAAAACTTGGGACTCGCCAAACTCAGAATGGATGCACAGCACTCTGCGATATATGGCTGCAGAAGCGAGCTCGCGTCAACCTGGTGGAGAAACTATCGTGACCCGGCTAGCAGATATTCTGGTCATCCAAGCTATCCGTACATGGCTTATAGAGCACCCTAAATCTCGTCGGGGTTGGCTTGGCGCATTGAGTGATGAACGAGTCGGCCCAGCATTACTTCTCATCCATCGTCAGCCCTCAAATAACTGGACAGTCGCCTCGCTCGCGGAATCTGTTTCGATGTCAAGATCAGCGTTTTCTGCGAGGTTTACCGAACTGGTTGGGGAGTCCGCGATGCAGTATGTTACTCGATGGCGCATGCATGTCGCAGGTGATTGGTTGCGTGACACAGAGATGACCGCTGCAGAGTGCGGCGTCAAGCTCGGTTATAACTCGGAAGCTGCGTTTAGCCGTGCATTCAAACGGGTTATTGGCATGCCGCCAGGGGCATGGCAGAGCGCACTGCGTAAAAAGTAATCTACTTGCTTCATATTATTTGTAATACACGCTTTTCATTGAAAATGCGGGCAGCTTCGATTTGGTCTGACTCCATGCCGTATGTATGAGCAGGTCAAACTGCACTAACCTCAACCATGTGAGTGCGTGCTGAAGCATGCAATGCTTACAATCGGGGTGTCAGGATACGAGTTGAACTCTTTTCAACCAAGATTGGCAACTAAGAACTGGAAATGTCAGTATTGGTTCCGCGTTGAGCCGCATCCCGTAATCGCCCTGCACACATAAGCTTCTATGTGAGTTTAGCTTAGCAGTCAAAAGAACATCTTGCGCCAGACGGTTTTTCGAGACCGCCCTAGAATGTCGGTCTGCTGCTGGACGAGATCGAGCAGCCATCCACTCTGTGGATCCAAGCTTCCGCCTAATTATGCCATTGGATACCACAACTCAGCGAGGACCGCGGGCGAGTTCCCATCCACGGTCCCGCACCCAAGCTGCCCGGCAAGCATCTCTGAACTCAGCCGAGGCGTCGAAAATCTCTTGTGGGGAAAGAGTCAATGAGCGGCGCCATCGCAACTGAAAGAACGGCCGGCCATTCGCATCGACTCGTTCAGTGATCTCGCCGGGTGTAAAGCCGTCGAAGGCAACACGCACGGCGTCCAACCGCGCAAAGGTTCGGAGATCACAAATGAACTCAAGCGTGACAGGCTCGCCCAGCGCGATCCCATCCGCCCGTTGGTCGGCGAGTATTCGCAGATCTCGTGCTTCGCGCTGTGCACTGTAGAATGTTTGAACCACACCATGCAAGTTGGTTGCATCGCCGAGAAAATCTGTATCTCCTCCGTGTCTCACTTTTCTTGCAAGCCAGCGGTTTACGGGAGCGAGCGGCGTGAAGTGATCTTCGTCCTTGAGTAAAACGAACTGAATGTTTGGGTTGTCCGTCGCCTCATCCATCAGTTCGATGTTTTCGATGTTTGCACGCTCGCCTTCCACAACCAAAGTTGGCGTTTGGATGACATCCAAGAAGTACAGCGGGGAGCGAAGCCGCACCTCATCGGGATCGTCGGAATCAAACGGCCAGGTCCGCCCGCCGTAGTCGGTGACTCT
>JBGCDI010000005.1:0-20269 GCA_045105315.1 Phycisphaerales bacterium | reverse complement strand
CTGTCTGGACCTCTGTCTGGACCAGATCCGGAATCAGAACCAGATCCAGTTCCTCCACCACCACGCCTTCTCCGACGACGACGCTTCTTCTTGGGTCCACCAGCACCCCCAGCCCCCTCAGCACCGCTGCCCTGACCAGTGCTTTGATCAGCGCTTTGGCCAGTGCTTTGATCAGGGTTTGAAGCCGAGCCATCAGCGGGAGTCTGCCCCTGAGCACGCTCTTCTGGAGTGCGCCGAGGACGCTTGCTCCCTTGACGACGGCGCTTGCGCTTCGGACGATCATCGCCAGCTTGACCGGGATCTCCGCCAACCTTGGGTTCAATCTGCCCGTTTGGTAAATCACTACCACTATCTACACGAGTGTCCGCGCCTGCTGCACTTGCCGAACCGCTCCCCGCGCCCCGGCGTCTTCTCTTGCGACGAGGACGATCCGCCTGTTCAGTCCCGCTACCAGTTCCACCACCTGAACCACCACCAGCCCCACTGCCCGAACCGCCTTTGCTGCGATCAGACGAAGACTCACGACGCCGATCTGACGAACCATCTCTGCGAGGCTCTTTCCGCATCTCGCGACGAGCTGGCCGTTGATCAGTAGGCTCGGGCGCCTTCGCATGCACCGGCGCGGTCAACTCTTCAATCGGAACCGCAACAATCGTCCCATCATCAAGCAAAATCTTGCTCAGCTGAGTCAGAATCTGCGAATCAATCACCATCCCATCGCCGTCCGGAGTTCCCACCCGGCTCTTGCGATGAGGCAAGTTCTTACGCAACTGATCGTAAGTCTCATCCTCATACCGCAAGCAGCACATCAACCGACCGCACCGACCAGAAATCTTCAACGGATCAAGCGTCGCTTTCTGAATCTTCGCGCTCTTCATACTGACCGGTTTAAGGACCTTCAAAAAATTCTTGCAACAGCAGTACTGCCCGCACCGCTCATAATCCGCAACAATCCGAGCCTCGTCCCGCGCCCCCACCTGCACAAGCTCGACCCGGGTTTTGAAATCAACCTGCAGATCCTTAACAAGATCGCGGAAATCGATCCGCTCTTCAGAGTTGAAATACACGATCACGCGCTCGCCGCCCAAGATCGGTTCGACCTCGACGAGTCGCATATCAAGCCCATACGACTTGATCTTCCCGCGAGCGATCGCGCGCATCGCATTCTTAGATTGTTCAAGCTTCGCCTGCTCATCAAGATCCGCTTTCTCCGCGACCCGGATCACTTTGCCCTGCTCATAGAACGGATACTTCCGCCCCCCAGAGTTCTCAATATACTCAAGCATCTCCTTACGGCTCACACTCTTTGAACACCCAGAGTTCCGGCAAGTGCTCGTAAGCATCTCCCCAAGCTCAGTCCCCCGCTGAGTGCGAACAACAATCTTGCTCCCGCACCCAGGCTTCACTTCCCCGTTATACGGGAACTCACCCACCATCATCGAGTACCCAAAGCGCACCACAATAGAAGAAGGGGCCTGCAGACGCTCATACGCATCGCGGTCCTCTTTCTCCTTCAGATACGAAGCCAGATCCTCTTCAAACTGTGGTAATGGTTGAATAGACACAGCTTAGCGTAGGTCAATCACCACCATGAGTCACGAATTATGGTCTGCCCATCGCTTGAACACGCGCCCGAGCAAACAAACCGCTCAATGACTCACGCTCAAGAAGCTCAAGCGCATCCATCTGACTCGTGCGATACACCAAGATCGACTCTTCGCGAGAATCCACCAAGACAAGGATCTCGTCGGGCCCGCCGTTGGTCGTCATCATCGTGTACCCGGTGGAAGTCACCGCCATCTCCGCATACGCGGGACTCTGCATCACACCCATCACGCGTGACAACACGATCACCGTAAAGACCAAAAGCCCAAGCGTCACCCACTTGCTCGAAAGCACAGCATTGCCCGCATCATCAACCTGATTCACATTGCGATCGTTCATCGGTCATTCTCCTTCGTCAGGTCTTCAACCAGATCGCGGTACCCAACCCCATCAAGCTGCTTCGTGCCATCGTTCCACCGCAGCGCCACCACCTCACGGTTCGCGGTATCAAGCACATAAATCACATTCGTATACCCACCGCTGGTCGCGCCGCCAACACAAATGTACTGACCACCAACACGACGAGTCTCAGATGACTGCGCACCAGCGTACCCAACAATCGCAAGCACCAATCCTGCTGCCAGTCCCAGATTCAGCTTCGCAACCCCGCTCAATGATCGCCGGCCAGACCGCAAACTACCAGAACTGACCGCAGCACCAGGGAATCGTTCATCACCAGCTGAGAGGTCGCTCCGCTCATCATCAATATTCTTCATTTGTATACCCTTTATACCACCCCAGGACAATCCGTCAGCACTCGCCCAATACTCAACCGTTCTATTCGCACAGAAAATCGCCCGGTTCTGGAATGGTTCTCTACCGAACCCACCAAGCCGAATACACCCCTGATCCCATACTGCTGGTACCCAACCAAGAAAACAGGTTAATCCTGATGCCCGCGCTTGGTTTTCAAAGTCACCGCAACCACGACACCCGCAAAGATCACCAGCAATACACCCATCATCAAATACTTCGGTGAACTCGGTGCTTCCGAAGCTTTGGGTGGTCTGAGTTCCTCAGCTTGTGCCCACACAGGTGAACTCATCGCCATCATCAAACCCATTACCATCATCACACGCACAGCCCCGATCCCTCCGCATGCAGAATCAAGCACCGACCGAAAACCCGATCGAAAGCCTGATCGAAAGCCCGATCGACAGGATGATCGACAGGATGACACAGAGTGAAGCTGACAGTCCGGTTGCGAACATGATTGGGAGCGTGATTGGTTCATCCCATACGCTACACCAGCCGCTCCCATCAATCAAACATAAACCCCTTCCCGAGTTTCGCAATCCTGAACCAACGAGTAATTCGAGTCACAAAACCCCCTCCATACCCGCTCATAATCCCCGCTCGACAAGTTCACAGTCCTCCATTTCGGGGACCGAACCTTCATGAGTTCCATGTAGTCCGACAAGGTCACCGCCCGGACCGTGTACCAACGCCCCTGATATTCAAAAACCTCAGTAAACAGCCCATCCGGGGGAACATCATCACACCAGTACACAAACACGAACACCGCTTGGTACCCATCCCCAAACATGGTTTCCCACGACCGAAGCGCATCCACATCATCCATAGTCACCCAAGATTCGAGCCTCGCCTTTGCGGGACGCCCGTCAGCAAGCTTGAGTCTGGGAAGCCTTCTCCCCTTGACCTCGACGAGCAGATTCTCCGCCCGCCCCTGATCGTCCCCATAGACAACAAAATCAAAGTTCTTGATCGCCTGACTCGTCCCGCCCCCCTCAAGAGCGAGCTGAGCACCCTTGGGAAGCAGCGCCCGCCTTGCCTCATTGACCGCAACATAAGGCAGCCTCTGATCCCTTAAATACGACTCAAATGCCCGTTCATAATGATGTTGTCGCTGTGCCATATGCAAAGCGTACCACAAAGCAACCAAAATTTGAACGGTATCCGTACGGATTTCAATAGAATTTTGTACGCATTTCCCCAAACCTTTGCTAATCCCGCCCCAAACGGTCCAGAATAATCGCGATCCCCTCAGGATCTGGAGATTCATCACCCCCCACCATCGCCCGCCACCCCTGACCGAGCTCGATCCGCCGGATCATGCTCCGATGATTCGCAACAAGCATCACCACATCTTCGCACCCATCAAGAATCGCAGACTCCACAGAAACCACCCCATCACCAAACGAACGAGCAGCATCATCCACCGCTCCCCCCATCAGTGTCTGATCCGGATCAACCACCCGACCCACAATACAAGTCACCGCAACCCCGCTGGGCATCGGACGCGCATTGAGCGCGGTCAAAAACGCAGACCCCGGGAGCAGATCAATCCCCGCTTGCCCGTCCCCGTCTTGCCTGAGATTCGCAAGAATTTCCATATCCATATCTTCTGAGCTCAGCCACCGCTGCACCCGCTCGCGCGTGTCAGCCACCCCGCGAAGACGCGCCCAACCAGACCCCTCATTGGGAGTCCCCACCATAATCAGCCGCCCAACCTCGACCGCCCCAAGCTTCCCCGTCGATGCGCCAAGCTCAGGATTCGTCAGCGCCTCGCGCGTCACAAGCCCCCCCATCGAGTGCACCACAAAGTCCACCCGCTCCACGTCAAACTGCCCGAGCCCGCCCGCTGCTTCATGCAATCCAGATGCACTCATGACCACCGCTTGATCGTTGGGATAATCAAACCGCGCCACCCGATACCCCGCTCCGTCAAGCGCCGGCGCCACATCATCCCAGACCCCGCCAGGCTCATCAAGACCGTGCACCAACACCACCACACGCTCACCGACAAGCTGATCGTTATCAGCAACCTCTTCATCGAGAACTTGATCAAAAATCGAAACCCAATCGCCCTCAGCAGAATACCAAAGCAACACCCCCTCCGGATTCTGCACCCACCCAACCGAACCACCCGGATCAGCCAGATTCTGTCCCCCAATCCAAATACACAACGCACCCACCGCGCCGATCAGGATCCCGATCAGATCAGTCGCCGCCGATTCTCCGCCGCTGCGAATCATGGAGACTCAGCAAGCTTCTCAAGCAGCCCCTGCTCCGCCTGCTCGTACCGGCCATACGCCTGATCGACCACCGCTGCAAGACGCAAAAGCTCTGCAGCAAACTCTTCGCTGGTGCTCCCCGACTGCTCGCCAGACATCCGCACCGCAGAATCAAGCGACTCACTCGCAGACCGAAGCTCAGACACCGCCAGTGCATACCCGCGCGCCGCTTCATACAAAGGCTCGCGCTTCAGATCCGCCTTGCTCGGTTTATTAAGCAACCGCCAAGGCTGCGACCGGACTTCATCAAGGAACAACTTACCCGACAAACTCAGCTGTCTCGCGTTGACAAGCGTCGCATTGATATGCGATCTGTTCTCACCAACAAGCCCGCGAATATCCCCGATCGCGTCCTTCGCTGAACCAACCGCAAGCGCCCCCTGATTGAGCACATCATTCATCTTGTCAATCGATTCAAACCGGACCCGCTCGGTGACCCCTTCGACATTATCCATCGTCCGCGCGATCTTGCCCCGGTTCTCATCCATGATCTGCACCGCAGACGACATCGCGCCGCGCGCATCATCAAGCGTCCCCTTAAACTGCTTTGCCCCATCATCAGCCGAAGCCAAGATCGAATCCACCCTCGGCTGCCAATCACCCTCAGCATTCAACCGATCCGTAAACGAACGAACATTACTCAGCGTGGACTTCCCGTCATCAACACCATCGCCAAACTTTGGTTCCAGATCATCCACAACCATCCGGCGCGCCGACTCTGTAATCTCTCTGCCGTTATCCGCCATCGCCGTCACCTGCTGGCTCCATACCGGAAGCTGATCGATCACGCCACGAATTTTGGCAAGCTCCTCAGACCCCAACCCCATCTGCTGAAGAAGCGAAGGCGCAAACTGTCCCTGCATCACTTCACCAGCGCCAAGCACACCATCAGCGTCCGCAGCCCAGCTGCTTCGAGGATCATCAGGACCAACAGCACCACTCCCCGCAGATGCAATATTGATCCGAGAAACCCCACCAAGCAACGGAGGTGTCAAATCAGCAATCGCATCTTCAAAGATCACCAGATCAGACGGAAGCTCAATCTCCACATCCATCGCCTGAGCAACCTGCTGACCAGAAGCTTCGTCCTGACGGTACACCATCGACACCGATGAAACGCTCCCGACTTTCATCCCCGCAAAGGTCACCTCCGCGCCCTTCTCAAGACCAAGCACCCCAACATTGGTCGGGAAACGAACAACATACGAAGTCTTGCTCCCAAGATTACCCGCAAGATCACCAAGCACAAACGACATCAACACCGCAAGCAGCACACCCGCGATCACAAAGCTACCCGCCAGCACATTGTTCTGATTCACCGCACGCATGCTCATACTTCCATTCCTCCGAACCCCTGCTCAAAACACGACGAATCTCGTATCCTCAGCACCGAAGCTCACATCGACCTTGATCCATTCACAAACCAAGCAACCTAACTCAATACCGAGACCTAATACCGGGTTGGCTCCACACTCGGAGTCCGTGTCACCCGGTCCATCGTCATCCCAAACAAATCCTCTGAATACCCCTGCTCATCGCGACGAGCACTCAATGGCCCATCGGGAGCACCACGCAAAAACTGACGGATCAGCTGCTGATCTTCATCAACATCAACCATCGCTTCGTCATCACGATCACGAAGCTCTTCAAACCACTCGCGATCATTCACGCAAAGCATCCGGCCACGATCAAGCATCGCCATCCGGTCCGCGATCGTAAACGCACTGTCCATCTCGTGCGTCACCACCACACTCGTCACCCCAAGCTGCTTCGATAACGCGATGATCAACTGATCAATCTGAGCGCTCGTCACCGGATCGAGCCCCGCGCTGGGTTCATCATAAAACAGAATCTTGGGATCAAGCGCCAGCGCCCGAGCAAGACCCGCGCGCTTCTTCATCCCACCAGAAATCTGCGCCGGGAACTTGTTCGCATGCTCGCGAAGCCCGACCAGTTCAAGCTTGATCTTCACCGAAATATCAATAATCTCGGGATCAAGATCAGTATGCTCCTGGAGCGGGAGCGCCACATTCTCCGCAAGCGTCATCGAGTTAAACAACGCACCGCTCTGGAACAAAATCCCAAACCGCTTACGCACATCGTTCATCCCCTCTTCATCGAGCGTGCAGATATCGCTCCCGAACATCTCGATCGATCCCTCATCAACCTTATGTGTTCCGATGATGCTGCGGAGCAGAGTCGATTTACCAGACCCAGACCCACCCATCACCACCATCGTCTCGCCTGGGTAGACATCAAGGTTGATCCCTTTGAGCACCGCTTGCCCGTCAAACCGCTTCACCACTTCCCGGCACTGAATCACTGGTTCGCCATACTTCTCGCGCAGCGCCTCCCCAGATGTATGCTCGAGACTTCCACCAGCTTTAGACGATCGGATCGCCCCCTCCCCGCCATCAGCACTACCAACATGACCATTCTGTTGATCCAATGAGATTCATCCAATCTGAGCTCAGCCCGAGTCGCCCTCAACAGACAACCCCCAACAATGAGCACTCAAGGCCCATCATCAGGAACAACATCGGTCGCATCGTCAGCAGAATCCGAGAAATCTTCAACATCAACACCAGACATGTCACCATCTGCATCCTGAGTAGCACCCGGATTCGGATCCACCCAGTCATAAGGCGGAAGAACACTCTCATTCCCATTCGAATCAACCACATAGATACGTGTAGGGGCAATCGAACCGTTGTTAGCACCCGTTGGATTAATCTCGATAACCACAAGACCCACCCCAGAATCAAAGATCACTGGGAACGGAATATGGTTCGGACGCCCATTGAAGCGCTCCATCTGTTCAACCATCTCGCCATAAGAAGTAAATAACTCCCCGACACCCTTGGTACCCTCAGCAACCGGACCAAGCGTTGCCAAATACCCCTCACGGAACTCAATAAGCACTTCATCACTTACCCCCGACGCTGGAGATCCAAGAGCATTCCGCGCTTCGTCAAAGTTACCAGCTTCGATATCGCGAAGAATCTCGACAGTCGGCGCAACCGCTTCGTCTTCCATCCACTTGACCCCAGCAAACGCCGCACCAAGCGCCCCGCCCCACAACGCCATCATCAACAACCCAATCAATAGCCCCGCAATCGCAAAGCCCATCCCCCCGATGCGCCCTTTGGACCGTGAAATCCCAACAATCCCAAAGATCGAAAGGAACACCCCTGGAATAGCGGTCAGTCCACCGCAACAACCAATGCACGAACACACAAGCCCCAAAATCGCTGCGATGCTTGTCCGCTCTGGCTCGTGGTACATGGTGATATGTTCAGTCCCGTCAAATTGTTGCGTCTGTGTCATACCCCCACCTTATCCGGGTTTTGCGTCCCAAGCCACTCCAAACCCAATCCCGCACCCCAAGCCACCACTTTTACAGCAACAACCCGCAAACACCTTCTTCCACACCCCGCCGCATATCTACAACAAGAACCACCACAAGAACGCACAAAAAATACCCTGAGATTCCTCAGGGTATCGATACTCATGCATATTGGTTTTCAACGATTACTTCGAACCAAACAACAAATCATCAAAGGGCTCAGCAAGATCAATACTCGTAAACGAGCCATTTTTATCGTCAATGTACCGCTGATCAGACTGTGAAAGGAACGAGTTCCCAAAGTCCATGCGATAACCGGTATCTGTGTTCGCATTCTCAGACCACCCCTGATCCTGGCTGCTCATAAAGACGCCATCGCTGCCCGCGGAATGAATGATGAAACGCCCACGAGCAGTTGAAGGGAATATATCTTCAAAGCTCGCATTACCAATACCATCAATCGCTGGATCAAGCTGATACGAACTCGGGGATGCAAGCACACTCGCAAGTGAACGCAAACGCTCATCATCGTTGACCCCAGAACTCAGCACACTCGCGCGACCCGTTGTTGGGTCCGCAGCCATATTAATGCTCGAACTCCCAAAGCTCTCCGCTTCCAAGAAAGCTGCATTGGACGCTGCATAAAACCACGCAGGACCCTCGTTGCTGTCTGGATCACCCAAACCGTCGCTGTTCAATCGAGCGACCTGACGATACACCTCCATCGCATCCGCGCCTTCCCCTACAAACACAGATCCCGGTGCCGATGGATCTTTCGCCCACCCAAGCATCGGGTTCCCCCACGCATCAACCAAATCAGGCATCAACACCTGACCCTCCGCAGCCGGAGTACCAAACTGCCCACCAAGGTCTGCTCGATGATCTTGCACCCGCCAGAACTGATTGTCCGGACTGAAATACGCGCCCTGACCACCAATCAAGTTCAGATTGATCACCGCATTGGGAACATCCCCACTATTGCGTGGACCAATCGCGATGATCCCAGAATCAGGATCGATCCGTCCTTGTGCATCAGGATTGGCCTCGCTCCCGATCACCACCGAAGTGCCGCCGAGCTCGATCATCGCGTTCTCGATCGCTGACATCCCGATCACTTCGTTGTCTGAATGCCCCATCTGGGCTTCAGTAAAATACCCCGGGTTCCGGCCAGCATTATCATTCCCAAACCGCTGCGTCGCGTTGGTAAAGTCCGCCATCATCGATTGCGTGCTGACCTTGAGCGCCGTGTCACGAGCACCGTTGAGTGCCGGGAGCAAAATAGCAATCAACAACGCGATGATCGCGATCACCATCAGCATCTCGACAAGACTAAAACCGTCCCGCGCGTCCAAAGCTTCAACCCGAGTGTTTATACGATTCATGGGCATACCCATCTCCACATCATTCTTTAAGAAAAGCATGATCAATATGACCCGCCTACGAGCACCAGCACAGCACCGTAGGCACGCGACTATCCACGCGCCAACAACTCCGCAACCAGCGTATCCCCACCACTCTATACGCAACCCGCACCCAATTGGATGCCCCAAACCACGATTGACCACAGATCTATCACCCCGCCCCCCCATTTCTCCCTAGAACACCAACATCAGCATCAACAAGACCAATCCCAAAAGTCCTAATATCACCCAAACAGAAAGCTTCTTCTCCCCCTCCTCAGCAAGCTCACCGCAACTCGGACACACCGTCGCCTGGTCATACATCGACTCCCCGCAGCGCCGGCAACGAGTCAACTCATCCCCAAACCGGTCCAGATCCGCCCCGCTGGGCCCCTCAGGATCAAGCCCCTCGCCCAAATCCCAGTCATCATCCATATCCGCCATACCAACACCTCGCATTCCTTACCTAAACCATCCACACCCAATCATAAGTCAAGATTCAACAAGATCTTGAATTCTCCTCATTCGGATTCACCCCGCCCCCATTCCGTCCGATCTTCTCCTCATGCCCGTCTATGGCTCAACATCCCTCAGCCTCTCATCCCTCTCATTCGGGATCAGCCGACTCGGTCAACACCGATCAGATATCAACCAATCACTCGAACGACTCTCGACCGGAAAACGAATCAACCGAGCATCCGATGACCCCTCCGGACTCATCGCATCCAACCAACTCAGCGCCTCCAAACTCTCACTCGAGCGCCGACTCACAAGCTTCCAAAGAGAATCAACATTCCTCGGCGCTCAAGAAGGCGCCCTCTCGGTACTCGCAGATCTCACCATTGAACTCGACGCGCTGGTCGTCGAATCCGCCAACACCGGCGCACTGAGTCAAGAAGAACAAGACGCCAACGATCAATCCGTCAGATCCATCCTCGCCGCGATCGACCAAACCAACAACTCCGCAACCTTCCAAGGCAACACACTCCTTACCGGATTCCGCGCAAACGAACTCGCGTCAATCGACTACCAAACAACCGATCCCCAAACCGGTGACACGATCACCAAAACCGCGACACTCACCGACCTCCCCGCACTGATGGAGTCAAACCCCGAAGTCGCGCAAGACCTCGCCAAAGCAGCCAGCAGCAAAGTCTCCGCTCGGCGCGGCGCAATCGGTAACCGCCTCAACGCGATCGACTCACTCTCACGCGCCGCCCAATCCGAACTCGAAAACACCACCGAAGCACTCTCAGGAATCGTCGACACCGACTTCGCAGTCGAATCCGCAAAGCTCATCCGCGCACAAATACTCGAGCAAGCAACCATCCAGACCATGCTCACCCAGCAAAAACAAGTCGAATCAATGCTCGACCTCTTGTCCGGATCATCCGCGCCCGCAAGAACCGCAGCACCCAAACTCCTGAGTTAACAACACATCCCAATCACGCGCACAACTACGCAAGCCTGCTCACCCGCGCTTGAGACCAGGGGTGACCAAGATCCGCGCCAGCACCTCGCGCACCGAAACACCGTCCCCGTCGCGCCCGTGCCCCTCGACCCCCATCGCTTCAAGCACGCCGTACCCCATCCCGATATTAACAAGCACCCACGCAAGCACCGAAGCGCTGAACCGATCTTCGACCTGCTTGTTCTCTTGCGCCCTCGTGATCTCTTTGGTGATAAACGCGTGCAGCGCCGCCATGTGATCCGACACCGCTTTGTGAATCAGCTCGTCATCAATCTCAGACACCGACTGCAACATCACCCGGTACCCAACGCGCCCATCCCCAGACACCATCGGGTTCTCACCAAGCAACCGCGCCAAACGAATCGCAGGATTCTCCGACCGACTCAGATCCCCTTCCCACTGCTCAAGCGTTTGCTTGCCGGTCCGCTCAATCAGCGCCACAAACAGATCACGCTTGCTCTTAAAGTGCCTGTAAATAATGGGCTCAGTCACCCCAGCTTCTTTCGCGATCTGCGCCGTCGTCGCGCCCGCGTATCCGCGTGTCGCAAAGAGTTCCGCCGCTACATCCAACAACTGTTCGCGTCTTTGCGCCGCTGGTAATCGAGCCATCATCTCCGCCTTCCTGTGCTTACTCGCGCTCGTCCTGAGCGTGTAATCCGTCCCCATCTGCACGACCACAATCACGAGTATTCGGATTGATAGTAGCCGCTAAGTTAGTGCCGATAGCCGCACGATCATGCACTCCCTCAGGAATAGGTACCGGATCAAACCCCCCCTTGTTCCATGGATGACACCGACAAATCCGACCCACCGTCATCCTCGTCCCCCGAATCGGCCCATACAACCGATACGCCTCGGCGCCAAACCGCGAACAAGTCGGCTCAAACCGGCACTGCCCCCCCATCACAGGCGAAAACACCACCCGGTACACACGAATCAACATCAAAAAAGGAACATTGCCCAGCCGTGACCACCACCCCAACCGCGACTCCACAAGCGAAGACGCCGCGAGCCCCATTGGAACATCACCTCCCACGCGATCAGGACACATCCGAACCCCGCTTTTCAACAACCCGAATCGCCGCCCCCACGCTCCCGCAAAACCATTCCCGCCACACTTCAAGCGACGCAGCTTCATGCGGACGCACGCTCACCACCAGGTCGTACCCGCACCCATCACTCGCCATCGGAATCCCGCTTCGCTCATGACGAAACGCTTCGCGGATCATCCGCTTGACCTTGCCCCGGACCACGGCATTCCCAACCCGCCGACCAACCGACAAACCAAGCCGATGCTCACCAAGCCCATTGGGTTTAATAAACACAGTCATCGCGCCGCGCGATTTACGCACCTTGTACCCAAACACCAAGTCGAACTCCTCAGCAGTCCGCACCCGATGCCTTTTGCGATAGAACAATCGATCGTCCACACCCAACCCTAGACCCCGCACCGACACCCCCACTACACAATGCAACAAAACCACCCAGAAAATAGCTGCTCAAAACAAAGAACAAAAGATACTCAACAACAACAGTCGGCCTCAGATTTAAAAAAAGAAGGCCGGGTTGAGGGGGACATTCCCAACCCGGCCAAGAGACGGCGGTCATCCAACCAACCGTCAAGCTAAGCAGGGTGCCGTCTCTCCCCAGGCGGCACTCACCCACTTAGATATACAAACCTGCAATGCCCACACACACGAGACGCTTAAGAAACCGCACACACACACGCGCCGTCGCAAAGCATTACAAGCCATACTCCGAGAAGTCCTACCCACCCGGAGCCGAATGAAACGATTAAACCTTCTTCCAAAGGACCAACCACACACACCAGTGAACACGCAAAAGCTGTCCACAACACCGTATTCAGTTATCAACAAACACCTGATCTACGCCGGACACACATCCCGACATTGAATATGCAAATCAGTTCCTATCAGCCCCGAACGGGACATCCCAAGATACGCACCCCAAAACACCCGGTTGCAACACGAATCCCATATTTCTGGCAATCACCCGTATTTACAGGCGAATTTCCGCACACAAAGCCCCCATAACACACAAAGTGTGCCGCAGATTCAATCACATAATTGCATACCCAACCGCTATCAGATCCCTTATTCAGATGCTTTAGACGGACCAGTTGCAAGAATCAGCAAACCGACCACACCCGCGATCACCGATGCACCAAGCACACCAAGCTTCGCCGCATCCAGATCACCCGCATCCTCAAACGCGAGGTTGGCAATAAACAGCGCCATCGTAAACCCGATCCCTGACAACCACGCCGCGCCAAAGACATGACGCCAAGTAGATCCTTCAGGAAGCATCCCGATGCCCATCTTCTGCGCCATCCACGCAAAACCAAACACACCGATAGGTTTACCGATCAATAAACCAAGCACGACCCCCCACAGCGCCTTGCTCGCCCATACCGATTGCGAAGCGCCCTCGACAACACCGCCGACCGCTCCATCAACCGCTGCAACTTCAGCACCACCACCGATTGGCACACCCGCATTGGCCAGCGCAAACACCGGAAGGATCGCGAACGCAACCCATGGAATCAAGGTGTGCTCCAAACGACGCACCGGGGTTTCAACCTTATGTCCCGCATCCTCGATCGCAAGCACCGCAGATTGCTGCTTGGTGCTGGTCCAGACTTTCGTATCAGCCTTGGAGTCTTTATCAGAATCAAAGCGCTCAATCATCGATTTCACAAACGAGCTATACAACGCTTGATCAACCCGCGTCCGCGCCGGGATGGTCATCGCCACCGCAACACCCGCGATTGTCGCGTGCACGCCGCTCTTAAGCACCAAATACCACACGATCACACCAAGCAGCAAATACACCACCATCCGGCGAACACCCATCAGGTTCAGCGCCATCATAATCGCAAGCACAATCCCCGCTTTGCCAAGGTAATCCAGCCCGATTGATTCGGTATAGAAAATCGCAATCACCATCAGCGCACCAAGATCATCAACAATCGCAAGCGATGTCAAAAAGATCCGGACCGACACAGGCACCCGCGAACCCACCAGCGCCAGCACACCCAGTGCAAACGCGATGTCCGTCGCCATCGGAACTCCCCAACCACTGATCGAGCTCTCGCCCATATTCACGATCGCATAAATCGCGCCGGGAACAACCATCCCGCCAATCGCAGCAGCAATCGGCAGCGCCGCCTTCTTCGGACTCCGAAGCTCCCCGACCAAAACCTCCCGCTTGATCTCAAGACCAACAAGCAAAAAGAACACCGCCATCAGCAGATCATTGATCCACAAAATAAACGCTTTCTCAAGACCCCACTCCCCAAACCCAACACGCACAGTCGTCTCATAAAACAACTTGGTGTACGAAGCCGCATACCCCGAGTTGGCCCAGATCATCGCCGCCAGCGCGCACACAATCAAGAGCACACCGCCCGCAGCTTCAAATCTCATGAACCGCTGAAACGGCCCAAGCAACTTCCCAGCTGCAGTACGATCAAGGTCACGATCCGATTTCGGTATATCAAGTGGTCCAGCCATGCGCGATCCTTGCATCCAGAGAGTCTGTGAACAACACAACAACACTGTAAATCGTACAAACCCGACATGCGCTCAAACAAAACCTGCGCGTCCTCATCAAATACAACCGAAAAACAAGTGGTCAACCCGAACCCAATTCCGCACAAAGACCTCCAGATCTCTGCAAAAACACTCCCAACATACCTCTAAACGCACCTCTAAACACACAGTTAATAACGAAGCAATAAAGCAAGGGCGACTGAAACCCAGTCGCCCTCGCAGCTCTATCAACTATCAACAAACCTACCTACGCGCCCGCGTGCTCAGAAGAACCCTTGCGGAAGCTGAACCCAGAACCGTTGTCATCAACCGCGATCGTATCCCCGCGTTCAAACTCCCCGCTCAGGATCTTGGTCGCAAGCGGATTCTCAAGCTGCCGCTGAATCGTCCGCGCCAAAGGCCTTGCCCCATACGCTGGGTCATACCCTTCCGCGATGAGCCGCTCAAACGCGCCATCAGTCAGCTCCAGATTCATCCCGCGATCCGCAAGCCTCCGCTCAAGACCCGCAAGCTGAATCCGAGCAATCCCGCAAAGCGTGTCCTTCCCAAGCTGATGAAACACAACCGTCTCATCAATCCGGTTCAAAAGCTCGGGACGGAAGAACTGCTCGCGCATCCCAACATTGAGATTCGCGTTCATCTGCCCCGTCTCAAGATCCGGAGTCAGCCCCTTCGCATCAAGATCCGCGCCAGGACCGCGCCGGATCAGATCCCGAACCGCCGCTTCGATTTCCCAGTCTTCAGAACCATGCTCTGCCATTGACAGAATCTTCTGAGAGCCAATATTACTCGTCATCACCACAAGCGTGTTCTTAAAATCAACCGTTCGACCCTGACCATCGGTGAGCCGGCCATCATCAAGAAGCTGGAGCAGCACATTGAACACATCCGGGTGCGCCTTCTCGATCTCATCAAACAAGACGACACTATAAGGCCTACGACGAACCGCCTCAGTCAACGACCCGCCCTCTTCATACCCAACATATCCCGGAGGCGCGCCGACCATCCGCGCCACCGCGTGCTTCTCCATGTCCTCGCTCATATCGATCCGCACCAGCGCATCCTCGGTATCAAACAAGAACTCCGCAAGCGCCTTACATGCCTCCGTCTTCCCAACACCCGTCGGTCCAAGAAACAAGAAACTCCCGATCGGTTTCGTCGGATCACCAAGACCCGCCCTGCTCCGGCGCACCGCATCACTGACCGCGCGCAGCGCCTCGTCCTGACCAACCACACGCTCGGTCAGATGCGTCTCCATAGTCACAAGCTTGTCGCGCTCACTCTCAATCAGCTTCGAAACCGGAATCCCCGTCCACCGACCAACAATCTGCGCCACCGCTTCGGGATCAACTTCTTCTTTGATCAGAACATCACCAGACGCTTGCCGATCATCAATCGTTTGCTCCGCAGCATCAAGCTGTTGACCAAGCTCGATCAGCTCACCATACTGAATCCTTGCTGCAGTCTCAAGATCGCCAACCCGCTGCGCCCGGTCAAGCTCGATCTTCTTCTGCTCGATCTCGTTCTTGATCGACCGCGAGACATCAAGATCCTGCTTCTCATCTTCCCACCGGGCGCTGAGCGCATTGTTCCGCTCTTGCAAACCCGCAAGCTCTTCCTCAACGCGCGCCACCTCACCAGTATTCACATCAGACTTCTCTTCAAGCTTGAGCGCCTCGCGCTCGATCTCAAGCTGCATGATCCGCCGTCGAAGCTCATCAATCTCCTGAGGCATCGACTCGATCTCCATCTTGAGACTACTCGCCGCCTCATCAATCAAATCAATCGCCTTGTCAGGCAGGAACCGATCCGTGATGTACCGATCACTCAAAGAAGCCGCCGCCAAAATAGCGCTGTCCAAGATCCGCACACCGTGATGCGTCTCGTACCGCTCTTTGAGACCACGCAGAATCGCAACCGTTTCCTCAACACTCGGCGCGCCAACAAGCACCTTCTGGAACCGCCGCTCAAACGCTGCGTCCTTCTCGATGTGCTTGCGGTATTCATCAAGCGTCGTCGCCCCAATACACCGCAACCCCCCACGCGCCAGCGCAGGCTTGAGCAAGTTCCCCGCGCTCACCGCGCCCTCCGCAGCCCCCGCACCGATGATCGTATGAAGCTCATCAACAAACAGAATCACGCGTCCATCGCTCGCCTCCACCTCACGGAGCACCGCCTTGAGCCGATCCTCAAACTCGCCCCGGTACTTGGCGCCCGCAAGAAGCTGACCAACATCAAGCGCCATGATCCGCTTGTCCTTCATCCCCTCCGGACAATCACCATTGACAATCCGCAGCGCCAGCCCCTCAGCAATCGCCGTCTTCCCAACCCCAGGCTCACCAATCAACACCGGATTGTTCTTCGTCCGCCGCGATAACACCTGCATGCAGCGCCGGATCTCCTCATCACGACCAATCACCGGATCAAGCTTCCCACTCGATGCCAGCGCTGTCAAATCGATCGAGTACTTCCCGAGCGCCTCAAACGACGCTTCCCCCCCAGCATCGGTGATGTTCTCAACACCCGACGCTTTGCGGATCGACGCAATCGCAGACTCAATCTCTTTGCTCTCAACACCGTTCACCCTAAGCAACTCCTGAGCATCAAACGATGCCTGCCCAAGCGCCACGAGCAGATGCTCACACGAAATGTACGAATCGCCCATCGCTTTGGCGCTCGCGTCCGCTTTGCTCAAAATCTCCATGATCTCGCGCCCGCTGGACCCCGCGCCGCTGCTCGTAGTCGTCAATCGACCAAGCTCACCCGCAACCATCGATCGCACGCGCCCAACATCCGCCCCCATCTTCTTAAGAATCGAAACACCAGGCCCCGCATCATCCTCAACAAGCGCCGACAAGACATGCAACGAACCAACCTCCGGATTCGATGCACCCATCGCAAGTTGCTGAGCTGCAGAAAGCGCCTGCTGCGCCAAAGTTGTCATTCGATCGATCATGTCTACGTCCTCCTAAAAGCATGTCCGTGCTCCGCTGTCAGCCGCTTGCCTTCCAACCAGCCAGCATCCGAGCACCACAAGAGAACTTTGCAAACCGCGCGCCAACCACCAAAACAGCAGAAACCGCCCTCAACACCGCTCTGGATCCATACATCACTGCCAATCCCACACCATCTGCCACCCCGGCAGACCACCCAACCCCAATAAACCCGCTTCAAAAACAAAACAAACCATAAGAGCCAGCAGCAGTATCCGAAGCCCTGATGAGCAGGTGGGCACCACAGCCCAGATCCCGATCGTCCACTCGGTGGAGGCATGATCTTCGCCCGGTAACGCCTTGGTTCCCGTATCAGAGGTTCAAAGGGATCGAATTCAACCCCTGCCAGCCCTTACGGTTCGTCATGCAGAATCTACCAGATCACCAACCCAATACAACCCCACCGACACAACTTCACTCACAATTGGGCACAATAAGTGGATAACCCCCCGATTCTCAACTCTCCCAACCTCATCACGAAACATCATTCCGCAATTCCCCGTATAGTGACCCACAGCGCGGCAATCGCGCCCTATCGTGACCCCGTCACAACCCCCATCATTCCATAAGGGACACCCCATGAACACCCCACACAACTCCACAGTCACCATTGCTCATCGCACAACTCAAATCGCCGCAGCAACCATCCTCTCCGCCGCCTTCCTCGGCCTCACCGCATGCTCCGGATCCTCAAACCAACACGCTGGCGACATCGGATCAATCCGCTCCAACCCATCCCCATCAATGCACACACTCGCTCGCCGCACAAGCGACCGGGCCAACACCCACGCCTACACCTGGGACACCGATCTCCGCGCCCTCAACAACGACTTCGATCGCATCTTCCACCTCAACCGCCCATCACGCCTGCACAACAATGTCAAAGCCTACTAAATCGAATCCCCTGAATCCAGGTTCAACTTCTGCTAGGTCTGTATAACAATACAGATCCCAGCACAGCACATCTAAATACTCAAACAGAAACCCACGCATCAGCGCGGGTTTTTTCTATGCCCACCTCCACACGCAACGCCCTCACCAATGCGCTAACTCATCAAAAACAATCATCGAGTTACCCAATCTGCATAACCCGACCACACCCACATTTGCTCTCCAAACCTGACGCGCCCACCCCCCATCCGTTAGACATATTAAACACGAGTCCCAGCGGGCTTTCTCCAACCCAGCCCCACAACGCGCGGCCGTGCCGAGCAGCCGCGTACGCTGGGTTTGCCCGCGCACGCCCCGCGTCGATCCCCCCGACGCGGGGTTTTCTATGCGCACACAATCTAAACCACGTATACCCTCTCCACAATGACCACCCCCACCCGCGTACTCAAGTTCACCGACACCCTCGTCGACATCAACGGCGTCTGCCGCTTCATCCAAAACACCGCCGCCACCGCACACCGAACCAACCACGATCTCACCGTCTTCACCTCTACCCGCATCCCCTTCCCCGATCACCTCAAACCACTCCCCAACATCACCAACTTCACCCCCCTCTACGCCAGACCAATGCCCGGATACGACACCCTCGACCTCGCTATCCCCCCAATGCTCACGATGCTCCGCGCCGCAGAAGACCACCGCCCCGATGTCATCCACATTTCAACCCCCGGCGCCGTCGGTATGGTAGGGATGATCGCTTCCAAACTCATGCGCGTCCCGGTCGTGGGGGTCTACCACACCGACTTCCCGTCATACATCGACGAGCTCTTTGATAGCCGGTTCATGTCATCCGGATGCCGAGCCCTCATGCGAACTTTCTACAAGCAGTTCGCCGCCGTCTTCTCGCGCTCCGCAGACTACGCTCAGCGCCTCACAGAACTCGGAATCAACCCACACAAACTCGTCCGACTCACCCCAGGTTTCGACAACGAACAGTTCTCCCAAACCCTCCGCGACCCATCCATCTGGGAACCATTGGATGTCCCGTCCACCGGATTCAAACTCTTCTTCTGTGGTCGAGTGTCCACCGAAAAAAACCTCCCCATCCTCACCAAGCACTGGCCGAGCATCAAAGAACGGATCGAATCAGCAACACAACAACCCGCACAACTCATCATCATCGGCGACGGACCATACCGCGCAGAAATGCAAGCCAAACTCCAGCAACACAACACATACTTCCTCGGATTCAAACACAGCAAAGAACTCGCTACTCTTTACGCATCCTGCGACCTCTTCGCTTTCCCCTCCACCACCGACACGCTCGGACAAGTCGTCATGGAATCACAAGCATCCGGAGTTCCCGTCATCGCAACAGACCAAGGAGGACCAAAGGAAGTCATCGACCACCCCCACACCGGTCTCGTCCTCCCCATCGACGATCCCGTCACATGGACGGACGCAATCGTCGAACTCGCCATTGATACAAAGCGACGAAAAGCTATGGGAGCCGCGGGAGTTGAGCTGATGAAGAACTTCAGCTTCAACGCAAGCTTCAAACACTACTGGTCCATCCACGAAGGCGCACGAAAGCAATCCTCAAGCCCACACAAAAAAACTGCTGAGCTTCCCCAGTAAGACTCGCCAAAATCACAAGCGCATAAAAAAAGCAGCACCCCACGAGGAATGCTGCTCTTATCTTGTGTGTCGATCACACAGGAGGATCTGTGACCAAACACACAAGGCTGTTCGATCACCATCACATCCCCATCAAACCCAGATGCACAATCCAGAAGCAAAACTTCTCGGAAACCACGACTGAGCGAGACCCATTGTCCGAAGACTCCGGAAAGGGAACGGATCAAGTGATCACAAAAACCCCATCAGCCACGACGCTGATGCGACATGTTCGCATAATTTAAACTCCATGTCAAAGGCAAAGCCCCCAAAATTACC
>JBGCDI010000004.1:0-215506 GCA_045105315.1 Phycisphaerales bacterium | reverse complement strand
TAGGATCGTATATTGGCCACGCCGGGGGGAGGGATTGCATCTCCCCCCGGCTGAGGGTTCGACTGCAGCATACAAACCGGTAAAGCCGAACCGCTGGAGTTCAAATCCTGCCGGAGTTATTTACGGAACGGTTTAGCGACGACTTGCCAGCCGTCTTCATAGATGACATACCCGGGCCGCTTTGTGGTGACCTGATCAAAAACAATATCGTACTCACGGAGTATTTCAATCATGGCACGCACACGACGAATCGGCTCTATCGCTCTTGGATGGAACCAAGATATTGCTCGCTCGTTCTTGTCATCCTTAAGAACTGCAGGAGATTTCAGGTGCATTTTCAACCATGATAAATGTCGTTCAAGTTCTTCGGAGTGGTATGAAGTGAGTTGGTTTGAGTTGCGAAGCTCATTCACAGCCATGAACACGCCCGAAGGTCTGTGTGAGTACTCATTCTGGACCCGGGTCTGGAATCGTAAATAAGTTACACTTGTATGTTGATCAGGCTTCTCCATGCCAAACCTTATTGAAAGAGATATCGTTATGAATACTGAAATTAATACTAGCCCGTTGATCGAAACCGGCGAAGCAACCGCAATTCTTCCCCTCCCAAACGACCAGAAGCCCGTCACCGTCATCGGTACCGAGGCGATCCGGAAGACCTTCGATGCGCCATGCTTGCAGCAGGCGATCAACTCCGCGATGGGACCAGGGGTCTCGCAGGTTGTGTTGAATCCTGATGCGCATGTTGGATATGGTGCTCCGGTCGGATGCGTAATGGCATCGCCGTCACATATCTACCCAGGCCCGGTCGGCGTGGATATCAAGTGCTCGATGTCACTGCTCGCAGTCGATATCGACGAGGATGCAATCGTGGATCGCAAGACCCGCCGCGCATTGATTGAAGCTATTTGTGAACGCACTCCAACCGGGACGGGTCGCGGTCAGCGCCATGTCGCCAAAGCACGCCCTGTGTCAGAAGATCTCGGACGCCAGTTGGTTGCTGAGGGCGCATCGGTTGATGTTTGCGAACAACTCGGAATCCCGCCAGAGTGGGCCGATCGCTGTGAAGACAGCGCGCATGTCGGTCACGACGGAACGCACGATGCGCTCCGCGCTCGTCTCGATCTGCTCTGTAATGATCCCCAGTTCAACACCGGGAAGCGTCACCGATTTGGAGAACGATTTGCAGGGAAGATGCGTCAACTCGGCTCCTACGGGGGTGGAAACCACTTCGGTGAATGCGAAGTCGTCCGTGTTGGTGACTCCGACCGGAGCAAGAAGACTGCAGAAGTCTTCGGGCTCCGCGATGGCGGCGTCGCGTTCCTCTCGCACTGTGGTTCAAGGGGTTTCGGGCACGACCTGGCATCCGGCCAGTTCCGCACCCTGCAAGATCACTTTGCAAAGTGGGACATCCCACTCCCCGGCGGCGATCGAAACCTTGTCAGCGCTCCACTCGGAACACCCGAAGCGGACGCTTACATTGACGACATGTCGCTGGGCGCGAACTTTGCGACGGTCAATCACCTCTTGATCAATGCACTCGTGCTCGAAGCGTTCCAAGAAATCTTCCCAGGCATTAACGGCCGGCTGGTGTACTTCATCAGCCACAACATTGCTCGACAGGAAGTCATCAACGATCGCAAGGAATGGGTGCACCGCAAGGGCGCGACTCGCGCGTTTCCTGCTGGCCACCACGATCTGAAGGGAACTCCATTTGCTGAGACCGGCCACCCGATCTTGCTTCCCGGAAACCCGCAGGATGGCTCAGCGGTTATGGTCGCCGACGCTGGAGCAGCGCTTTCGTGCTACAGCGTGAACCACGGTGCTGGCCGAGCGATGTCTCGCACCGGCGCAAAGCGTGAGCTCGATCAGAAAGTTGTCGATCAATCGTTCGCAGACCGAGACATCCTCTCCAACTGCCGAAACTACCCGATCGACGAAGCGCCAGCAGCATACAAAGACTTCGAAGAGGTACTCAAGTCCGTCAAGACCGCGGGCCTCGCAAGCGAAGTTGCTCGATTGGATGCAAAGTTTGTGATCAAGGACGGCGACAAGGCCGACGACTAGTTGAGAGGATTATTCATGATACCTATTGATGGCTCAACTGGCGAAGGGGGCGGGCAGATCCTTCGAAGCGCACTCGCGCTCTCGATGGTGACCGCTCGCCCGTTTTGTATCCAGAACATCCGCGCCAACAGATCCAAGCCCGGGCTCCTTCGTCAGCATTTAACTGCAGTCAATGCAGCAGCTGCGATCTGCAATGCGAAAATATCAGGCGCCGAGCTTGGATCAGATTTTGTTTCATTTACACCGGGTTCGGTTCAATGCGGGGAGTACTCATTTGCGATTGGATCTGCAGGGAGTACGACGCTTGTGTTGCAGACCGTCTTGCCAGCGTTGATGGTCGGGGATGAACCATCGACCTTGATTATCGAGGGTGGGACTCACAACATGTATGCGCCAACTGTTGATTTCTTGTGCAGTTCATTCTTGCCAATAGTTGAGCGGATGGGGCCTCGCGTGCATGTAGAGATCGAACGCCATGGATTTTATCCAGCAGGTGGTGGACGGATTCGGGTTCAAATAGACCCTGCGTCTTTGCTCACCCCTGTATCAATAATGAAGCGTGGTGAAGTTGTTGAGCAGATGGCAACCGCAACGGTAGCGGGTCTTTCGCCAGAGATTGCCAAGCGCGAGCTGGATGTTGTTGCTGAGAAGCTGCAGTGGGATACTGATTCGCTTCGACTCAACCAGCTTAATGATTCAGTTGGCCCTGGAAATGTACTTAGTGTTCGCATTCAGTCTGAGCACGTGACTGAATTCTTTACTGGATTTGGGGAGCGAGGTCGATCCGCAGAGCGTGTTGCAAAGTCAACTGTGAGCCAGGTTCAGCACTATTTGCATAGCGGGGCGCCTGTTTGGGGTCACCTCGCTGATCAACTCATGCTTCCGTTTGCAATGGCAGGAGCAGGGGAGTTCAGTACATGCACGCTAACCCCTCATTCTGAAACGAACGCATCAATCATTCAGCAGTTTCTGGAAGTAAACATACAAGTATCTGAACATGACCAAGGGCTGCAAGCGGTTCGGATTCGTGGTTAAGAGTGACTGTGCTTTAAATGAAGATCGTTTCTGTTTTGAGTATCTTTATTCGAATCAATGATTTCGGTTGTTGATTGACTAGTGGTTGTGTAATCGTTGATTTATGACTTGGATACTGATCCGATTCCCATTTGTGTACGAAGTTTCTGGGCGTGTACAGTGAGTTCTACTCTTTCTTCACTTGAAATCTTATCGAGATGCTTGAGTATCAAGGCCATTCTTGAGTTGCTGCTGAATCGCTTTTGATTTCTGAGTAAAAAGTCCCAGTAAAAGGTGTTGAATGGGCATGCGTTGTCGCCTGTTCTTAGTTTTACATCATAACTGCATCCCTTGCAGTAGTTACTCATCCGCTGAATGTATTTCCCGCTCGCAGCATAGGGCTTGGTCCCGACCACACCGCCATCGGCGTGCATTGCCATTCCAATCGTGTTTGGTGTCGTGACCCAATCGATCGCATCGGCATACATCCCGCGGTACCAAGCATCAACTTCTTGTGGTTCAACTCCTGCTATGAGAGCGAAGTTCCCGGTGACCATGAGTCTCGCGATGTGGTGGCCGTATGAGTTCTGAAGAACGCTCTTGAGTGCGTCTTTCATACAGGCCATTTCAGTTTCTCCAGACCAGTAGAACTCTGGCAAACTCCCGTATTGTTCTAGGGTATTTCGAGAAGCGTAGTCTGGTCCTTCAAACCAATAGATTCCACGGATGAACTCGCGCCAACCGATGACCTGGCGGATAAAGCCTTCGACCGCGTTGAGAGGTGCATTTCCAGACTCATAGGCATCAAGAGCTGCGTGGTAGACTTCGCGCGGGTTGAGCAGCTTCAGATTCATAGCTGGTGCAATGATTGAGTGGTAGAGCGTGCTTTGGCCAGACCACATCGCGTCTTGATAGTCACCAAAGCTTGGTAATCGATTTTGAATAAAATCATGCAAGCTATCGAGGGCTTGATCCCGTGTGACGGGCCAGTTGAAGTTCTGCACTGATCCAGGTAGATCTGGAAGGGTTGATTGCACATCTTTGATAACAGCTTGCGTGATTGAATCGGGTTTGCATATTGGAATCCCAGGCGGATTAGGAGCGGACTTGAAACTCTTTCGATTCTCTTTGTCATAGTTCCATGCATTTCCGATCGGCTTCCCGTCTTCGTTCATCAGGATGTCGAGCTTCTTGCGCTGAGCACGATAAAAATACTCCATGGTCAGCTGTTTGCGTCCTGATGCCCATTGAAAGAACTCGTCTTTGGTGCATATAAAATGTGGATCCTGAAAGATCGTTAGCTCGATATCTTCGATAATGCAGGTAGTCTTTATGCAAGATTTTACAGCAAATGATCCGGGTTCAATGCAAACGACTTCGTCGGGATTGAACACTTGTATAGCACTAGTCAGCTCAGTTTCGAAGGTCTGTGTATTCTCGGGATCAGTGAGTCTTTTGTATTCAACTCGCCAACCATCCGC
Organism: Phycisphaerales bacterium; assembly: GCA_045105315.1. GTDB lineage: Bacteria > Planctomycetota > Phycisphaerae > Phycisphaerales > UBA1924 > UBA1924. The sequence goes on along the minus strand of JBGCDI010000004.1, from coordinate 210,944 downwards.
TTCAAGAGTGTGAGCGAAGTGTCGCATAGCTGAAAGAAACAGCACAGTGCGTTGGATGTGACTAGGAGTCTTCGTGGATTCATCGGTGACTTCCACCATCAGGATTGCATCATGTTCTCGATCGAGCTCAAGAGTCTGGAGATACTCAGCATCGAGCTGATCGCCGAGGATAAAGGCCAGTTTGCGAACTTCGTTTGATTGATTCATGGATGTGGATTCGGTTCTCATAGCTTTTTAGATGTAAATACAATCAAGTTTGATCGTTGTGTTCTGAAATTTTCTGGTGTGTGCAAAAATTGATGATCTCATCGAGTGTGCAATGAAAGCTACGAAATGGATATGTTGCAGTATCCCTTCTCTTTGAGCAAAGCTGATGGCATTCTATATGTTTCGGATTCGTACTACTGTCTCTTCGAGCATGTCGTCGTCGATATCAAGATGGGTCACGAATCGAATTGTGTTTGTGCTCTCAGCAAAACAGAGTACGCCGTGTGTTGAAAAGACTTTCTCTAATGCGAAGGCGTCTCCGAACTTATCCATAGCGACTGGTGAAAGTTTGGCGTAGATAAGATTGGTTTCAACACACGATGGATCAAAATCAAAAATTGGAAGTTCAGCTATATCCAGTGCAAGCTTTTGTGCTCGGGCGTGATCCAGTTCCAGACGCTGGAAGTTGTTTTTGATCGCATAGAGACCAGCCGCAGCTAAAATCCCAGCTTGTCTCATTCCACCGCCAAGCATCTTGCGTTTGTGCCTTGCTCTCTCAATTGTTTCTTTGTCACCTATGAGTACAGATCCAACCGGGCATCCAAGCCCTTTGCTAAGGCAAACCGAGATCGTATTTGTATATGCAGCCAGTGGAGCGAGATCTATTCCAAGTGCAATTGCTGCATTCCAAATTCGTGCTCCATCGGTATGCACCTTGAGCCCTGACACCGCAGCCAGTTGACATGTTTCATTCAGCATCTCGATTGGCCAAACAATGCCTCCGCCCCGGTTGTGCGTATTTTCGATGGTGAACAGTTTGGGTTTCGGAAAGTGAATATCTGATGGGCGGATTGTATCTTTAAGAGCTTGGGCTGACATGAGCCCAAGCTTTGACGAATGGGGGTCCTCAACAAACTTGATGCTGCATCCAGCTACAGCTGCGTATCCACCCCCTTCGTAGTAAAAGATGTGGCTCTCACGATGTGTGAGAATTTCATCGCCCGGATGTGTTTGTGCCAGGATTGCGAGTAAGTTGGCCATCGTTCCCGAGGGAACGAACATCGCAGCTTCTTTTCCGAACATACTCGCCAATGTATCCTCGAGAGCAGTCACGGTTGGATCATCACCCATGACATCGTCGCCAACTTTCGCGGCTTCCATCGCTTTCCGCATTGCAGCACTGGGTCTAGTGACGGTGTCAGATCGAAGGTCTATTCGGGAATTCATTGTGAGCAGTCCTTGCTTAGAGCTGATTTGTCATTGGTGCAGATAGGAAATAGCGAAGTCTCTTGATGGTATTGTTCTTCAAGGCGTTTTGTGTTGGCTATAGAGAACAGATCAGGGGGTGAGTTCATGAACAGTTTCCTCTAGCCGGAGAATATTCTCAGAAAATACATTCACAAAGGTATCTTGTGAGGAGTGCGGATGTACTTTCCATAGCAATATGTGAGCGTTGTGTGATTCAAGAAGTTCACTTGAAACTTCAGGTGGAAGCAGCTTGTCGCAAAGTATGATGACTGGTTTGCTATCAAAATCCGCTGAACTGAGCTTCAGTGAGAAAAGATCCATTGACCAACTTTGTGCGTTGTTTCCAAGTACTCCACTTCGCCACGAGTATCTCTTGGAGATATATCCATAGGGGATAGATTCTGCAAGGATCTCAACTACAGAGAAATCAATCTCGTTCAGCTTATCATGCAGCTCATTTATTTCTTTCGTTAACGATACAAGATTCTTTGTGAACTCCTCCTTGTATTCTGGGAAGGTTCTGATCAATGCGTCGGTGATCGTCTCAGCTTGAGAGATTGCATACAAAGGATCAAGCCATAAGGTACCAAGGATAACATCGTGGGTGTGATCGCCTTTTGGACCATGTGAATGAGTTTTCCCCTTGAGTACAATGAACTGATCTTCTAGTTTTTCAGAAGCGTTCACGATTCGGGATCGAGGGAGTGGGGCGGTTTGGGCCCAGCTTTCATACCCCGCTCCATTCATTATGATGAGCCTCGCGCGTTGGTAGAGTGCTATGGTTTCAGGGCTTGGATGCCATGTTGGCGCATCTTGGTCTGCAGGACACAGTAACTCGATTGGAACCAGATCCTTGACGATGTGTCTAGCTAGTGCGTCGACAGCTGGTGTAGTGGTGCGAATAACTTCTTGGATAGATGACGAATTAACATGTGTCTTCGTACGATCACAGCCGGCGATCCATAGAGCACACGCTGCGATTAATATGGTGATTGTTTGTCTCATATGTCCGATCCTAGACAATCAAGTAAACAGGGTGAGAATATATGAAGAGGCACTAGTGGACACCCATGCAGCTATTGAAGCTGCGAGTACGCCAACACCAACAATGCTTCCAAATTCAATGAAGAAGAGTTTGGCAACTTGTCTTCGGGTCGCTCCGATTTCTAGAAGTGTTCGTACTTCATCTGCTCTTGCTCTGTAAGTCAGCAGGCCCACGAGCACTAAAAGTCCAAGCATCGCAGCTCCGACGACCAGAGAGATCGCATCTACAAGCCTTCGGACCCGTAATACTGATCCGATCAGTTCTTCGGACACTGTTACCGGAGAGAGTGCTTGTCGAGCGGGGTTTGCATTGATGCGAGTGCGGATGAGAGTTGATGACTTTTCTGTAGTAGGAAATACAAGCACAGCTGTGATCGGGAGTTGATCACGATCAGAGTGTAGATGAAACGATTGTATAGTTGATTGATCTATTCGTTGATACTCAATGACTGCGCCCGACAACGCAACGCGCTCATCCGACTTTCCGATAAGTAGTTGGGGGTCCGTAATCTTGGAGGCTTCTTGATGGCCATGAGCGATACCTTCGAGGAGCCATGCTGTCTCTAAATCTACTAATATTGCTCGGTCGTCTGGTGTGTTCGTCTCGCGCAATATCCCTACTACACGGAGCATAACCGCGGGGGGGGCAGTAATGTCATAGGAACGAAGCTGATCACTGGGGAGTTCATCGCCCGGTTTGAGCCCAAGTTCAGAAGCTGCCCATGCTCCAAGCACCGCTTCCCCAAGTCCTGCAACCAATCGTCCTTGTGAAGGAGCAAGATCACGAAGCTCAAAGTATTCATAAGGGACCGCAGCGATAGGTAGTCCTCGTGCGCGGAACCGGACATGAACGGGAATCGCTTGAACTCCTGGTTCAGTCCGAATCTCTTGAACAGCACTGAGTGAGATGGACGCGACATCTGTAGTGCGCCAGTGCAGAGCAGCAAGTATAAGATCGAACCGGCTCCCAGCAGCTCCAACAAGCATCGGCACTGTTCGTGCGCGATCACGAAGTGAAAGTTCGAAGGATGTTACAATACTTCTACTGACCAAAGGAAGGCTGGTGATGACAAAGACGCACGCACAGAGCATGAGCGATCGCCCCCAGCGGTACTGCGCATGTCGCATCGCAAGCGAAATCATGTCGCATCCCTTCTGAGTGATGCAATCTCGTTGAGATCTATAGTGCGATTGAACTGGTTGAGAACGCTATGGTCATGTGTTACGGTCAGTACGGTCGCGCCGATTGAATCCGCTTCAGTGATTACAAGATCAACCATATCTTTCGACCGTGAAGGATCAAGATTTCCTGTGGGTTCATCGCACAGAATTAGCTGAGGCTTTGTGACCAGGGCTCTACACACCGCAACGCGTTGGCGTTCTCCTTGGCTGAGTTGATCAGGTCTACGATGCAGAACATGCTCAATCCCAGCACGCTGAGCGAGATTTTTGGCGTGCAACTTGGCATCGCTAAGATCAAACTTCCCTAGGCGCGCAGTCAGAATCATGTTTTCCAGTGCTGAGAGATAGTCAAGCAACGCAAAGTCTTGGAAGACCATCCCGATTGACCGGAGTCGTTGCTGACCGTTTGCTTGAGGGCTCAGTGCGGAAGTGTTCTCCCCTAGTGTCTGAATCGTTCCTGAATGGGTTGTCAGTACACCAGCTATCAGTCGGAGCAGAGTGGTCTTGCCACATCCGCTTGATCCAGTGATTGCGGTGTGTTGTTGAGTGGATATAGACAGCTTTGGTACATACAAAGCAAGTTTGTCATTGCCGGGGAATCGGTAATGCACATCCGTAAGGCGAATCACATGTGTTTTTGTAGTTCCATCCATAACTTACAGGTCGGGGTATCCGAGTTCTTGTAGCTGTTTTTCAATTGGGGTCAGATCCTTGAGCGAGGTCCCGTCATTTGGATCAATTCGTTGTTGAGATCGAAGTTCGTGCTCGGTGAGTCTCCAGCCATCAGGCGTGTAGGAGACGCGATAGTGCGCTTCGTAGACATGCGCGCGAGTATGGCTATGGCCCCAATGGTACACTGTGCCGTCGACTCTCCAAGAATGCAAGGCTTCAAATCCAAGACCAAGCGGGGATTCACTCGCGAGATCAATGTCGCGGATGCTGGTGTGTATGTGCTCTAATCCGGTAACGACTCCGACTTTCATTTCTTCGTCAGCTTGAAGCAGTGATAGACGGATCTGTTCGTATAAATCACTGAGTAAATCGCCTTGAAGCGCAAGTTCTAACCGATCATAAATATCAGATTCAGAGGTGTAATCAAACGCTCGATACATGCTCTCGTGCAGCGTATTGAGTACTCGTTTTGCGTCATCTTCAGATAAGACCGTTTGTGCGGAGCTGTGCTGATTGTTAGTAGTAGTGAAATGGTGAACAATCCCGGTCGCGAAAATGATGGTCACAACAGTCAGTACCCCTTTCCAAGTTGGGCTGGTGTTTCGAAACAGCCCATACCCAATAGACAATGCAGCCAATGCGATGAGAATTACAGGAACTCTTGATAAGCTGGCTGGCGCTTGGAAAGCTACAGGGTCTGGAAGAGTAAGCAATGGGTCGAGGGAGTCTGTATTTGCTGACGACCATCGAAGCGTTGGTTCAGCGCTGGTAAATCGTGCCGGTTTGGTTTTACCATTTGCCGTTAACACCACTTCGAAATACATTCGAGGCTTTGAGGAGCCCGCTTGCTCCATTTCCTCTGCCAGAAGATCCAGTGGATACGAAGGCCAGGTAAGGTCAACAGACTCAGCGGACGAAGGCGCATCAAACCGCATAACTGCAGTCGCTCTGATCAAAGCTCGGGCGCCCATTTTCGGGAAGATCGCGATCATCCCCGGATCTGGATGGGTAAAGATCTCTAGATGCTCGAATACGGGATCAATCTGTTGCCCATTGATACGACACGGAGCTTGCTCGACTAGAAAGTCGCGAAACGCATCAAGCACACGATTCGATTCCTCCAGACTGAGCTCATTGAGTGCTTCGCGCGGAACATCAACTGTTTCATCTAGAAATGCGAGGTTCACGCCTATAGAAAAACGGACAAGTTCGTCTTCGATAGCAACCCTGAGATCAGCGTGTGGCCCGTCTTGAGGATGCATAGACTTCCCCAGGCAGCTGTTGCTGATCAGGAATGCAAATAAGGATGCCATAAAAGCGAATCGCACGCGAAGACTTTATCAACAGCAACCACAAAATGAGCGAGCATGTGCAGTTTTTTGCACCTTATCGACTGATGAAGTGTATAAAATGATTCAAATGATCAGGCAACGCGTTCTGCTTGTCTGGGTTTCACCACAACACAGATACGAATACGAGGCGATGATGATGAGGAACCCCAACTACTTCAAAGCGATCACAGCAGTTCTAGTGATGAGCAGTGGTTTAGCAATCGCTTCTGGTTTGAACACCGAAAGAATCGAGAACTCAACCAGTCTCGATGGATCCCCCATCTCTGATGCAATCCTCGCAGTCAGTGAAGATGTGAAACTCTACAACGAGCATCTCACCACCCTTGCAAGCCCGTACATGATGGGGCGCGTACCCGGGTCAGAAGGGATGGAGCGAGCACGTGATTATTGTGCGTTCACATTGGCTCAAGCTGGGCTTGAACCCGCGTTCCCATCAGCAGACGGCACGCCCTTTGCCAGCTTCTATGACACCTTTGAACTTGGTGGATCATGGAATGCGACAGAAGAAAAACTGATGCTCAATGGAGTGTCTCTTCAAGCAGACGAAGATTTTGTATACACCGGACTCGGGACCGATGGCTCAGTTTCTGAAAGCATGGTATTTGTGGGATACAGCATTGATAATGGCCCCGATGGCTTTGATAGCTTCAACGGTATTGAAGACCTTGAAGGAAAGATTGCGGTCATGTTCCGCTTTGAGCCAGTTGACGAGAACGGTGAAGCGAAGTGGGGAGATGGGTCTTGGTCTGGCCGCGCATCATTTAATAATAAGTTGCGAGCGATCAACGAGCGTGGTGCAGCAGGCGCAATCATCATTAACCCACCAGGCACATTCGATCGACGCGCTAACCGGATGAGCCGCTTTGCTACCGGTGGTGGTGGAGCAGACTTCCCTGTGTTTATGATGACGCCCGAAGCAGGCGAGCGGTTTGTTTCCACTGCAGGCTTTGGAAGCAAGACTCTCCTAGAACTTCGTGAGCATGCAGACGCTGGCGGCGAGATCATTTCTTCGATGAAAAAGGTTTCGCTCGTCGGCGCAAGCGAACGCGAGTCTATTCAGGCAGCCAATGTCGGCGGAATCCTCCGAGGATCTGGGGCGCTTGAAGATGAATGGATCGTGGTCGGTGCCCATCTCGATCACTTGGGAATGGGATATTTCGGATCCAGAACAGGCCCTGGCAAACTGCACCCCGGTGCGGATGACAACGCATCTGGTTCTGCAGGCGTCTTGTTACTTGCTGACAAACTCAGCGAGATGGTGAATGAAGACCAAGGCGATCGTCGATCCATACTGCTCATGCTCTTTGACGGTGAAGAAAGCGGCTTGAACGGATCCCGCCACTATGTCAATGACCCGATTGTTGATATTGAAAATCATGCGATGATGTTTAACTGGGACATGATCGGGCGTATCGAAGATGAGAAGCTGGTTGTCTCTGGGCTCGATACAGGAGCGGGGATGCGTGACTTCTTTACACCGTTATTTGACGACGCTGGTCTTCAAATCAACGCGCCCGAGCGGATGTCCGGAGCGAGTGATCACACGGTCTTTTACCGCGCAAACATCCCTGTTGTGTTCAGCCACATCGATGGTTTGCATTCTGATTACCACACACCTGAAGACACCAGTGATAAGATCAACCGCGTCGGCGCGACCAAAGCTGTTCATCTCTTTGCAGAAATGGTTGGTTCGTACGCAAGCTACCCAACACGATTTGAGTATGCGTCACAGAGTAATCAGCAGGCATCACGCCCGATGGGTCAAGTCAAAGTTCGGTTGGGGATTATGCCTGGGAGCTATAGTGAGGATGAGCCCGGTATTCCGGTCGGTGAAGTCACCGCTGGTGGATCAGCTGATGAGGGCGGAATTCTAGCCGGTGATCGGATCGTCCGGTGGGACGGTCAGAAGCTTGCGGATATTCAAAGCTGGATGGAGCTTCTTGCAAAGCATGAACCGGGCGATGAGGTGAAGGTTGGAGTTAGCCGTGATGGCGAAGAGATCACCCTCGATGTGACACTTCAGGCACGGTGAGTTGATATCGACGGTCTGTTCAAAACCGTCTGCTCTAAACCGGACATCGATAGCTCTGGTCACACACTTTGCGATGACCAGCTGTCTGCACTGCACCTGTGGTAAACCGTATGGTACTGCATGCACTTTGTAAACAATGTGGCTATCCCTGCGCTGCGTCTGCATTGGTAACAAACGCAACACAAAAATAAAATAGGGCCCACGGGTAACTCACCCATGGACCCCAGGTTTGGAGCTCTGTTTATGCTCTACGGCGACGAGTCACCATTCCAAGACTTGCGAAAGCGAAAAGTCCCGCAGTCCCTGGTGTTGGTACAAGAACTGTTTCGGCGTAGTCAATCGCGAGGTCGTGAGTTGATTCATCAAGACCGGCATTGAATACTGTAAAGATGACATCTGAATCAATCGCGCCGCTGAGCGAGAATGTATTTGCAAGCAGGTAGATACCTGCTGATGCGGTGCCATCAAGGGTGTAATCAAAGTGCTCATCGAATCCGCCTACGAAATCAGCGTCGTAGTTGACCGAGAATCCAGCGACTGGATTGTTGTCAAATGTTGTTGACACACTGGCAGGACCGAATCCAAGTGACATCGATTCAGATGCTTGGCTGAAGTTCACAGCTCCCGTGCCGTCCCAGAACATAAGGGACTGTGTGAGCGTGAAGCTTACTTGTGTGTTGTCAGCAAGTGAACCTTCTTCGATGAAGATGCCCGGTTCGTCAGCAAACCAGTTTGGGCCGCTTACAAACATATCCGCAGCGAATACTCGTTCGCCAAAGTCGCTGATGGTACCTGCATCGTGGTCACCGATGCCTACAGCTACAGCGCCATCCATGATCGCAAGACCATAGTCGCCGCCATCAGCAAGTGCGAGTGAAGCGCAAACGCTTGTCATTACTATTGCAGTCAGTTTCATATCTCAATACTCCTATTGGTAAGGGTCTCCAAACCCCTAAAACGAAAATTTGTGTTACGGACATCCCGCCGAGAACGCAGCGAGGAATGCACTAATATCCAGGAAGTTAAACTGCCCATCGCTGTTAAAGTCACCTCTGCTGTCTTGTGCAGCAAACGAAGCGAGGAAGGCGCTTACATCCAAGAAGTTCAACGAATCATCACCCGACATCTCAGCAAGGCATGGTGATGCGATCAGATTGGTTTCAATCCATGAAATAGCATCACTGATCTGTGCTTCCCCTTCACCCTGCCCAAAGACAAGGTAAATCGGGTCAGAGTTGTCAACGCTTGAGTTCTCAGACCAAAGCTCAATTTCTAGCATCCATACACCTTCAATCATCGGGGGGAGGCCGCCGTTGAGAAGGTACTGCATGTGATGGTGGAACGAAGCGCTGGGATCAAACGAAGCTTGTCCGAAAATAATTCCAGGGACAACGGTGTCGGTCGATGGAGCGAGAATGTTCTGCCCCGCTGCTCGAACCGTTATCTGTTCAGAAGCGATGGTTTCAAAGTCTTCATCGATAGGGTCCCAAACTCGGGGTGCTTGCAAAATATTGAATCCAATGGTCATCCCGGGTATGAGGGCACCAAGCTCTGAGTTAAATCCGGGATCATTGGTGAAGTTCGGAAAGCCTTCTGTTCCAAGGATTGCGGATTTGATTCTCGATGGGTACTCCACATCGTTTGTGTCTGGATTGATAGCACCAACGACGATCTGGCCATTTTGAACTGTGGGAACAAAGTCTGCATTATGGACTTCACCTGCAAAGCTCAAAGCGCTCGTGCATGCAAGTGTTAAACATGTGCTCAGTATGAGTTTCATATATTCTCCTAACTCAGGGTTTAGCCGCACTGGGGCGGCTTGCTTCTGGATGAAATAAGTTGTGCTTTGCGTCAACATACAGGTCTTCATATGAGAGGGTCCGTACAGATCCATCGAAGAAGGCTGCGTTGCTGACCGCGGAGTTGCTTGTGGGCTCGCCGCCGTGTGCGTTGAGCCACAACTGTGAACTGGCGAATCTGGCGCTTGCATCAGATCCAAGGAATGAGAAATCCCACTCGTCTGGGTGGACATGATCGGATTTTGCGAAGTCTGCTACATCGACGAGTTCTTCACCAAAGCTCCGTGCGACGGGTGTCATCATGACTAAATGAACTGTCGATGAAGTCCTTGGGATACGCGTGATCTTTGTGTATGCGTTTCGCTGGTCGAGCCTGCGTCCTGTCACCGGATCTGGATTCAGAAACGGTGAAACGCCTTGTGCGGTAAATCCGTTGAGTCCGTAGCTTGTGAGTCTTGTGATTTGGGGTTGATCTGGATCGTTACTAAAGTCATCGTCGGTGAGGAGTTCTTCGTTGTTCTCAAACCAGTTTCTCAGTTCCGGGAGGGTGGCGCCCTCATCGCTTCCCCCATCAGAGACGCTCCGCCAAATTGAGCGATCAACGGGAGAGAATAATGATTCAGGTGCCGCCCCATATTCTTGTAAAGTAATCAGCCAAGTCTTGCGGATATCCCCTGCGAGTGAACCATGCGGAAGCGCAGCATCAACAAAGTACCCCTTGTAGTCTTCAAGGTAGAGCTGATGGGCAAGCTCAAGCTGGCGCATATTGGATTGGCACACAATGCGTTGGGCCGAAGCGCGGGCTTTACCCAAAGCGGGCAACAAAATCCCGATAAGCAGTGCGATGATCGCGATGACGACCAATAGCTCGATTAGCGTGAACGCGCGGGCGCGTGTACGCTCTGAGTAAAGATGCATGGGCAGAATCCTTGTTCTGTGTGGGGGCGCGTGAATATGTGCGCAATGCTCAAAGCATTAATGACATGCGAAGAAAGGCTGTAGGATTAAGAAAGTGGTGGGGCGCGAGCAGGGTGACTGCCGTCTCGTAGAGTTGAGAAGACCGGGTCTTCAGAGATCACAACATACAAACGCTGATCCGGAACCGGAACATGTGAGTGCACTTGGGTAGCTGGAATAAGTTGAAGGCCAGCTGCAAGTCCGAGACAGATCGAACAGTCTTTATCCAAAGGCATGTGGCTTGGAGCTTGCTCGTCTTCGGTATTCGGAGAAGGGTTTGGAGCGTGCTTGCATCCATCATGCTGAGAATCTAGCAAGATGACTGGAGTAGCTTGATGATGAGCAATCTGGTGAAAAAGAGACACCGCACCAGTCCCATGAAGGAGCAGGCTAACGATAAACAGCCAAGTTGTGATTCGCACTAGTTGCAATCAAAACCTCGATTAGGTGATCTTTAGGGTCATGATACCGAATCCCTGCTGTGTGTCAATAGGCTAAACACTCTGTTCAGCCAGATTTAGCTTACGAGTGAACGGTCCTCAGAATTCGGAAATCCCAAATAATTCATCAATTATCGGCTAGCAAGTGGGAATTGAGTGTTTTACCCTCGTAACTCAGATCGCTCTTTGATTGCTGAGAATAGGCACGCAAGATCAAGTCGCAGAGTCTGGTGGCTGGACCATTTGCGTCCGATAACAGCGGCCATATAAATGCAGATCGAATACTCTGAACACTTGAGAAGCTCAGTGAAATAGAAACTATCCATCCCGGGGCGCGACTACGACTCGTCGTGAGAGATCGGGGACCCAAGTTCCGCCAGGGTTTTCGATCGTAATCGCGAACAAAGCGACTCGGCCCACATCGATACCGGGATGGATCGGGACGATAATTTCACCTTCTGCAGTAGCATTGAAGATTCCGCCGCTGACTTTCTGTTCGAGTCCACGCTCGTCGATGACCCAAATCTGATATTGCTCAATAAGCGGATCATTCGGCTCCAGTCCAACAAACCTGATATAGCCCTCCTGGTAGGTGTCGCTCCAGACGACATCGCCTCGAACCCCTTGTTGCTCAGCGGGGGCATCGGGGAGATCAAAGGGTTGCCATGCGATCTGAACACTGTCTGGAACGGTGAGTAGCTGTCTGCGTCCTTCCACGAGTTGCGCTGGATCGAGCGGAGTTTCATAGAGTGCGATTTGATCGAGTGCTTGGTCAAGTGAAGAAGTTGCTTCAGCCAGTGTGCTCGCGAGTTGGAGCTTGGCATCGAGTGCATCTGCTAGCTCAGTTGCTTGGGCAGAGTTCGCATCCTTTAAATCATTGATCGAATCAAGTGCCTCTTGGGCAGCGATGCGACTGGCTGCTAATAAGCTTTCGTTGTTTGCGATCGTGCTTTGCATAGACGCCAACTCATTCTCAAACTGCTGAGTAGCTTGGGTTCGCGCTGAGTAGTTTGCGACTCCAAATATGGTCGCCCCGATTGCGATAGCTGCGGCTGATGCTGTAGCCCAATACCATGTACGAGATGGAGTTGATTGCAAACCACTCTTGTGCTTTTTGATTTCGATCGGGCCTGTTTCAGCAAGAGTGGCGATCGCTATTTGTCCGCTTTTAACAAGAGATTCAGCGAATGCTGCTGGCATCGAATCTTGATTCTCTGCATGCTGATCAAACATGACCAAGAGGTCGCCAAGCACTTCGTCGGGCAGATCGTCAGTCTCAGAAATCAGACCTTTGAGCTCATCGAGTTCGTCATGTGAAAGATCCTCAAGCTGTTGAGCGGCAAGGAGTTCGTATAATCGTTCAGAGTTCTTATCTGAGGTACTCATGATGGACTCCTTTCATACTTGAGATCAGCTGGAGTGCCTTTGAGTGATTTGGTCAGCCTGATCATCGCGCGACGGATTCTCGATTTGACCGTCCCAACAGGAACCTCAGTCAACTCACTGATATCACGATGGCTGAGCCCTCGGTAGACAGACATCCAAATCGCGGTCTGCTCGCTTTCTGGGAGTTCATGGAAGCCGCGTGCGAGTTCTGTGCGGTAGTTTGATGTGTGGTGGGTACCTGTTTGCTCTGCGGAGATTCTTAAGTTGTTGAGTACGGTCTGATTGAGTTCGATCGCAGCCCCAAATTCATGCTTGCGCTGTGTATTGATTTTTCGTTGGCGATCGATGATTCTGCGATGCGCAAGCGTGGCTACAAACGCCGCTTCGCTTCCTTTGGCTGGATCGAATCGATTGGCGTGTATCCATAGTTCTAAAAAAACATCCTGCACCGCGTCTTCGACTTCGGATTCTGCACGATCGAGGTATCGTCTTGCTATTCGCCAGATGAGCCCACCATATTCCGCGACGCAATCTTCCGCAGCGCTTTGATCGCGGTTGGTGATGCGTTGGAGGATGGTGGGCATAGGACTTTTTCCGTTTAAGAAAGACACTCAAGGTCATCGATATTTGATAAGAAAGTTTACCACAAGTCGTCGAAGAAAATCTCAAATTCTCAAAAACACTCTGTATTCCAATCACGAAAGAGTGGCAGCAGGGTTACTGATTGATCCAACGATTTGGACACGGTATCTCTGTGTCTAGAGGCACTTGTTAAGCTGCCAAATCAATCGAGGAGTTAAGACTATGAACATTTTCAGAGATTTGAAAAAGAAGACAGCCCGTTGTGCTCCAATGTGCTCGCTTTCAATACTGGTAGTTGCTTGTGGAGCAGTGACTTCAAGTAATGCTGGTGAGCTTGTCTACGGCGTAACAGACAATCAAACGCTCGTATCATTCGATTCTTCAGATTCGACAAATCTGCTCACCGGAGTTGCAATCTCTGGGCTTCAAAGCAACGAGCAGATCCGTGGTATTGATTTCCGCCCAGCAACCGGTCAGATGTATGGCATGGGCAGCTTCAATAATCTCTACATCATTGATGAAGTCAGTGGTGTAGCAACACAGGTTGGAGCCGGTCCATTTGCACCAGCTACCAACGGGTCCAGCTTTGGATTTGATTTTAATCCAGTCATCGATCGAATCCGAGTTGTGAGTGATGCGAACCAGAATCTAGTACTGAATCCCAATGATGGCAGTTCCACTATGGTCACCGACCTCTTCTTTGATGCATCGGATGCAAACTTCGGCATGGATCCCAACATTGTGGGCTCTGCATACACCAACAGTTTCTTTGGAGCAACATCAACCCAGCTCTACGGCATCGATACTGGGCTCGATATTTTAGTCACCCAAGCAAACAGTGCTGGAACTCTTATGACTGTGGGCAGCATCGGTGTAGACCTCAATGATACGCTGAGTTTCGATATCTCTGGTGCGTCCGGGCTGGCCTACGCGACTGTAGTAAGCGATGATTTCTCAAGTTCGACATTCTGGCAGATCAACCTGCTCGATGGATCAGCAACCGCACTAGGCGAAATCGGTGGTGGAGCATTGATCACCTCGATGACCGTTGTTCCTGCTCCAAGCACATTCGCATTCATAGGAATGGGTGGTCTCGTTGCTACGCGCCGTAGACGATAAAAGGCACGACTCTTTATAACTCTATTCTCTACATTGGAGAGAGATCCGCATCGATACGAGTGTGTTCATCCTCGATCGAGCGGATTTTTTAGTAAACAGGATTGGGATGACAACGCATGACTGTTTACGGAATATTCATGCGATCTTCAATGACAACTCGTTGATTTAGAACTTGTATACAAGTTGAAGGTAGTAGAAGTCTACATCTTCATCTGTGCCGGTGTCAGTAAAGAAGTCTCCTGCAAAGAAGTGTGAGTAGCCTGCCTGCAACGTCAGATGTCTGTCTACGGTGTACTTCACTGTCAAATCGAGTTCTTGTCCAACTTCATCCGAAGCGCCAGCAGCGGTTGCCCGAAGTATTCCGCCCCCCGCGTTGTACACTGAATCGGTGTCCTCGGTGCGCGTAAAGTTATGGTAATCCAGTTTTACAAGCAGCTTCTTATGCGGCTTGAACGAGAATCCCGCACTGAGGTCAGTGATATTCTGGCGACCGATCAGGTCCATGAACCCGTTGTAAGCATGTCCCAGTGGAAACAACTGGTTGAATGTTTCAACATCAGTGTCACCCGCTGCTTTGTCTCCAGACGACATATCGAATCCGATATACGCGGTGGGTTTCCAGTCTGAATCGGCAACTGTGTAGGTTAGCTGTGTTGCAAACATGTATGCATTGACATCTGCCATGCCAACATCACCGAACTGGTACGCGCCTTCTACATCATATCCAAATCCAGATGATCCGAACTTGCCAAAGAGGCGGGCGCCAAGCGTGTGGCGTTCTTCAACGCCGCTGGTGCCGTTGAATGTAACGGGGTCATCTGATTCGATGCCGAGGTAGTAAAGATCTGTGCCGATTTTATTTTGGGAACCGAGTGTGCCCGTTGCATAGATTCCCCAGAAATCAGGTCCAGCATTCCAGTCGTTGAAATCATATTTATTGACAGGTGTAAAGCGGGTATAAAAGCCATCCACGCGCCACCCGTGAGTTTCCAGAATTACACGACCGCCATCCCAAGAACGCTGAGAGTTTGCCCATGGGAGTGTGGAAACAAGTCTTTGTTTTCCGAACAAGAGCCCTTGGCGTCCGAGCCGGAGGGTGACTTTCCCTTCGTCGTTGCCGAGTGGAAGTACAAAGTCTGCAAAGGCGTTTTGTAGATCAAGCATGTCGACATCAAGACCACGCCGACCACCCGGAAGGTCACGGTCGGTTGCAAAAGCGCTTTCGCCCTCGATGAATACTCGGAAGTTCTCGCCGAAGTGCCAGTCGGTGTAGAGCTGTAATCTACCCAGCCCAAAAGTATCATCTGCACTTGATGCTGGCGAGAACCCAAAGGATTCCCAGCTCTCAGTTCGGAACCTGAGTTCCCCTCCGATACCCACCCAGATTGAGCCGTCATCACTTAGTTTCATGTGCTTGATGTCATCCCAGTAATCATCGCCATTTTTGGGGTCAAACTCTGACCAGTCTTCTTGATAACGAAGCGTTTGAAACTTGGGATAACTCAGCGAAAGTGACTCAGTTTCAGGTTCGTCACCTGCAAGTGAAAGTGATGGTGGACAGAGCAAGACTGCGCCTGCAGCGATCGCTAAACTGTTGTTGGTGACTGTTTGAAAGACTGTGCGTTCCATTGCGATCTCCTACTTGGTATTACCGTTGAGTGAGTGCCAAGCTTTGGTGGTGGGGAGCTGTGTTTGCTTCCAGGAAAGTAATTTGCGTCCTTGAGAAACGAAGGGATTCATTCAGCACCAAATTGTCCGCTATTGTTGATTGGTTAGTTTCGTTTTGCTTTGGAGTTGTTTTGGTATGAATCCTGTTGGCAGAATCTTGACAAACACAGTGATATCTCTTGGTACTACTATCCAAACTATGCAAACAAAAACACAATCAACCATATCAAATGCATCGTCGTTTCGTTCTACAGGCAAGATCTTGTGTGCTGCACAAGCTGTTTGCTGCTTGGTGCTGCTATCGGCGTGCTCGAAGCACGGTATTGAGGAACATGTGGTTGAGAAGGGAACCGAAAGTGTTTCTCATGTTGAATCGGACTCGCGAAAGGCCACTTCTGCGCCCTCGACAACTGAAGTAGGGGGGGAGCACAATCACGACCACCAACCAGATGCGCATGACTCTTCGCATTGGCGTGCTCCCAATGGATGGGTACTGGATACAACTCCGAAGCCGATGCGCCTCGCGACTTACATCATTCCAGATCCAGACGGCGATCTCGAACTTGCTGTGACACGATTCCCTGGTCGGGTAGGGGGAGATCTTGCCAATATGAACCGGTGGAGAGGTCAAATGGGACTCGGGCCAGTTTCCGAATCCGTTCTCGAGGAGCTTGTCAGCCGATTTGAAGTTGAGGGCGGAGAAGGATATGTTGCGCGAGTGGAATCAGATTCCGGTGTGATGCTTGCATGCGGTATCTATGAGATCGAGTTCGACAGGACATGGTTCATCCGGGTTACAACAACTACCGAACCAGCAGATAGAGTACAAGATTCAATCTTTGAGTTTGCTCATGCAATTCTACATTCACCTCATGGAGATGGATAATGAGACGAGCATTGAAGCTTTTGGCATCTCTTCGTCTGACTGTAGTGTGCTGCTTACTCTTGCAATGCTGTTGATATTTGTTGTGACTATTGCTCAAACCAGACTTGGAGTATATGGCAAGCGATTGATTCGTATTGCCGTTCTTGGATCGCCTTTGTGGATCTTTCGCTCTTTGTTCCTCGAATTGGAAGTGTTATCTTGATCCCAATCCCGGTGGGGACTCTTGATTGCTTGGTTGATGATCATCAATCTAGTAGCGACGCATATTGCACGATTTAAAGCAACCCGTAAACGAGTTGGAATAGTGATTCTCGATGCTGGAATGATTGTGCTTCTTGGTGGAGAGTTTGTTACGGGTTTCTTCTCCGGCGAAGGGCTGATGTCAATTGATGAAGGCTCCCGCAGTTCATACCTAGATGATGTGCGTGAGGTAGAACTCGCAGTGATTGATGCGAGTGATCCATTGCATGATCGATAGCCACAGTTCCCGGGTGGATGATCGATAGAGCTGTGAGGCATGGGGAGTTAATCACAGATGATCGATTGCCGTTCGATATCGAAGTTGATCAATGGATGCCAAACGCACAGCTCTTTCAGGCGGTGGAAGCAACGCCTGCTACTCATGGGTTTGGAATCGGTGCCAGAGCTGATTCAGTTCCCAAAGTAAGCGGGGTTTAGGGTGGCCAAAGCGACACGCCCGCAGCGTACATCAATCTCTCCAAACTTGGTGAAAAACTCGGTACTTGGATGGTTTCAGCTGCTTTGATCGAGGCGCAGCCTGTTGAAATTGACGGGGCAGAATATGACGTTTCACTGAGGTATCGAAGGACATATCTCCATTTGAAATTCAATTCATTGATTTTAAACATGATATTTTTACTGGAACAAACATCGCCAAAAACTTTTCTAGCGACATCCGATTACTTGACCCGTCGCGCGGGACTGATCGTGAGGTTCGCATATGGATGAACAATCCACTTCGATACGCAGGACTCACTTTTTACCAAGCGTCGTATAAGCCCGATGGGAGTGGAACGGTTCTGCAAGTAGTCCGTAATCCTGGCTGATTGCTTCCTTATGCCGCGTGTATTTTGGTCGGCGGTGGGATGATTCTGCACTTCAGTATGTCCTTGATCACCTTTCTCAAAAGACGAGTTAAACAAGGGGCTGCTCATTCTAAATCGAGTTGCGAATCGTAAAGTATTCCGTCCAGAGTTTGGCCGTGGGCGGTATGAATTCTTGGGATAGTCATTGCGTGCAGTGCGTTATTGCGTCCGGATTCATCGAGTGATTCTGATGTGCGATCTTTTTCTCAGCTACCAGTTTCATCGAGTGGTCGCATTAAACCGATGGATACCGCAGCGCGATCGATGCTCATGCTTGCGGGAGGTCGTCAGCAGATCCGAAGCGATCAAGGGACAACTTCAGCATCAGCGTATGTATTGAACCTCATCGCAAACCCGGAAGCGGTAAGTGACCTTCCGGTTGTGCGTGTAGATCATCCCGGTATCCTGACCATTCTTGAGCGTGCACCACACGAGGGAGGGCGGATTGGTCTTTCAGCAGTTCAGCCATATTGGAATCAGATCGCTGAACAAGCGAGCCGAGCTACACAAGTAGAGCCTCGGGAGCGTGATGGTTTCCACAAGGCAGTTCTTGGTTTGCATATTCGTGTGAACACAATGCTGGCCAATGCACAAATGCGTGAGCCGTTTGCTATTCCGCCTCTTTCACCCGAAGCCCCGTGGCGTCCATTTCATGAAGCCTTCCTAGATGAGCGAGGTTCAGAGTCTCCCCATCCCAGTGTTGCGTACATCGCGACGATGATGACAGCGGTGGGGGAAGAAGACCCCGATGCATTTAACAGTGCTGTGAGTGGATACACGCATCTGCTTGAATCACCAATGCCTGAAGTGATGCAGCGCATGCGCCTCGAAACCATGTTTATCAAAGCGTCTCTCTTCACAGGAACGACTGCTGTGTGTCTGCTCGTATTCATCGCAGTGTGTATGTCGTTTATTGTGCGATCTCAAAGTTCATCCATGAAACTTCCAGAAAACCTGAGAATTAGATCGCTAGCGTTTATAATCGCAGCTGTACTGGTCCATACCTCTGCAATTGCACTACGCATTTATTTACAAGACCGGCCACCAGTGACCAACCTGTATTCTTCTGCAGTCTTTGTTGGATGGGCTGCAGCGCTGGCTGGAATAATTATGGAGCGATTGTTCCCGCTGGGAGTTGCGGTACTTGGTTCATCGACTATCGGCGCGGGAACATTGATCATCGCCCATAACTTGGGCAATGATGGCGACACTATGCAGATGATGCAGCCTCACTACGATTCATGGGCAAAGTCCAGCCATAAAGATTTCGCATCATGTAATGATTGCCACCTATACACGACTTTGCGGGTAAGTGGATCACCAAAGCGGATAATGGATTCTTTCGTTCGCTTGCTTTCTAAACCAACGACTTTCACGATCCTATCCAAATCGAAGAACGCAACAGGCAAGTCACTCAGAACGCTTGTTTGTACTGCCTTTCGGACTATGTGAATCACATGCTCCCAGTTAAAACAGGTGGAGATATGCAAATTTGTGTCCATTGCCACGGTGATGTAGGGCACAGCATGCGAGAATCAGGATTCGGGAATCGGGACTGATGCGGGCATTCCCGCAAGAAAATAGTATCAGGCATGGCAACTCAGAAATCAACACGCAATCAATCCGCCCTTCAATCGAACAGGCCAGGCCGAGTCATTCTTCTGGTGCTTGTGTTCCTAGTTGCAGTCATCGGTACGCTTGGGGTTACATGGGTTCTGATCACGATGTTTGGACATAAGCAAGATGCTCGTCAGCCTTTCGTACGACTAGCTGAAATCAATGAGCTCAACACTGACCCTGAACCATGGGGCCAGAACTGGCCACATCAGTTCGACGGATGGAAAGCAACCGCTGGTGATGTGTTTTACGGCGGGGCCAATGACATGCCTCAGAGCAAACTGGATACTCAGCCTTGGCTCAAGCGTCTATACGCTGGCTACGCATTTAGCATTGACTACCGCGAAGCACGCGGCCATGCTTACATGCTTTATGACCAAGGAGTCACAGAGCGCGTGACTAAAAAATATCAAGCTGGCGCGTGCCTCCATTGTCATGCTTCAGGATCTGTAATGTACCGGAGAGTTGGGCTTGAAGCTATGGGGCTCCCAACTGATGATGAGACTCTGGGAGAAGAGTTCAACATGCCTGCGGTAATTCGTGGATTCCAAGAAGTCAACACGCTTCCATATGATGAAGTCCTTGCGCTTGTCCTGAACTCACCCGACGGCACACCGGGTGAAAACGAACCTGTCGTGCCCCAAACGCCAATCGGCGGATTCACCGGAGAGTTTAAAGGGCAGCCAGTTCCAGAAGATCACCCCGCATTCGGTCGTGGCGAAGCGCATCCGGTTTCCTGCATCGACTGCCATAATCCTGAAACTATGGCGATTCGTTTAACTCGTCCCGGTTTCGTGCTGGGTATGCAAGCCCTCGCTAACAGCGATGAACCAACGCCGCACCTCCCGAGCGTAGAGAGATGGCGCCGCGGGGATCGTGATCAGCCCTACGATGCAAACACCGATTCAACCCGATAAGAAATGCGATCATTTGTGTGCGGTCAGTGCCATGTCGAATACTACTGCGCAACCAAAGGCACCCTCGAGTTTCCGCGGGGCAAAGGGCTCAAGATGGAGCAGCTCGAAGCGCACTGGGACGAAAAGAAGTTTCCGGATGGAACAGACTTCTACGACTATAAGCACGGCGAAACCGGGGCTGAAGTCCTCAAAGTCCAGCACCCAGAGTTTGAACTCTGGACTCAGGGCATACTCACGCGGAGCGGTGTGTGCTGTTCAGATTGTCACATGCCATACGAGTGTGACGGCGCGATGAAGGTCAGCAGCCAGAATGTGCAAAGCCCTCTGGCCAATATCAATAACGACTGTCAGCAATGCCACGACGATGACGAGAAAACGCTGCATGAGAAGGTCGAGACCATCCAAGGTCGCACGATGGCCCACATGGACCGCGCCGCGACTGCGATGACCGATATGCTCGATGCGATCCTTGAAGCCAAAGCAGCGGGAGCGACCGAACAGCAGCTCGCGCCGATCTACCCTCTTCAGCGAAAATCTATGTGGCGACTCGACTACATCAGCAGCAGAACTCACGGGGATTCCACGCCGACCAGGAAGCAACACGAAGCCTTGGTGAGTCGATCGAATACAGCCGGCAAGCGCAGGCTATGGCACTCGGGCTCCGCGCATCAGCTGTGTCAAACACCGGTGATCTTCCAGTAGTGGGGATACAAGGCGTGGCACCAGATCGCGATAATTCATCCCCAAATCCATATCCGGTGTGGTTTTCTCAGTTACTCTGTGAATCAGAAATACACTTGAGCCAGTACATATACAGTCGTGGCCAAGTTTTTATTTTACACTTTCTTGATATTATCTAAGACAAATCAAGCTGCGTATGCATGATGCTGCGAGTGAAAGTCCAGTCTGACTGCCTCAAGTTTAATCTAGACGACACTTTACTTGTTCAGAGTTCTCAATGAGCAGATCATCTAATGGAACCCAGCTAGTCCACGATCGGGAATCGTGACTGATCAATTGCTTAATTGATCAGATGATAGTAAGCTTGAATCCATTTGCCCATGGGATTGTATTGCTGTGCCAAAAGTTAATCATTCGTTTCTCGTGTGTATGATCGATACAGAGCGTTTTGATACGACTACATCCCTCACGAACTGAAAAGGACTTGATACCTAATGCAATCAACAACCAAACGCCAACTCTTTCTCACATCGTTGCTCTATGCAGGCCTGATGACACCAGTGGTCTCCATGAACGGCTGTGAATCATCCCAGCTTCGTAACATCCTGAACTCGCCCACAGCGATGGAACTTCTCTCGCCACTCGTGAAGGACGCAGCGAACTCGTATATCGCCAATCTGAATAGCTTGACCGGGATGCTCGGTAGCTTGGACAGTCTCTCGGCGGTCATGGAGTTTATTCAGCGGATCGAACCAACCATAAATGATCTCAAAGCTGCATATTCAACACTGTCCAGCACGTCCAGCGAAGAACGAGCATGGCTCTGGGAAGCGTTCGGTCCAAAGCTCAATAATGCGAACAGCAGTTTCTTGAATCAATCCGATGCACTCACTTCTGAGACTTCGTTCGGAGGACTCCTTACGCCAGTCTTTGATAAGATCGATCTTTTGCAGTCAAACTAGTAATCAGTCATTGATAGAGCATTCACCAGAATGGAGATTCCGTATGGTCATATCCATGCGAATCGACAACAGCTAAATGGTGTGAATGAAAAAATATTTGAACATAGCTGGTTGTCGATTTGACAATGGGCCGATGTACGGTACAGTCATGCACATGAACCCTATCCAGACAAACTCGAAATCGATCAAATCGAAATCCAAAGACGCGAAACGCGTCTGGGTTGCGTTATCGATTCGGTCTTGGATGAGCATCTAAAAAGCTCTCACAAACACGAAATCATACCGTACCCCTGACTCATAAATCAGGGGTTTTTCTTTGTCAATATGTAAAAGAGATATCAAACAACAGAAGGAAAAACACCATGACACAGCAACTCATCATCTCCGCAGCTTGTCCAGAATGCGATGCTCCAGTTGAGTTTTCGCGTCAACCACTCAATGGCCAAATCGTCAACTGTACCCAGTGCACGGTGGAGCTTGAAGTAACCTGTAGATCTCCAATTGCTTTAGAGGTTGCACCGGAAGTCGAAGAAGATTGGGGCGAATAAATCGTCGAGCTCGATCTCTACCCCAACACGAGAGGATTACCAAAATGCGAATTGCCATGACATATGCTCGGCTGCGACTCGAAGAACAGATGCTTATCGATGCGTTTGAATCGATCGGTGTGGATATCACGCCTGTTGACATTCGTGAGGTTGTCTTTGATCCTGCGAACTCCGCAGAGTGGTCTCAGTTTGACGCAGTGATCGATCGGTCGTTGAGTTTGACCAACACACTGAACTCAGTCCGGATACTGGAAAGTTTCGGCGTACGCTGCATCAATCCACTGGCGGCGATACAGATTTGCTCTGACAAACTCGCAACAACAATCGCATTAATAGATGCGGGTGTACCGACCCCTGAAGTTCGGATCGCTACGAATGCAAAATCTGGAGTTGAAGCGGTGAGCCAGCTCGGGTATCCGTCAGTGATCAAGCCAACTGTGGGGTCTTGGGGCAGGTTGGTGGCAAGAATGAATGATCAAGATGCTGCCGAAGCGATACTTGAACATCGTGAAACTCTGGGGTCTGTTACCCAGAATGTGTTCTACATCCAAGAGCACATTAATAAGCCTCAGCGAGATATTCGTGTCTTTGTCATCGGCGGAGTTCCAGTTGCTGCGATCGTTCGTTCTTCTCCGCATTGGGTAACCAACACCGCTCGCGGAGCGGTCGTTGAAGGGCTGGAGTTGACTCAAGAACTCTGCGATCTATCGGTGAGGGCTGTGCGATCGACTGGGGCAGATATCGCTGCAGTTGATCTGCTTGAATGCCCGGACCGTGGTCTTTTGGTCAATGAACTCAATCATTCTATGGAGTTCCGCAACTCGATCGAAACAACCGGTGTTGATATTGCAAAGCTCGTTGCAGCACATGTCAGAGAGATAGCTGAGCAGCATCGAAATAGTCGACATCTGTCCTTTGCGAACACCCTAGCTCCGGAGACTGCTGAGCTATGAGTTACACTGCATCAATCATCGGAGGAAGTGGCTACACAGGTGGTGAACTACTGAGGATTCTCCACGGTCACCCGCACATAACGATTGGACAAGTCAGCTCCAGAAAACTCAAAGGCCTGCCTATCCACCGCTCGCATCCGAATCTTCGTGGCTTTCTGGATACGGTATACTCCTCACCCGATCAGATTGAGCCATGCGACATCTTGTTCTTGTGTATGCCTCATGGTAAGTCGGCAGAGAATATTGAACACTGGAAATCGCTCGCTCCACTGGTCATTGATCTGTCGTCTGACTTTCGTTTGCAAGATCCTGAACGCTATGAGTCGTGGTATGGTACATCGCATCCGAACCCAGCAGCTTTATCAGATGCAGTGTACGGCTTGCCAGAGCTATCGCGTGAATCACTCAAAGATGCGAAGCTCATCTCAGGTGTCGGTTGCAACGCAACTGCGATGAATCTCGCACTCCTACCACTCGCTCGCGCGGGTTTGATAAAGCGAGCAGTCGCTGATATTAAAGTTGGGTCATCTGAAGCTGGTGCTGAAGCAAGTGCCGGATCGCACCATCCAGTCAGGGCACGGACAGCAAGGACATACAGCCCCTTCGGGCACAGGCACCTTGCGGAAGTTTACCAAGCTCTAGGTGAAGTTGATCTTGATGCAACACTCACCGCAATCGATATGGTCCGAGGAGTGCTCTGCACGATTCATATTGAACCTACTAAGCGAGTACAGAAAAAAGATTTGTGGAAACTGTACCGGGAAGCCTATGGAGATGAGCCGTTTGTGCGAATCGTCGCTGATCCCAATGGGCCAAATCGCTTTCCTGATCCCAGAGTTCTTGTAGGCTCGAACAATGCGGATGTTGGCTTCTCAATTGATGAACGCTCTGGCAGAATCGTTGCACTCTCAGCTATTGATAATCTAGTGAAAGGGGCAGCGGGGTCCGCTGTGCAATCTATGAACATCGCTCTGGGGTTCAATGAAACTCTTGGACTCACATTTCCCGGACTCCACCCTGCATAAAGGAACACCATGAACACTCCATACACAATCGTAGTCAAAGTTGGTGGTGGTCAAGGGATTGATCCCACAGCCCTCACGCAAGAAATCACTGCACTCACCAAATCAGGAGTTCGTGTTGTCTTGGTTCATGGCGGGTCTCATGACACAAACATTATCGCTGATGAGCTCGGTCACCCAGCTCAAACAATTACATCCCCAAGTGGGAATCAATCTCGAAGAACAGATCAGCAGACGCTGGATATCTTTAAGATGATGTATTGCGGAAAGATCAACAAAACCGTGGTTGAGCAACTGCGCCGGGACGGAGTTGATGCGGTCGGGCTTTCAGGAATCGATGCTGGGATCTGGGTCGGGTCTCGTAAATCAGCTATTCGTGCAGTCATTGATGACCGGGTTGTGATCATCCGTGATGATCTCTCAGGCCGGGTTGAGTCAGTCAACAGTGCCTTTCTGAATCTGTTGCTTGATCAGGGCCAAACCCCAGTGCTTACACCTCCAGCAATCACCTCCGATGGTATTGCAATCAATGTTGATGCGGATCGAGCTGCTGCAGCGACGGCAGTTGCGCTCAATGCTGATGAGTTGCTGCTGTTGTCGAATGTCCCGGGTGTTTTACGAGACCATACTGACCTTGGATCGATGATGAATCATGTCGATGATGCGAGCATGTCCCAAGCTGAGGATGCTGCGAAGGGGCGAATGAAGAATAAGGTTCTGGCTGCGAAAGAAGCACTGGTTGGTGGAGTTGGCCGCATCGTCATAGGCTCAGCAACAGGTGATCATCCGGTGAGTAAAGCTCGCGAGGGACAAGGCACAGTATTTGCAAACGGGGTATCCGTATGACTCAAACGCTCGAATCAATTGAATCAGATAGAAGCATGGATGACGCTACACGCGTTCTCTTTGATTTGGTATCAACTTCAAGTATTTCCGGGAATGAAAGACAAGCTGCTGAAGTATTCATAGAACATGCTTCGCGTCTGGGTTTCGAAACTTCAATCGATGAAGTCAGCAACGCCATTGCTCATCGTGGGGCGTCCGAGCACAATGCGCGATTTCATGTTGTGTTACTGGGGCATATTGATACTGTGCCTGGGGACATCCCCGTTCGGATAGAGAATGGGATTTTACATGGTCGAGGTTCAGTCGATGCCAAAGGCCCGCTCTGTGCAATGCTCATTGCTGCATCAAGAGCTGAACTCCCCGATGGTGTTCGTGTTACCGTTGCTGGAGCAGCGGGAGAGGAGGCTGCGGGCTCAGTTGGTGCGCGGAAGCTTGTCAACCAGTGGTCGCCGGATGCCTGTATTATTGGTGAACCGTCCGGATTTGATGGAGTGACTTTGGGATACAAAGGCCGTCTGTTAGCTGATGCGACCGCAGGCTGTCCTAACACGCACTCAGCAGGTAAAGATCCCACTGCGCCCGATCTTCTTCACCAATGGTGGTCATCAGTGAGTGCATTCGTTCATGAATATAATGCGAACAGAAGTGGCATCTTTGATGTGATTCAAGCGTCCATTCTTGAGACGAGTTCTAGGAGTGACGGCCTCACGCAGCAAGCCAATTTGCGTGCTGGATTCAGATTGCCAGTAGGGCTATCGCCTCAAGACTTTTCGTATCAGCTAGATAGATTCTGTCATGAAAGCATCAGTATTCAGTATGATGGGGGGGAGGCAGCATTTGCCACAACCCGGAATGATCTCGTGGTTCGCAGTTTATCAAGCGCCATCCGGAATCTTGGCAACACTCCCCGTCCAAAGCTCAAAACAGGTACATCGGATATGAATGTCGTCGCTCCAATCTGGAACTGCCCGATTGCTGCATACGGTCCTGGTGATAGTGCGCTCGACCATACACCAATTGAGCATCTCGAAATTGCAGAGTATAAAAAATCAATAGACATCCTCACGAACACTATTGAAAGCCTTTCTCTAGATCTCTGTTCAAATACTGAAGCACTCCAGAACTGAACAGATTTTCAAGATACATACACATGGTCTGTGGTTGAATGCTGCTGGTAAATGCACAAGAAAATTCAAGCTATGTCGATGCGGTCCCAAACGCCTCGATAAACAAAGACTCAGCTTTAGAACCACCAGCAAGAACAAGTTCTTGTCCGGTCTGGAGAATCGTTGTTGCGGGGGGCGTGGGTATCAGTCCTGATTCAGTATCCCGAATAGCAATGACTGTGCAGCCAGTCCTATCTCGAACGCCGCATTCAGCAAGACTCTTGCCATTGAGTGATGGGGGCACCAGTTTGCGGAATAGATGGAGTCCCTCAGCAATGTTCGCGATACGGTCGCCGGTGAGTTGATTGTAAATACTTGTCGATCCCATCGAAGCATACGAATGAACAAAGTCGGCGCCCGCTTTGTGAAGTGTGTCAATATTTTGTTTGAAAGTGGATCGGCTGATAAGCTGGGCATCCGGTCTAGCGGACCGGCAATAGATCGTGAGGTAGATATTTAGACTGTCATCATGCGTGGTGATCAGGACTGCCGGGGCTTCCATAAGACCTGCTTGCTTGAGCACCGATGGATCAGTCGCGTCGCCAATAATGATCCGGTCGCTGTACTCACCAGCAGTTTGAGCTTTATTGGGATCAAGTTCAACCGCTCTCCAGTCCACACCTCGTTTGGTGAGTGCAACACCCGCTGCTTCGCCGACTTTCCCCCATCCAATAATCAGCACTGGATTCACTGATACATTGTAGATGACGAACGCTTCGTCGTAGTTGGTGAGTTGTTCTCTGGAACCGGCCAACATCAAGATGGTGTATTCAGTTACAGTTGAGGTAGGTGTTGCGGGTTGGAACTCGCCACGGTCCCAGAGGCCAATGACACTCACTCCCAAATCAGAGAGACGGTTCTCCATCAGAGTTTTACCGACCAGAGGAGTTCGTTGGGCATTTGCTTCAGCTATCAGCAGTCCGTCAACGCTACCCACGACATGCGTGATTGCATCCCCTCCAACCATGCAGCGGGCCAGTGCCTGTCCTACCAGCTCTCCAAGCTGAAAGATACAAGTCGCTCCAGCATGTTTGAGGATCTCGGTCGTGGTCTGATTCGTGGATGTCGAAACAATCGGGACATCTGGAGCGAGCTGGCGCGCCATGAAGGCAACATTGGTATTGGTAACATTATCGCTGGTGGCAGCGATCAATGCAGCAGATTCCGCGCGGGCTGCTGAGTATGTTGCTACTTGGTCAAGCGCGCCAAACATGACACGGACACCCATATCGTGCAGCTTTGACGCTTCCTCAAAATCAGGAACAATCAACACATAGTCTTTATCTGATTGCTCAAGCTTGGCAATGAGATCCACAGTGACAGCATCGTAGTTGATTAAAATTACATGACCAGTTTGATTCTCAGCCACCTTGCGTGGAGTTCGCGCTGCTTCGACCGCATCGACCCACGGCGCATAAAAGAACTGAATAATTGTAAAGGGCAAAAGAACAAGCAAGAACACAATGCCTGTTGCCAGCACGATCATTGAGAACAAGCGTCCGAGATCGCTCTGAAAAGTGATATCACCAAACCCAAGTGTGGACATGACGGTCAGTGTCCAGTAGAACCCCGTGAGCCAACTGTGTTGCTGACCTTCGCGCTCCATGATGAGATGAAAGAGGACGCTGTATACGAGTATGAGAACTGCCAAGATGCAGATGAATTTGACGAGCGCACGAACATTCCGCTGAGTCCGGCGCTCTTGAAAGAAGACCAACATCTGAGAAGTGCTGAATTTCATCAGTGCATAGCATATCCCATATGAGCTGATTATTTGTAGAGAATGGTCGAACTCTTCAATGCGTTCTCTAGAAATAAACCCTGAGGACTCGATTGGCATCAATGCCATGCGCTCGAGCCTGCTGATGCGAATCCATAGCTCGATTGGTGCATACCTAGTCGATATATACCCAAGCAGTTTGCTTATTCTTCAATGGCATACAAGAGTCTGCACTGCGCACCAGCTCAAGTTCACTCTTGACCTAGCCGGCTCAATGCAAGATCTCGATCTACAAAATCATAGCAATTCGACTTGCTCCCCAGAGCAAATGCGGTCATACTACCCGTCCGGGTTTGACGGGTTTGTTCTTCGATCTCGGCATCATCCGTGCACTTTTTCCCGCACGCAAATATTACTGGAAATCAATTTACAGGAAATCAAGATGACAGACCCTGCTACACCGCCTCCGGCTCAGCCTCCATATCGGGAAGTGACATTCGCAGCGATCGTGCTCGGATTAATCATCGGTGCAGTCATGAACGCCGCGATCACCTACGCAGGTCTCAAGATTGGATTTACAATCGGTGGATCAGCAATTGCAGCGGTGATCGGGTTCGGATTGCTTCGAGGAATACTCCGGAAAGGCACAATTCTTGAAACGAATGTTGTGCAAACCATTGCGTCCGCAGTAAACACTCCAAACTCAGGCGTTATCTTTACGGTACCTGTACTCCTATTAATGGGCTTTCAGCTTTCAGCTGGAAGTTTGGACTTCTGGCTGATCACCTTGGCATGTGTATGCGGGGCGATACTCGGCGGGGCCTTCATAATCCCTTTGCGAAAGCAGATGCTGGACATTGAACGGCTTCGTTTCCCATCGGCAACCGCAGTAGCTGCGATTCTTAAATCTCCAGGTGCAGGACCAAAGAAAGCAATCGTGCTCGGTGTCGGAATAGCGCTAGCGGTATTGATCGGTTTACCTGCACAACTCCCGCAACTCCGCAGCCCAGCTGATATCGAAGATTTAGACACACTCGTTCAGCAGGAACGGATCGGGCGAGCTGATCTACTCCTCACTCAACAAATCGATTCATGGATCGCCGCTCAACAAGCACCAGAATCAATGGTGAATCATGGGCAACTACAAGCTGACCTGATCCAAGCGAAAGAATCGGGCTCAGGTGAAATCAGCGAGCTTGAAATCCAGCTCACGGATGCGAAGTCCTACGCCATAGCTGATCTTCGCAATGCACTTGATCATCCTGTCGATCGTTCCAGATTGACCGATTTCCCGCTGGAGCTTTCCGCACTTGCCTACAGAGCGAGCACTGGTGACATTCCATGGTCTGATCTTCGGAGCACCAAAGCAGGATGGGCCGCGGATCCGATGTTTGGATACGCTGATTTGCAGATCCGGATGCCGCGGTCAGTGGAAGAGGGTTCAGAACCGGTTGATTTCGCATTCAATGGTCCAGGAAAAGTCAGCGAAGTGCTGATCCCTCGGGCTGATTTGAATCGCAATGGGGTGCCTGATCTTGTCGTCACTGACGACACGATTGATGTTGGTCGAATTTTAGGATTACCGCTTCAGATCCAGTTGTTGTTCGCGATTGCGCCCTTCGCACTCGGTGCTGGCTACCTTACAGGGCGAGCGGGTTTACTGGTTCTTGCTGGTGGCATTTTGGCGTATGTAGTCTTGAATCCGTTGATCTATTCAATGGGCTGGATGCCCGCAACAGTGAAAGAATCTGGAGCAGCTGGTTACGGATTTGGAAATGTCAATCGCCCGCTCGGTATCGGGCTTCTACTCGGTGGCGCTTTGATGGGGGTGATCGCCTCCTTACCTGCTATCCGAGAAGCTTTCAAATCGATTCTTGCTGCTGGAAAGGCCAATACTTCCAGCGGCGGCGGCAGCGACGAGCTCGGAATCAAAGTGCTCATTGCTGCAGTTGCAGGGGCGCTGCTATTCTTGTTCATCGCAGCTGACTTTACTGGAAAACAAGCGATTAATTCTGTATGCCCGGTCACAGAACAAGCGATTGAATCTGATGAGTTCAACGCGCCTTACAACGGCTACACACTGGCCTTTGCAGATGAGCCGGCGATGCAAGCGTTTTTAGAAGCAAGTCCGGAGGATCAATTAGCGGTCGCAGCACCATATTCTGCAGATCGTAAGGGTCTGCTTTCAGGTATGAACCCGCATTTGCGAGCAGCAATCATCGCTGTCATTGGTGCGTTGTGGATCTGGTTTGCGGGGATCATCATTGCCCAGTGTACGGGTATGACCGATTGGTCTCCGATCTCCGGTATGGCGCTGTTGACCGTGGTGCTGGTGATGTTGTTGTCCGGACCAGGTGGAGTACTGGGGGCGGTGCTCATCGGTGCGGCATTATGTGTTGCGATCACCTGTGCCGCAGACATGATGGCGGATCTCAAAACAGGGTATCTAGTGGGCGCAAAGCCCAAACGCCAACAAACAGTCGAGCTCATATTTACAGGAATTGGCCCAATCATTACCATGGGTGTGCTTCTGATTATTGTTGTGGGTAATCAGGCCAAGTTTGGTGTGCCCATCGGTCCTGGGACTGATACTTCAGCCCCGCAAGCTCAAGCATTGCAAGCGGTCATCACCGGTGTGCAGGGGGGCGCAATGCCATACTCTCTGTATGGTGCGGGGGCGTTTATCGGCGCACTACTGGGGCTCGGAGCATTCTCGGGACTCGGAGTACTTGTGGGGCTCTCAATGTATTTGCCCTTTGCATACATCGCAACTTACGGCGTAGGTTGCGTGATCAACATGTTCGTCAGCAAAGCCAAAGGGGCAAGCTGGGCAGAAGAGTGGGGAGTACCTATGGCTGCAGGATTTATTGTCGGGGATGCAGTGCTCGCGCTTGGAGTCAACGCCATTGTCTTGATTGCAGGCTAGATCTGTATCACGAAGTGCTCACGATTTACGATTTGCATACATATTTTTCATCGGAAATACAATCATGAAACTACTCGCTTACCTGCTCATCACACTTTCAGTCATCATTGGCTCACTCGCAAGCAGCACTGCATACTTAGTTCGCTTAGATGGTGCGGATCCAGAGATGCTTTCCACGCTTCGATTAGGATCGCCAGCAGGTGCGTATGATCCTGCTTCTTCTACACCTGCATTTACCGATCGTTTAAAGTCACTGTATACTCAGCTAGATGCTGAGAAGAACACTTCAGTTAATCCGCTCAAACCAGAATCAACCCCGCGTATTCCAATCGCCGTGCCAAATGTTGAGTCCGCGCCAACGGGTGAGTCTGTTCTTGCTGCTCGTGAATCGGTTCCTTCCATAGGCCGTGCGGGAGATCGTCTGACACCTGAACTCGTATCCTTACTCAACGATGCTGATGTCACCTATGTGAAAGTGACGAAATTTGGTTTTACGCGTTGGCCCTACTCTTGGCTCTTCCTGATCTCATGCGCTGGTTTACTTGTTGGGGCTTGGATCATCAGACGAACTCAGCATGCAGAGCTGGCTGCTGCTGAAGCAGCGGGGCCCGATTCAGGTGAAGATGCGACGGATGCAGCAACAGTATTCGCTCGTCTATCCGGTCGTTTGCACACACTGACCGAGGAACTCAACGGTGCCAAGGATGAAGATGCGCGCCTCGAAGCAATCATCCGCCATGTCGGGCAGATTCAGCGTGATGATGTTCCCGCATTCGCTGCAGACAGACCAGCATTGGTCAACAGGCTCACGCTCGCAGGATACGCAGAGTTAATGGATAGCTTTGCTGCTATGGAACGCCAGCTGAACCGAGCATGGTCTGCTGCAGCTGACGCACACCTGCCTGAATCAGAAAGCTGTCTTCGCAATGCTCAGCCGCTACTAATCGAAACACTTCGCCGGCTCAAAACACAAAGCTGACAACCCATGAGATGTTGGCGACTGATTGAACACTATTTCAGTTGTTACAGAGCCAACCCGAATAACGAACCATCATCTCTATGGTTTTTTATGAGCGGTACAAAAAGAGTGGTGTTGATAGCATCATGCTAGATATCAGTATGATTGCGGAGCAAAATGCAGAACTTTCCTGCGGGCTCAATCGGCATGAGCTTACGCCATCGACTCCCGGTTCGATCAAGAAACTCATCCACAGCTGTTGCGGCCCCGCTAGAGAAGAAACCATAGTCATCGACGATCACTGCTCCGCCGTGTGGGACCGCTTTATTTAAGTAGTCGAGTGTGATCTTGATGGGGTCGTAAAAATCAAAGTCTACATATGCAAAGCAGACTTGATCAGGAAGATCACCGTCCGCAAAGGTCTCGTCGATCCAGCCTGGTTTAATGCGGACTCGAGATTCGTCAAAGTTAATCGCTGCGAGATTGGCTTTCACCTCGTCTGGTGAGCACTGCATCGTCCCTGTGTAGGCTTTCATGCTGCCTAAGTTGAAGATGTCATCGATCATCTCGTCTTTGTCACCAGGTTCCGGAAGACCCTCAAACGAATCAAACAACCAAAGAGATTTGTCGGTTGCAGCGATTTCATTCGCAAGCAGCCTACTCGTCGCACCTTGGGCAATTCCAAACTCGCAAATATCACCCGGCAAGTGGAGACATCGGTTTAGATGGCCGCAAATATACAGACCTTCACCAATTGTCGTTCCAAAAAGATTGAACAAGTCTTCCGCCCGCTCAGGCCGTTCTGGCAAATCACTAAAGGCAAATATCCGATATAGGGCTTCGAGCTCGTTGACATCGCCCCGTCGCACGCTCAACCGTTCAATAGCAAGCTCAGCTTGTCTATCAGGCACAAGAATATTTTGTAGAGTGTTGATGAGTGAAGGCAATGCGATCTCCAGTTTTTCAGGGTGACTCCTGTTGATTCGATTATAGTACCGGTTCAGGCTAAACGGTCAGAGTTTGCTCGACAGAATCGTACTGGTTGGATAACAGCAAAATGAAAAATATGAATCTAAGTCATTGATATTGGAGTTGATAGGATTGAGAACTTGCTTCCCGTACACTTTGCGCGGATGTTGTGTGGATTCCACTAGGCACAAGAGGTCAAGATACTATTTGAGAATCGCCTACAATCTACTTGATCGAACGCCCCTCATGCATGCTCAGCGTAGATGCCCTACAGGTTTGTACAATGCCAACACTGCGTCAACTGATATCAAAAAGGCCAGTGCCAAGAATTTTAAATACAGAAGTTCCAGATACTTTGGTTCGTATCCGTGATCCTGATTCACTTCGTGTACCCGGTCTCCCGTTGGTCACAATCGTTTCGGTGGTCCGGAATGCGGAGGCAACTCTTGAGCATGCAATTCAATCGCTTCGTGCGCAAACATATCCATCGATTGAGCATGTGATTATTGATGGAGCTTCTAGAGATGGTACTCAGGACATCATTCAATCTCATCTTGATTGGGTTGCTGCGTGGTCAAGCCAACCCGACGATGGGCTGTACGATGCAATGAACAAAGGTATTGCATCTGCCAATGGGGACATCATTGGTATTCTCAATGCGGATGATTGGTTTGAACCGGACTTTATTGAGAAGTCGATCAACACCATTGTTGCGAGCACTGCAGATTTCGTTTTTGGGAATATCTGGATGCATGGATATCGTGGTCAAGATCTCTATCTTGCTGGGGACCCGGAATATGCCAAAGTCGTCCGTCGCGATGTGCCGGCGACATGGCATCCAACGATGATGTGTAAACGAAAGATGTACGAGCAGCTCGGTTTGTATCGTACCGATATGAAAGTAGCTTCGGATTACGATTTTCAGATTCGAGCGTTCAACGCTGGGTTCATGGGGGTGTATGCCCAAGAAGCAGTTGCTCATGTAGCAGCAGGAGGCGTATCAACGACTGCCCAGCACACAGCACTCCGTGAAGGCTTTCTGTGCTCTGTTTGGAATGGATATCCTGTCTGGAAAGCGCTGCCGCACTGGACGCACCGGTGGATTGCGACAGATTATCCATCTGTCAATCACCGCATCCATTCATTCAAATGCCGTGTGAAGATCCTCCGAGAGAAAATGGCAGGGTACTCAAAGCGTGCCTGGGACACTCTTGGGCCACTAAAGCCCTACATTCCTGGTAAAAAGATCGGAATGAAAATTCTTGGAATACCACCAGCGGCACCATTAACCGACAATGCGATACACACAGATGGTGCGATGAATCCTATTCCAGCTGACAATGAGCTGCAGGGTGCCCATGGGCATGCACAAGAACACACTGAGTAAACAGCTCTTCAAATTCATCGGACACCATCAAGAAGCTTGTCAATTGCTTGAGCAACATGATGCGATGGGATTGCAACAGTCGTTGTTCGGTCTAGGCGAGCGATATTCATCCCAATAACTCGCCCTTCAAGATCGACCAGCGGCCCTCCACAGTCAGACGCTTTGATCGCAGAATCATGATAAAAGACGAGTGGGAAATCACGGGATCGCGTGCTCACTCGAGCCGCCATCTCTGAAACAACCCGAAGTGTTTCTTGTGCTCGCCTACCAGAGATTGAATCATCAAGATGGGTATCGCTTGGATTCAAAGAGATGTGCTCGATGATTCCTTTCGGAGTCAGTCGCGTGAGTTCGATCGTGCTGTGATCAGTGTCTTCGTGCAGCAAGTTGAGAAATGAAGCCCCGTTTGTGATTGATGTTCCATTGACTGCAACGATAAGATCGCCTGCTTCAAAGCCCGCGAGTTGAGCAGGGCCACCTTCATGGACAGAATCGATCTGAGCCAGACGCTTGCCCCTCTTGATCTTTATTCCAAGCTTATCACTCATTGAAAAAATCGCAGAAGCCCTCTGAGGAATCTCCCCATGACTCAACGCTCCGAAACCAGTAACACTGTTTGGGCCAGGCGTAACCAGAAAAGTACCAGCCTCGGGAGTGTTGATCTGATCCCATACGATACTGGTAAGATCTACTGCTTCTATTTTGAGCAGCGCCAGGTCATTCAGTT
Source organism: Phycisphaerales bacterium (assembly GCA_045105315.1). GTDB lineage: Bacteria > Planctomycetota > Phycisphaerae > Phycisphaerales > UBA1924 > UBA1924. The sequence goes on along the minus strand of JBGCDI010000004.1, from coordinate 175,865 downwards.
CATCGACAGCAAGAGTTTCTGCATCATAAATAGTTTCATCAAGTGCAACAGTGACTGAACCCACAAGCTCGCTTGCCTTGCTAACAATATAGCCATCAGCATCAACCACAACACCCAAAGCGACTGGGTTCCCATCGCTCATCACACGCGCAGTGCTTCTACTAAAGGGACTTGCAATAGGCTCGGCAGACTCAAAAAGATTTTGATTCGATTCCGTAGTATTGGAACGGCCTGAGTTGAGAATAATCTTTTCCCTGCTGATCCCCATCTCTTCCAAACGCTCGCGGATTAAATCTTGGGTGAGACCAGGTTCGTTAGGGTCAATTTTAAACTGTAAAACTCGGCGTGTTTGAGTTGATTTGGGTTCTTCTTCTGTTTGAGATGATAGGCCTTCTTTATCGATCGCTGAAGAGTCAAGCACCTGTGCTGAGCCGGACTCAATCATCTCACGGATATGCTCAGGTAAATCAGATAGATCAACATTCGTCTTTGAATCGATCTGTGTTGAAGACGAGCCCTCTGGGATTTTTGATTGAGTGTTATTAGATGTGATTGGGATCTCATCAAAGTGATTCATAATCGAAACACCAAACTCCTGCCGAGCTAAAAGTGCATCCATTCGATCATGAATTCCGCTCACAGGTGAATGAAAACTCCGTTCAGTATCCATGGGATCCACAGCACGATGCACCCCAATAACCTCGCCTTGAAGATTGAATAATGGCCCCCCTGAATCACCATTGATGAGTGATGCTGTCGAAGAAATTCCCACCCCAGCAGAGTCCATCAACTGATCTCCAGAAAGCTTGCTTACCCGAAGAACAGCGGATCTGCCAGGTTGCAATCCTCCAGGATGTCCCATTGCTAGACACCATTGTCCGGGAAGAACACTATCAGCCAGCTTGACATATGGGTATGTGCCTTGATCAAGAATGACTGCAAGAGCAATGTCTTTCTCATGGTCACAACCTAGCACGCGAGCCTTTACAACTCGCCCGTCTGCAAGAGTGACCATCAACTCTTCATCAGGTACTCCAGCTACATGAGCTGCGGTGAGTATTAAGCCATCTTCACGAATAATCGCTCCACTGCCTCCGCCATACCCAGACCGCACAGAGACGGTAGCAGCACTGATATGACCAAGAATCTCTTTGGTTGTTGATTCGATCTTAAAAAGATCTTCCAATGATGTTTCATCAGGACCCATTGTCATAGCAGATGGTCTCTGGGTTTCAACGGTTTCTACAGATGTGTTCATCGCGATGATGGTGTAGATGATTGCCTTGATCAATACGAAGCCCATTGTGTTCTCCAATAGTTTGCGATCCATTTGTGAATACTGCTCATACAGAAAGGATGGATTCGATTGTCGAATCTGTCATGAATATGAAAAATAACAGCACAAATGAGCAGAGTTTTAAACAAGTCCACAGCACAATCAATAGAGCGCAATCCCGTGATATGTGTGCGCACAAAAAACCCGCAAGAATGCGGGTTGATTGATTTTAAATACGCGAATCAGTCGTTTCGCATATACGATGCTTCGAGTGCTCGAGCAACGCGTTCTTGAACATCGCTCAGGTGGGCTGAGCTATAAGCATCAACTTTCGATAAGTTCTGATAAGGCTCTATTTGTCTTTGGATTGTGACCAACTCTTGTCTTGCAAGCGACTGAATCGTCCGCCCGGAAGCGCCGGGCCAGCGCATCCCGGTTGCCAGATCAATCATGCGTGACAGGTGCTCCATTTGTAGGTTTCTGTCGAGCTGATCAATTAGTGGTGATCGGTTCGTATAGCTTCCAGATTGATCTGGCAGATCCCAAACCATCTCCCGGATCGCATCAAACACTTCCGGAACTGTGAGCGCATCTTCGCCATCTGGAGTCCGGATTTCGTTGTCCATGATCCATGTAAGCCTATTGGGATTAATCAGCCCGGTCATCGTTGAGGCCTGTATCCCGAGCACACTGGATGCAACGGGGTAGGAGTGAGCAGTGCCATATCCCTCGTCGTACCAGTTGTCGCTCTGTAGATACGAGAGGGTCTTAGGATCCAGTCCGAAGGATTCACTATTGAAAGCGTTTTTAACAATGAACTGTATCGCTCTCCGTTGTTGCTCCGGATCGACTGGTCGGACAGGTGCGGGGGCTCCGGGGTCACCTTTCATTGATCGCTGTATATGTGATCCGCCAACCCAGTGCATCGCCATATTCACTGCACCGTATTGCATGCCGACAAGTTGTGAATACACCTGCCGAGCTTTCTGCCAGCTCTCGCCGTCTGCAACAGCTTTGTCCAATATCTCAGCCCGTGCTTTGTGGACAAGACGGATTCTCTCCTCAGCAAAGTCAATCGAGTCCCGTCCAAGGTCCCAAGTTTTCGCTTGTGGATCAGGAGAGAACTGGCCATCTTCCGCCATGTATGCATGTGCGGGCTCTGCAGCGCGAGAGGCGACTTCCTTTGGATCGCCGGATGTGTAGTTCCATTCAATCGCCCACATGTCATATGGACCTATCTCCATAGGAACATAGTCGCCCTGCACAAATCCTCGGCTTTCATCTTCAACGATGATATTCGAAAGCGCGTAATCCATCACGGTAGACTGGATGGGCTGATCGAATCCTTCGCTGTTCATTTCTGCAATCGAGTGCAGCGCCGAGCCCTTCCAGTTGTGTGTCATGCCCATCGTGTGTCCAACTTCATGCATCACTACATCACGCAGCATCGGACCCACAAACCACTCCGGAAGTCCATCGAGCATCGATACATCAGATTCACCATCTGTAGAAGGATCATTCATCAAACCGAGATCGCCGATGCCCATATCCATAGCAAGGCGCGCCGATGCAATGCTTGATGCCAGTCCGGGCTGCATGAGACACATTGCATGGCCAGCTGGCGAATGAACACGATGAGGTTCCCACACCATCGGTGAAAGCGTCATTGGTGCATCGAGTAACAGCTCGCCAGCATGCTCAGGATCCTCGGTCATTGCTTTGGTCAATGATGCTACTCGATCACGATCTATGGGATCCGCGAGACGGACGCGTGGGTCCCAGTGGGGATGCTCAGCGAGCCATGACGAGAGGTTTGGCGAAATCACACTCATCGCGGTTGATGCAAGTTCAATCTGTTGATACTGGTTTGCATATGAACCAATAAATCCCTCGTCCATCACGATATCGGCCTCATAGATCTGCCCAGTATCTGGATGAGCGTGGACTGGCCCGATCGCAAATCCCATGCCTGCATTTGTCCAGCGAATAAACGAATACCGGCTGTCCTCAGGATCAATATCCATAAAGCGACCAGTACCAGAATCTTGCTGGCGAACCTCTATCGCATCAATAATCCCGATTTTCTCAAACGCTTTATTCCACGCAAGAACGCCATCTCGCACCCATCGGCGATACCGGAGCGGAGTGGTGTGCTCAATGTAATACACGATCGGTTCACGCGGAGGGCTCATTTTGAGCTTCGGGTCAGCCTTCTGAATATGCCAACGGTTTGCGTATCGCACAATCTGTGACGAACCGTCATTGATAGCCCGATCTTCATATGATTCGTAGTAGATACCTACCCGACGATCCGCTTCTCGTGGTTGAAAGTCTTTCGCGCGTTCCGGCATACCAAGTGAAAATCGTACTTCTGCGAACTGCCCATTTGCACGCGGGAGCTGGTAACCAATTTCAATATTGTTCGGGAAGACCTTTGCTTTGGTAATCTTTGCGAGCCCTACATTTGCTCGATCTAAAAACCGGCCAATGAACGCATTTGATGAGCCGAGCAGGGCGCGGTCTAAATCAATGACCGGTCCACCACCGGGTCCAGTTGCAAGGATCGGGACGGAGAGTACTACTCTGTCCGTATTGACCCGTTCAACACCAGCCTTCGATTGTGCATCCCCGCTTGTACGCACAGACATATTGGGTTCGACAAGCATGAGCTGATCGCCGCGTCTTGACCAGTACACTGTTTTAGTTGGTACTCCGACCGCGTTGTGCCAGATTGAATACACACCTGCCTGGGGATGCCCAGCAGAAACGGTAGCGACAAGGTAGAACTTCTTGCCTTCATAGTTTTTAGGAAGCTCTGCCAAAATCTGAGCATCTTTGTCTCGTGTGTAGAGCGTGTAGAAAGATTTCTCCCCAGCAAGTACAGAGACCTTGTCGTAGCCTTCAACAACCTTACTGAAAGGCGCTTGCGCAGCTCCTGCAGCTGAAATCAAAGCCGACAATGTCAATACACCTGTTGCAAGACTCTTGTTGATCCGTGTGCCCATTTTTCTCTCCAACTGGTAAAACAATAAAACCGAAAGGTAAGCTTTTCTGATACAGGTCCAATATCGGCCAGGATGCGGATTTCATGCATGGAAATCTGTCTTTTAGCCTTTTAAGAACGAGGACTGACCAAATATCTGCATGCGAAGAACGAAAGCGTGCTCCAGAAGTGAAAAACACGCCCAAGCTCAATGCTGTATCTCGACCATCACCCTTCTGAACCTGTACAGGATCATGCAGTACACCATAGGAACGGATGCCCAACGCAATCTGTGTCGCTTAGAGTTTGCATCAGGTCTGATCAGGATTTGGTATCGAACTGGGTAAAGACCTGACACACACCAGTTCCATCTTCGGGTGGGTTCAATCTCAAGGAATCTTGATCACAACAAAAGTCATGTCATCATCTTTCCCGTCCGGCCCTTCATGCAGAGCAACCGCTGAGTGAAGCGAGTCGGCAATCGACTTTGCGTCGAGTTCCGCATGATCTTTGAGAAAATCGTACACACGATCAATCCCGAACTGTTCGCCGTCACTACCAGATGCTTCCCACACGCCATCAGTGGCGCACAGGATGACATATCCAGAGGTGACATTATCAATTACATATTCTTGATAATCAGTCTCATCAACGAGACCAAGGGGAATCCCTCCACCTTCGAGCTCGATAACTTGATCGTTTATGGAATCGTAAATAATGGGGGGGCCATGTCCTGCTGAGGCCCACCGAATTGTCTGCTTTTCAGAGTCGGCAATAAGCAAAAGCATGGTCATGAACCGCTGGCCCCGAGTATCGGGTACCAGTAGATTGTTCAGGTGTTCAAGAAAGTCCGCAAGCGAACCATCCAATGAACTCCGGCTGCGAAGGATTCCACGAGCGGTTGCCATGAGCATCGCCGCAGCGACGCCGTGCCCCATCACATCACCAAGCGCGATCATCGCTTGGTGATCATTGTCGCCCGAAACATCGAGGAAGTCGTAGTAATCTCCACCTGTTTCATCGCAGTATGTACTATGCCCTGCCACCTGTAATCCATTGATTGTTGGATCTTCTGCCGGGAGTAAATTCTTTTGCACTTCCTGCGCAAGCAAGAGCGATTTACGCATTCGCATCCTATCACGCAAACCTGCGGTCATCTCATTGATCTCGTTTGCAAGATTCGTGTACTCTGGTGCGTGATGTATGTCCAGAGTGGTATCCAAATCTCCTCCGCTGATCCGACGAACACCATCAGAAATCCGAACGAGTGGTGCTACAAGCCAACGGCCTGCATACACACCAACAAGCGCTGTCGCGATCATGATGAGAATACTTTGAAGTAAAATATTCCGAAAGCTCTGCTTAATCTCACCAAGAAAGTCGTCTTCTGGAGCCATAGTTACCAGAAGCCAATCAAGCCCCAGTTCACTTCCAACGGAGGAAGTGCGTAGAAAGTAGCTCTCGTCATTGACCATAACAGAGGGGTGCTTTCCGCGAATAGAATCCGCACCATACACAGATCTAGATGCAGCAGAAAGAGCTGAATTAACAGGATCACCGATAGAAACTTGCTCCCCTGTCTCTGACACGGTCTTGATCACGCCCGAGCCAGCAACCAGCTTTCCATGGGGATCAATTAACGCCAAAAAACCTCGCTCGCTTACCTGGATCGAGTTAAGAAACTTTGACAAATCCTTGAGTGAAAAATCAGCATCGATGATGCCAAGCATCTGATCATTGTCGTCGCGAACCGGGACACCATAGGAAATCCCGAGTGTAGGCGGGGCACCGTCTTCTCCACCGACCCAAAGAAATGGATCACTCCAAGTAGCAGAGCCAGCATCAATCACAGATCGATACCATGGACGACTAAAGAGATCGTACGCGTATTGGTTAGTTGGTGATACCGGCGAAGCACCTGAATCATCAAGCTTCCACTCAAGCATTGGTGAATCGTCCGCGTCGTCTTTAATCGCCCAGTAGAGATATCCATCTGCATATCTGCTGATCCACGCTGCCCGCCCATCGTTACCTCCCCAAGCAACTGAACTAAGCATTTCGAAATCTTGTGATTGTTCGTAAAAGAGGTCTCGCCAGTTGACCAGGTTTTTTGGATCGAGCATGCCCGTCGAGATCAAGTGCTCATTGAGCTGCGTGACCCGCATAGGCATCGCCAACTCATCTTGAACCCGGGTGCTCACAAGCGTGTGTATTTCTTGGATGCTTTGTGTGGCAATCTGTCTGATTGCATCTTGTGAGTTTCTGCTCCATGCGATTGAGAGCCATGTTCCCAACAGAAGAGTGGGGAGACCAACGAGAATTGGTGCAGTCGCTTTGATTGGTAATTTTTTGAACATGAGCAGAGAGTATATCGTTCTAGATTAAATAGAGTTGATCGATTGAGCGACCGCCTCTGCAACTTTAATGCCATCAATCCCAGCCGAGAGAATACCCCCCGCGTACCCAGCGCCCTCGCCTGCAGGGTAAAGCCCAGTCGTGTTGACACTTTGAAATGATTCGTCGCGTTTGATTCGTATAGGTGAAGATGTTCGAGTTTCAACACCGGTTAATAACGCGTCATCCATGTCAAAGCCACGAATCTTCTTGGCAAAGAATGGGAGCGCCTCCCTGATCGCTTCAATCGCAAAATCAGGCAAGCACGAAGACAAGTCAGTCGGGGTGACTCCCGGTTTGTATGACGGAATAACTTTGCCAAGAGTAGTACTCGGTTTCCCAGCAATGAAATCGCCCACGCGTTGGGCTGGGGCTGCATATGTACCGCCGCCCGCGATGAATGCTGCGCTTTCCCACTTGCGTTGGAAATCAATTCCCGCAAGCGGTCCGTCAGGATAATCCAGTTCAGGCGTGATACCCACGACGATTCCAGCGTTCGCGTTCCGCTCAGCTCGTGAATATTGACTCATCCCATTGGTGACAACCCGGCCTTCTTCCGATGTTGCAGCAACAACGGTCCCGCCTGGGCACATACAAAAGCTGTACACATCTCTCCCATTGGAAGCGTGATGAACAAGTTTGTAATCCGCAGCACCAAGAATCGGATTCCCTGCATTCTTCCCGAACCGTGCTTTGTCAATTACAGATTGTGGATGCTCAATACGGAATCCGAGTGAGAACGGTTTGGCCTCGATGTATACATCTCGATCATGAAGGATCTGAAAGGTATCGCGTGAACTATGACCAATTGCAAGGACGATATGATCGGATCGAATCTGCTCACCATCATCAAGAGTCACGCCGCGAATGTGCTTGCGATCCCCGGCTTCGATGATGTCAAAATCGATGACCCGGCTTTCAAATCGATATTCACCACCAAGAGATTCGATGGTCTCACGCATACTTTCAACCATTTTGACCAAACGGAAAGTGCCGATATGAGGATGCGCTTCAGTCAGGATTTCAGGTGGGGCACCCGCTTTCACAAACTCTGTAAGCACCTTGCGCCCAAGAAATCTCGAATCTTTGACCTGGCTGTATAACTTCCCATCTGAGAATGTCCCCGCACCGCCCTCTCCATATTGAACATTGGATTCAGCTTTGAGTATTGACTTGCGCCATAACCCCCATGTGTCTTTCGTGCGTTGACGAACAACCTTGCCCCGTTCAAGAATGATGGGTTTGAATCCCATTTGTGCCAAGATCAACGCTGCGAACAAGCCGCAAGGACCTGCACCAATCACCAATGGGCGAGAAGCATTCGACATACTCGAGGCCTGGGTTACGAACTTATACTCCATATCAGGAGTCGATTTCACCTCATGATCGTTTTCAAACTGTTCGATTACAGCTGATTCATGATGAACTTCAACATCAAGCGTGTAGACCAACATAATCGCATTTTTCTTTCGAGCATCATGTGCTCGTCGAAAGACTGTGCATGAGATGAGGTGATCTTCAGGTACACCCAGCCGAGTAGCTGCCGCCTTAGCAATCGCACCGGAAGGGTGCTTCAGCGGGAGTCTGATTTGGTGAATACGAAGCATAGGAACTATATAGCTCCTCACGTGATTTTGCTTGGTTAACGAGTGAGTTGCGTCAAGAATGTCGCTTAGATAATCGACGAATGTGCCCTTCCCCGAATTTCAACATGTTCCGAAACCACTTCTATTTGATTACAAGTTCGCCTTCAGTTCAATCTTGATAATGAAGGTAGAAAGTCAACTCAGAGCGTGTGCAGTGGATATCCGATTGATATAGTTGATCCATATGGAGCACAAATCACAATCCGGCGCAGGCTCGCAAGATATTCAGCCGCCTCAAAAAAACAGCGGACTATTCAAACGATTCCTCTCTGCGGTGGAATGGCTGGGTAATCTGCTCCCACACCCCGTTTCATTGTTTGCACTTTTCGCATTGGGTGTCGTGATCATCTCACAAATTACATCAAGCTTTGGCCTCTCAGTAGAAGATCCTCGACCAGGAGCAGAGGGCACTGTGTTCACTGTCCGTAGCTTACTATCCGGTGAAGGTATCCGCTGGATGAGCGAGAGCCTGGTGACCAACTTCACCGGTTTTGTCCCACTTGGAACTGTATTAGTCGCGCTCCTGGGTGTAGGTGTTGCAGAGAAATCAGGATTGCTTACAACCGCGGTCCGCGCGCTCGTGCTTGGGGCACCAAAAAATCTAGTCACTGCTGTAGTGATCTTTGCAGGGATCATCAGTAATACTGCGAGTGAAATGGGATATGTTGTGCTCATCCCCCTCGCGATGGCAATTTATCACTCATTGGGCAGACACCCGCTAGCCGGTATGGCAGCAGCATTTGCAGGCGTTTCGGGTGGTTACTCAGCCAACTTGCTCATCGGTACAGTTGATCCGCTCTTGGCTGGGATTACAGAAGAAGCTGCACAAATCCTCGATCCAGCATACGAAGTCCACCCAGCAGTCAACTGGTACTTCATGATTGCCAGTACCTTCATGATCACCGCCGTCGGATGGTTCGTTTCTGCAAAAATCGTTGAACCACGACTGGGTACCTACGACCCCAAGGATGCCTCCGAAGACTTGGGAGAAGTCAAAGCGCTTGAAGCAATCACCAAGACAGAACGCAAAGGGCTGGCATTCGCAGGATTCAGCGCGTTCGTGGTCATTCTTGGAATCATCTATGTCGCAGGGCCAGGCATGAACACCGGAACACTCCCGGGATGGGGAGTTCTCCGAAATCCTGATCCGACAGTAACTGGTCCCGAGATGTTTCGGCCACTTCTTCGGAGCGTGGTCGCAATCATCCTAATCTTTTTCGTGATTCCCGGTTTCGTATACGGCCGAGTCGTAGGCACCATACGCAACGACCGAGATGTCATCGAAGCGATGGCTGGAGCAATGCGAAGCATGGGACTCTACATTGTCCTCACATTCTTCGCTGCACAGTTTGTAGCATACTTCAACTACTCAGGACTGGGCCAGATACTCGCGGTCTTGGGCGCTGATGTTATCGTGTCGTTGAATCTTGATAATCCACTGGTGTTCATCCCGTTCATTCTCATGTGCTGCTTCGTAAATCTCATGCTCGGATCAGCAAGCGCTCAGTGGGCGGTCACCGCGCCAATCTTTGTCCCCATGTTAATGGCGATTGGATACAGCCCCGAGGTTATCCAAGCTGCCTACAGGATTGGCGATTCAACAACCAACATCATCACCCCGATGATGAGTTACTTCGGATTGATTCTCGCAGTCGCAACCAAATATCAGAAGGATCTTGGAATCGGTACAATGGTTGCAACGATGCTCCCGTACTCAATTTTCTTCTTGATTGCATGGACGGTTTTGTTCTATCTTTGGGTCTTCGCTTTTGGGTTGCCAGTTGGTCCAGGGGCCGAAACACTGTATCAGTTGCCAAATGTTTCATAGAACAAAATCGCAAACAGTATCTATACGGATGTGACCACTTTTGACGGATACCCATTGTGGATGACAACTACAAAATCACTTTGTAATGAGTCTGTGAGAGTTTGCGATCACTTCTCCTGCATTGCTTCTAGCTCTGCCCATCGCGCATATAAAGCGGCAACTAGTGCCTGCTGATCTTTGAGCTTTGAATACACCTCGGCTGCTCGTTTGTGATCAGCCGTGAGCGAAGGGTCCGAAGTCTCAGTTTCTAGGAGTTCGGCTTTGGACTCTGCCTCAAGAATCGCTTCTTCCATGCCCTCGTACTCGACCTGGAACTTGTATGAGAGCTTTGTGGTCTTTCGCGGATTTCCGGATCTTTGAACAGTTGGAGACCCCGAAGATTCTGCTTTACTATTCTGGACCGGTTCCGATTTTGCACTTGATCGAGACGCATTCCACTGCTCAATGGATGCGAACCACTTCGCTTCGCCTTGATCATCAAGTGCTAAGTACTCGGTGGAGATGCGTTCAAGCAAAAAACGATCGTGCGTTACCATGACAATCGCACCCGAAAACTCCATGAGTGACTGCTCGAGAACTTCCAGTGATGGGATATCCAAGTCATTAGTAGGCTCATCGAGAAGCAAGACATCCGCGGGTAACAGTGTGAGGTTGGCAATCAGCACCCGTGCTTGCTCGCCACCAGATAAGTTGCGTATTTGAGTGCTCAGTTGATCCGGATCAAAATGAAATCTTCTTGCCCATCCAGATACATGAATAGATTGGCCAATGTACTGAACCATCTCACCAAACGGACAGAGTGCCTCTTGCAGCGTCTGAGTCTGCACTAATGATTCACGATGCTGACTGAAGGTGACAATCTGTAGATCGTCAGCGCGTTGAATATTCCCCGCATCAGGCTTGAGATCACCAGACATCAGCCTCATCAGAGTGGTTTTGCCAGATCCATTGACTCCAAGCAGACCAACCCGCTGCCCCGGTGTAAGCGTGATGCTCAGTGACTCGAACAACTGTTTAGAACCCATCGATTTCGTCACACCCTCAAGCGAAAGGAGTTTCTTGGTCTTTCTATCAGTCGCCTGAAACGCGAACGACGCAGTCTTAGAAGGCGCATCATTGCGTTGCATGGTCTCTTTGAGTTCTTCCCTGCGAGCAGCAGCAGCTTGAACCTGGGTTTTATTTCGAGTTTGGCGTCCCTGGATCCCCTGGTTCAACCATGCAGTGTCCCGTCGAACCTTGCTCGCAATACTGGTTTGAGCTGCGCGCTGAGCGTCTAAAAATGCTTCTTTGCGTTTGTTAAAATCGGTATAGTTGCCAATCGATTCAAAGGCGCCGCCCGGATAGGCCTTTGAAAGTTCGATGATTCGAGTTGCTGTATTCTCCAAGAATCTTCGGTCGTGAGTAACAAACACGATCGCAATGGACACTTGTTTCACAAACCGCTCGAGCCACATCACACCTTCGAGGTCCAAATGGTTCGTGGGCTCATCCAGCATCAATAGTTCAGGAGATTGAGCGAGCGCCTTCGCTATTGCAAGCCGCTTCCGCCACCCACCCGAGAGTGTCGCAACCTCTCGGTGGAGATCGCTAAACCCGAGCTTCGTGAGTGTGATCGATGCCCTGGTTTCTGGATCCATTCCAGAATCATCATGTGCATCCAGTCTGGACATCACAGCAGACAACGGTGTATCGCCCGGATCAAATGTATCATCCTGTTCAACATACACAGCACGCAATCCACGCTTGCGGACGACCTCCCCTTCATCAGGATCAACTGAGCCACCAAGGATCTTCAAAAGCGTAGATTTCCCGCTTCCATTGGGGCCGATGAGCCCGATCCGTTCGCCATCTTCAACATGGAACGACACGCCCTCGAACAAAATGTTTGACGGGTAAGCTTTCGATAAGCTGCGAGCTGTCAGTAGGTTAGGCATGGTGGTCTTTGGGGATCAATAATCGAAATCGATAGCGCATTTGGAATGGATAAAGGTTGGCAAACTCGCCAACCAAGCATGGAGGGTAGCACCACAATCCACGCAATACCCAATTTCGTACATGAGCCTTCATCAGGATCGTTGAGATCCCAAGATGTTTGTATGCTCACCCAAACCAATCCACTAGATCTGAGTCTATGAATAGATTCCAATACACAGATGAATCTGAATCAACATTGATCATCAAAGCCCGCAGATAATTGATTCGGGCTAAGGATCTATAGCCACACGAGCTGCAGTTCCAAAGTTGACCTGTCAAATCATACGCTACGAAACTCAGTTCACTTGGAACTTGTCAACGAGCGACTGAAGCTGCTCTGCTTGATGGGCAAGATCACCCGCAGCTTGGGCAGCTTGTGAAGCACCCTCGGATGACTCGCGAGTCACCGCATTAATGCTCTCAACCGCTCGTGCAATTTCACTAGACGCAGCCGATTGCTCAGTTGCCGCTGCCGCGATGTCACGGACCATGTTCTGCACACTCTTGGAACCGGTCACAATACTCTGTAGCGATGTACCAGCTTGATTCGCGAGCTCCACACCTTTACCCACCCGTTCGGATCCCGCTTCGATCAACTGGACCGCTGATTCAGTTTCGCTTTGAATCCCGCGGATAGATGATGAAACCTCTTCGGTCGCTTCAGTAGTCCGTTCCGCGAGCTTGCGGACTTCGTCAGCAACAACCGCAAACCCGCGCCCATACTCACCGGCGCGTGCCGCTTCAATCGCTGCATTGAGTGCGAGCAGGTTTGTTTGATCAGCAATATCGTTAATCACCGATACAATCTCTCCAATAGTTTTACTCTTCTCACCGAGCGTATTTATAGTGTCAGCACTGCCGCGAACTTCCCTCGCAATCCCTTTCATCTCGTCAACTGTAGAGTTGACGATGACACCACCATCTTCTGCCTGAGCTTGGCTCTCTTCAGAAACTGTAGTTGTATCCGCAGACTTAGCCGCCACTTCTGTAACCGAGTGAGACAGCTCTTCGACCGCCGCTGCCACTTGTTGGGTTTGTTGTTCCTGGTTCTGCAAACCCACAGCCATCTGCTCTGCAGAGGCAGCAATTTCAGTTGATGCAGAAGCTACGGATTGTGAAGTACTCCGAATCTCAGTCACCATGTCGCTCAGGTTGTCGAGTAAGACATTGAACCACTTCCCAAGTGAGCCGATTTCATCAGACCGGTTAAACTCTAATCGAGTTCTCAAATCACCCTGGCCAGCAGTTTCCATAACCGAGCAAACCATCGCGAGTGGTTTTCCGAGAAGCTTGCGAATCACAAGGACAAATCCGCCAAAGGTCAGAATCACTATCGGGAGTGTCCAGCTGATGCCCTTTGCGAAAAATCCCGTCACACTCGCATCCAATGAATCTAAAGGCATCTGCACTTCATACGCACCGTGCATATATCCCACTGGCCAGTTCTCGTATCGGAATCCGAGGGCATCCTTGCCATCGTAGTTGCCATCGGCATCCCGCTCATCATATTGCGCTGGATCACCATGGCAGCTCATGCAGGATTGATCAAGTGTGATTGCACGCATGTAGTGCAGTGTGTTTGTTTCCTCGTTGACTCGCGAAAGCACTGTTTCGTTTTTGTTCTTGTAAAATTCGGTCAAATCACGAAGCATCTGATCTCGAAAGCCACCCGCAGCTGGAGCGTTATCAGGATTCCGTGCCTCGAGTGAGACAATTTTAAACTCGATCTTTTCTCGTTCTGCCGCCTGCGCAGCAGCTTCCCACCCAACAATCACCGGGATATTCTGAAAGTATCGCGTCTTGGAATAGTGCTTGCCGCTATCGATCTCAGCGAGTGCTGACTCCAGAAGTTCTTCAGAGTTGATATCCCCTTCAATATACTTTTCAGAAGCACTATTCTTTGCCGCATCAGCGACCGCTGTAAACCCCGAAGCGCGATCAATATACGAAGCTTGAATATCATTGCGATATCCAGTTAGAAATACAACATAGTTGACAATAATCACAGCTACAAGGATACCAAAGGTGATACCAATGATCTTTGTCGAAATACCAATAGTCAGTTTGGAGTCTTGATTACCGATGCTCATAGTTTGGCTCCCGGCCAGTAGTGTAAATCTGTATCGCGTGGACATTGAACTGCCAATAGAACACCGCAACAACTGTCATCGATTTCGGAGGCACTGGTCGAGATCTTCAGCATTACAATAAGCAATGAGAAAAAGAGTTTGAAATCGACATGTATATATTTCAGATTGTCAATCTGGCCTATTGGCCGCCCTGAAGTGGCAGCCCCAAATAAGGGGTGCTTATAAACTTGCTATGGCTGGTGTCAGTCTGGATTCAGATCTCTCGAACCCGGCGAGGACTGTAGTTCAAAAATGTATCAGTGCGTTGCCACAACTCTTCAAGCCTGTCTATCCGATCATGCGCTTCATGACCAAGCAGCTGAACCACCGTCGCAACAATTAACTCCGCCGTGATCACTGCAGTAATCGAGCTATCAAACGGGCCAACCGCAGGAATTCTGAGTTCGCACCATGTTTCAGTGAGTGCAGCAAGTGGAGACAAAGGCCCATCCGTGATCGCCACTATCTGAACACCTAGATCAGAAAGAACTCGGGTTGATGTCACAGAGCTTCGCCTGTATCGAGCAAAGTCAAAAACTACGGCAACATCCGTATCCATCGCGCTGCTCAACTCCCGGCCTGTTGAGTGTTCATCAACAAGTCTCACATCTGGGCGAATCATGCACAGCCCGCTGTTCAAAGCGATCGCACCCGCCATGGATGTCTCGCCTGATAAGATCCAAACCTTCCGCGCACCAGCAATCGGAGCAGAAAGTGCATGAAGTTGATTCTCATCAAGAGTTCGAAAAGTCTGGTCTATCGCTTCTTCGATTCCCGACCGTACAGGACCAGCTCCGTGCTCCGCTAGCCGAATTCGGTGACTAGGGCTCGAAAGCTGAGCGGAGAGTTCGCTCTGTATCCACTTCTGTAAATCCGTATATCCATCAAATCCGAGTTTGGTCGCAAAACGTACGATCGAGGGTCTGCTGGTATGAGCCTTGCTCGCAAGGTCCGATACCGTCCCAAATGCGACCAGTGTTGGGTCCTGGAGCACCAAAGTGGCTATCCGCCGCTCAGTTGGGGTGAGTTGGTCGCTGACTTTGGCGATAAATTCATGTATAGACATCACTGGCACTCCGATGGTCAGTGTATTACAATATGCATTCAAGAGTGTGCATATCATTACAGAAACAGCTTTGACCTTTGTCGTCACGAAATGGAGACCAGTTCATGATCCAGCCGCAGAAATATGTCCAGTCCGACAAAGAACAAGCGTTCCTAGACAAAATCGAAGATGTTCAGCACAAACGAGAAATCATCAATGGTCTCGCGCCATTCCTTGATGAAAAAGCTCCCGAAGATATGCGGGGGTTCTACAGCTCCCAAGAACTCGTCCAGCTCGGTGGTCTCAAGGGGGGCGACCGCGATGTTGAAAAACGAATGCCCGTGAAGGTCACACGCCACTTCTTTGAGCTTGCAGTTAAAAGCAAGCCCCTCCAACGTCTCGTCAAAGCCAGCCCCGACGAAACAATGGACCTCGCAGGATCAGAAGATCCCGGGAATCAAATGGACTACGCGCCGGTCGAAGGGCTGCTGCATAAGTACGAGATGGGATTGCTCTATGTCGTCTCCACCTGCTCGGCGCACTGCCGCTTCTGTTATCGCGAAGAACTGATCGCGCGTAAAGAAATCAAACGAGCCGATGGTACCGTTGCCAAGAAGGGGCTTGCGAAGATCTCCGAAGTCACCGGATATGTGCGTGCATTCAACCAAGCAGTCAAGGAAAACGGTGGTCGCCACCCAGATTGTGGTCGCGAGAAACTCCGTGAAGTCCTGCTCTCTGGTGGTGACCCAATGGTGCTCAACAACTCCAAGATTGGTGCCTGGCTCGCCGCCCTAGCAGAGGCGGGAGTTGAATCAATCCGCATCGGTACCAAAGAGATGGCCTTCTATCCTCAGCGATTTGATGAAACCTTCTTCGCGATGCTCGATCATTTCCACGAGTCCTACCCACAGGTCGGTCTCCACATCATGATTCACTTCGAGCATCCAGACGAGTTCCTCGTCAAGGATGACCATGACAACTATGTCCGAGATGAGCAGGGATTCCTCCAGTGGGTCCCAGAAACAGGCAAAGCAATGCATGGCCTCGTTGATCGTGGTTGGATCACCGTCGAAAACCAAACACCAATCATCAAAGATATCAACAACGATGCTGATGCACTCCGCATTATGCAGCGCGAGATGAAGCGAGTCGGCGCAGAAAATCACTACTTCTTCTGCGGCCGTGATATCGTTGCGTACAAAGCATTCAACATCCCCATCGAGACCTCTTGGAATATCCTAAACGAATCCCAAAAAGGCCTCTCAGGTGTTGAATCCCACGCTCGACTCTCCATCACCCACTACAAAGGGAAAACCGAGGTCAATGCAGTCACCAACGAACCAATCCCGGGACTTCCAGGAAGCGAAAATGGCGTGGTCATCTTCAAACTCCTCCGAAACGCACACGACGCACCAGACCGAGGCAAGGTCTGCATCGTCGGTCGCAACCCAGATGCAGTCTGGTTTGATGATTACGAAGACCGTGTCCTCTTCGACGAAGCAGGGCTCTTTGACTACAAGCGTGTCGTTGAAACCAAAGAAGAAGCTGAGCAGGTAGCAAAATGATCAACAAGCAGGTGGGAACCGTCGCCGATGCAGTGCGCGATGTGTTCGACGGTGCTGTCATTATGATTGGGGGGTTCGGTGAAGCCGGGAGCCCGATCGAGCTTATCCATGCACTCATCGACCAAGGATCAAAAAACCTGACGGTGGTGAGTAACAATACCGGGAGCGGAGAAGTTGGATTAGCGGCACTGCTCAAAGCTGAACGCGTATCCAAAGTGATCTGTTCATTCCCCCGAACCGCGAACTCGACTGTGTTTCCAGATCTGTATCGAAGCGGAAAGACAGAACTCGAGCTCGTCCCGCAAGGCACACTCGCAGAACGCATCCGTGCTGGTGGAGCTGGCATTCCGGGTTTTTACACCCCAGCAGCTGTGGGCACCCCGCTCGCAGAGGGTAAAGAATCCAAAGAGTTCGATGGCAAAGAGTACATCCTCGAGCGCGGACTCCAAGCGGACTTTGCACTCATCAAGGGGCACACCGCAGACACCCACGGCAATGTCATCTATAACAAAACCGCCCGCAACTTCGGACCACCAATGGCGATGGCCGCCAAGGTCGCGATCGTTCAAGCAATGCAGGTTGTTGATGCTGGCCAGATCGATCCAGAGATCATCGTCACGCCAGGGATCTTCGTGAACCGCGTGGTAGCCGTCCCGAACCCGGCCCATGAATCCGCGCTGGTTCAATCAGGAGTGTCCTACCCATGACCGAGCCACAACCGATCGGAAGAACCCGCGAGCAGATGGCTCAGCGCCTCGCTCAAGACATCCCAAATGGTTCCTATGTAAATCTAGGGATCGGCATCCCCGAACTGGTCACCAAGTTTGTCCCAGATGGACGAACACTAATCTATCACACCGAAAACGGATTGCTCGGTATGGGCCCCTCGCCTGAAGATGGCAAAGGGGATCCCGAACTCATCAACGCGGGGAAAAAGCAGGTCTCTGTCAATCCTGGCGCAGCGTTCTTTCATCATGCAGACAGCTTTGCAATGATCCGAGGCGGACATATCGACCTCTGTGTACTGGGCGCCATGCAAGTCTCAATGCACGGTGATCTCGCAAACTGGTCCACAGGCGCACCTGATGCGATCCCAGCTGTGGGTGGGGCAATGGATCTAGTCGCAGGTGTCAAATCGGTATATGTCATCACCCAGCATTGCACCAAGAACGGCGAACCCAAACTCGTGGAGTCGTGCACATTCCCATTGACTGGAAAGCGCGTGATCAATCGAATCTACACAGACCTAGCAGTGATTGATGTAACAAGTAATGGATTCAAAGTTGTAGAACTCAGCGACGGAGTGGATTTTGACTATGTCCAAGAACGCACTAGCGCGCCATTGATTCACGCGTAATGACGAACTCAAGGAATTCCCAAATGAGCACCCCAGCACAAACCACACGCAGCGCCGAACTTTTTTCCAGAGCGAAGAAAGTCTTGCCCGGTGGCGTCAGCCGCAACGCAGTGTTGCGCGATCCCAACCCGCTCTATGTTGAGTATGCCAAGGGATGCCGGATCGTCGATGTGGAAGGCGTAAGCAGAATCGACTTTGCCAACAATATGGCATCGCTTATCCACGGCCATGCCGATCCAGATATGGCCAGAGTAGTGGGGGAACAACTCGCCAAAGGCACCGCATTTAATATGGGCACGGAAGTAGAAATCGAGTATGCCGAACACCTCCTAGCCCGCAACGAAGGCTTCGAGCAACTCCGTTTCGTAAACTCAGGGACCGAAGCGCTGATGCTTGCAATCAAAGCATCTCGCGCATACACGAACCGTCCAATGATCGCCAAAGCAGAGGGCGCTTATCACGGCGCGTACGACTATGTCGAGGTCAGCCAGACCCCAACACCCGAAGGGTGGGGGCACATCGATCATCCAAACCCGGTTCCTCTAGTATCAGGAACACCAGACTCAGCGGTATCTGATGTAGTTGTGTTCCCATACAACAATGCTGAGAAAGCGATCGCACTGCTCGATCAACACGCAAGCAAACTCGCGTGCGTTGTGCTTGATCTCATGCCTCATAGAGTTGGTTTGAACCCCGCAGATCCTGAGTTTGTTCAAGCGATCCGAGAATGGACAACACAAAATGGCGTCCTCTTGGTGCTTGACGAGGTCATCACCTTCCGATCAGGTTACGGTGGACTCCAAGAACAATATGGATTCCAAGCGGATCTGACCGCGCTGGGAAAAATGATTGGCGGAGCATTCCCGATCGGTGCTGTTGCAGGTAAATCCGAGTTGATGGATGTTCTCAATCCAAAGTCCAAGAGATATCTTTTTCCGCATTCCGGAACTTTCTCCGCAAACCCAATCAGTATGGTCGCTGGACTAACGGCAATGCAGAAGTTTGATCAACCAGCAATCGAGCGTCTAAATGCGCTAGCCAAAAGAGCGACAGATGGCATCAAGAATGCGATCGATGAAACCGGTGCTGTCGCAAGTGTTACCGGGGTAGGGTCAATGTTCAGGGTGCATGTCAAAGCACAAGCCCCTCGCAACTACCGCGAAGCCTATCTATCCGCGCAAGAGTCTACTCGTCTGAAAGTACTTCTTGATCACATGTTTGATGAAGGATTTGTACTGATCAATACCTGCGCAGCTACATTGTCGACCCCAATGACTGAGGCAGACATTGATGAGTTGATCGCTGCCTACAGAAGAGGCTTTGAGAAACTTGTCTCGATGAGCTGATCGCACGCAGTTATCGAGTTGCAGTCAAACTAAGCAGGTCAGCAAAAGAGCGTGAGATGTTCTATTCGCGTTCAAAGATCGTCGCAAGCCCTTGTCCAACCCCGACACACAACGACGCGATCCCTCGCTTGGCATCATCTCGCACCATCTGGTGGATCAATGTAGTCGCAATCCGAGCGCCGCTGCATCCGAGCGGATGACCGATTGCAATCGCACCGCCATTGACATTCAGCTTCTCATCAGGAATCTGCAGCTCGCGAGCACATGCAACCGACTGGGCAGCAAAAGCTTCATTGAGCTCCACAAGATCAATATCTTCAAGTGTGAGCTGCGCCCGGTCAAGCGCCTTGCGGATCGCTGGCACCGGACCAATACCCATATGCGCCGGATCAACACCAGCCGATGCGCTCTTGCCCACATACGCAATCGGAGTAAGTCCAAGCTCTTTGGCGCGATGTTCTTCAACCAAGAGCAGCGCCGCCGCACCGTCATTGACCCCAGACGAGTTCCCTGCAGTCACTGTTCCAAGGTCGTCTTGTGCAAAGACTGGTCGCAAAGTTCCAAGCTTGGCCAGTGAAGTTTCTGGTCGTGGGTGCTCGTCTGTCCGAACGACAATCGGGTCACCCTTACGCTGAGGGATATTGATCTCAATCAACTCAGAATCAAATCTCCCCTGCTCATTCGCTGCTTTCCAGCGTTGCTGACTTCGATATGCAAACGAATCTTGATCTGCTCTGCTGATCTGATACTTGCGGGCAACATTCTCCGCAGTCTCACCCATCGGGAAAGGATGGTGGAGTTCTGAGAGCTTGGGATTGACAAAACGCCATCCAATTGAGGTGTCATAAATAGACTGGCCGCGATCAAAACCGTTTTCAGCTTTGCTGAGCACATACGGTGCTCTGCTCATGGATTCCACACCGCCCGCGATAAAGACATCGCCGTGATCCGCTTCGATCATTCGAGCGGCAATGTTGATCGCATCAAGCCCAGATGCACACAACCGGTTCACAGTCGAACCCGGAACAGAGACAGGGAGCCCCCCCAGTAGTGCAGACATCCGGGCAACATTCCTATTGTCTTCACCCGCTTGGTTCGCAGCTCCCAGATACACATCCTCGACCAGAGATCCATCGATTGCGCTTTGCTCAATCAACGCTCGAATCACTTGGGCTGCAAGATCATCCGGACGCACAGAAGCTAGTGAACCACCGTATCGTCCGACCGGTGTCCGCAAAGCACAAATGACAGCTGCTCTTCGTTGCATGTCAGAACTGTAGTAGCACAATTCAGATTTGTCGTCCATGGAAGATGAGCCAGCAAACTCCACTCTCGCCACGATTGAACTGGCAATCAGCTTCACCCAGCATACTTCCGATTGTGGTATACTCTGCCAACCAGCCTTTCAAAATAACCAAGAATCCGAGAATAGTATGCTAAACGCACCATCAACTGAGAACCATCTACTTCAACTCAGAATCACTCTGATGTCGCTGCTAGTCTTGATCGTGTCTTCGATTTTTCCGGGGTGTTCTTCAGCACCAGACACGAAGTACATCTCAGAAATCTACTCGAAGCCTGCACAAGAAATCGGAAGTCAGCGTGTTCCAGTAGTTGTTCTTCCTGGGATTTTGGGTTCCAAGATTGAAGATCGAAAAGATGGGGCAAAAATTTGGGGAGCATTTACATTCGGAGCAGTGGATGTAGATAAACCAACCGGAGCTCGTCAGTTCGCTCTCCCAATGGAAGTGGGTGTCCCGCTTTCAAAGCTCACCGATGATGGTCAAGCAACAGAAGTACTGGATGTGCTTGTCGCGGACATAGGAATCTTTCGAGGGATCAAGATCGGTGCGTATGTCAATATTTTGCAAACCCTTGCAGTAGGGAAGTACCGTGACAAAAGTTTAGGTGAAAGTGGCTATGTCGATTACGGCGGGCTCCACTATACCTGTTTCCAGTTTGCCTACGACTGGAGAAGAGATATCTCTGAGCAATCCCTCTACCTCCATCAACAGATTCTCGAATCACAGAGAGCCGTCCGAAAAGGCATGAACATGAGCCCGGATGAGCCGGTCAAAATTGATGTCGTCGCGCACTCAATGGGCGGGTTAGTTCTGAGATACTACTTGAGGTATGGCCCGAATCCATTGCCAGATGACGGGTCTTTACCCGAGATCACTTGGGAAGGGGCAGAGAATGTGAGCCGAGCCTTTATTGTTGGTAGCCCCAGCGCAGGATCGCTTGAATCACTTTCCCAGCTGGTTTCAGGGATGAATCTCAATCCAATTTTTCCAAACTACCGCCCCGGAATCGTCGGAACTCTCCCTGCAATCTACCAGTTGCTCCCAAGAACTCGACACGGTCTAGTACGCGACAAAATCACCGGAGAAACAATCGATATTTTTGATGCAGATGTCTGGGAAAGATACCAGTGGGGCATGATGGATCCCCGCGAAGACAAACCCCTTCGTTGGCTCCTCCCTGAAGTCAAAGATCGATCAGATCGGCTCAGGATTGCCAAGGATCATCTCCAGAAATGTCTAGATCGAGCACAACAGTTCTTTCAAGCAATCGATGCCCCCGCGACCCCACCAACCCACACTCAGCTTCACCTTTTCGCAGGGGACAGCCAGCCCACAACCGGTGTGCTGCTTGTCGATTCGAATGGGATAATCACTGTCGGAGAAGAGCATCTTGGAGATGGAACAGTCACGCGCGCAAGCGCATTGATGGATGAGCGAGTCGGTCAATCATGGGAAGTGGGACTTAAGAGTCCAATAGCATGGGAAAGAATACAGTTCATCGATACCGATCATCTAGGGTTGACTCGTGACCCATCATTTGTAAACAACTTACTCTTTCAGATGCTTGAATCACCACGCATAGATCACGAGCACCCATTATTCACCAAATAACCTTTGCCAAGAATCAATTTCAGCCAACAAGCCCACATACCTCTGGCAATATTTGTTAGTCTTTACAAGTCAATGAAATAGTTCAACCCCCGAGTAGTTCAATTCCCTGTAACGCTCCGGTTCCGATCTGGAGAGGGGATGCGAGCCCGAAAACTGTCTCCCCGAACTCGCACGATATGGAGCAATAATGACAACAGTAGAGTTCATGCTCGTTTCTATTCTGGTCTATGGAGTCATCGGGATCTTCATCGGTCTCCGATTTGTCCTGTCCACTATTCGAGTGATCGATCCCGTCGCTTCACAGGCATCTTTAAAAGTTAGGCTCTTATTCCTGCCAGGGGCTGTTGCACTCTGGCCAATCGTCTTGAGGCATTCGCACAAGCTTCGAACTTCTGGAAGTGAGCCCTCAACATGAATGCAACTCTCCGCAGAAGACACGCAAGACTCTGGTATATCATCGGGCCACTTTTGGTTGCCGGCGTCAGTACCGCCATCGTGTTGCGACCTCCCTCTCTCGATTCTGCAACAACTACAAGTTCGGACACGCAAACTCCCTTAGCAGACAGAACAATGCCAACAGGTGAACTTCCATGACCGCAAGCTACACATGGGTTCAGTGGAACCGTCATAAAATCAACTATGACCTGATACTCACAGCGTTTGCTGTCTTGTTTCTTGCAGGATTTGTGATCACTAGTTCAGTAGTACATTCCGGGCAAGAAGCGATATCGCCCATGATTCTGCTGATTCGCGCATTTGGAATATTGGCTCTAGTGCTACTCCACGTGATCCTATGTATCGGTCCGCTAGCACGCTTCACAACACTGGTCGCGCCTTTACTCTATAACCGCAGGCATTTAGGTGTGGTGATGTTCCTGTGCGCCTTGATCCACGCTGCATTGGTATTCCTATTTTACGGCGCCTTCGGGGTACGCTCACCGATCTCCGCGGTGATTGATGGATATCAATCATACAACTCAATCAGCGGATTCCCGTTTGAAATCATGGGGTTCTTTGCTCTTCTAATCCTCTTTACAATGGCAGCGACAAGCCATGATTTCTGGTTGTCTTTCCTCAGCCCCCGCATCTGGAAATCAATCCACATGCTGGTCTACATCGCGTATGGATTGATACTCTTGCATGTCGTGTTCGGAGCATTGCAATCAGAGCGTCATCTTGCGTTCGGTGCTCTACTTATCGCGGGATCGGTTCTCGTTGCTGTGCTCCACATCGCAGCTGCATTCAAAGAATCAGACCGAGACAAAAACGGTATCGAATCCGCGCAAGACTGGATAGACATCGGTGAGATCAGTGACTTCCCGCTCAATGAAGGCCGGGTAGTCTGCCCCAAGGGAGCAGAACGCGTCGCGGTCTTCCGTCATGAAAATGGCATGTCCGCAATGAGTAATGTCTGTGCCCATCAAGGCGGGCCGCTGGGTGAAGGTCAAATCGTCAACGGATGTGTAACCTGTCCGTGGCATGGATACCAATACCTCCCAGAGAACGGTCAAAGCCCGCCCCCTTACAACGAGAAAGTGCCGACCTACGAACTCAAAATTCAAGGCCAGCGCGTTCTCCTGAACACCACTTCAAATCAACCAGGTGCTCCGGTTGAACCTGCCAACGAAGTACCAAAATCAGTGGAGGGCGATCAGTGATCACGCCAGAAGAAACTCAGAATCCAAAACCGAGTCAACCAGACTTTTATGTAGGCTACCTCCCCGTCCCATCTACCCACAAAAAATTCTTAGTGGTCTTTCTCACACTTTTAGGGCTAGGTCTCATTGCAACAAGTGTCCTGATCGCATCAAGTCAGCGAAGTCCTGGTCTCACAATCATCGCGCCAACGCAGATGCAGACCTGGACTGGCACCGTTCAGTATGAGCCGTATCCACTGCTGCTAAGTGATTCTGGTGAAATCCACCTTCTGATCGGTTTGGGCAAGTACGGCGAGCATACCCGCCTTCAAGAATATGACAATCAACGAGTTCAAATCGATGGCTGGATACTCGCCCGCAACGATCGTAAGGCAATCCAGCTTGCCCCCGAATCAGATGCTATACGACCTCAAGACGGACCTACCAGTACGCTCCCTCAACCAACCTCCGCAAACACAAGAGTCGAGTATGTTGGTGAAATCGTCGATGGCAAATGCTTCCTTGGAGCAATGAAACCCGGAGATGGAAAAGCTCATAAATCATGTGCGACTCTTTGTATCCAAGGCGGACTCCCGCCAATGTTTCATGCAGTTGATCATCATTCCGGACATCAAATGCCACTCATCAGGATCAATGGATCCACAGAACTGGGACCTGAATCATTGCAGTTCATCGGTGAACCAATCAAGCTCATCGGAACCAAAACAACAATTGGCTCACTCACAATCATCGATGTCCGCTCAACTGATATCGAGCGATGGGGTGGCTAACTGACCTTCGACCGTAGTGCTCCACAACCCAGCCTTACTAAAAATTCTTGATACACAGTTGTCAACTTCTTTACTCACTCAGGAAAGTCTTCAATGAAAAAAGTACCAGTCGCACAGTGGAATACCCTCGAAATTAACAAGCCTCAGTACGCTCTTGTTGAAGGTGTTGATCTCGTCGTCACCAAGTTTAACAACGATGGAGAAGAGCAAGTCTCTGTTCTGTACGGAAGATGTCTGCACCGCGGTGCTCTCATGTCCGATGGGCATGTCGAAGGTCACAATCTAATCTGCGGCGTTCACGGTTGGGACTACCGAATCGACACCGGTATATCAGAATACAACAACGCTGAAGTACTCAACAAGTTTCAATCTTGGATTGAAGTTCATGAAAGCGAACTCTGTGTTGTGGTAGACGTCGACGAGATCAAATCTTGGCAGGATGCAAACCCGCAACCGTATAACCGTGATGAATACCTTGGTCTGTATGCAGATGTCCATGGGACACCAGAAGAACCCCATGTCGGCCTTATTCAAGAACTCGCAAAGAACGGGTTGTCAAACTACGGACACCACGGGCCTTCAGCAGCAATGGGTGTCCCCCGTCAAGATGTGCCATCATGGGATGACATCCAAGTCATTACCGCCCAGATGGCAACCAAGCCATTACTCGATGAAGATCCGGTTGATACCTCAGTAGTGATTGGACCCCGCGCCAACAAACCACTGAAGCTTGAAATCCCATTACTCGTAAGTGACATGAGTTTCGGTGCCCTCTCATCAGAAGCAAAGATTGCCCTCGCAAAAGGCGCAGAGCATGCAGGCACAGGGATTTGCTCCGGTGAAGGAGGCATGCTCCCGCAAGAACAAGAAGCCAACTCACGATACTTCTACGAACTCGCCTCCGCAAAATTCGGATTCAGCCTCGATAAAGTCGCCAAATGCCAAGCCTTTCATTTCAAAGGTGGGCAAGGCGCTAAAACAGGCACCGGCGGTCATCTTCCCGGAGAGAAAGTTGATGTCACCATTGCAAAAGTTCGTGGCATTGAACCTGGAACAGCAGCAATCAGTCCCGCAACTTTCAAAGACTTATCCTCAGCCAAAGATTTCAAAGATGTAGCTGATGAAGTACGATCGGTTACGGGTGGAATCCCGATTGGCTTCAAGCTCAGCGCTCAACATATTGAGGCCGATATCAACTTTGCACTCGAAGCCTCAGCAGACTACATCATCATTGATGGTCGAGGTGGAGGTACCGGAGCAGCGCCCACACTATTCCGTGACAATATCTCCATACCCACGATCCCCGCGCTCGCTAGAGCTAGGTTGCATATTGATCGAGTAAGTCCGGACACAACGCTCATCGTCACCGGAGGTCTCCGCACACCTGCCGACTTTGCCAAAGCAATGGCGCTAGGCGCCGATGCGATCGGTCTGTCCAATGCAGCGATCCAAGCAATCGGATGTTTAGGGATGCGTGCATGCAACTCCAATAACTGCCCCGTTGGTATAGCAACACAGAAAGATCATCTGCGCCAGCGCATCATCATCGAAGAATCCGCCCAGCGATTAGAACGGTTCTTCAATGCTTCGACGGATCTGATCACGGTCCTCTCCAGAGCATGCGGCCACAGCGCACTCAAAGACCTCAACCCGTCAGATCTTGTCGCATGGAAACGCGAGATCGCGGATCTTGCTGGGATCAGCTTCGTGGGACCAAACCGCTCATAATTGCTCCAATCTAATTTACTCTACTACACAATCAAGACAAACAAGGGAAGAACTATGAGCGATCAACCAAAGAAACCCGCCATCAAAGGCACTCCCGTTCAACTCACATGGAACAAAGTCGCAACCAAAGACGAACTCCCCGACGGAAGAGTGATGACCGTGTCAATCCCGCAGGGAGACTCGATCAAACAGATATGCTTGACACATCACCAAGGTGCCTATTCCGCGATGGATAATGAATGTCCCCATCAAGGTGGCCCACTCGGTGAAGGCTCCATCGAATGTAACGAAGAAGGGGAATGCTATCTCCGCTGCCCCTGGCACGGCTGGGACTTTGATCCCAAAACCGGAAAGTCACCAGGGAGTTTCGGAGACGGTATCCCGACCCACCCTGTCCAAGAAAGAGACGACGGAATCTATGTCGGGCTCGAATCTGAAATCGAGCATCCAGTCACAGTCACAGATCTCATGGCACAGACCATGGTCAACTGGGGGGTCACACATGTATTCGGGATGGTCGGACACTCAAATCTTGGGCTCGCAGACGCTCTTCGCAAGCAAACCATAGAAGGAAAGCTTCAATATACTTCGATCCGTCACGAAGGCGCCGCCGCGTTCGCATGTTCAGCTTTTGGAAAGCTTACCGGAAGACCCGCTGCATGTTTAACCATTGCAGGTCCCGGAGCAACAAACCTGTTAACCGGATGCTGGGATGCCAAAGTCGATAGCTCACCAATGCTTGCTTTAACCGGACAGGTCAATCAGCAGGTCTTCGGACCAGGTGCTTTCCAAGAGCTCCCGCTCAAAGACGCGTTCAGCTCAGTCACCGAGTTCTGTCATCTTTGTTTGCCAGGTTCAAACCACAGCGAACTCATGTCCCTCGCAATCAAAAATGCAATCATCAAGCAAGGCGTCTCCAATATCATCTTCCCAGACGATGTCCAAACAATTCCAGCCAACCCAGACGCTGCACCCGGCTCACCAGAAGGCCGACTCGCACCCGTCACGATCACCCCTGCTCGCGAGTCAGTCGATCAAGCACTAGAGCTACTGAGGAATGCGAAGAGGCCAGTCATTATCCTTGGTCATGGCGCTCGATTTGAAATGGAGTCCATCATCGAGCTCGCTGAGGAACTCAAATGTCCAGTGCTTACAACATTCAAAGCCAAGGGCCTCATTGGTGACCACAACGCAAAAATCAACAACGGTCACCCACTCGGTTGCGGGGTTCTTGGTCGATCAGGCACCCCCATCGCGAGCCACTTCATGAACGAATCCGATGTCTTGCTCGTATTCGGAGCAAGCTTCTCCAACCACACCGGTATCACCCCCAAAAAGCCAATCATCCAAGTCGACTACGACCGCATGCAACTAGGAAAATCACACCCAGTTGAAGTCCCCGTCTGGGGCGAGCTCGGGATCACTGCAAAGTTATTCACCAGTGATCTACAAAATAACCACGCATCAATTGATCACACCAACGAAATAGCTGAACGATGGCGAATCTGGCGAGATGAAAAAGCAAGCAGAATGAATGACGATTATGGCAACGGGGTAAGCTCGGTTTCAATCTTTGAAGCGATGAACAAACTCATCCCCGCTGATGCAATCATCTGCGTAGATGTTGGCAACAACACCTACAGCTTCGGAAGATACTTTGAAGCAAGCGGTCAGCAGTCAGTCCTGATGTCAGGATACCTAGGTTCAATTGGTTTCGGATACCCCGCCGCACTCGGAGCATGGGCCGCCACACAAGCCCATACGGTTTCAGATGATCCATTCTGGAAGCGGTTTGCTAACAGACCAATCGTGGTCGTGACCGGTGATGGCGGATTTGGCCAGTACCCGTGGGAAGTCACTTCAGCAGTGAAAAGTAAAATAAACCTCACACACATTCTACTCAGAAATGATGAGCTCGGGAAAATATCCAAAGAGCAGCGTGCAGGAACATGGTCAGTCTGGGAAACATCACTCGTGAACCCCAACATCGCAGAGTTTGTTACGAGTTGTGGAGGTCTAGGTATCCGAGTAGAAGATCAATCTCAGCTTGTGGATTCAATCAAAGCTGCACTCGCTCACGATGGCCCGTCCACGGTCGAAGTTCTGACCGATGCCTCGCTGATCTGATCGCTGTTTTCTGGTAGACTAGTATCTGAGTCTGCGATCGCACGCATCTGATGTGAGCGTAGTCAACAACTCCGAAAGAAAATCAACATGCCAAAAATGATACCGCAAGCTGCTTTACTCGTGCTGTCTTCCCTAACAAGCGTACTCCTCGCTCAATCAGCAACACTGATTCATTGCGGCACGCTAATCGCAGTACCAGGGGAGACTCCAATCAACAACGCATCTGTACTCGTTGTCGATGGAATCATTGAATCTGTCCAGAAAGGCTTTACCGATTCGGATTCGCTCACGAACTACGATTCAGTTGAGTTGATTGATCTTTCGGATCAATATGTGATGCCAGGTTTGATAGATTGCCATACCCACATCACCGGACAGTATTCAAAAGATGTCAGATTGCGCTCTGTAACAGAAACAGATGCTGACAGTGCTATCAAAGCGACGGTATACGCCAAACGAACAGTCCAAGCCGGCTTTACAACAATCAGAAATGTCGGATCATCAGGCGATGCTGCCTTCGCAATCCGAGATGCAATCAACACCGGTACTGTAATAGGACCTCGAATCCTGGTTGCCGGTGAATCCATATCGCCAACCGGTGGACACTCGGACGGAACACACGGCTATCGCGAAGATCTAATGGAAGTCCCCTCCGAATACCAAGGAATCGCAGACGGCGTGGATTCCTGTCGACAAGCAGTCCGTGCTCAGATCAAGCGAGGCGCCGATGTCATCAAACTCACCGCAACCGGTGGAGTACTTTCCAACACCAAAGCAGGAGTTGAACAGCAGTTCTTTAATGACGAGCTCAACGCTATTATTGAAACAGCTCATCTTCTAGGGCGCAAGGTCGCTGCACACGCGCACGGCTCAACCGGCATCAACGCAGCGCTACGAGCAGGTGTTGATTCAATCGAACACGGGACATACCTCAACGACGAATCAATCGAACTCTTCATCGAGAGCGGGGCGTACCTCGTTCCCACTATTCACGCCGGCAAGTTCGTAGAGCACAAAGCTGCAGAAGATGGTTACTTCCCACCAGCAATCCGATCCAAAGCCGCGATGGTGGGGCCCCAAATCCAAGATTCTACCCGAAGAGCGTATGAAGCAGGAGTGAAGATCGCCTTCGGAACCGATGTGGGTGTCGGGGAGCATGGCACCAACGCTATGGAGTTCATCTACATGCGAGACGCGGGAATCAGTCCAGTAGATTGCCTCATCAGCGCGACTATACATGCAGCCGACCTTTGTGATCTCAATGAAGTCGCTGGGACCATCGAAGCCGGTAAATCGGCAGACATTATCGCAACCCAGAATAACCCACTTGAAGATATCACCGAACTCCTCTCGATCAATTTTGTAATGGCTCGGGGCATGAAGATTGATTAGATAATCAGATCAAAAAACGAGCACCCCTTGCGAGATGCTCGTGCATGATGTGGTTCAAACATCAGGTGGTCTCAGAAACCCATATGTTTATGGACATCCATCAGCAAACGCAGCCAAGAACGCTGAAACATCAAGGAAGTTCAGCTGCCCTTCTCCGGTCAGATCGGCAACACATGCGGGACCAGATCCTGCAGGCTGGAACTCATACGCCCCGTGGTCTACCAACAGACCAAGCAGCGGGAGGCCCATCTGTGCAGAATCTTCAACAGTGACAGCACGCGCATTCCCGTCAAGATCAACCGGAGAAGCTTCAGTTGAGTACCGATTCGAGTCTCCTGCATCTATCGATGCCGAGCCCGCCATGAGCCGGTAGTCATCGTTGGAAGGATCGACAAACATCGGGTTGACATCGATGATGCGGGTGTTGTTTGCCAGATCGTTTTCTACATTACTATCGAATGCATTGTTGGTTCCTGACATTGGAAACTGGTCAGGTGAGTTGCCGCGAACAATACAGTTGAAGATCTGAGTTCCTGCCCCCGTGCCTGTATCCCAAATCCCTCCACCGATACCACTGGTTACAGTGTTATCAACGATTGTGCAGTTCAACAAGTCAATATCAGGTCCAGTGAAAGCCATCAACCCGCCACCAGAAGATCCTGCTGTGTTTTTCGCAATTAGGCAGTTGGTCAGGCTCATTTCATTGGAAGTTTCACCGCTCGCATACACGCCGCCGCCACGGTTCACTGCTGTGTTTCTTAGAATGGTGCTTCGGAAGAAGGTTGGAAACGCACTCAGACTACCAATAGCGCCACCATCTTCTGTTGCGTTGTTCGATTCCATAATGGAATCGAAAATCACAGGATCTGCACCGGACACAAACCCGAGTGCCCCGCCAATGCGAGCGGTGTTATTTTCAAAGGTACAGTTCGTGACGGTCCCGGTTGTGTTGTTGAAGTAAATTCCGCCGCCATAGTTGTTCGCAATATTCCCGCTGAAGATGGTGCCATCAATATCAAGCGTGGCGCCGGCTCCGATGTGCAGTGCGCCACCGTTGTCACTCGAGTTTGGCATCATAAGTTCATTGTCAATAAAACGCGAGTTGACAATCACCGCATCGCCATTGAAGACCACCATGCCTCCGCCATCATCCGTTGCCATGTTGTCGCGGATGGTGCAGTCAATCAGAGTAAGATCAGCATCCTCAGCGTATATACCACCCCCGTCTTCATCAAAGCCGCCTTGGATAGTCAGATTTTCAAGTGTGAGCCCCGATCCCGATGCGCTAACGGTAATCACGCTGCCAAGTCCAAGCCCATCAATGACTACATTCTGCCCCTCAGCCCCTTTGATAGTCAGGTCGGCAATAGAGACAGTGTATGTAGACAAGTAGAATCCCGAATCGAGCAAGGTGATCGTATCGCCCGCATTCACGGGGGTTGTAGGTGATTCAAGAGCAAACTGGAGAGTCGGAGTCTCCGCGCTAGGTACTGTAAAGTCAGCAGCCAAGCATGAGCCGCTTACAAAAGCCAGTGTTGCCGTCAACAGTCCACATCCTTTGAGTTTCATCATCTCCGGTCCTTTCGATTCGAGAATCTTTATGATTCCCAAAAGTTCGGCACATGTTTGCGCCAGTGTTTTCATCCATAAATGCGTGAGATAAGCCCCCGCAACACAAACACAAGCGTGTTCTGCGCCAGTCGCGCCCAGTTATTTGCCAAAAATCATCGATAATTTCCGCCGGGAAAGATTTCCTGTATTGCCCTACAAAGTGAGCTAGTACAATCATTTATCCCATGAACGCAGACTCGCCAATGAAAGATCAAGCAACCCAGTTGCTCACGCAACTTACCCAAGGGCAAGCCGGCGATCCCACTGAACTCTCCGCAATGATGTATGAGGAACTCCGTACGCTCGCGCGTCAAATGATGGCCTCAGAGCGTCAAAATCACACTTTGCAACCCACAGCACTGGTGCATGAAGCTTTCATGAGACTCATCAATGCACAAAGCCTCGACATCAACTCTGAAGATCATTTCTTCATGCTTGCTGCGAGAGTCATGCGAAGAATTCTAATAGATCATGCACGTGGAACCAATCGTCTCAAACGATCAGGTTCAAACCAACAGGTTTCATTAACCATTGCCGACCCCGAATCGAAGGTCCCAGTCAACCCATCGGACTTGCTGGCTATTGACGAAGCACTCGACAAACTGCGTGAACTGGACGAACGAAAAGCAAAAATCGTAGAGCTCCGGTTCTACGGCGGGCTCGACGAAGAAACCGCTGCCAGAATACTGGGGATCTCCAGATCGACCGCGTCATCCGATTGGAGATTCGCTCGCGCGTGGTTACTCGATCAACTGAACATGGACGGGAATACTAATCGGTAAGCACAAAGATGAACTCGCCAGACTCCAACAACATCACCGCATTCAAACGCATAGAAATGATCTTCGCGCAGGTATGCGATTTGCCAAAAACAGAAGCTGATGCAAAGCTGCTTGAGCTTGCTGAGGGCGACGAGTTCGTCATCAAAAGCGTAAGCTCCATGCTCCAGGCTGACCGCGAAGAGTATCCAGTTCTCGATAGTGGGGCTCTCCAACTCGATCACGCCAGTACAGATGGTCCCAACACAAACCAGCCGCTCCCAGATTTCGTAGGACCATATGAAGTTCAAAGCATATTGGGACACGGGGGAATGGGGACGGTATACAAAGCTTCGCAATCCAATCCAAGTCGCATAGTCGCGCTCAAAGTAATACATGAACGCTCCAAGCATGCACAAATCAGAAAGCGTTTCAAAAGCGAAGCTGACATCCTCGCGCGTCTTAATCACCCTGGTATTGCAACGATCTACGCATCAGGGATAGATGATTCAGAAACAATCCCATATGTCGCCATGGAGTTAATCGATGGCAAACCCATCACGGAGTATGTCAAAGACTCAAATCTAACAACTACGGATATCATTAAGCTGCTCCGTGATGTATGCGACGCCGTCTCATATGCTCATCGGCTTGACATCATCCACCGCGACCTCAAACCCGGCAACATCATGGTCGATCAAGCTGGTCAAGTAAAAGTACTCGATTTCGGAATCGCTATCGATCAAAGCATCGAAGACCGAACAATGGTCACCCAAACCGGCCAGCTGCTGGGCACACTGCAATACATGGCGCCTGAGCAAATTGATCAACAGCACACAAGCATCACCAGTCAGACCGATGTGTACGCTTTGGGTCTGATTGCCTATGAACTCCTCACCGGAAACAGCCCGTTCACCGGGCGCGATTCAAGCATGTATGACATGGTCCGCGCTATCCGCGAACAAAGCCATCCACTTTTAGGGACTGTGAATCGTGCATACAAGGGAGACATTGAGACCATCATCGCAAAGGCCCTGTCTCCGGAAAGCCAGCGAAGATATGATCATGCAGGAAAGCTCACAGAGGATCTGGATCGGTATTTACAAAACATCCCAGTGGTTGCGCGCAAACCCAGTGCGATGTATTACTTCCAAAAATTCACCAAGCGAAACCCAGCACTAGTTAGTTCAATCGCAGTTGTCATCACCGTACTCATGGTCTCAGTCGCACTCATCGCAGGCGCGCTCAACCAAGCAACAATTGAACGCAAAGAAGCACAACATCAACAGCGAGTCCAAAAACTCATCAATGAGTTCATGACCAAGGATCTATTTGCAACAGCAGATCCGAATAACGACGGTGACGCACAAATCACCTTGCTCAATGCGCTCCGGTTAGCGTCCCCGAATATACCATCCCGCTTCAAGGATGCACCAGAAGCCCATTCGTACATCAGCGCGAGCTTAGGTGAACAGTTCCGCATTATGAACGATTATGAAAAATCAATCAGCCACCTCACCACAAGCGTCGAACTCTCAGAATCACTAGGTCTCAATCACAACATCATTGTCGATCGCAGAAACATGCTCGCCGATGTGTATATGGATACAGACGACCTCCCAACAGCGCTCCAAATCGTCGAGGAAACAAACAAGTTTGTTCTCGAAAGCTCTGAGCTGACTCCAGAACTCATGATCGACACACTCGTGCAGCACGCGAGCCTCTTATACCACATGCGTAGACCGCAAGACAGCGCAACAGTCTTTGAGCAAGCACTCGAAGTAGGCCAAAAGTATGCACCCGACTACCGAGGAAATGACGATGTGATCGGTGGTCTAGCTGTTGTATACTCTCGCATTGACCGGTTCGAAGATTCAAAGAAGTTTCATCTGCTTAGTATTGACAGGAGCATCGATACGCTCGGTGCAGAACACCCCGCAACACTGGTAAGCCGTGACAATCTATGTATATTTTATGTACAGATTGGCGAATACGATGAAGCAATCACTCAGCTCGAAGACATCATCGAAATCCGCCTTCGTATTTTTGGTCCCCATCATGTCAAGACCTACCTGTCTATGGGAGTGCTCGGACAAGCATTCCACAAAACGGGCCGATTAGAAGAAGGCGAAGCTCAACTTGTCGGCGCCTACAACGGTCTCAGCGAGATTCTGGGTGGAGATCACAGATACACCCAAATAGTTATGGGTCATGTTCACCAACTCTACACAGAGTGGGGCAAACCGGAGCAGGCACAAAAATATGTGCGAAACCCCGCTCCGGAATACTAAATCCGGGTCCATCTGAGAGTTATGCAACTCGTGCCCCACATTTGGGTGGTGACACTGGATTGGCGTACATGATGGTTCGATAACCGTATTCATGTCGCTCGCTTCAAATCTGAACATGATGAACCCCAATAACTGGGACCCATTGATCAGACGCTCCATCCTCATATGTTGCTCGGTAGTCCTGCTTGGAACTGCTGGTTACACATGGATAGAAGGATGGACACCATGGCAGTCCCTGTTCTTCACACTCGTCACCCTCACCACCGTCGGGTATGGCGACTACGGCCTCACCCAAGAAGGTGAACGCTTCACCGCAATCCTCATGATCGGAGGAATCGGAAGTGTCTCCTACGCAGTAAGTCAATGCATCCAATACGCTACCACCAAAGCATTACATCCGGAGAAAAGAATGCTGAACCTTGCCAAGAAACTCACGAACCACGCCATCATATGTGGCTACGGCAGAACCGGTTCCCGTGTTGCAGAGCGACTCTTACAAGAGCATGTTGAGTTTGTAATCATCGATTCAAATATGGAGAATGTCGAGCGTGCACGCCAAGATGGCTACATCGCCATCCTCGGCGATGCAACAACAGACAAATCACTCCACGAGGCAGGAATAGTACACGCGCAATCAGTTGCAGCGGTCACCTCATCAGACTCTGCGAACGCGATGATTTGCCTAAGCGTCAAAGCACTCAAACCCGCTGCGCAGATCACTGCAAGAGTAGAAGATGAAATCTCAATCCAAAAACTCGTCCGCGCCGGCGCAGATTCAGTGATTAACCCGTCAAGCTACGGAGGTGACGGTATAGCAGAAAGCCTAGTGCGTCCAGATGTCGCAGAACTCCTCTACGGCCTCAACCACGAATCCTCTGGATCACTTCAGTTCGCAGAAGTCAAGATCAGGAAAAACACAACCGAACACCAAAAAACAATCGCCGAGATAGGCATAAAGCACCCCAAGTTAGTGTTTGTCGCGGCGCGGTCAGGAATGGACAAGGTAAAGCTCAGGCCATCCTCCGATCTCAAACTCTCAGAGGGTGATGTCCTCATCGTCGCAGGAACACACGCAGATATTGAGAAGCTGTCAATCCAGAAGTCCAAACGGGCCGGATAGCTTCAAGCAACCTCTTCATTTTCCGTTCACAACATTCCTACAGTTCCTCCAGTACCTGTGAGTGCCAATCAAAGCCTCATCACAGCACTACAGATGGGAGCAATCAATGTTCATGCGGATGATCTATGACGAACAGTTAGCCCAAGCAGCCTATCTGATAGGATGTCAAAGAACTGGCGAAGCAATCATCATTGATCCTGAGCGTGATGTGGACAGATACATCGAAATTGCTCAGAAGAATGATCTACAAATAGTTGCGGTTGCAGAAACCCATATCCACGCAGATTTCGTCTCAGGCGCAAGAGAGCTCGCTGAGCGTATCGATGCAAAGGTATACCTCTCAGGAGAAGGCGGCCCAGATTGGCAATACCAGTGGCTCAATAGCAAACGATCCGGAGGGGCATACACACACCAGCTCCTCAAAGATCAAGATTCATTCCACATCGGCAATATCCAGTTCACCGTCCTCCATACCCCAGGCCATACACCAGAGCACATCTCCTACTTGATCACCGATCAAGGAGCAGGCGCCGATGAACCAATCGCACTCGCGTCAGGAGACTTCGTTTTCGTCGGTGATCTAGGTCGACCAGACTTACTGGAAACTGCAGCTGGTACGACTGGTGCGATGGAACCGGCCGCAAAGCAACTCTACAAGACACTCGCGAAGCTCGACAACATTCCTGACTTCGTCCAGGTCTGGCCCGGACACGGCGCGGGCAGTGCATGCGGAAAGGCTCTAGGTGCAGTGCCCATGAGCACAATCGGATACGAAAAGCGCTTCAACGACTCCATCAAGCACTCTTCAAGCGAGCAATCTTTCGTAGAGTACATCCTGCAAGGTCAACCAGAACCCCCTTTGTACTTTTCACACATGAAGCGGATCAACAAAGAAGGCCCATCATGCCTCGGTTCAATACCCGATCCTAAACAGATCACTGCTCAAGAACTCAGAGAGCTCGATCAAACCAAAATCACACTAGTTGATACGCGAGATTGGCACCACTTCCGCAACGCCCATGTACCCGGATCACTCTCCCTTCCCATAGAGAACGCTTTTTCAACCAATGCAGGCTCGTTCATAACTCCACACGAACCCCTGTGTCTGATTATCGATCCACAGCATAAAGAGCAAGCAATCCGAGAGCTTATCAGAATTGGCATCGACAACATCCACTACTGGTTTGATTCCGCAGAGCTTGATCAATATGAAAGCGCCAATCATCCATTCTCCATCATTCAAGAAGCTTCAGCATCTCAAAGTGCAGAACTCATTCATAATCCAGATATCCAACCACTCGATGTTCGTAAAAGTGTTGAGTTCGCAGTTTCAAATATCCCAGGCGCCATCAATATCGCGCATACCCGGCTCGCATCAAGAACCAAAGAGCTTCCAAAAGACAAGACACTGCTCATCAACTGCCTCAGCGGAATGAGATCTGCCCGATCAGCAGCCTATCTTCAGCGAGAAGGATTCAAGGTCATCAATCTCGTTGGTGGTATCACCGCATGGGAACAAGAAATCAACACTCAACCGTGAATGTACATCCTCCAGAAATCTAAAAAATAACCGACGGCATCTCTGCAAATGCCGCCGATCAATGCAACTCCCCAACAAGGGGATATGGAAAGAGGTTCATGCAAGGGACAGTCGGAAATGACTGATGCCCATTGCTCGTAATCAATCAGCCCGCATCAGGCAAGATCACAGTGTCAATCACATGGATCACACCGTTGGATGCATCAATGTTCGGCGAAACAACCTTCGCGCCATTGATCAGCACATCACCCTTGCGTTCTGTGATTTTGATCTTTGAGCCTTCAAGAGTCTTCGCTGAACGAGCGTCAATCGCTTGGTCGCTGTATACGCGTCCTTCTACTACGTGGTAGAGAAGGATGCTCTTGAGCATTTCAATATTTTCTGGTTTGAGCAGAGACTCAACAGTGCCCGCGGGGAGCTTGGCAAACGCCGCATCAGTTGGAGCAAACACGGTGAATGGGCCATCGCCACTCAAAGCGTCAATCAGTCCCGCTGCATCAAGCGCTGCCGCCAGCGTGTTGAAAGAACCAGCTGATGTAGCGATTTCAAGAATCGAATCAGACTGAGGCAGAATCACTTCATCAATCACATGAATCACGCCATTGCTGCACTCAATATCAGTCTTGATAATACTCGCTGATCCGATGGTGACATCATGGGAGTCAATCGCCGCACGCTGGCCATTGAGTGTGGTCAGTGATGGAGTACCGAGTACATGCTTGGCGTCAAACTCGCCAGGCACTACATGGTAAAGAAGAATGCTCTGGAGCTGTGCGCGATTCTCAGGCTTGAGCAAGTTCTCAACAGTTCCCTTTGGAAGCTTGGCAAAGGCCTCATCGGTCGGTGCAAAGACTGTGAATGGGCCTTTCCCTTTGAGTGCATCCACAAGCCCAGCTTCCGTAAGCGCTGCAGCCAGTGTGTTAAATGATCCAGCTGCAAGTGCCGTGTCGATGATGTCAGATGTATGGTTATAGGATGCCGCGGTGGTGTGGTTCGAGCTTGAGCAACCAGGGCCCATTTCCGCGGAGCTCAGTACAGCCATTGCCGATGCCGAGGTGAGTGCTGCCAGTGCGATGGTTGAAGTTACGATGTTCATGTGTTTGTCTCCTTGAGTAATAAGTGTGTGTACTTTGATCTGTGATGCTCATGCAAATGCACAAGCGACTGAAACCGGTTGGTGCATGGTTTCGGAAGGAGAAACTTTCCAGACGCATCGTTTCAAAAAATCAAGTCAAAAATTGAAAATGCAGAAAAAAATATTTCTTCTGCATCGAGAGCGATAGTAAGAACGATTTGCCATTGCTATCATCATGTAAGAAGTAGTTCGACAAACCCATCCGAGTAGCAAACACCACATGAATGCATTCCTCGAATCTCCCGCACTCCTCCACAGAATCGCTATGAGCGATCAGGATGCAATGCGTGATCTGATAAAAAGGTACACCGGATTGGTCTGGTCCTTAGTACGCAGAAAAGTTCACAACCCGACTGATGCAGAGGATCTCGTTCAAGAGATCTTCGCAGACATCTGGAAGAGCTCATCGCGTTACAACCCCGAAGCGGGATCAGAAGACACATTTGTCGCGATGATTGCTCGCCGGAGGGTAATCGATTACATCCGTAAAGTTGGTCGCAGATCCCCAAGTGTTCCATTCGATGGTCACATCGAACACGAAGCATCCGCGTCGCCTGAGCGTGAGTCCGTGACAACAGAGGTTGCACAAATCACCGATGTCATCGGTCAGCTCAGACCCGAACGACAAGAAGTCCTTCGCCTTTCAATAGTGTCAGGCCTTTCCCATTCCCAAATTGTCGAAGCCACAGGCATGCCACTAGGCACCGTCAAAGCCCATCTGCGCCGAGGGCTCGGTGAAGTACGAAAAATCCTTAACAAGCAACTCTCCGCTGAACTCCCTAAGGAGGTGTCGCCATGAGTGACACTGCACACAACAACTACAGCGAACGCTTGATTGATCTTGCAATCGACCACGCAACCGGTCTGCTTGACCCATCATCGACCCAAGAGCTCATCTCGACCGATCCAAGCTCAACTGCCCGTGATGAATACGAGCAAGCCGCCGCTGCTGCCGATGTCGCATTTGCATACGCTCATCCCGAAGATCTGCCCGCGAATCTCATGGATTCCTTGCTCGACAGCGTTGCCTCGCTTCCACCACACCAAGAAAGCGGGTCGTCCCTCAACTTCGCGGAAGCCAGTTCAAATCCCTACCGAGAAACCACGAACCAGACTTCCCACTCCTCCTCAGCATCCTCCCGCGTTGGTTGGTTCCCATGGATGGTCGCTGCTGCGTCAATCATGCTCACCACCATCGTGATTCTCACCCCAACCAAATCAACCCTCGCCCCTCAATCTATCCAAGACCAGAGACTCGCACTCATCGAGTCCACACCAGCTTCGGAGTTGACCGTCTTTGACTGGATTGCCACCGACGACCCCGCATTTGTCGGTAATCAAGGTGATGTCATTGGTGATGTGGTCTGGAGTGACACCCTCAACGAAGGATACATGCGGATCAACGGACTCGCGATCAACGACGCATCTGTCGAGCAGTACCAGCTCTGGATCTTCGACGCCGATCGTCCCACAGGTGACCTCCCCCAGTTTGGCGAAGGCCTCCTGACTCAGCGACCAGTCGATGGTGGAGTATTCGACATCACCCAAGAAGGCGATGTGATCGTCAAGATCAATGCCAAACTCAATGTCACCAGCGCCGCCGTCTTCGCCATCACGGTTGAGCCGCCCGGAGGGGTAGTCGTATCGGATCGTTCACGGGTCCCGCTGCTTGGAATGGCTCCGTAATAGGTCATACAAAAAAGACTAGTTATCATTCATTTAAACGACCATAGCAACCCGCTTGATACAAGTGGGTTGTCTTTTAAGAAGGCTTATACCCCGCAGTCCTGCACGATCGGGTTAGTTCCAAACGCACAAGAAATCAGTCAGAACACACGAGACGCATCGAGGCGAGTGATAAGTTCCAGCGAACGAGTTGTCACCCATCCCGCTTCGCCATTCATCAACTCGATTCTTGACCATTCCCCGCGTTCTTCAAGCACCCAAGTCTCGGTACCAACCCCCAATGCACCGTCATATACCTCTTGATACACAGCTGATCCCGGACCAGAATAAAAACCAGTCCCCGCAAGAATCACCACCGCACCAGGTGCATCATTCTTCTGAAACTGTTCGTAACCCAACAATGCGATCCCACCTGCGCCAAGAAGAATCAGCACAATCGATGCTCTCGTCAACATCACTCGACCAGTCCGGAGAACCTTGACACTCCAAAGCAAGCATCCGACCCCAATCGCGCCCACAACAATAAACCACAGCGTCCAACGACTAACTACTCCCTGCCAGCTGAGGAGCACAGCCTTCAGATTCCACCCAAACTCATCTTCAGGTACAGTCGGCTCGACAAACGAACGCACATGGGCAAGATTTCGCTCCAGATGCTGGTGGCCGGGAGCAATCTCAAGCCCTCTCCGGTAGTGAACCACCGCTCGCCCAAAGTCATTGCCAATAAAGTACGCATTGCCAAGTGTGAGATGACCAGCCGAGGTCTCGATGCCTTGCTGGCTCATCACAAAGTCCATCACCGCCGCCGCTTCAAGCACGCTCGCGTGATTCTCAGACCGCGCATGCTGCTCAATCATCCGATCAAGCGATGCAACAGCAGCCTCAAGAGTCATATCCCCATCCATCTCCCCAGAACGACCAAAGCTATTCATCGAAAAATAGGCAACGATCAACACAGCTATTACTTTGAGTATTCTCATCGCTGACTCCTCCGCCGGCGCCCATCACTGCCAGCCCGATTATGTAATCCATGTTGCCGAATATCCGAACGAATCGCTCTCAGCAACGAGCCATCAACCCGAAGCTCATTCACAGTCCCGTATCGCATCCCCTCTGCTTCGCTCAGGACCGCAGCAGATTTTTGAGCCAGCTCTTCAGAAACACCAAGCCCCTGAAGATCCGCACCGGTCAAGGAGTCCGGGTCAATACCAAGCACAGCTCCCCCGTAGACGCGAATCGCACCAACATCATCACCCCGCGCGTGCAGTCGCTTCGCTTGTTTCCATGCTCGAGCAATAACAACAGAGTCACCATCAGTTCGCCGCTTGATGATCACATAAGCCATCGAGAAAGCAGGAAGCAGGCCAAACCCGCTTAAAATAACAATCCAGGCAGGAGTGCTTGCTACTTGCGTCAGCGTGAACGGTCGAGTACTACCACGGATTTCATCTGCGTCAGGGTGCACCCACAGCGCCGATGGATTCCGACTCAACACATCCCGGTCATCGATCTGCTGGTCTCTGCCAAAGCCTCGAGCCCCATCAGTGTTCCCGCTGGGTTGGCCAGTGACCGCATCAGCAAGGGTCACAGAACGCACCGCACGAACATCCAGCGGGATCGCTTTCGACTCATAGACCACAAATTCCCCAGTCTCAGGATTAAATGCCGGAAGCTGAATTGCTGGAATCTGATCAACAGAGTCACTCGTCGCGCGAATGGTTGTCGTGAAGAGACGCTCGTTCCCACGCCGACGATTCACCTCTCTCCATCCATCGGGAGAAACACGAAACCCAACAGATTCAAGCTGCTGCACATTGAGCGTATTCTCAAGACCAATCATGGGTTCATTGCCGGAAACAAGAACTCGAAACTCGATCGGATCACCAACATTAACCTTCGTATTTGATGCATCCGCAATCACCTGGTATGAACCAATCAGACCCCGATACCCACTCGGTCGCCCCGATGTTGGAACGCCCACAACCTTCATGACCTTCGTGTCGGATTCAGCGTACATCCGAGACCCGCGAGCAAGATTGTCCTGGCGAGTAAACACCGCACGAAGCGGCCCAAACTCAAAGCTACCAACCTCAGTCGCAGTGATCAATAGATCAAAGCGCAGCCGCGTCATTGTTCTGCCCTGATACTCCCCTTGGTCGACATACCCATCAAACTCATCATCAAACAACTCAAGCGTGTTCTCAGACCCAGTGGGATTCTCGGGCTCACTCGCCCGAACCTCGAAAGATGAAGGAAAGAGAGTTGTATCTAGATTAAGCAACTGAGTTCGGTCAGCACCAATCCACCAAGTAACCTCCGCGCGAACCGTTTCACCAACATACAGGTCGCGGCTGGGCAACATCACTTCGATAATGTCATCCGCAGAACGAGCAGGAAGTAAAGCTGTAATTTCAACACTGTTGGACCGGTATTCCCTGCCGTTGACCACGACTACTGCACCCGGAATAGTGATGGTCCCCTCTTGGGTAACGGTAAGCTGATACTGATGGCGATACGATGCATCAGTGGTTGCCCGTTGTCTCCCGTTGATGGTTCGCATGGTTGTAAAGCTCTGAGAACTCGCGCCGCGATACTGGGAATCGATCTCGCCCGGGAACTCAACGCTGGGCTCTCTCCCATCATCAGCACCACGCACCACAACCTGATAGGTCACAACATCGCCGATATACGCGCGCGCGCGGGAGATCTCCGCAGTCAGCGTGATTTCATCAGTCTGTGCGTGTGAAAGAGAAACAACGCACGCTATGAACATCATTACGATG
The DNA here is from genome assembly GCA_045105315.1 of Phycisphaerales bacterium. Lineage (GTDB taxonomy): Bacteria > Planctomycetota > Phycisphaerae > Phycisphaerales > UBA1924 > UBA1924. The sequence goes on along the minus strand of JBGCDI010000004.1, from coordinate 132,808 downwards.
GATTTGTACATTACCAATCCTCCTCGACTTGAACAGGTCGGCCTGTTGCTCGGTAAACCTGACGCCGTTCGCGTTCTTGCCGCTCTTTATCCAATAGCTGACGCGCAATCTCATTAATCTCAGGCTCACCCTCACCAGGCTGCTGAGGCGCTTGACCCTGCGCATTTTGTTCAGATTCCTGCTCGCTCTGCTCTTGCTGCTCCTCAGACGCCCGCATCTCTTGTGCCGCCCGATCAAGTGCATCCGCGGCCTCTTGCTGCTTCTCTGCAGCAGTCGCGCTGTCTCCGCGTTCCAACGCTTCCTGCGCTTCTTCTTGCGCTTCCATCGCATCCTCAAGCGCCGACTGAGTACTCTCAGCAGCATCCGGTTCAGCCTCTTCAAGTGCTTGTTCTAACTGCTCACTGAGTTCTTGAGTCTCCTCACTGAGGTCCTCTTGAGCCTCGCTTCGCTCTTCCTGACTCAACTCGGACTGGTTTTCCTGAGCCGCTTCACTTTCCTGCGCCTGCTCACGCTGCTGATCAGCAAGCTCTTGCAGTTGGTCAGAAGGGCGTTCGCCAGGATTCCCTTGTCCATCACTAGATTCGCCTTCTTCACCTTGTTGCTCAGATTGTTCAGAATCCTGTTCTTGCTGCTGCTCGATCTGTTCTTTCATGTCTTCGAGCTGTTGTATTTGTTTGCGGATTCGTTCAACATTCTTCTTAGCTTCGACAAAATCAGGATCAGCATGAGATGCATCTAAAAAAGCACGCTCAACCTGCCTCAGCTTCTCAATAGTTTCTCCCAGCTTCGCTGGATCCATTTCGATCTGGCCATCCATACCGATCGAACCATTGAGTGCATGCCCCAAGTTGTACATCGCATCACGCCGGTCAGTTCGATTCACTCCATGTTGCCCCGCCAGACGGAATGAATCCGCAGCTTCACCAAACAAGCTCGATCGAAGCTGAAGAACACCCAAGTTAAACGCAGCAACCCGAAGTTCACGATCGACAGAGCGTTGTTCATCCTCCGTCAGCTCAGTCTGAGCAGTTGATCTCTGATCAATCACCCGCTGGTAGAGCTCCGAAGCATACACAGGATCAGATTCTTGCAAGTTCAAAGCAGTTTGAAGATCGATTCGTACCTCAGTCCCAGAGTCCTCATCCGCAACAATCTCCTGAGCATGAATCCCTCCCGAGAAGAAGAATAAACACACCATGAAAACAGTTCGCGCACACACCACACTGTGAGTGACACGCTTGAAAGCATGCAATTTCATAACTCCACCTCCCGCCTCGATCCAAGCCCAGCCAGAACAAGTTCGATACAAATCAAGATCAACCCAGGTCCCAGCGCCAGTGCATACCGCTCATCCCATCGCGTAACAGTCGCTGTACCAAACACAGTCTGATCTCCCTGCTTGATAAACTCGCTGTACACCTCTGCAAGATCAACATCACCAGTCCCGATCTCCAGGTACGCCCCACCAGGTGTCGCGGTCGCAATTTGTGAAAGGGTGCCAGACTCCAGTTTGGATCGGACCTGAGCCCCGTTGCTACGGATAGGCCTGTTTTCTTCATCCACCAACCGAGCGCCGCTGCGTGATCCAATCCCGAGCGCCAACAATCGGATCCCTTGTTCACCCGCCGCCGCCGCCGCCTCGACCGGAAGCGAATCCTGATCTTCACCATCAGTAATCAAAATGATGTCTCGATGGTTCCCTGCCTCAGCATTCTCGAGATCATAAAAAACCATCTCCATACTTTTCCTGATCGCATCCCCGATGTTTGTTCCCCCAACATCAACCACCGCCGGTGACAGCTCATCGAGCGCCAAATCAAAGAAAAGGCGATCAGTTGTCAGCGGCGATCGAACAGATGACGACCCAGCAAACGCAACAAGCGCCACCCGATCAGTCTTGAGCTCCGAAACCATATCAGTTATCCAAAGCTTCGCACGCTCAAGACGGTTCGGAGCAACATCCCGCGCCAGCATCGACTTGGACACATCCACAAGAAAAACAATGTCACGACCAACAGACTCAGCCTGCTCCTGATGAGGATTCGATCTCGGTCGCATCACCGAAACAACAACAAGCACCAGACCAAGCCCAAGCATTCCCCATCGCACAAAACGCACCGCGCCACGCCTCTTGCCAAGTACCGCACCCTCACGGTTCGAATCAACAAACCGTGATCCAGCCCTTGATCTCCACCCGGAAATCAAAACCAAAACCAAGATCACCGCACCAACACCCCAAATCCCATGTACCCATGCGCGTTCCGCAAACTCAAGCCCATCGCCAATCAATGATTCCCACAGCATCAAGCCACCTCCCCCTGCATCACCCCGCGTGCCACATACCCTAAACACAAGAATCCCAAGCATGCCAACGCAAACGGGTGGTACAGCTCTTCAAATCGGGTAGTCTCCGAAATCTGAACCTCAGTCCGCTCAAGCTCATCAATGGTCGCGTACACATCCGTTAAATCGTCAAGAGAATCAACCCCCCAGAACCCACCACCAGTATTGAGAGCAACCCTCATCATCCGTTGCTCATTCACTTCCTGGCCATTGCGAAATCCAAAGCCAAACTGGTTCTGCACACCGCCACGAATCCCAACGATGTACACCGTGATCCCCCAGTCCGCAGCAAGCTTCGATGCTTGTTCAGGGGAATACACACCATCCCGATTTTCACCATCAGTCAGCAAAATGATTGCTTTGCTCTTAATCTCAAAATCAGGATCATCAAGATCCGCTTTCATCGCATCCTCCGACGACTTCAGCCGGGCGCACGCAAGCACAAGAGCATCCCCGATAGCCGTCGATCGCTCATTCTCTCGATTGGGAATTTCTATCCTGCGGATAGCGCCAGCAAGCACATCATGAGATTGCGTCAAAGGCATCATCGTGTCGGCATATGTTCCAAAGACAATCAACCCAAGAAGATCCCCAGGCCTGCCCTTGAGTTTGTCACCATCACCAAGCACAAACTGCTCAACAACCCCCTTCACCGCTTCAAGACGATTCGTGATCTGACCACCAAAGGTCGCCTTTTCCTGCATAGAACCAGAACGATCCACCACCAGTTGAATAGCTATCGCATCCTGCCTGCTCTTCTGATCAGAGATCACTTCGCGAGGACGAGCCAATGCAACAATCCCTGCAATGACACCGACATAAATAATCAAAGTTCCAAACCACCGCACCCGCATACGAACACTCTGGCCCGCGGCCAAAACCCTACTTGATACCGAAGTCGCGACTCCGCGCCTCCTTCGTTCGATCACCAGCGCAACAATCCAAATAATCGGAAGTACACCAACAAGCCACAACACCCACGGATATGCAAACTCAGTGTTCATGATCCCGCCTCCAGCATTCCACGCACGCGCTGTGCCGCAGCTCGAACACGATCCGCATCGAGACCGCTGCCAGAAAAACGAATGCCCTCAATATCTTTACTGATCGACTTCAGCACTTCTCTATCGATCTCAGAACCAGAGAGCCCGGTATCCAGCCCAGTCGCATCATCAATTGATCGGTCATCCCCTGCACAAAGCAGATCCTCGACCGCCCTGTGAAATGCACCTGCATCCGCTTCGGAGATCTGATCGGAGTTGGCAATGGCCCCAATAACCACACGAGGTTCAAGCGATTCATGACCGCCCTCATCAGCACGGAAGTAATACAGCAAAGCAGTAATTCCAAGCATACACAAGCCAGCCCCAAAGAATATCAATGCAATCCGTTGCCGAGAATGATCATCCGCCTCCAGTGGTAAAGCAGCGAAGCCCACCGGAGCAGCAAGAACAGAACTGTCATCTTCCTCCAGAACAGAAAGAACACGCACCGGAATCTCATTGAGCCGTGCAATCCGCTTGCCATGCTCTAGATTCGAAGCCCGCACCCCAAAAGATGGCAGGATGTACGAACCGCTTAAATACGGATCAAGCACATACTCCACCGCTTTGCTATATCCAGATCCATCAAAAACAACTTCGTTTTCTACGCGTTCGCGAAGAGTCCATCCCGACTCCGCCCAAGCAGGCTCGATGAGCTCAATCTCTACACCACTGACCCACCGGGTCTGCGCGCGAACAATCAGTTGCTCAGTGGTTTCAATCTCATAGCTGTTCACCGATAACTTGAGTGAAGCCCCGGTCCTGGGCTCCATAATTTCACTGAATAGCTCGACATCGACCTGGTCACCAACCACACCCTCAGACCCGCAACCCCAAAGAACAACACTCAGCAAAAGCGTCACCCATACAACTACAAATGGACTACTCAGCTTGTTCAACGCCTGCCCCCCCGCATGGTACGGGTTTGAAAGTACCGCACCAGCTCATCAGCATAATCGCGCTCAGTCGATAACTCGACATGGTCAACTCGGGCATTCTGAAGTGTGGAAGCAATCAACGCATTCTCACGCGCAGCTTGTTGCTTATACCGCTCACGGACTTTCCGTGAACCAGTATCAACAGCAAAACGCCGACCACTTACCGGATCATGCATCCGAATGATCCCTGATTTCGGAAGTTCAAGCTCGCGTGGATCAGTAAACTGGATCCCGATCACCTCGTGCTTCCGAGAGAGCATCCGCATTTCCCGTCCCCAGTTCGGTTCGGATTCATTGTTGAGTCCAGATAAAAAATCTGAAAGGACAATCACAATACATCGCCGTTTGTGCGTCCTTCCAATCTCAGTAAGCACACCCGCGAGATCCTCTTGATCCCTCCCAGGCTGAACATCAATCAGTTCTCGAATCACACGCATCCCATGCAACCGCCCCTTGGTTGCGGGAAGATGAAAAGTCCGGCCATCCGTCAGCCGATCCGATCCAAACAAGCAGAGCCCAACCTTATCATTGTTCCGGCCCGCAGCAAGGGTTAACACCGCAGCCACCTCGCTCATCAACTCATGCTTGGATCGTCGAATGGTCCCAAACGCGGTCGAGCGAGAACAATCAACCGCAAGCACAACCGTAAGTTGCCGCTCTTCCTCGAACCGTTTAATAAAGGGCTTACCCATCCGGGCAGTTACATTCCAGTCGATAGAGCGTACATCATCGCCAGGTTGATATTCACGGACCTCAGAAAACTCGATCCCCTGCCCTTTAAACGCAGAGTGATAAGTCCCCCCAAACATGTCGTCAACACGACGCCGCGCACGGATTTCAAGCCGCTTTACCGCCTGCATGAGCTCTTGTGTAATCATCGAACACCACCAAGTCCAATAGAAACCGCGATGTACTCAAAAATCTTCCGATCAGATTTCAAGCCAACAAAACGCATCATCAAGGGATCACGATCCGATCGAAGATCTCTCTAATCAGATCTTCGCTTGTGATCCCTTCTGCTTCCGCTTCATACGAAATCATCACACGATGACGAAGCACATCAAGCCCAATCATCTTCACATCACTCGGTGTCACAAACCCGCGCCCACTCAAAAACGCATTCGCTCGTGCCGCTCGCGCTAATGACAACGAAGCTCTGGGGGATGCACCAAAGTCAATCATCCGATTCATATCCATAGACCACTGCACCCCAGCCCCCGCAGGATCCCGCGTCGCATGAACGATCGAAACTATGTAATCCTTGAGTTTGTCATCGACATAGATCTCATCAATCGTCCGCTGCGCCTCTGTCAACGCATCCAAGGTCATCATCGCATCAACAGTGGGGGACTGAGCAGTTGAAATCATCCGATCAATAATTTCTCGTTCATCAGTCGGGGTTGGATATCCAACCTTAATCTTGAGCATGAAACGATCAACCTGAGCTTCTGGAAGCGGGTAAGTCCCTTCCTGCTCAATCGGATTCTGCGTAGCAAGTACCAAAAAGGGCTCACCTTGTGGAATCAACGGATAGCTGTCCCCCCCAATCGTTGCCTTGCGTTCTTGCATCGCTTCAAGCAATGCGGACTGCACTTTCGCGGGAGCTCTGTTAATCTCGTCTGCCAATACAATGTTGGCAAAGATCGGGCCCTTGCGTGCAGTAAATGTCGCTTCCTTCGGATTGTAAATCTCAGTACCAATCAAATCCGCTGGCAACAAGTCAGGCGTGAACTGAATACGAGCAAACTTCGCATGAAGAGCATCCGCAAGTGTGGTCACCGTCAAAGTCTTCGCAAGACCAGGCACCCCCTCAAGCAAAACATGCCCCCCAGTCAATAAGCCAATAGTCAGCGCACGCACCATCGCCTTTTGCCCAACAACCACCGTCCCAACCGCATCAATTAAAGCATTGATTGGCTCCGCTTGAGACGCAATCAGTTCATCGCTCGGGCCACGCGTTTTGATCGATTCCATGATCTACTCCAAAAAGTCAGACAAATGCAAAGTCAATCGCTCAGTTTGAGTCTCATATCTTGACTCAATCCTATGAATCCAAACTGCGAATCGTGCAGCACAACTCAATCACTATACAAAAGCACAAGCCATTCAGCTTGCACTCTGTTCTACCGAATACAGATGGTCAAGTTCAGCCGATCCGTCAAGATATTCGATGATTTTGCTCTCTTTTGACAACTGAATCTCACAATGTCAAAAGCAAGAGCCACCGAGATACCTCGATACCAAAATCAAAGGCCTCAGCCTACATCAAAACCGAGATAAAAAAACCGAGATAAAAAAATCGAGATGAAAAAACCAAGATGAAAAAATCAGTTATCACTTGGCTGAGCAGGGCTTGGCTGTTGTGGATTGATATCAATCTCACCAAATCGCTCTTCGTACTGACGGACCGCTCCGCCGATCGACATCGCAAGACGCTTAGCGCCCGCCCAGTTCATCACCACGCGTGAACCCACAGAGAAAACAACCGTTGGTTGCTGACCTGGTGCTTGCATTGGCATGTTAAGTCCAAAATCCATAACCAACTCTTCATTGGTGTTTGATGTACGGATTGTGTTCGCGTATGTGGTCTGCATCTTGGATTCGTCGATGCGGAGCTGAACTTGTTGTTGCTGTGGTTGGGCTGGTTGGTCAGTCATTCTAAATCTCCGAGCATCAGTGGGGCATTGGGTAACATGGGAATGGAGTGCTTAAAGCAATCCATTATGAATCTCAGCCGTGGACGCATGGACCATTCAAGCCCAGTCAAAATCACACGGCTACTACTCTAGGCAAGACGCCCACCCCAACATAGTCTCGAAAACAAGCACAATGCACAGAAAAAGGCCCGCAGAGATCTGTCAGCGATCCCCGCGGGCCATCCATCAAACTCCTCGATAACTCAGCCCTAGTACTGGAACACAATCCCATTCTCAGCCGCAAGCCCATCAAACCTGTACGACCATTCTCCATCAGCAAACGAAAGCGTGATCCAAGATTCTCTACCCACAGGCATAATCGGGGCTGTCATAGAAAGCTGGCAAGCATTCAAGTTCAGTGAATAGTCAAGCGCGGCCGCGTTTCTGCACGCATTGGTTTCACAGGCGGCATAGGCAAGCTGGTACGCCAAACACGCATTGTCATAACACATTACAACATCCTCGGTTGAATCATCCGGAGCAGCAATACAAGGTTGAAGCCTTACAATACCAACCTGCGCTGTCGCAGTTTGAACAACAAAAAAGCTCAAAAGACCGATACATACTGTTAACTTCATGTCATTTCTCCAATAGAAATGGGCCCGGCTCAGCCGAGCAGGTTTTAAAGTGGAGGCTTGTGCCCGAGTTCATCTCAAAATCACCCGAAAGTTCAGTCAACATTCAGCCATCGCGCATCAACAAACATGCTGATTTTTTCAAAAATCACACAGGTGCTGTGCGCCGGATCTAGATGAATAGCCATTGACAGATACCCATCTCGGGTCGAGATGAATTCGCCAATGCCAACAACTCAATGTCCGAAGTTGCCGAGTTCGATCAGATCGATTCTCCAGCATCTATAATGCTCTAAGTTTGTCGCAAATCAACGAAAAAGCCCTGATTTAATGCGAAATGGGGCTTCTTTGCAATATGAATAATTGCAAGGACTTTGCGTCATTGTACAAATTCATGCCAGTTTTGGGATCACTGAGAACTTCATCAACCCAGTTGGCCCTACAAAGCCGATAATCGTGTATAGTTTCAGGCATTCCCACTGGAGTTCCGACATGGTGAATGAAAACTTTATCGATCGTATCAAAGCCGGTGATAGGCTATCAGTAGTGCTCTCAAATCGAGAGCCTCAAGATAGAGACACTGTCATCGAAGCAATCGCAATCTGGTTGAAATTCACCACTGCAGTGAACACAGCAGTAGCCGAATCCGTTGTCCACGCTCTACTTAAATCAGAACTTCCTGAATACGCCCAAGATCCTGAAGTCCTCAAGCTCATCAACCAAGAGCTCCTCAAGCAATCTAAACGAGATGGAATCAGCCAGAACTTTGGCCCGCTGCTCAAAGATGGATTAGGACGCTACGAACTCATCAACAGAATCGGAGGCGGTGGCCAAGGCGCTGTATTCCACGCAGTCGACAGAAAGTTTCATCCCGAGGCGCGTGCAGATGTGGCAATCAAAATATTTGAAGGCCTCAGCATGCAAGAAGGTGTGCGAGCCCGATCAGTCGATCATCACGCAGTTGTAAAGGTTCTCGATGAAGGCATCGATCCCGAAACATCCCAAGCTTACATCGTCTATGAGTTTCTCGACGGACCCCGCCTCGATAAATGGGTTACCAAGCAATCCGCAACCAACTCACTCACGGGTAAACAAATCGCCCAGCTAATGATCAAAATCTGTGATGGTGTCCAAGCAATACACAACACTTCACTCATCCATCGGGATCTTAAGCCAGGCAATGTCATCATGCTCGGTGATCGCCCGGTCATCGCAGACTTTGGAATCGCCGTCGCCGGACTCGGAGACTGGCACCCCGCTGGCACCCCCGCATCCATGGCTCCCGAGCAAAGAACAGGCAGAGGTGGCACCGCACTCGTTGATATCTATGGTCTCGGAGTCATATTCCATTACCTGCTGACAAACGATTACCCCGATATGGGAGCGACCAATCATGAAGACAAAAAGCTAGCTGCGATTGCTCAGCACTGTCTTGAGCAACACCCCCAAGATCGATACCCATCCCCTGCCCATGTTCAAGCAGACCTCCAAGCCTATCTAGAGCATCGCCCGGTCTCTGTTTACGAACAATCCCCGCTAATTTCACTTCTCTCGATTGGTCGCAGACACCCAGGCCTTGTCGCTGCAATGATCCTGCTTCTTGCAGCTGCAGGACTCATGGCCCTCCATCAGCAACGGATCATCGAAAATATCCGCCAAGACAACATACAAGTCCTAGAAGACCTCGAAAAAGCGGTGGTTCATTCGAACAATGTCGCCATCGCCAACGCAAACACCCAGCGAATCATCCACGCAACAATCTTGGATATGAAGCTCAGAAGCACCGAAGCCGACCCCGCAATCTTTTGGGCAATCTCAAAGCTGGCCGCCAAACCAGGCTGGAAAGATTGGACCCACCAAGCGCTGGTAACAACCGAAGGCGTCAAGACGCTCAGAGCAGAGGTTGAACGCCAAAGCAACCTGCCAGATCAAAGCAAAATCACAGTTGCCTACTGGTGGTTACTCCTTGCAAAGATCGAAAAAGTGATCCCCGAAATGGATCAACAAACAGTGCAGTCAACCTACGAAACCGCTCTCTCGAAGATGACCCAAGCGCTGGGTCCAACAGACCCAATCGTGATCGAGCTCGCCCAGGATCTCAAAAGCTTTCAGCAGAGTACGCAGAGTCAGGTAGTCGAAGTCAATACTGATGCATCGGCCCCCACAGAACCGTGATTCAACACTGATCTGATTCAAATCGCAACCACTGCGTTCAGATCTGGCTGATGTTCCAACACAATCCCCATAAGAACCGCCTATCGATACTCCATGTCATCTCAGAGCAGGATCGAATCAATTGATTTAAATCATTTATTCATTGCAGAAAAAGAGCAAAAGAGTAGAATCCGTAGAGTCGAACTTCTTGAAAGTGCCGGGGGGGGGAATCGAACCCCCACTCTGTTTCCAGAAGCGGATTTTGAATCCGCCGCGTCTACCAATTCCGCCACCTCGGCTGTGGGCAACATACTAGCCCCGCAATCCGCGTTCTTCATCCATTCCACTACGCAATCCGTCAAGTCAACCCCGCCCAAAGCCGATCAGAAGTCTACACTTACCGTCCTGCCGAACCGTTCGTCAGGGTCGAGCCAGGACGCAGGCGTGCGCTGGTGGTTCGACAGCAGCCCCGCACGCAAACTACGCGATCAAGCTGTGCACAGACCCAGCTGATACGCGAAAAATAAGGCACTATTCCAATGGCAAATACAGTCAAAATCGAAGACGCAGGCCCATGCCGCAAGAAAATCTCCATCGATGTCCCCGCACCAACGGTTGACGAAGCGATGGAAAACGCCTTCGCAGCAGTTTCTCACGAAGCCGCGATCCCAGGATTCCGCAAAGGACGCGCTCCGCGTCGTCTCGTAGAAAAACGATTCGGCTCCTATGTCAAAGACGAAACCCGCTCACGCCTCGTCGCCAGCGCATACCAAGAAGCAGTCGAGCAAAACGAGCTCAAAGTACTTGGTCATCCCCCAGCAGAATACTTCGAAGATGTCGAAATCGAAGCGGGCAAACCAGTCCACCTCGAAGTTGAAGTCGAAGTCATGCCCGAGTTCGAGCTCCCATCACTCAAAGACATCCCCGTTCTCAAGCCAGACACCACCCTCCCAGACAACATTGTCGATGAGGAAATCAAAAAAATCGCCATCAACGAAGGCGATCTTGATGAGCAAGACAAATCAGCCAAGGGCAACTACCTCACCGGGAAAGCCGTCATGGTCGATGCCGAAGGCACCGAGCATTACAACATCGACGGCGCCGTCATCCAGATCCCAGAAGACGGCGACGAAGGTATGGTCCTCGGCGTCATCGTCCCGGACTTCACCAAACAGGTCAAGACTCCAAAAGAAGGCGATTCAGTCACCATCAAGGTCAAGGGACCTGAAAACCACGAAGTCGAAGCACTCCGTGGTAAAGACCTTGTCGTCACATTCGAAGTCGCCAAAATCTACGCAATCGTCCCCGCACCCATGGCCGACATCGTCGCCAAGTTCGGATTCGCTTCAGAAGAACAACTCCGCGAAATGGTCAACGGCAGACTCGAACAACGAGCAGTCGCTCAACAACAAGGCGTCATGCGTCAGCAGGTCCTCAAGCACCTCGCAGACTCCCTTGATTTTGATCTCCCCGCAGGACTCACCGCCCAGCAAGCCGCTCGCTCACTCGAGCGTCAACGCATGGAACTCATGTACCGAGGCGTAGACCCAACCGAAATCGAACAAAACATGGCTCAACTCCGCAGCTCCTCCGCAGCTCGCGCCACCGCAGAACTCAAGCAGTTCTTCATCATGAACAAAGCTGCCGAAACCCTCGATGTCCAAATCGAAGAGCAAGAAATCAACGCTCAACTTGTTCAAATGGCCATGCAACAAGGCAAACGCCCAGAACAGTTCCGCGACGAACTCATCAAAAGCGGACAAGCCCAAACCCTCGTTCAACAAGTCCGCGAGCACAAGACCGTCGACAAGATCCTCGAAGACGCAAAGATCGAAGAAGTCTCCGCTGACGAGTTCAACAAGAAGATGGAAACAGCAAGCTAACCCGCTCCTGTCTTACAATCAGGAACAGAACCTCTAATCCAAGCAGCAGACCTACTCATCTGCTTGAAACAAGACTTTTCAAAGAACCCCGCCTCCAAGCGGGGTTCTTTTATTGCCGCGCCTAAGATTACGGGATTTCTAAAAACCAATCCCATCCCTATCCCGAGGAATGCACAATGACCACAGCACCAACCCACGCCAAAGGCCTCGAAGGCGTCATCGCAGGCGAAACAGACATCTGCAATGTCGAACAAACCTCCCTCATCTACCGTGGATATGAAATCGCGGATCTCGCCGCCAACGCAACCTTCGAAGAAGTTGCGTACCTCCTCCTCGTTGGTGAAAAACCAACCCCCGACCAGCTCAGCGCGTTCCAAACCGAACTGGTCAACGAGCGCTCGCTCCCAGCTCCAGTAGTCGAGTTTCTCAAAACTTCAGGCGACCTCGTCAACAACCACAGCGCGGTCCCCATGGACATCCTCCGCACCGCGGTATCTATCCAGTCCCATGTCGATCCAGACTGCCGAGACAACTCGCCCGAAGCAAACCTCTCAAAATCGAAGAGGCTCCTTGCCAAGATCCCAACAATCATCGGTCACATGCAAAACAGCATCGAAGGCAAGGACTTCATCGCTCCAAACCCAAACCTCTCGCATTCCGCAAACCTGCTCTACATGATGACCGGTCAAGAGCCAACGCCCGAAGCAGAAAAGGTAATGGATGTCTCGCTCGTCCTCTACGCAGAGCATGACTACAACGCATCAACATTCACCGCCCGTGTCATCTCAGGTACCCTCGCCGATATGCACGGATCAGTCACCGGAGCAATCGCTGCACTCAAAGGCAAACTCCACGGCGGTGCAAACGAAGCTGCAATGGACATGCTCTCAGACATCCGCAACGACATCGGCGCCGAAAACAACGACGCAATGATCACCGACTGGATGCACAAAGCTTTCGAAGAAAAGCGCAAACTCATGGGCTTCGGTCACCGCGTATACAAAAACGGTGATCACCGCGCTCCCATCCTCCATGCACTCGGACGCAAAGCCGCCGAAGCACGCGGAGAAGAGTTCGTCAAGCTCTTTGATCTCGGTGAAAAAGTCCAGCAGATCATGGAAACCGAAAAGACCATCTATCCCAATGTCGACTTCCCCTGCGGCATGACCTACTTCACCATGGGAATCCCCGTACCTCAGTACACACCAATCTTCGTCGCCTCCAGAATCACCGGATGGTGCGCCCACATCATGGAGCAACACGCAAACAACCGCCTGATCCGCCCACGCGTTGCCTATACCGGACCAGCCCTCCGCAACTGGAACAGCTGATTCTGCAGAATCCCAGATAGAATCCAAGATCTACCCCAAAGCCCGTGCAACAACACGGGCTTTTTTCCTATAACATACCCATACCGACTCCGCACCAAGCGAGAGTGCACATCTAGACCGGAGCATTCATGATTCAGTTCAACTGCGATAACTGCGAAACACTTATCGAACTCGATGACGACCAAGCAGGCAAAAAACACACATGCCTCAACTGCGGAGATGTGAACCGGATTCCCGCTCTCCCTAGTATCGCTCCAGACCCGAGTTCCCAATCGCCAATCACCGCCACTACACCAACAAGTAAGAACAGCGATCGCGCCGCCCAAGCCGGGTATCCGCCCGACAACGGACCGGAAACAAGAATACTCAAAGTTCGCCGCTGCTGGTTCAAATCAAGAGCCATTCGCTTCTCAATCATCATCTTCATCATCCTCGCCTCCATCATCGGAATGCTCTGGGCAAAGCTCGGAAACCACGGCCTCACCTGGTTCTTCCTCTTCGTACCCCTCGCTGTTGGTGGCACTGGATTGATCGCATGGTGGTGGATCGACCGTCTGGGCGCATCGTTCGAAATCACAACCAAACGCACGATCATGCACCGGGGGTTCTTCTCCAAATCCTCATCAGAAGTCGTCCACGACAACATCCGTAACATCCAGATCGACCAAACATTCCTCCAAAGAGCCACCAATGTAGGCCGAATCGGAATCTCCTCCTCCGGTCAAGACGGCATCGAAATCCAGGTCAACCACCTCGCAAACCCCGCAAGTCTCAAAGACATCATCGATCTCTACAGACCGCTCTAGCCCAATCTTCCTAAGACAATGCACCCATGATTACGAGCAAAATTGGTCGTCAACATTTTTATATGGAGTCCCCGCCACGGGATAAAATCGGTACAATGAAACCTGCTTAGATAGCTGTGGTCTGGAAAGCTCAGTTTCACAGCATCCATCACTGCATCCAAAGGATCCCAATGTTCCGGCTCCAAAAAATGTTCTGGCTCCAAAAACTCAGACTCCGAGTCTTCGCCCTCCTCGTAGGTCTCACCATCGCGGTCATCACCGTCGTCGGAATGCTCTCCGTGCCCGTTCTCCCCGCCATCGGTGTTGCACTCGTCGCCGCGGTCACCATGGTCAACTCCATGACCACCAAACTCTCCGCAATCACCTGCTCAGGATGCGGAAACGATCTCACCCAAATACCCGCCTACACCTACGGCATTATCTGCCCGAACTGCGGATCCACAACCCAACCCTTCAATCCATCAGATTCCCCGCCCCAGTTCGCCCAAGCAGATTATGAATCCGATACCGACTCAGATATGCTGACCTAGGACCGACAGAAGATTCCTAAAACTTCCAAGGCGTCCCAGGCGTATATCCCACCAAATCATACAAACTCTTGCGATCCTGCATCAAATCAAGCTGACCCTCAAGCGTACCAGATGCTTTGAGTTCTGCTAACCCGCGTTCGATCGCGCCCATCGCAATCCGAAGCGTCGAAACCGGATAAATCACAAGTTGATACCCCAACTCCCCAAACCGATCCAGCCCAATCATCGGAGTCTTCCCAAACTCAGTCATATTCGCAAGCATGTAAGGCTTCTTGTCCCCAAGCTCATCCATCGCGCCAGCAAACCGTTCAAACTCATCCTCAGTGGTGAGCCCCTCCGGAAAAATCATCTGAGCGCCCGATTGCACATACAACTTCGCACGATTCACCGCAGCATCAAACCCCTCAACACCCTTCGCATCGGTCCTCGCGCAGATAACAAACGATCCCCCAGAACAATCCGCAGACGCCTCCGAAGCCCAGTGGATCTTCGAGCACGCTTGGTCAGTCGAAATCAACGCCTTCCCATCAAGATGCCCGCACCGCTTGGGAAACACCTGATCTTCAAGATGAAGCCCCGCCCCCCCCGCATGGTTGTACTCCATCACGGTCCGCCGAACCATCTCCTCTTCCCCAAACCCCGTGTCCGCATCGGCAATCACCGGAAGCCCAGACGCACGCGAGACCTCGCGGACAACTCCTGCAAAGTGATCAAGCGTCAACAATCCAACATCCGGAACACCCGCAGCAACAGATATCGCCCCCCCAGAAACATACGCTGCCTCAAATCCAGCGCTCGCAACCGCCTTACCCACCAACGCGTTAAACGCTCCAGGTGCTGCGACTACACCCGAATCCATCAAAGCACGCAATCGATCACCAGGATGCCCGTTCAGTTCAGTGTTACTCATCCATGACTCTAGCCCGCAGACCTCATTCAGCAAACCCCGCCCGCACAAGCCCGCCCTTACAGGCCTACCAGCACAGACCAGCTCAACCCCATAGAATCAACACATGAAAATCAACCACTCATTCCTCGCGTGCACATCCATACTCACCGCTTCATTCCTCGCGCCACTGGCCATCGCCCAAGATGCCGACAAGCCTCGATTCAAGATCACGGATTCGAAAATAATCGTTCAAGCTCCCGCTGATCCATTCGCTGAGAATAACCGCGACGGTCGAATCATCTTCGCCGGTCAACCCACCGAAGATGAGCTCCGCGCGTTCGCCGCTGCGGGAGGATCGGTTGTCCTAAGCACAAGATCAGTCAAAGAAATGGAAGGTCTGGACTTCGATCAAATCGCTCTCTGCGAAGAACTCGGTCTCGCCTACATCAACATACCCGTTTCCGGATCCAAGCTCACCGCCGCCGAGCCATTCGCCCTCACGCTCGCTTTGAGTGAAAACCCCGGAACCATCCTCATGCACTGCGGGTCAGGCTCACGAGCCGCAATGCTCTACGGCCTTCAAAAAATCAGCACCAACCAAATGGACAAACAACAAGCACTCGCCCACGCACTCGATATGGGCATGGGTGCCTCATCAGTTCCCTACTTCCAGAAAGCACTCATGGACACGCCACAACGCGCCACCTCCGCAATCGACCCCGCCCGCTTGATCAGCGATGTCCAAACACTCGCCAACTTCGGAACACGCCACACCCTCTCAGATACCATCTCCAATACCCGAGGAATCGGCGCCGCCCGCCGATGGGTGCACACCTCCTTCACCGACGCAATCGCAAACCATGGCAAAGAAGATCAATACGCACCATTCGTCACCTTCGATAGCCACACCGTTGAACCAGACGGCCGACGCATCACAGAGCAAGTTGAAGTCGTCAATGTCCTCTGCACCATTCCCGGCACAAACCCAGAATCCACAAGCCGCCTCTACTATGTCCTCGCCCACCTCGATTCACGAGCAACCGGAGCAATGGATTCCACTTCAGATGCGCCAGGCGCCAACGACGACGCATCAGGAGTCGCCGCACTCATCGAACTCGCGCGTGTACTCTCCAAAGAATCCCTCGACTCCACAATCGTCCTCATGGCCACCTCAGGTGAAGAACAAGGCCTCTTCGGTGCCCGCCTCCACGCCCAAGACCTTGTCAATCAAAACGCCGATGTCCGCGCCGTCCTCAACAACGACACCATCGGAGACCCAACAGGAGTAGGGGATCTGGATGGTTCCAAAGAAGTCCGCATCTTCTCAGAAGCATTAAACCTCCAAACCCTAAACCTTGACAACCCAGCAGAACTCAAATCCACCCTCAAACGACTCCGCTCATACGGCGCAGAATCCGATTCCCCCTCCCGCCAGATCGCCCGCTACATCCAGTTCGTCTCCAAACTCCACGGCGAGCTCCCCGTTAAACCCAAACTCATCTTCCGCCCAGACCGCTACCTCCGAGGAGGCGACCACACCCCATTCAACGAACTCGGATTCGCTGCAGTTCGATTCTGCGAAGTCTACGAAAACTACGATCATCAACACCAAGATGTCCGCATCGAAGATGGCACCCAGTTCGGAGATCTCGCAGAGTATGTCGACGCAGAGTACCTCGCCGGAGTCACCAAACTCAACGCAGCAGTCCTCGTCCACATCACAAACGCCCCTTCCTCGCCATCAAACACACGCATCATCACCGCTGAGCTCACCAACGACACCACCCTCCGCTGGGACGCCTCGCCAGAATCCGACACCGCTGGGTACGAAGTCATGTGGAGAGAAACCACCGACCACGACTGGAAGAAGTTCAAAGATGTCGGCAATGTCACCGAAGCAACCATCGAACTCTCCAAAGACAACTGGATCTTTGGTGTGCGAGCCTACGACCAAGCTGGATACCGTTCCCCTGCGAGCTATCCAACCTCCGCACGCGAGTAATCGGACCCGCGCGATCACATTATCACCAAACTTGTCTGAAGATCACATCTAGTTTTTGCCATAATTAATCCAGCGCATACCATCCACCATGTTTCACCCATGGCACGATGTCCGACCCGGAATGCAGTCCCTCGAACTCCCGCACAACTTCCGCGCGATTATCGAGATCCCCAAAAGCTCGTCCAACAAATACGAACTCGACAAGACCACAGGGATGCTCCGTCTAGATCGTGTGCTCTCAAGCGCCGTCTACTACCCCGCCAACTACGGGTTCATCCCCCAGACCTACGCCGAAGACTTCGATCCCCTCGATGTCCTCGTGTTCTGCGCCGAGAAAGTGCCCCCCCTATGCATCTGCGAAGCCCGCGCGATCGGGGTCATGACCATGCTCGATGAAGGCCAGCCAGATCACAAAATTATCTCCGTCCTTATCAACGACTCAGAGTTCGAGGACATGAAAACAATCAAAGACTTCCCCAAACACACCTTCAAAATGCTCAAACGCTTTTTCGAAGACTACAAAAACCTCGAAGGCAAAGCCGTAGAGGTCGATGAGATCCAGCCAGTCGAGCGAGCCCACGAAATCATCGAAGATTCCCTCCAAAGGTACTCCGAAGCCCGCCGATCCGGTCAGCTCTAACCCATCCGATCACTCCTCCGCGCGTATGATCACCCATGACCAACGCAACGACCCTAGCAAAGAACACAGAAATCGAGCCTGGCCTCTCCCCCTGGACCATCGCCGGGAAGACCTTCGAGTCCCGCCTCCTCGTCGGGACCGGGAAATACCCAACCATGGAATCCATGGCCCAGTCCCTCGACGCCGCCAGCGCCCAGATCATCACCGTAGCCGTTCGCCGAGAACGCCTGTTCAATGCAGAAGGCAAATCACTCCTCGAATACATCGACCTCAGCCGCTACACCATCCTCCCCAACACCGCAGGGTGCTTCAGCGCCGATGATGCAATCCGCGTCTCCCGCCTCGGACGCGATCTCCTAGAACAATTGGATAACCCCGGCGCAAGCTGGGTCAAGCTCGAAGTGCTCGGAGACAAAAAAACACTCCTCCCAGATCCAGTCGGAACCATCGAAGCGGTCAAAGAACTCACCGCTGACGGTTTCAATGTCCTCTGCTACTCAAGCGATGATCCAATCACCGCCCTCCGCATCAAAGAAGCCGGCGCAACCGCCGTGATGCCCGCAGGATCACCCATCGGTTCCGGACAAGGGATCCTGAACCCAAACAACATCGTCCTCTGTCTCGAGCTCCTCAAAGAGAACGACCCAACCTACCCAGTCATCGTCGACGCCGGAGTTGGCAGCGCCTCCGATGTCGCAGTAGCAATGGAACTCGGCGCCGACGCCGTCCTCCTCAACACCGCAATCGCCCACGCCCAAGACCCCGTCATGATGGCCCACGCAATGCGAAAATCATGCGAAGCCGGTCATCAGTCCTACCTCGCTGGCAGAATCCCCAAGAAACGCTACGCCACCGCCTCCTCCCCAATGGAAGGCGCGATCTCCTATATACCAGGCGAATAAAGACCATCATGGCACAAATTACCAACAAATACGACAAACACGACCTCTACGAACTCTGTGTCCAAAACCCAGAAGCACTCATCCCTCTCCTGAGCGCAATCCACAACAACGCCCCAAAAGTCCTCGCTGAAGACTTCGCCGGGACCTCAATACTCTCTCACCAGTGGGTTGAGCAATCCGAGCAACACCGCGCGATCGCCACCGACCTCGATCAAGAAACCCTCAACAAACACAGCGATCACCCCCGCATCACCAAACACCTCGCCAATGTCAACGACGCTCAGCCAGACCCAAACAACCCCGCCGACATCATCTTCGTCGGAAACTTCTCCATCGGATACCACCACACAAGAGCAGAGCTGGTGACCTATCTCAAGCAAGCCCGCACCCGCCTTCAAGCAACCAACGGTACCTTCCTCTGCGACACCTACGGCGGTGAAAACGCCTACACCCTAGGAGGTGTCCACCGCCCAACCCCAATGGCAAGCATCGGCGCACCCGGTCACATCTGCCGCTATACATGGGAACAACGCGACGCCGATCCCCTCACCGGAATGGTCACCGATGTCATCCACTTCCGCATTCAGCACGCCGGTAACATCACCGAAGAATACGACGACGCCTTCGTCTACCGCTGGCGTCTCTGGTCGGTCCCAGAACTCAGAGACGCGATGCAGGAAGCTGGTTTCAAAACAACCAATGTCTACGCCAAACTCGCCGACGCAGTCGACGACGAAGGCAACGCCTACATCACCCCCGTCCAAGACCCCCAAGACGAACTCGACGAATCATTCATCGTCCTCGTATCGGCAACGCTCCAGTGACTTCAATGGTTCCATCCCAGAACTGCCATCACTGCAGCTACGACATGCACAACCGCAGAGCAGGCGATCAATGCCCCGAATGTGCAACCACCTTCGATACCAGGCCAGATGCCTACACCAGCAGGTTTAAGCTCAACTATCCAATCGTTTTGTCATGCATCGGGCTAGCAGTCATGCCATTTGTAGCGATATTTGCATTCATTTTCTTGTTGCCAACCATCTATGTGTGTCATAAATGCAGGGTAACTCCTACAGGATTTCGTGTGCCAAGCTGGGCCGCCAAACGATTAGAAATCAACAAGTATCTTTTATCTATAGCCATTGCCGAGTTCTGTCTCATGCTGATCATCCACACCATCTGGCCCCAAGCATTCAACTGGTGGTAATCCCCGGCAATCCTGCGATAACTAACCTACCATTCCGCATGACCACCATGCCCACACAATCAGACACCGCGACTCTCAACTCCTACAACCCCTCCACAGGCGAACTCGTCGGCTCCGTCCCGATTACACCAGTCAATCAGGTCGACAGCATCATCGCCAAAGCCAAAGCCGCTCAGCCCGCTTGGCAATCGCTCTCCGCCCAGGAACGCGCCGACATGCTCAAGCCCGCAGGTGAAAAACTCATCGCGATGGCCGACGAACTGGGTAAGCTGCTCTCACTCGAGCAAGGCAAACCGCTCGCTGAGGGCATCGGAGAAGTCAACGCGTGCGGTGCTCGCATGAACGATGAAGTTGACGAAGTTGTCAAAGCCACAACCCCCGACATCCTCGAAGATGAAGGTGTTCAATCCACAATTTACTACGATGGGTACGGAGTCTGCGCCACCATTACTCCGTGGAACTTCCCGATCATGATGCCCCACTGGACCATCGTCCCCGCGCTCGTTGCTGGGAACACAGTTATCTGCAAACCATCGGAGCAAACTCCCCTGATCGCTGATGAGTATGTCAAAGTCCTCAACGAGTTCCTCCCCGAAGGCGTCCTCCAAATCATCCACGGCGAAGACGATCAAGGCAAAGCGCTCGTCGCTGGAGATGTCAACCTGATCGCATTCACCGGATCAAAGAACGCCGGTCAACACATCATGGCATCTGCAGCAAAAGGCTTAAAGCGACTCATCCTCGAGCTCGGATCCAAAGATCCACTGATCGTCCTCGAAGGCGCGGACATGGAAAAAGCAGCCAAGTTCGCAGCAACAAATGCACTACGCAACTGCGGACAAGTCTGTGTATCCACCGAACGAATCTATGTTCAAGATTCAATCAAGGATCAGTTCATGGACAAGCTGCTCACCGAAGTCAAAGAGTTCACCGTTGCCGACTGCAACGATGAATCCGCAAAGGTTGGCCCAATGGTGATGCGCGAACAAAAAGATCATGTGCTCAGCCAAATCAACGACGCACTCAACAAAGGCGCGACCCTCGTCCACGGCAACGAACCAATGGATGGCAACTTCGTCGCCCCAACTATCCTCGACAATCTCACCCATGAGATGGACATCATGACTGTCGAGACTTTCGGACCAGTCGTTTGCGTATCGAGTGTTCAAGATGCGGATGAAGCGGTCAGTAAAGCAAATGACACCGAGTACGGGCTTGGTGCGGTCGTCTTCGGTGAGGACGAGCTCGCCCGCAAGGTTGGCCGCCAGCTCACAGCTGGGATGGTTGGAGTCAATCGTTCGCTCGGAGGGGCATCCGGATCACCTTGGGTCGGGGCAGCCCATTCTGGATATTCGTACCACTCTGGACCGATGGGTCACCGCCAGTTCTGTCAGGTTCGTGTGGTGAGTACAAACGAGTCATAACTCTGCATCTTCTGATCAGTTTTATTTGATTGGATCGTGTATCCTCATGCATGCCTGCTGTGATTCGAGAATCTAAAGCTCTACAACTTGATGCGAAGCACACCATTGAATCTATTGGGTGTACGCTTCTCTCGATGTCATCTCAGACTGGGGTGGTTGAAGCGCCGCGTTTGTTCTTTGAGCTGCGGATTGTGCTTCAGCGGATATTGATACTCAGCAACGCGGGGATGACTGAACGATTGCGGGAATCGGGGGCATGGTCAGCGATTCTTGAGATGGATCTTGAGCAAGAATTGTTCCATGTGGAACATCGATCAGGAAATGCGGGTGATCATCTTGGGCGGATCTGGGGGAGGGAGTGGGTGACTCTTCTGCAGCGGGATTTTATCTCGTGCGGCGGGAAGTGGTTCTCAGCGTTTGTAGAGCATGTACTGAGTATGCAGTATCAAATGGGTTCTGTAGATGAATCATTGATGGGGTGGTCTGCTCGGATTGTGGATGATCGGTTTGAGTTGTATTCTGAATCGGAGTCTGACCGGAAAGCTGGGGGTGTCTTTTATACGCCTTCGTCGCTTGTTGGGTATGTGCTTGACCGGACGCTCGCACCCGCGATGGATGCATGCGGTGAAGATGTGGAAGCATTGCTCTCATTGCGAGTCTGTGATCCGGCGTGTGGGTGCGGGTATTTTTTGATTGAATCAGCAAAGCGGATCGCAGATCGAGTGGAATCGATTGGTGGTGGAGAGCGACTTGAAGAGGTTGTCCGCAACTGTGTGGCTGGGTATGACATTCATCCGGTGACCGTTGAGATTTGCAGGTGGATGTTGCTGGGGATGATGATCAAGAATCACAGGGTTGCCAATCTCGAACTCGCGATGTGTGATTTACGAGCATCGATCGTGTGCACCGATCCGCTGGTTGATGAGGCGGTGGTTGGTACGGGAGGCAACTTCGATATTGTCGTGGGGAACCCGCCCTTTCTGAATCAGTTGCGAGACGGAACAGTTCGAGATCGTGCTCGGGCTGAAGCGCTTCGAGGCCGGGGGCTTGTCGGGGGAGCAACCTATACGGATGATGCTTCAGCGTTTCTTGTGCTTGGTTTGCAGATCGCGCGCGAGGGCGGGCGGGTTTCGATGGTCCAACCACAATCTGTTCTTGCGACCAAAGGTGGAGCGTGGGCACGCGAGCAGATGCTTGAGCGGGGATCACTCGAATCGCTTTGGGTCTCGAATGAGCATGTGTTCGGAGATGCGAGTGTGTATACCTGTGTGCCTTGTGTTGTGGTGGGTGGGGCGCAGAAAGCAGTTGAGCGGTATTCGACAGGTCGGTTTATTGAGCATCGTTCTCTTGAGATTCACGACGAAGATTTGCGGTCACTCGAGACCTGGTCTTCGGTTGCGGCGATCACGATGGGCGTTCCAGAGATTGCTTGCAAAGGCGCGGGGGTGATTGGTGATCTTGCATTGGCGACTGCAGACTTTCGTGATGAGTATTACGGACTTGAGGGGAATCTTGTTGAAGATGGGCACATCGATGGTGGTGTTGCTCTGGTGACCACAGGGCTTGTTGATCTGGGGAGGTGTTGGTGGGGGCAAAAGCCTACGCGGATCTTGAAGCAACGATGGGAATCACCTCGAGTGAACCGGTTGAAGATGCAGCGTGATGATCGGCTCGACCGGTGGGTACGCGGACGAGCGGTCGAGAAGGTTTTGGTCCCGACGCAGACCAAGGTTGTTGAGGTGCTTGTGGATAATTTGGGTGAGTATGCAGCAGTGACCCCAATGATTTCTGTGATGCCCAAGAACGGGCAGGATGTATGGGCGATTGGGGCGGCGATTGGATCACCTGTTTGCACGCTGCACGCGATGCGACATTTTGGCGGGGCGGCGATGCATGCGGATGCGATCAAGATGAGCGCGAAGCAGGTACTTTGTTTGCCCCTTCCTGTCGATTCGGAAAGTTGGGGGCGTGGAACTGAGTTGTTTCAAGAGCTGCATCATGCAGACGAGGGTTCGTATAAGCTCGTTGTTCGAGAGTTCGGTATGATGATGTGTAATGCTTATTGCCTGAATCTTCGGGAAAAGAATGAAGTTATGAAGTGGTGGATTACTCGATTGGGGTTCTGATCAAAGCATTCAAGAGATTGCAGACTTCGTCAGGGCGATGAGGTGGGGATGGAGTTCGGGAGCGGAGGCAACGATTGCGTTCGAGTCAACTGTCGCGTTCCCGTGCATGTCAGTGGAGATGCCTCCCGCTTCAGAGATGATGGGCGGGACTGAGGCGATATCCCATATCTGCACATTGGGCTCGATCACCGCATCAATTCGACCGGTTGCGAGCAGGACGATTGCGTAGCAGTCGGGGAACCCTCGTGTGTGCTTGGATGCGTTGTCGAGCTGTTCGTACAGATGGCGTAGTTCTGGTGTGTCGTAATATGTGAGGGAGGTTGTGCTGATTAGTGCTTGGTTGAGTTTACTGGTTGTGCTGACCTGGGCTTTGGTTGGTGTTTCGAGTTTGTTTTGGTGGAAAGCTCCGAGTCCGGTGGCGCCATAGATCATTTCATCCAGGCATGGCATTGCGATGGCGCCGAGAACTGGTGTGTCGTTGTGGAGGCATGCGAGCATGGTTCCATAGAGGGGGATTCCTTGGACGAAGGAGATGGTGCCATCGATGGGATCGATGACCCATTTGTATTCATTAGTCCCGGGTTTATCGTCGAACTCTTCTCCGAGTATCGCATCGTCGGGGAATGCGCGAGAGATGCGGGATCTGATTTCAGTTTCGATGGCTTTGTCAGCGATTGTGACTGGTGATCCATCTGATTTGTGATCAGCGGTGAGGGAGGCGTTGTTGAACCACTTGAGGGAGAGCTTTGCGCACGGCATGATGTTGGCGGATGCAAAGTCGAGGCGTGCTTTGAGTTCGTTTTTTGGGGAGGTCATGGGGAGAGTGTATCTGTGTAAATGGTCAGTGCTTCGTTGAGGCTTTTTTTGAGGTGCTGTAGGTCAGCTTTGGTGTGGCAGGCGTTAACGGCGAGTCTGAAAAAGGTTGGTGCCGGGCCGTGGGGGTAGTGCATAAGTGGGAGGATGACTTGTTGGTTGAGGAGTTCTTGTTCTATCTGCAGCATGGATTCTTCGGTGCCCAGCGTGAATGCGAAGATTGATGTTGGGTATTGATGCGTCTGGATGCTCAACGAGTTGAGGATTTTGCGGGTTTGATCAATGTTGGATCTGAGAGAGGCGTGAAGATTCGGATCTGATTGCAGCAGGTCTAGAGCGGTGATCGCGGCGGAAGAAAGTGCGGGGGACGCGGGGGTGGTGCAGATGTATGCGGTTGAGGTATTGGTGATGCTTTCAATGAGCTGGGTATTTGCTAGCACGACACCACCGGCGCATCCTAATCCTTTGAGGAGTGTGGTTGTGACCACGAGATTGTGTTGTTTGAGATTGAAGTGGTCTGCGATTCCTCGTCCTTGATTTCCGAGAACGCCGAACCCGTGGCAATCATCGAGTAGTAGGTAGTGGGGGGTGTTTTTGATGAGCTCTAGGAGTTGAGGAGCGGGGGTGATTGTGCCGTCGGTGGTGAATACGGAATCGGTGAGGATGACCGTTGGTTGGTTGATTGCGGCGAGGATGCTCGAAGCGTGGGCGGTGTTGAGGTGGTTGTAGGTGTGTGTAGTAAGCTGAGCGAGTTTGGCGGCGTCGTGGAGTGATGAGTGGGCGCGGGCGTCAATGATTGCGTGTGTGATTCCGAGTGATGCGAGGGCTTGAAGGGCGGATAGGTTGGCGGTGTACCCGTCTGGGAGCAATCGAGCGGATGGGGCAGAGGTGAACTTGATGAGTTGTGATTCGAGGTCTGAATGGGGCTGAGCGTTTCCAGTGGTTTGTCTTGATGCGGAAGTGGAGAGCCCGAATGTTGAGAGTGCGGATTGCGCAGCGCTGATGACTGCTGGGTGGTGGGCGAGGCCGAGATAGTTGCATCCTCCGAATGTGAGATAGGTGTCGCCATCGCGCGTGACATGGGTTGCGGATGCTGATTGGGTGGGTGTGTTGGGCATCTGGCTGAATTGTAGTTCCTTTTGCAGAATTGTCGTCAGGATATGATTCAAGAGGGCAGTATTGGTGTGTAGTACACGGAAAGGCTGATTTCTGAATCTTTAGGGTGGTTGTTGGTTGGGAAATGGGTTGTGCAGAGAATGATTTGAGGTTCGTATGCTCGTTGGCGTATGATCTGGGAAGATTATTGAGAATCGAGCTTGGGTGTTTTGCTGAGCTTTGAAAGAACACGGTATTTGGAGGATTGTCTATGTTGATGTCTCGACGATTGGCGGCTCTTGGAGTGGCGGCGGTATGTGCACTGAGTGCTGGTACGACGCTTGCTGCGGGGACTTCGGTATCTGGTGCAGAATCATCTGCTGAGCGGAGCAAGGACCTGAAGGTTATGCAGCTCCCGATTCGGACCGATGGCCCGAAGAGTCTTGACCCGGTTGAGGGATCAACAACCTACGACAACATGGCGTGCGCTCAGTTCTATGAGACACTGCTGACCAATAAGTATGCGAGCCCCATGGAAATGGAGCCGCTGTTGCTTGCTCAGATGCCAACAACTGATGATGGCGGAACGACTTGGAACTTTCAGCTCAAGGATGAAGTTTTCTTCCATGACAACGAGTGTTTCCCTTCTGGGAAGGGGCGGCAAATCCGCACTGATGATGTGTTCTACTCGCTCAAGCGTCTCGCGGATGAAGAGTACAAGCTTGAGAACTGGTGGTTGATGTCCGAGACGATTAAGGGGTTTGATGAGTACAAGGATGCTCAGAACGCTGCGGATGAGTTTGATTACGACGCGCCGGTTGAGGGGTTTGTCAAGATCAACGACCTTGAGTTTCAGATTGTGCTTAAAAAGCCGGTGTACCGGTTCTTGTATATCTTGGGAATGTTCCAGACTTCGGTGGTTCCGCGCGAAGCGGTCGAGATGTACGGGAAAGATTTCGCTCGCAATCCTGTAGGGACTGGGCCATTTATCCTTGAGACCTGGGTCCCTAAGCAGTCGCTTACCGCGAACCGGAACCCGAACTATCACCCGGTGTTTTACCCGGAGCGTTCGGAATGGTCACGCGAGGACATGCGTTCACGCTTGCACCGTGCTGCGGGTAAGCAAGTTCCGTTTGTGGATCGTGTCGAGTTTACGATGTTTATTGAAGATCAGCCGATGTGGCTTGAGTTCAACTCGGGGAACTTGGGATATACACAGGTTCCAGAAGATTACTTCCAAGAAGCGTTTGATCGTTCATCCAAGGAACTCAAAGAAGAATACCTCCGCAAGGGCATGCGTCCGCACGCCAATAAGCTGCTGGACTTTACATTCCGTGGATTCAACATGGAAGACGAACTGCTCGGTGGGTACACCCCTGAGAAGCGTGCGCTGCGTCGCGCGATTTCGTACGCGATTGATCTCGATGAGATCAATGAGACTTTCTACAGCGGTCGCCGAATCGTGTATGACGGACCGATCCCTCCGGGTCTGGATGGTCATCCAGAAAACGGACGATCAGAAGCGGCGGCGCGCGGGCGGAATATTTCCAAAGCTCGTGAAATGCTTGAGCTTGCTGGATATCCAAACGGCGAAGGTCTCCCAGCGATCCGTTTCTATACCAGCCAAAGCGCCATCAATAACGCGGTCAGCGAGATGGTCAAGCGTCAGCTTGATGAAGTGAATATCGACTTTGATCCTGTGTTCTTGGACTTCTCGACCATGATCGAAGCGATCAATAAGAAGAAGGCTCCGATGTTCGGGTTTGCGTGGTCGAGCGACTATCCAGACGGCGAGAACAATCTCGCATTGTTCTATGGTCCCAATGAATCCCCTGGATCCAATCACTACAACTACAAGCGTCCTGAGTTTGATGCGATGTATGAGCAGGTGTTGACCATGGGCCCAAGCGATGAGCGCACAGCGATTTACGCGAAAATGCGGGACATGATTTTGGACGATACTGTTTATGTTGGTGGTATGGCTCGCGAGCGGTTCTACCTCATGAATCCTTGGCTCCTGAACTGTAAGCCTACTGAGCGGTACTACGGATGGTTCAAGTATCTTGATGTGGATGACTCTAAGCGCGAATGAGGCCGTATGATGGGCTCTTGGATCTGCAGATGATTTCTGCTGCTGATCGTGTTTTGATTGTTCTGGATCTCGATAACGGAGTCTCACCCTGTGTGGACCTACATCCTCCGGCGAACGCTGTACAACATCCCGGTTTTTCTTGCGATTGTGTTCATCTTGATGGCGGCTCTGCGGGTCAACGACCCGGTGTCCGCGCAGCTTGGTAAGAACGCGACTCAGGAAACGATTGAGCTGCTTGAAACCGAGTATGGGCTTGATAAGCCTTTCCGGGTGCAGTATGTCGTGTTTCTCAAGAAGCTGGTCACTCTGGACTTTAGTGAACGGAGTTGGGATCAGGGCTTTCCTGTTTCTGAGATGATTTTCAATGCGGTTCCTCCATCGATGGCGATCACGATTCCGACATTGGTGATCACCGCGACCATCGCGATTTGTGTGGGGTTGGTGTCCGCGTTTAATCGCGGGAAGACACTTGATCGATCGCTGATGTTTATTGCTGTGATTGGGATGAGTATTTCGGTGCTTGTGTACATTATCTTGGGTCAGTACTTTGGGGCTTTTGTTCCGAGTGAAACGATTGATAACTGGCCCTTTGAAGTTGCGGTTGATGCGTCGGCGGGTGAGAGCAAGTGGTTCTTCTTTTCGCCTGCACAGTGGATCAGTTTCTGTATGCTTCCGGTGCTCATCAATGTGGTGGTTGCGCTTGGGTATGACACCCGGTTCTACCGTGCGGTGATGGTTGAGGAATCTCAGCGGGATTACATTCGCACTGCGAAGGCGAAGGGCGCGAGCACCGGACGGGTGATGTTTGTTCACATGCTCAAGAATGCGATGATCCCGATTATTACGCGGATCATGATTTCGCTTCCGTTTGTGATTACCGGATCGATTTTGATTGAGGTTTTCTTTGGGATTCCTGGGATGGGACGGACGCTGATCAATGCGATTAACTCGAAGGACTTCCCGGTGATCCAGACATTTACCGCGTTGTTCGCGGCGTTGTTTATTGTTTCTAATATCCTGACCGATGTGCTGTATGCACTCGTAGATCCACGAGTGAGGTTGTCATGAGCATACGAGCACGGATGAAAGAATCTCCCGCGATGCGGAAGCTGCTTGGGAACCGCGGCGCGATGATCGCGTCTGGGATTATTTCGATTTACTTGTTGTTGTTCTGCTGGATCCTGTTGATGCAACTGGTGTCATGGGTAGGCAAGACAACGGATTCGTTTGATCTTCGCCAGTCTCCGATCATGGGCGCGCTGCTCCCAGAGCGGACGCTTGAGCGGGTTGGTGCGAGTAACGAACCTGGGTTCGGGATTCATTCTGAGCCCAGCAAGCGGATGGAGCAGGTGGGCTTCTATTTTGAGAACATCTCAAAGATGTTTGATGAGCTCGACCAGGGTGCTGCGTCTGGTGTTGAGGGGCGGTCTCTTGAGGAGGTTCGCGGGTCGGTGTCTCTTGCTGAGCGCCAGATTGTTGATTGGCCGATTGATGAGCTTCGGGCGCGGTATGCTGATGCAGAGGCTGTGTTTGAGATGCAGCAGCGGAAGCGATCGCTTCGGGACACGCTTCCACAGATTAGTATTGCTTTGGAAAAACTCGCTGAGTTCCGTGTTGAGTTTGAAGCGGCGGAAGTTGATAGCGATGCATGGGAGCTTGCGTCTGAGGAAATCGCGCTGACACTTGATGAGGTGTTGGTACTTGTTGACGAATATTTGAAGCAGTCACCGGAGGGTGATCCAGTAGAGGATGTAGATACCGGGTCGTTAATGGATTCTATGGATGCAGCATTTGATTTTGCTCCGCAGGATCCGGTTTATGACCAGGGTGTCATTGATCAGTTGAATCAAGCGGTGGGCGATGCGATACCAGGGATTGATGCAGCGGTCTACCAGACGCTTGATGATCTTGAACCGATTCTTGATGAGATTTATCCGGTACCCAACGGGATTGATGGGCTGGTTTACAAGTTCCGTATGATGCTTGGGACGGATCAGCAGGGGCGCTCGATTATGCTTCGCGCGTTGTACTCTGCGAAGGTCGCGATTCAGGTTGGCGTTGTTGTTTCGCTTATTGCGGTGATGTTTGGGTCATTGATCGGCGCTGCGGCGGGGTACTTTGGCGGGTTTGTAGATCATGCGGTGATCTGGTTGTATTCAACCTTCTCGTCTATTCCGTATTTGGTTTTGCTCGTTGTGCTTGCGTTTATGTTTACGGGGTCACGATTCGAGGGGACCCTGATTCCTTTGTATGCAGCGTTTTCGTTGACCTATTGGATCGGGCCTTGTCGTGTGACTCGTGGTGAGACGCTCAAGCTGCGTTCTTTGGATTATGTGCAGGCTGCTCAGGCGCTGGGGGCGAGCAAGTGGCGGATTTTGACTCGGCACATCATTCCCAATACTTCGCACTTGATGTTTATCAATATGTCGCTGCTGTTTATTGGGGCGATTAAGGGCGAGGTTGTGTTGACCTTCCTTGGGCTGGGTTTGAAGAATGGTGCGAGCTGGGGGATCATGATTTCGCAGAGTAAGCCTGAGGTGGTGGCGGGGTTCTTCTGGCAGATCGGCGCCGCGACTTTCTTTATGTTTGTGTTGGTGCTTGCGTTTAATGTGCTGACCGATGCGCTTCAGGATGCGTTTGATCCCAAGCATGTTGGGTAAAGAAATGTATTGATCAGCAGGGTGCCACTACTCGCCGTCTTCGGCGCAGTAGTGCTTTAGATATTTGGATAGGCCATTTAACGATGAAGACACTACTGCGCATCAGAATGCGAGTAGTGGCACCCGGTGACACATGCTTATAAAAATGGCCGCACCCCTTTGGTTTACCAAAGGGGTGCGTTTGCGGCTGGATGCAGCTGGTAAGCCGAGTTTTGTCCGCTCAGCAGTTTCCGATCCTCCTTATGACGGGGGCTCGATCGGACTTGCGGAGCTGGGCGACTATTTCTCTGCCCGCACTGTTGCCAGTGCGATGGGGAGCTGATGCTCCCAGCACCCTACCCGATCCTGCGGTCCCCGGACAGGGGATTTGCGTGAGCAAGAGGATCTGCTTGGGCTTGCACGCGACGGGGTTTACCATGCCTCGGCTGTCACCAGCCGAGCGGTGCGCTCTTACCGCACCCTTTCACCCTTCCCTGTGCCTAGCAAGCTAGGCCATCGGAGGTTTGCTTTCTGTGGCACTATCCCTCGTTCCCAGCCGCCGATGGTTTCTTTCGAAGACCTCGGGTGTTGGAACGGGTGGGCGTTACCCACCGTCGTGTCCTGTCGTGCTCGGACTTTCCTCCCATGGATGTAAACCATTCATGAGCAGCCGCCTTGCTGCATCTAGAAGCAGTATACGGCGGGTTGTGCGTGCAGGATCAGCAGATTTTCGTTAGAATGATCAGATGACCGCTCGTCAGGGGACAACCAGTGCGATTGTGTGGGCGATGCCTGAGCAAGTAGCGATGCTTGCGGGTGTGTTTGTTGATGCGGGGATTCAGGTTGTGGGGGCGGGGAGTCCGGTGCCAGCGCAGAGCGGGACGGTTGCGGGTGGATTCGATTGCGGGGTCCAGGATGATTTGCGTCGAGTGATGCACAGCGAATCTCCGGATCTGATCCTCATCGCAGCGGCGGGTAGTTTCGGTCAACGCGAACTCGATGATGATCTGGGGGCACTCCAAGCGGCCCATGCTCGCGGGATTGCCGTCGCGTCGATGGAACCCATCCCAGGGGAAGCAACGGTGATCTCGGGGACTGGGTGGACGGATGCGATACACGCGGGTTCGTTCGGGGAGTTTGTGCGCGTTGCGCCGATGATCCGGCGAGGGCGATTGATTGATGAGTTGATGAGCACGCTTGAAACTTTCGGCATGATTCGCTCGATGAATCTGACGATTGGAGCGCCGGCGGTATTCGGATCTCTTGGTGCTCGGATGTTTGATGCGATGGATTTGGTGCGGACGCTTGTTGGGGTGCCTGAGACTATTGATGCGTCGTATCAGTGCGGCTCACTCGGGAACGGGCTTCATCAGCTTCCGGGTCAATCGCTCCGTGATCTGCATGGGATTTTGTGCGCTCATTTGCGGATGGTTGATGGTCGCGGGATGGTGCTTCAGGTGAGTGACCAGTTTGGTCGTTCGTCGGTGCAGTTGAGCTTGATCGGGGGCGAGGGCGAGATTCGGCTCAACGATTCCGGGTTTGAACGGTTTGATGCATCGGGAACGGTGATCGATTCATGTGCACTGGATTTGGATTCCACGAGTGAGCATGATCCCTCGCGTGTTCGGTTGACTGAGCAGTTGATCGCGCTGTGTTCTGGGGTCGGACCGGTGAGGTCTCCGGTGGATCATGCGTCGGTGCTTGCAATGGGGCATTCGGCGCTCTTGAGCGCTCGGACGGGGCAGGGGGAGACTCCAGAGACGATTCGGCGGTTGTTGATGGAGGCTTGAGGGAACCATTTGCGGGCAGACGCGAATAGGGCTGATGGAGTACACGCAGCCTATGTTGCTGCTTTAGTTCAAAGGGGACATTATGCGAAGGAATCACAGCCGAGGATTTACGCTCTGGGAGTTGTTGGCGGTGCTTGCAATAGTTGTGCTGTTTGGCGCGATCTTGCTTCCTTTAATATCTCAACCGACTTGTAGAAATTCAAAGAATGTTGTTGCTCAAGCGAATCTTCGTTCGTTGAATACAGGCACAGCGAACTATGCGGGGGACAATGGTGAATTGATCTTTTGGTTCACAAGGATTGACGATGGGAAATACTCTAGTCTGGCAAAACCCAATGACTTCTATCCACGATTGGATCCTGCTGGCCAAGCACAGGATATCCTTCAGCGAGCGACTGGTCGTATTCAGGGGAAGGACGCGGTTCGGCTACCAATCCCAGAACTGATACGCATGCGTTACTCGCATTTAGTCTTGCTTGATTACCTCACCGATCGTCAGCCCGAACCGATCGTGGCTTCGCCGTTTGATAAAAATTTGATCGACTGGCAACAGAACCCGCTCGGATACTTGGATGAAGATTCAGACTTTCCGTATGGTGGCGGGATGCCGAGCGTGGCGGGGTATGACACGGACCCGATGTGGCTTAAGGAATCGGTGAAGCAGTTGTGGCCGTTTGGGTCTTCGTATCAGGTGGTTCCTCATGCGTGGGTGAATGATGTTGATCCACAGTACACACCTTCTTCGGATTCGCCGCATCACATGGTCAAGGGTGAATCAGAGGCCCCGCTGGGTGGGCGTAAGATGTCGGAGGTTGCGTTCCCGTCTGCGAAGGTGTTTATGTACGAGGAGTTTGATCGGCTCAGTGATCCCAAGGGGATCTATGCAGCCTATCCAGAGGCGAAGATCAATCTCGCGTTCTTCGATGGATCGGTGCGATCGGAACTCGTGGGCAAAGCAAACTCCGCGTTTGATGCTGATCATCCGGACCGGGTGTGGGAGCAGGCGTATGTGCCTCTTGATACATTCCCGGTGCCGATGGGTGGGCATGGTGATTTGACGAAGCTGGATCTGCGGTTTCGTTGGACCAAGGGCGGGCTTGCGGGGATCGACTACAAATAAAAACCGTATCGTTGATGATCCGGCTTTGGGTGATTTGGATTTGAGTTTAGCTTCTGAAGCTGGTCTTATTCCGTTTCGTAGAACTTGCGGATGACTGGACGGAGATCGTCCCATTGTGGTTTGGCTTTTTCGATGCCGTAGTTGTCATCGTAGTTGAACTTGAGGCGGAGCTTCGGGGTTGGCTTGCGGATGGACCATGTGGTGTATCCGTCTGCGTACTCCGCGTCTTCGGGGTAGAGATCAGTAAACTTGTCCCAAAGACGGTTCATTTCTGAGCGGTGCCAGGTCATGCGTTGGTTGTTTGCGAGTGACCATTCGATATCGTCTGCGAATGCTTTGGTGTCATCGACCAGACGCATCGCGTCTTCTTTGGTTTGGTCGTCGACATCATCTGATGCGTACATGATCTGTGCGTACTCGTCTGCTTTGTACGCGAGTGCGTTTGCTTCGTTGAGTGACAGGATGAGTCGTTTGTAGGCAACCCCGCGGTGAGCGGTGTGGGGTTTGCGTGTTGTTCTATCGACTTCGCGAGGGGTGCATCCTTGGAGAGCGAAGGTCGCGAGGATTGTGGTCGCGATGAGT
Organism: Phycisphaerales bacterium; assembly: GCA_045105315.1. Taxonomy (GTDB): domain Bacteria; phylum Planctomycetota; class Phycisphaerae; order Phycisphaerales; family UBA1924; genus UBA1924. The sequence continues at coordinate 99,185 of JBGCDI010000004.1, read as the reverse complement.
GCGGTGGCTTTGGTCGTATATTTTGGCATGACTGCTCTCCTGGATTTGAGTTTGCTCATGTATTTGGGCATTCTCTTCTTGCAGTATATCTAGAACGATGATTCGATGCCGCTGGTTCTGAGAATGGTGCGGAAAGAATCACTGAACACAAAGTTCTCTTCAGGGTACTGCGTCCCAGCGGAATTGCGATCGAGATGGGAGAATATGAGGTCTATTGATCCGATGAGCTCAGGTTGTGCGGGCTCATGGTCCCGATAACTGGTTTCAGGTTCATACAAATGCACCTGACCGATGGTGGAGGCCCCGTTGTCGGTGAAGCGGTCGATGGTCGCGGTGTAGCGGAGTGTGCACCCCGGGGTTGGGTCTTTGGTGAGTTGTGCTTTGGTGACCTTTGCGAGTACGACCTTCTCTTTGAAGTCATTTGCGTGACCGACGAGGATTCCAGCGGACTGGGCCATGCCTTCGACGATGAGGGACATGGGCATCACGGGGATTTGTGGTCGTGCAGTTGTGGCGGGGAAGTGATCGTGGATGTGATCCTCAGCCATGGAGATGTGCTTGATTGCGACCAATCGTTGCTTTGGTTCGAGTTCGAGGACCCGATCAATCCACATCCATCTCATCGTGATCCCTCGATCTCTGTCCGTGGTGCGTGTACGGTGGTGTTTGAGAACACCAATATTGATTACGCAGCGGCTTGGAGTTTTTGCTCGCAGAAGTTGATCAATGCTTCGACGGTGAAGATCTTGCGGACATTATCTACAGAGGGATCGGCTTCGAGTGCGGCCATATCGAAGTGTGGGCCGCGCTCTTTGAGCATTTCGAGTCCTTTGTCAGTGACTTTGCCGTCTTGGACATATTCTGGATCTTGGGTGATGCCTTCGGGGAAGAGTTCGCCTTGGGCGATCTTGAACCCGAACTCTTGTTCGAGCTTGAAGGTGATGTCGAGGATGTCGATTGATTCGGCGCCGAGGTCTCCGATGAGGGTTGCTTCATTGGTGACTTCGTCATCGTCAACGGCCAATGCATCGACGAGGATTTCACGGATGGTGTCGAGGATCTCATCTCTGGTCATGGCTGGTGTCCTTGATTCAGTCTGTGGCGTAAGTGGCCGCGTATGGTGAGTTCGAGTCGTGTGAGTGGGATGTGTATGGTAGACTCGGATTTCAAATGATGCGAAGTATCCAAGGTCTCGTTTTAGGGGTTCTTGGGGTCTTGGGGGTCTGGATTGGGAGAAGATTGCTGGATTGAGTCATCAGAATCCGGGTCTTGGAAATCGGGATCAAGGGAATCCGGCTCTTGTGAATCTGGCTGAGGATCGCTGGATGGATCGGTATCTGGTTCACTGATGAGCTCAGGATCTTCCAGGTCATTCCTTTCGCTATTTTCTGGATCTGTGTTTGCGGGTTCAGTTTGTTGATCAAGATCAATGATGGAATCGAGTACGGTTTGTTGTTCAGGTGTAAGTTGGTAGTCTCGGCGCACTATTTCTTGGGCGATCTTGGATCTAGTTGCTTGGTCATCGGGGATAGCGAGTGCGTTGATCCAGATGCTCAGGTCAGAATCGATGAGCGTTGCTTGATCAAACTCAGAGAGAACAATGTGGGCGGTTGCTTTCGTGATTTTTGCTTTAAATGCGCTGTCTGGTTGTATTCCGGATTCTGGGAGCAAGGACAGAATTTCCAGAGCTCGGTCTGGGCGTTCGTTGTTGAGCTCAAGCTGAGCGAGCAGGACAACGCCGGGAGCTGATCGAGCTGAAACTGATTGTGATCCTGCGACCAGTCTATCGAGGAGCTGGATCGACAGGGAGTCTGTGATTGTGCCCTCGGTGCGCATAATCCGGACCGCGTCTGCGAGCTGGGGTTGCGCAAGTTTGGAGCAGGTCTGGATGAGTGCTGTGGTTCTGTCCTGCTCGTTTTTCCAGTTCAGTGATGCGAGCTTGAGGACACCTGCGGGGTTCAGTCGGTGGAGTTCGATCGCTTGGGCTGCAGCGGGTGTGTACTCAGATAGACGCGTCGCTTGATTGATGAGCTGGTCTACTGCACGAGGGCTGATCACGAGAGCTTCGGCGGCGCCAAGCGTGTTTGGATTGGATGGGTTCTCCATCAGGTTGATCAAGCGATCAATATCACTGGATGCACCGGTCGATGCGATCAGTTTGAGATCAGCGTCAGTGAGGTCGTGATCATCAATCGCACGGTACACTTCCTGGAGAGCGGGTGCATGGAGTTCGGTGTCCCAAAGATCCAGATCCGCGATTGACCATGCGGCGCTTGCAGCGGCGATCTGTGTATCCGTTCGTGATGGTGTTGAGTTTGTAGTGCTGGGTTGATACCAGCGGAGCACCGCATCGCGTGATTCTGGGCTTGGCCATCGCTCTACGCCTCGTAACAGTGCTTGTGCAACTGTTGCGTTTTGCTCAGATTCGAGTGCAGTATTAATGAGCGGCATCGCATCTGGGAGCGCTAGTCTGGTTATTAATCGTGCGGCGCCTGTGCGGATACTCGGGAGGGGATTACCCATGAGCTCAACGGTAGCATCGGCGGCTTTCGCGCTGAGTGTTCCTCCAGAGGAGAGGTCGCGCGACGCGAGTTCGAAACCGAGTAAGCAGACGCGTTCGCGTGGGTCATTTAAAAGCTCGATGATCAGTTCAGATCGGGTTTCTGGTGGCATTTCAACATGAAGTCGTCTGTAGAGTTGTACAACTTCGAGGACCTGATTCGGATCTGATGATGTTCGGGTCTTGGGTTCTGATCGAACTTGATTTGGTTGCAGTTGGTTCGGTTGCAGTTGGTTAGGTTGGGTAGTCGATTTTTCAAGAGTTGCTGTGATTGGTTCTGGGGGCGTTTGCGTAGTAGTGATTGGAGTTGATGATGTGTTGCTTACAACGGTAGATTTGGGTTCGAGAGTTGGTGAAGAGTGGAGATTGTGATCAGTTGTGTGAATGCTGGCAGGCTCCTGAGAAGGCGGGGCTTTGGACCATGTTGGTAGGTTTGAGTTGCAACCAGCAAGCATCAGAATGGTGAGTACAGTTGGGGCAATCATGATCGGTGTGGAGTGATGGTATCTGGGCAAATGTCGAATCATGGGCGCATGAATGCTCTTGTATGTGGATTGGGGGGAGTAAATCATGGTTTTCCAGTATTATTGGTCGGCAATTTGGCGCGATAATGACCAGTTTGACGATCAAATCCCCTTGTGGGGCGTCGAGGGTATTGAGAAATTCTGGCCCACAGGTTAGGATTTAGCGTACTGATTGCTCAGCAGTGTGTGCTTGGCTTTGGATATCGTGTATTCATGGCTGTGTTAGGACTGTTGTAGCTTAGAAGTATTTGTAGAGATTGGATGCGATGAACGACTGGGTCGATGCTGAACATCATGTAGAACTGGCTCATGAGCATTACGATGCGGGCCGATGGGATGAAGCGGAGATTGAACTCCGTCAGGCGTTATCGTTGAATCCATACCAAGCGGAATGGCAGTTTAATTTGGGGCTGACTCTCGAGGCTGCGGAGCGGTATGAAGCTGCTGCTGAAGCGTTCATGCAGTGCTCGAAGCTCAATGAAGAACATGCGAGCCCGGACGCGAACTCGACCCTCCTTGTTGGCGTGAATCTGATCCGCGCAGCGAAGCCCGAGTCAGCACTTGTTTGGCTGGATCTTGCTGAGAAGATCGAGCCCATGAATGTTGCGATTGTTGTGCATCGAATTGAGGCGCTAACAGATTTGAGTAGGTTCGAGGACGCTGAGGAAGCGTTTTATCTCGGCCAGCAAATTGATCCCGAGTATCCCGAGCTGTATGCAATCATGGGCGAAGCGCTTCAGGGCAACGAGCAGTATGAGCGTGCTGTGTGGTGTTTGCGAGAAGCTGCGCGTTTAGATCCCGGACTACCTCGGGTCCGTGCTCACTTAGCGAGCGCGTATGCTCGGCTTGGTCGTTTGGAGCGTGCCCGGCAGTTATACATCCAAGAGTTGCGTGTGGATCCGGGTGATCCAGAGACCTTGCTGGATTTGGGTGAGCTGCTTGTAGATATGCACCGGTATGTAGAGGCGGGCGAAAAATTCCGTCGCGTGCTTGAGTTGTTCCCAGATAATACTGATGCCCACTTTGCGCTTGCAGAACTGGCAGAGATTGATGGCCGAGTTTCTGATGCGCTTGTTCATTTTGATGTGGTGCTTCGGTTGGATAAAGAGTATTCAACTGCTCGCACACGGCTTGCCAAAGCACTCTTGATGCGTGGTCGTGAAGAGGACCTGCCTCGCGTGCGTGATCTGCTTAGCAAAGAGCTAATGATCATCGAGCGGAGGGGGCGTGACGCATCCGGTGTTGTTGAGATTAAATCAAGAAGCGGCACGGGATCCACTCGCTGTGTCCGGTCCGATACGGCCGCAACTGAGATTGTAGTGAATGATTCAAATGCTGTTGATTTAGTAGCTGGTCGTTCAAAATCTGCAGGGCCTGAGTCGAAGGTTCATGCGAGCCCCCACAGCTCAGAACCTGAACTTGAGGAGCTTGGGCGGACACTGGTGCAAGCTGGGATGCTCACGCAGGCAACGCGCGTGTACGAAATGATGCTCAAAGCCTCCCCTGCATCGCATAAGGCGCTTCATGGATTGAGTGTTTCTGCACTCGAACGGGAGCAATATGACGAGGGTATTGAGGCGGCAAAGCGGTCTCTTGAATATCGCCCGAGCTTTGTGCCTGCAATGCATAATCTGGTGCTCGCGTATTACCGTCAAGGCCGGTACATCCGGGCACGCTACTGGTTGACCCAAGCATTACGGCATGATCCAGACGACACCCAGCTCCGCAGATTGCGGATGCGTCTGCGTGTGCGGACTGTCTTTGGTGTATTGACATGGATCACAAGCAGGATCGAGCGCGTGCTCCGTCCTGTGCGATGGTTGGTCTCACGCCCGGCTCGTTGAGAATCTTTGTCACTCAATACAAATGAAGTTGTGCGTAAAGTGCTTTGTGCTATTTTTAGATTCAAGCAGATTCAAGCTTCTTCAGACAGCTACAACTTCCGACAGTTACAAATGATCTGCGAGCAAGCGTGATGCTTCTTCGACATCTTTGTCACCTCGTCCGGACAAGTTAATCACCAGATTGCTATCTTTGGGCATCGTCGATGCACAAACGACCGCGTGGGCGATCGCGTGTGAAGTCTCAAGTGCGGGGATAATGCCTTCGTCTCTGCAGCACCACAGGAATGCTTCGAGTGCTTCTTGGTCGGTGACACTTGTGTATTGGACTCGGCCTTCGTCTTTCCAGAAGCTGTGTTCTGGGCCGACACCAGGGTAATCAAGTCCTGCGCTGCACGAATGGACCGGCTGGGTTTGCCCGTGCTGATCTTGGAGTACATAGCTCATCGAACCATGGAGGATACCCGGCTTGCCGTGTGTAAGGGGGGCGGCGTGCTGCCCGTCGGAGGATGAACGCCCGCCGGCTTCAACACCGATCATTGTGACTTCTTCTTCGTTGACAAATGGATAGAAGATCCCTGCAGCGTTGGAACCACCACCAACACAGGCAACGATCGTGTCGGGCATCGCGCCGAAGTTGCGGAGCGATTGAGCTTTGGTTTCGCGTCCGATGATTGATTGGAAATCACGCACAATCATCGGGAATGGATGCGGCCCAACCACAGATCCTAAAATGTAGTGCGTGTCGTCTACTGAGCCCATCCAGTCTCTCATCGCTTCGTTGGTCGCGTCTTTGAGTGTGCGCGAACCTGAATCTACCGGGATGACTTTGGCACCGAGCATTTTCATTCGGACGACATTGAGGTTCTGTCTGCGGATGTCTTCGGAGCCCATATAGACTTCGCATTTGAGACCGAGGTGGGCGCATGCGGTCGCGGTTGCGACGCCGTGTTGGCCTGCGCCGGTTTCTGCGATCACTCTGTTTTTCTTCATTTTTTTAGTGAGTAGCGCTTGTCCTAATGTGTTGTTGATTTTGTGAGCGCCGGTGTGCGCGAGGTCTTCGCGCTTGAGCCAGATGGTGGCGCCTTTGTCTTTATCGCTTTCCATTTGTCGCGCTCGGCGCGATAAACCGGGGGCGCGGTACAAAGGGGTTGGTCGACCCACAAACAGTCGATTGAGATCGTCGAGGCGATCCCAGAATGCTCGGTCGTCTTGGACTTTGTAATACACATGCGAGAGTTGATCGAGCGCAGCATGCAGAGTCTCTGGGACATAGATGCCCCCGAACTGACCGAAGTGTCCGCGGTCATCGGGATAGGCCCAGAGTGGGCGTTGTTGGGTTTCGGGGTGGTCCATCGTGCTCATGAGTGTGCTCCGATCGGGCGGGTATGCGTCCGACGAGAAGATTATACGCGTGGGCTGGTGTTGGCTTTGTTTTTTGCTGCCCGATCCGCTTGTTTCGCGGCTCGGATTCCTTTCGAGGTCGAGACCCTGAGCAAAAGAATTCCACCTATAAGAAAGAATGCGGTCAGCATACCCAGAGCTTGGGCATCTCCGATCCATGCTTTGACTTGGCCAAACGAGAGGACACCGATCGCTCCTGCGAGTTTGTAGGTCATTCCCCACAGCCCGAAGAACTCACCGACACGCTCGGTCGGCGCGAACAAACCGACCATCGCTCTGCTTGATGGGCCGATACCACCGAGTCCGATACCGATTCCGTTCCCGATTAGGTAGAAGACCCATTTGTTGGAGCCGCTTGCTAGTCCGGTGACCTCGATGATGAGGAGCGCGAGGGTAGAGACTGTCCACACAATCAGAAAGAACAGTATGGTTGGTTTGGTGCCAATCCGATCCTGGAACTTGGAGACAAGAACTGCGGTGATCCCAGCGGTGACCGCGATTTGGAGTGTGAAGATGAACAAGCCGGTTTCTTTGATACCAAAGTCGCTCGCAATGATCGCAGCAAACGCGATCATGGTTTGGACACCAAGCCCGTAGATAAAGAATGCGAGCAGGAATCGGAGAAGCTGTTTGAAGTGCGATGCTTCTTTGATGCTTGTGGTCATTCGTTCGATCGCAAGTGAAAACCCGCTTCGGTCTTTGGCGCTTTCTGGACGCTCGGGTTCGTGGAGAATGAGTCCAGCTGGAATCATCCAGATAATGAACCAACTCCCAGCAAGAATAAAGAACCACTTCCATTCAGGTATCGCTTTGAGACCGAACAACTCGATCCCGATCAAGACACAGATCAGCAGGAGTAGGGACCCTGCATAGCCCATCGCCCACCCGAATGCGGAGACTCGCCCGATGGTGCGTTTAGTGCACAGAGCGGGCAAAAAGCTTGCAAGAAGATTTTCGCCGAGTTGATAGCAGATATTTGCTGGGATGAATAGTGCAAGACCGAGCCACCATTGGCCCGGTGAGATGAAGGTCATGCAGATGGTGAGCAGGGAACAAATTGTCCCGGTGACCATCAGGATCTGTTTGCGTTTGCATTTCGCATCAGCAAATGAACCCACAAATGGCGAGAGCAATACAACCAGAAAAAGTGCTGCAGATACTCCTATCGACCAGAGTGAATCCCCTCGTTGTTGATCTCCGACCGCGACAGATTTGAAATAGATCGGGAACAAGAGTGTGATGATGAGCAGCGTGAAGGACTGATTCGCTAGGTCATAGAGTCCCCACGCGAACACCTCTTTGGGTTTGTCGAGTCCGCGTAATGGGTTTGGGAATCTGGGCATGGTTGCACTGTAGCGTATTTACGCATGCTCAGTTCGATGGGATGTTGAAGAGGTTCTTCAAGAACTCCAGTTGTAGATCCTTTGCTTTGGAGGCGAACTTGCCAAATCCTGAGTGTTCTTGGATCGCTCCTGTATTTTCGAACTCTGTGCACTGTATAAGTCCGGGGTCTGCATCATGATCTCTGTAGTGTGACCTGAGTGTGTCGGCAAAGTCTGACTGGAGTTGATAGGGGACGACCTCATCACCTCGGTTATGCATGATCATGATCGGGAGAGGGTTGAGGTCTTGCAGATGTGTTTTGGTATCTACAGCACGGACTTGTTCTTGGTCATGATGGACGCGCCATGGCCCATCTGCTGTGCGGTTTTGGGGGAAGTAGAGTCCCATGAGATCACCGGATGTGCATTCGACTGACGCTCCGATGAACGGGTTTGGATTGCATAACGATCGCAGAGCGACCATTCCACCAGCAGACATGCCGCCAATCCCCGCATTGCCCATATCAAAGATGCCGAGTTCTCTGATGGATTGCAAGATCGGGTTGATTTCGTCGATGCACTGGGTGATGGTGTGGATGGTCTGGGAAGGGTCTTGGGCGCCTGGTGTGAATCGCTCACCGTGACCAGGGAGGTCGATCGCGACGGCGCCGATCCCCGCGCGGACCCAGCGGTTGTAGCGTCCCGGGTCGAGTTCTTTGTAGACGGTTCTGCCGTGTATCCATAAGACCCAAGGGGACGGGGTCTGGAAATCTGGGTGCACGAGTAGTGCGGGGACATCTCCCGCGAGGGTTGTGTGCTTTGACTTTGCTTGGAGTGATTTGGGGAGCTGTTTGAAGCGGTCGTCGACCGTGGGATACTCGCTCATGTTGTACTCATTGATAACTGGGTAGTTGACTGGATAGCTGGCTGGATTGATGACTGGATTGTCGATAGGTGATTACTGAGTGCAGTCTCTGTAATTGAATCCGTTTCAAAGGGCGATCGATTGTCCGGGTTCGATTGACTTTGGGAGATCCTGGCCTTTGAGATCTTCTGGGCAGAGGGCAGTCATTGGTGAGAGTTCGATCGTTGCGTTGACTGATCCATCAGCATTGAGCGGGATCTGCACACCAGCTTCAGAGAGCCATTGAGCGGCGCGCTGAGTTTGGATCTGCTTGGAGCTAATGATTGAGTCGGTGCCTGAAGCATTTTTGACGGGGGCGAACTCTTGGATGCGGTCGGTTTCGATCACGATCGAACGGTCCGCGAGGGCAATAGCATCAAACACGAACTGTTCGAGCTTGATCGCGTTGGGTTCTTGTGGATCGATCTGTTGACCGGTTTGGGTTTCAAAGTGCGCCACTTTTTTAACCGCTCGATGGAAGGGGAGCGCGTAGTTGGGGTCCGATGCGATCTTTGCGATAAATGATGTTGAAATCATGTGTATTGCAATCGAGCCTGCGTTGTACATGAGCTCGCCCGCATCATTGGTCATTTCTGCAAGATCTGACGGCAAGTCAGAATACTCGACGACCGAGAGTTGGTCAGAAACCCTGCAGAAAACACCGACTTTTTCGCTTGCGGATGCTTTGGCAACCATTTTGGAGCTGAACTCGCTCGATGATTCAGGCGAGTGGGCATGGAGGCCAATGAAGACCGGATCGATGATTTTGGAGTTTGGGTTGTCAACCTGAAAATAGCTCAGGTGTTCAATTCCGCGATTGAGCATGTCGTCGACCGCGCCAGAGTTTTGCAGTGCTCGGTATGCACCGCCGTGTCCGTCGGGATTGGTTGCTAGGTGTGCTGGATCGATGAGAAGCAGGTCGCCCGTTTCCTTATCGAAACTGGGCATCACGCCTTGGATAATGAACTGTATGTTCTTTGGATCAAGCCCGAAGTATGAGTGTTCTTTGAAAAATAGTTCAGTTTGCTCGTTGTTGAGCGGGCTGGTCATGATGTACCACGGGATCACGCATTCATATTTTCGTTGATTTGCATAGATCGTCTGCGCGAACATTTCAAACAGGGATTTGTCTGTTACGCACGATGTTGGGTAGCACCCTTTCGGGCCTTCGTAGCCTAATCGCGAGCCTTGTCCACCAGCAACCACAAAGCATGCGACTTTCCCGTCTTTGATGAGTTCTTCACCCTTTGATTCGTACAACGCGCGGTCCCAGCTGGGATCATTGATTCCGAAATACGGAGCGGGTTCAATTTGGCTTGGTGGTGGAGGCGGAGTGAAGTTTGGGCCGTAGGTTTGTATGTAGGATGCGATCTGATCAAGATTGAGGTCTGCGAGTTGTTCGCAAAGGATGTTGGCCCCTGAACCGGTAACACCTCGGAGGTACTGGGCAAGCGTGGATTGACCGATGGATTCGAGTTCTTGTGCGATTGATTCGGCTTGTGTTGAAATGCTCATTGTGTCAGCTCGCTTGTTTCTTGGTTTGGCTTGGAATCATCGGGTCTGAGTTTGGTTGATCTGTCATGTTGTATCTTGGGGACACTGCACCCTCTGCCGACAGGCACTAGAGTGGTGCATGATTGATCCTATTGCATCGAAACCGACCAGACCTCTGATTGCACCATCGATCCTTGCTGCGGATTTCGCGAATCTTGGGAGTGATGCGAAGCATTCACTTGATGCGGGAGCGGACTTGCTGCATGTAGACATCATGGATGGGCATTTTGTGCCCAACTTATCGATGGGGCCTGCGGTGTGTGGATCTCTTAGAAATCACCTTCCTGATGCGTATCTTGATGTCCATCTCATGGTTTCGGATCCTGAGGCGTATTTCAAACCCTTTGCTCAAGCGGGTGCGAATCTATTGAGTTTCCATATTGAGGTTTGTAATAGCGAGCATCACGCGCGTGAGCTTTGCAGGCAGATTCAGGATCTTGGAGTCCATACGGGAATCGTCATCAATCCTCCAACCAATGTTGAGCGGATACTTCCAGTGGTTGATGCATTTGATCTGGTGCTCGTGATGAGTGTGAACCCCGGTTTCGGTGGGCAAGCATTCATTCCAGATGTTCTGGACAAAGGAAGGCGCATTTCAGCAGAACTCAATGAGCATCAACGGCTCGAAATTGACGGCGGGATCAACCTAGAAACGGCTTCAGAAGCACGAGACGCTGGATTTGATGTCTTGGTCGCTGGTTCAGCGGTCTATGGCAAGCCTCGTGAGGAATGGGGGCCAATTATCAAAGGCTTACGGGGGTCGTGAAAGTCTCCTGGGACTATGTTTGCGTCCACTTACTTGCAATGCTTTCTTTCTTCTAACGGTTGAAGATATGGATTTGAATTACTGCAGGTTCATGAGGATTCTCTCCATGAGTCGATACTGGTGTATCCGTGCATCACATCTTGATCGCACCTAAGGGATTACTCCATGGCTCGATCAACTCGATTTACATTTGTGTTCATCCGATCGTGCTCAACTGCGTGGGATTCTCAGGATCGGCTGTGTGGCATCACGGATCTTCCCGCAACTGATGAATCACTCGGAGAGCTCACAGCTAAGATTCAGAGTGATCATCCGCTGGATTCGCTTCGTTCAGATATGTGTACCGTGTTATGCGGCCCGTCAGATGTCTCGTTACAGAGTGCAAAGTTGCTGCTACGCGGTATTGACTCGTCAGTGAAGGTCTGTGATGGGCTTCATGAACTGAGCTTTGGACTTTGGGAGGGGGTTGCTCGGAGTGATCTTGAGGAGCGCTTTCCGAAGGTGTATTCGCAGTGGCTCGATCATCCGGGGACTATTTCACCTCCAGATGGGGAGACGCTCGAAGTTGTTCAAGAGCGAGTTTTGTATGAGTTGTCACAAACAGTGGGCAAACTCAAGACCGAGCATCCGGTGGTGGGTTTGGTGCTCAGACCATTTGCGTGGGCGGTGCTCAAATGTTGGCTTGATCAACGGCCTCTCGCACAAGTGTGGTCGTATATTGATTCTCAGTGGGGAATGGAGTCGTTTTCAATGGATCGAGCTGCTCTTGACGGTCTCGGGACCCGTTTGGCGCGAACAGCTTAAATCTTCTCATGATCAGGCTTCTATTCAAAGATTTGGCTGATCGTATTGTCTGATTATGGATCAATAACTTGCTTTGATGACAGGACCTACGCTTTGGCTACTATTACCTACCGAGCTCTATTGATATTTTGATGTATGTTGATGCATGAATACACGCTTGATTGCAAAGGATGTCAGGATGACCCAATCTGCGACGAAAAGCTGGACTGAGACAAAGCCCAAAGGGCGCCGGAGTGTGCCTGAGGGGTTGTGGTTGCGATGCCCATCCTGTTCGACGATGATCTACCGTCGTCAGATGGAAGCGAATATGCATGTGTGTCCTGAATGTAATCATCATTACAGGATCTCGGCATCAGAGCGAATCGAGCAGCTCGCGGATTCCGATACATTTGATCCGATGTTCACAGGTCTGCGTGCTGCGGACCCATTGAACTTTACAGATCTCAAAAAATATCCAGACCGCATCAAAGCAGAACAGAAAAAAACTGGTCAGCTCGATGGGTGTCAAGCGGGTGAATGCTTTATCAAAGGCCGGTCTGCGATGCTCGCATGCATGGACCTGACCTTCATGATGGGGTCTATGGGGTCTGTGGTTGGGGAGATCCTGACCCGCTCGATTGAACATGCAACAGCAAAGAGTCTTCCATTGATCATTGTCTCGTGTTCTGGCGGGGCACGGATGCAAGAAGCTGGATTGAGCTTAATGCAGATGGCCAAGACTTCCGCAGCTCTTGCCCGTCACGATGAAGCGGGGGGGCTATTCATTTCGGTTCTTACTGATCCGACGACTGGTGGTGTGACCGCTTCGTTTGCGATGCTTGGTGACTTTCATATTGCTGAACCCAAAGCATTGATTGGATTTGCTGGTCCACGCGTGATTCGTCAGACGATTCGTCAGGATCTACCTGATGGATTCCAGCGTTCAGAGTTCTTGCAGGGGCGGGGTATGGTTGATCGTGTCGTTCATCGTCACGAGCTCCGGAGTGAACTTGCTCGATTGATTGACTACGCTGGTATGTGAAAAGCTTTCTCGAGTTCATCAAAGCACTGCTCAGTCTCTTGCAACGGTTTGGTCGGATGCGAGCGTTGTTGTGTGGGGTGTTGAGTGCGATTTTTTTGATATTTTCATTCCCTCCATTTGCTGAGGGTGGCTGGTGGTGGTTGAGTCTCTTGATCCCGCTCCCGCTGATGGCGCTTGCAGCTGACCCCGTCATTCGACCAAGCAGGGCGGCATTCTTTGCTGGTCTCGGGACTTTACCCGCTTGGCTTTGGACACATCATTGGATGTGGGGTGTGTCTGAGTTTGGTACACCATTTTTGATGATTTATTTAATGGTTTTTCCTGCTCTTTTCGTGTGGGCTGGGCATCGCATCATTTCGCGATTTGGTCGTCCATGGTTTTTATTGCCAGTGGTGTGGATCGGGGTCGAGTTTCTGAGGGGGCACGCTGCATTTACCGGGTATGCGTGGTATTTGTCTGTGCAGCCTTTGATTGAATCACCGGGTCAGATTCTTGCGGGTCCTGCTGCTTATGGTGGCGCGAGCGGGATGTACTTCGTGGGATTGCTTGCTGCAACTTTGGGGTATCAGATACTGAGGATTCTGTACTTGGACCGGGTTGTTGCTCGCGGGTTCATTGTTGTAGGACTCGGATCTCTTTGGATCGGTATCGGGCTTTCTGCTCTGGGACTGGGTGCAAGGGGTGGTGTTGAACCAGAAAGTTCAACACGAGAAACTCGCTCAATCGTTGTTGGGGTGGTTCAGCCCAATGTGCCTCAGGATAACCGGATGGACTGGACTGATCGTCAGCGGTACTTGGACTGGACGATCTTGCGGGAGCTTACGGTTGGGAGCGCTCGTGATCCTGAGCAGATTCCGGATGTGATCGTTTGGCCAGAGGGGTTTGTGCCTGGATGGACCTTTGATCCGATTTCACTGGAGCATGAACGGTCCAACGCATTAACATGGAGCATGGTCCCTCGATATGCTGGGGATGCGGTTGGACTGACCGGTGTTCCAGAACGGATGCCTGCGACGAGGGTTGTTGACGAGCTGCTTGTCATGCAGCGGATTCTCAATATCCCGATGGTGGTTGGATCGGTCGCGTTTGAGAATCTTCAAATTGAGCGTGATGACAATGACTGGGTGATGTACACCAACGACGGGATGTACAACAGTGCATTTGTGGTGTCCGATGGCAAAATCAGTGACTCATGGTACAACAAGATGCATTTGACTCCGTTTGGCGAGGTCATGCCTGTGATTTCTAGATGGGCGTGGCTCGAGCAGAAGCTGCTTGGTCTTGGCGCGACGGGTATGGAGTTTGTACTCTCAGCTGGGGATCAGCCTGTTGTTCTTGAAGTTCCGTTCAATGATGGGCAGAGCATCAAGATCGGGACACCGATTTGCTTTGAAGCAACGGTTCCGGGAGTGTGCCGATCGTTGGTCTTTGACGGGGCAACCCGGAAGGCTGATCTGTTGGTGAATCTGACCAATGATGGATGGTTCGGTGGATCTGAGACAGCAAGAAGATCGCATCTGCTTATTGCTCGGTGGAGATGTGTGGAGCTTTCGACCCCGATGGTCCGCAGTGCCAATACTGGCGTTTCTTCAGTGATTGATCATCGGGGCGGAATTGTCAAAGATCGGCTCGATCGTGTGGATCCGGATGATCCAGCAAGCGGGTATCTCAATGCACGAGTTGAGCTTGGTTCTGGAGGGACGAACCTGCTTATCGACTGGTTCGGACGACTCTTTGGGTGGGGGGTACTTGGTTTTTGCATGATCGCGACGATCATGACTTTTCTCCAAAAACGGAGCGAACCAACTCCTGTTACCGATGAGTAGTGTAAGAGCAAGCACCCACGAACCCCAATGTCTAGGAATCACTATGCGATTAGTATCAACTCGAAACTCAACAAGGATCTATAAAGCATTGACCTATAAAGCTTCAATCTATAAAGCATCAATCTGTAAAGCTTCGGTGTATTCTGTTTTAGCTGCGTGTTTGGTAGGGTGCTCGGGTGGTGGACAAACAGGTTCCAGAAGTGCGGATTCTGGCCGGGCTGTGGGGACCCAGCAGGAGTCCGGTCAACGAGCAAGCAGGCAGCAGGCTTCTCAGTCTTCAAGACAGGCATCTTCTGGTGATGGCTTTCGGTCTGAGCGAGAGCTGCGCTCGGTTGCGGTGGATGTGCTTCTTGAGTTGTCCTCTAACGAGCGTCCTGAGATCCGAGCGAACACGCTTGAAGCTTTGCAGGGGCATACCCAATCACTTGAATCGATCGCAGCCCTTGGTCTGAGTGATCGCAATGCAGGTGTTCGATCAGTTGCTGCGATGGTCACAGGTCGTCAGAAGATGCGAGCGCTGAGCCCGTCTTTGTCTGGTCTGAAGAATGATCAATCCCCGTTTGTACGCGCATCGGTGATGTTTGCACAAGATAAAATTCGGAGATCAAACGAGACCGTGGATCTCACACCTCTTTCGATGATGCTGTTAGAAGAAGGGGATATACGCGTCGCGTCTCATGCTGCGTATATTTTGGGTGAGCTTGGGAATCGCTCCGCGGTCCCTTTGCTTCAGCAAGCTTCTGTGCGGAGCTGGGACCAGGTCGCGCCGATTCGTAGACAGCTCTTCCGTTTGCAGGTTGCAGAGGCGCTCATCAAGCTGGGTGACCAAGCGAGTATTGATGCGGTGCGGAGCGGGCTGTATCCATCGAGACCAGAAGAACTCGAAGCGACCGCACTCGCAGTACAAATCATCGGTGAGGTCGGGGATCGCGGTGCGATTGATCAGCTCATTTATTTGGTTGATGAAGATTCTCAGCGTCCCATGCCTGCTGAGGTCCGTCTTGCGGTTGCGGGGGCGTTGGCGAAGCTCGGGCTCCCTGAGGGAGGGTTTATCGCGGATGAGTACGCGCAGAATGCGAATCCGACTATCCGGGCACAGGCAGCAGCGGTCTATGGAAGGACTGGTCAGCCCGAGCATCTCCGGAAACTGGAGGGGATGCTGCTTGACCAATCGGATCAGGTCCGTGCTGGGAGTGCGGGGGCAATTCTTGAAATTCTAGGATCCTGAACCAATTTTGGGAGTCTGGGAACTCGCGAGTTGGCCAAGCTGGGTTTGGGTGTACAAAATCTGAGATCAAATTTTGGTTTCTGTGGTCTGGATTTAATCAATCACAACCACCATCCGGAACCACTAGAATATTGAGGCGTAGAGTCATGAGCGCACTTCTTGGCACAGTTTGGCATAGTTCCATGAGTGTGATCTGCGATCTGGGGTCAGTTTGCCCCACAACGGTCCAAAAGGGGCTACACTAGCATTCCCAACAGGGCCCGCGCCGGATGCGGGTGCTGTGAAACGAGACGAGTTTCTAGGAGTCGAGCGTGCATATTCTCACTAAGGTCTTTGTCCTGTTCGCCGCTGTGTTGAGCATCATGATGGCCGCTCTTGCGATTTCATTTTCTGTCAATGCTGATCGAATCCTCGCGGATTACAGCAACGCTCTTGAGCAGGCAGAATCCGCCAAAATTTCACTCGCTGCCCAGACAGCAACCGGTGCTCAGGAGAGATCAACTCTCCAAGAAGACATCGATCGCCTGCAGGATGAACTGGCATCACGCGATTCCAATGTTCGTCGTCTGGAAGCGGCGAACTCTGAGCTTCGCATCGGTCTGCGTCAAGCAGAGTCCGAGCGTGTTTCAATCACCTCAAAGATCGCTCAGCTTGGTGTCACCACCGAGACCCAGGCCCGGATCATCTCCGAGTACAAGGACGAGCTGAGCCGGCTCCGTCTTGCAGAACTTGATTACCGTGATGAAAAAATCGATCTCGAGAAACAACTTGGCGACCTTGAAAGCCAAGTCATTGTCTACGAGCAGGTCAAGCGAGCACTTCAGGAACAGCTCGAAGAAGTCCGTCGTCTTGTGGATAACTCAGGAGCAGTTGGGGGCGCTCCCGCAGCAGCATTCGTAAACAACGCTGCGATGGAAATCCCTGGTTCACCTATCAGTGGTCAGATCGATGAAGTACGCACCGATCCCAACACCGGTGATCTTCTCGTCAAGATTAATCTTGGCACAAACGACCGCGTTTCCAATAACGCTCGCATGTATGTCCACCGGAGCGGACAGACCTACCTCGGTGAGCTTGTCGTCTTCCGTGTGGATCTCAACCATGCAGTTGCTCGCGTTGCCTACACCGTTCCAGGCCAGTCCATCCGTATGGGTGATCAGGTTCTGAGCAAGCTTGGCAGCTAATCTCGGATCGATCTAGTTAGAATGCAGCACCGCTTGAAGCGGAAGGAATATGGATATGAGCCAGTTTGGAATGCAGATGCCCGGCGGCGGGCAATCGAATAAGAGCACGCCTGATGTCTACACCGCATTGATCTTCCTCGGAGTCGTTGCGATGGCGGTTGCTGTCGGGATGCTTTGGGTGAATGGTTCAAAGCTGTCGCCTGACGGGAAGAATCCATTGAGTGTTCAAGAAGACGGCAGAATTAAGTTAACTCAGTGATACTTCTGGGTTTCCCAGCTATTTGTACTTTCGAATGCCCCAACAGTGATTGGGGTTTTTTGTTGGCAGTATGAGTTGGATTTACCAGTAATTGCAGACATCGATGGATGTGGGTTTGTGATTATCCGGTCTCTGTATTGAAGGATTTTGCGTGTTTAGATCCGGTAATGAAAACGAAGTGCGATATTTGGATTCAAAATGATGTCATTGGTTGTTCTGTTTGCTTGACACTTGGAGATAGCCGAATATGATGGACACTCAACTGATTGCCTCGTTTCGATGTTGGCATTCGTTGGGGCGGTAGCTCAATTGGTTAGAGCCCCGGACTGTCGATCCGGAGGTTGCGGGTTCGATTCCCGTCCGCCTCGTTTCTTAAGAACCCTGTGCATTGCATGGGGTTTTTTCTTGCTTACTTTTTGCCTACTTTTCTTGCCTAGTTTTTCTAGACAACATTTTTTTATCAACTACATGGTGTTCTTGTGCGGGTTGATCGGAGAGTTGTTCCTTTGTTGACAATACGGACGCAGTTCAAGATCCAATGGACACCAGTCTGAATACTACAACTTCGTGATAAACCCCTCGTATTTTGCAACGGGCTGGGCAAGGTTTGATACAGTGTGTGCATGCATGTGAGTACTCCATTGATAACTCTTGGCGCTGGTGGTGGTTCAACGATTGGTGTTGCGCTTACTGCGGTGCTGTTGCTGGGCATCGGCGCTCAGTGGGTTGCGTGGAGGATGCGTATTCCCTCGATTCTGCTTCTTCTGGTATTTGGTCTACTCGCGGGACCCGCGATGCGACATTTCAGCGGGATGTCTGCGTATGCGATCAATCCTGATGAGATCTTTGGGGCGGATTTGCTTCTTGCATTGGTCGGTGTGTCGGTCGGTATGATTTTGTATGAGGGTGGACTGACCCTGAAGATGAGCGAGATCAGGACTAGCTGGCGCAGCGTAGCGATGCTGGTCACGGTGGGGTCATTGGTAACCTGGATGGTGGCGCTTTTGAGCGCGAAATGGATTCTTGGTTTAAGTACTCCCATTGCAACACTTCTGGGGGCTGTGCTCATAGTGACCGGACCGACCGTCATCGGTCCGATGCTGGCTCATATTCGTCCGTCGGGCGCGAGCGGTCTGATTCTCAAGTGGGAGGGGATCGTCATTGACCCGATTGGTGTCGGGGTTGCGGTGCTTGTGTTTGAAGCGATTGTTGCTCAACCCGGCGCCTACAGCTTTAATGTGATGATCCAAGCGATTGTCATTACTTTGGTGGCTGGATTGGTGCTTGGGATTGGTGCTGCGTATTTACTCAAAGAGGTGATCAATCGATTCTTGGTGCCTGATTATCTTCAGAACCCGGTGTCTTTGATGCTCGTGATTGCGACTTTCACAGCATCAAACTGGATCCAGGATGAGTCAGGGTTGCTCGCGACCACTGTCATGGGCATCGTGATGGCGAATCAGCGGAAGGTTGATGTTCATCACATTCTGGAGTTTAAAGAGAACCTTCGGGTTCTACTGATCTCGGTCCTCTTTATTGTGCTCGCAGCGCGTTTGCGTGTCGAGGATCTGATGAGGCTTGACTGGTTTGATGTCATCGGATTTATCGTGGTACTGATCTTTGTTGCTCGTCCGCTTGGGGTTTTCTTATCGACACTTGGTGCAGGGTTGAGTATCCAGGAGCGTTTGTTCTTGTGCTTGATGGCTCCAAGAGGGATCGTCGCAGCGGCGGGGGCTTCGATCTTCGCGCTTGGACTTGAGAAAGCGGAAGTTCCTGGATTTGAAACCATTGTGCCTTTGACTTTCTCGGTCATCATTGGGACAGTCGCATTTTATGGTTTGACCGCTCCATGGGCAGCGCGTGTATTGGGAGTCGCGGATCATAATCCGCAGGGGATACTGTTTGTGGGTGCGAGTTCTTGGGTACGCGCCCTCTCGAGTGTGCTGGTCAAACGCGGAATCCGTGTTCAGTTGATCGATACGAACCGGGCCAATATCCGCAGTGCGGTGATGAATGGTCTTGAGGGCACGCAAGGCAATGTACTGTCGATGCATGATTTGTCTGATATTGATCTTCGGGGAATCGGGAGGGTCTTTGCAACCACCCCCAACGATGAGGTCAATACGCTTGTGCTTCAAAGTTTCAAAGGGTTCTTTGAAACTTCGAGCCTTTACCGGCTCTCGCGCAAGCTTGGTAAAGCGCCGAGCGATGCCAACGCGGGAGAAGTAGGGGGTGGTGGTGGCCGAGTTCTGTTCCAGGATGGGCTCAGTTACGATGATCTTGAAGACCGGCTCGAAGATGGTTGGGTAATCAAAGCGACCCCGATCTCAAACGAGTTTAGTTACGAAGACTACAAGACCCTTTATGGCAGCTCTGCGGTTGCTCTGTGCACGCTCAGTGATGGGGTCATTGTGATCAGTACCGTCGATACACCAGCATCACCGAGTGCGGGCGAGACCATCATCTCGCTGGTCAATCCGGATGAACTGTTCATGCTTCGGGCGATGGCGGATTCAAGCATGGCTTAACTGTCGTGCATGTCGTAAATGAAGCACATGGAAAAAGAGGGAGGGGGTCGATCGGCTTTCGAGCTGGCTCCATTCCGTCCATTTACATTGGAGCGTTTTAAACGACTGTATCGATATGTCCAAGACCGATGCTGTCTTTGATCATGTTTGTAAAGGCTTTGATCCCGATCGCGGATTGCTTTTGACCGTTGTGGTGGAGCATGAGCATGGTGTGGTCGTCTTCTGCGTGTTCATACCCGAGGCTGGTGAGTTCTGACAGCAAGTTCTGAGCCGTCTCTGCTGAGGTCCTAGATTCTTTGATGGAATCGGTGTTTGTCAGGACATCTGCGAGGCCTTGGACACCAAGCATCGATCCTGAGCTGGCTTGTGCTTCAGTGAATGCATCGGTGTAGGCGCAGAAGCGGTCGCCTTTACTAAACGGGATTGCGAGCTGTTCGTAGTTGGTTGAGGCGATCACTCCCAAAGGCAGGTTCTTGATACCAACGCGCACATCTTTGGTCGTACTTTTGAGAACCCCCGGCGTGCTTTGATCGACAGGAACCCAGACATCGGTCCCGGCGCGTTGGAGCATGGGTGGAGGGTGTCCCGCGTTGACAAAGATGAGGTGACCTGATGGAGCGAAGTAGGTCATGAAGAGGGCGGTCGCGAATTTTTTGCCGTTTGAGATTGTGTCAAATGCATTGTTGAGTGTGTGCGCTAGTTTGGTTTGATCCACGGTGTTGATGGACTTGTGCATCGATTTTCTGAGTTGCTTTGAGAACTCACTCACATCGCTGCCGTGTCCTGAGACATCCGCAAGGAGCATCCGGGTGATCCAGCCGCTTGAGCACGATGAGATCAGATACAGATCGCCACCAGCGTCTGCGCCATCTACAGGGCGCGAACTCACGCTGATATCGAGTCCTGGGACCGAAGCGGAATGGTCCGCAATGCTCGATCCCCCCCAGACTTCCATGCACTGGAGACCTTGTTGTGGTTGTGGTTTGTTGGCTGAGGTCATGAACGTTGAAACCGTTTGAGTATACGAATTATTCCGTACCTGATGGCGATTGCGCCCAGTGCATCTTTCGCACCAGTGTTTTCCAGTAGCTGACAGATGGATCAACGACAAACGAAACTGGCTCAGGGTGCTTGGTGATGTGGATTTGATCGCCATTACAAAGATCTGGACCGGGTTGGCCATCAATGAGTAGAGAGGTGCCGTGCTGATTCTCTGTGTTGGCTTTGATGATGCTGAGTGTCACCTGAGAATCGTTTGGGACCACAATCGGGCGGAAGCTTAGTGAATGGGCTGCGATCGGGGTCAGGATGCTTGCGTTGACTCCCGGAGCGACGATCGGGCCCCCTGCGGATACGTTATATGCAGTGGAACCTATTGGTGTTGAGACCATAATCCCGTCACCAGCAACGGTTGGTCCGGGATGGCCATCAATACCAATCCCGATCTCGATGATCCTGTAGGGTGGACCTGCGGTGATGACAAACTCATTGAGCGCGATGTGAATGGGTTCAGGTTCACCATTGGCTTTGATCAACTTAGCGGTGATTGGATGGAGCGGACGACACGGGAGCTCGATCGATTGATCAAGGAGGGCATCAGCATCGCGATGGAAGGATTCGATCTCGTATCCAGCCATGAATCCAACCTTGCCCACATTGACTCCCAGAATTGGGCATCCAAGTTCAAGACAATGTTTCGCAGCTCTTAGAATCGTGCCATCACCTCCGAGTGCGACGACCAGGTCCACTGTATTTGGATCTGGGAGTGAGGAAGGGTTGATAGCATCAAGCACATCCACGAGGTGAGCGTGGGCTTTGATGCTTTGAGCGAATGCATCGAGAGCGTGGGCCGCTTTGGGTTTTTGATGATTGACCAGGATGAGAACTCTGCGAGCCATTAGCTTTGATTCGAGATCTGAACGGATGGTGAAGAGGTTGGTGAAGGCAATGCATCCGGTTGATCCGTATCTTGGATGCGATGATCGATCTTGGACTGTATATGGGTTGCTTTGAATGGTTGATGCGTCGCAGGGTCTGAAGCGTGACGAATCATCCGAGCGATTCCTGACGGATCGAGCCCAACCTGAGCGAGTTGATCTGCTCGTGGATCGTGGAAAATCCAGTGGTCTGGTATTCCATGGCGGAACACAATGGAAGTGTCAAGCTGGTACTCTTGAGCAGTTTCAAGGACCGCGGTCCCAAATCCACCTACGACTGAATGATCTTCAAGTGTGAGGATTGGAATACGGCGCGACAAAAGCTCACGGATAAGCTCGGTGTCCACTGGTTTGGCGAATCGTGCATCGTAATGAGCGACTTTGTATTCTGATCCGAGTGTTGCGATTGCTTTGTGTGCGTTGACAGCGGGGGTCCCAAAGCTCAGCACAGCAACATCTGGGCGATTGGTGCTTAGATCACTGAACTCTGGGGTCAGTAAGTGAGCTTTACCGAGGGTGTACTCTGGTGCGGGATCAAACAGGTCGCAGACTGAATCTCTGGGGTAACGCACACATGAGAGTGATTCGTCCCATGTTCGCATGAACTCCAGAGACTGCTTCAAGCTGCTCTCATCGATCGCAGCCATCAGTACTGCTTCTGGGAGAGTGCGGAGTATGGAAATGTCACAGAAGCCGTGGTGGACAGCGCCGTCACCTCCTACTAATCCTGCACGATCAAGGCAGAGGCGGACCGCAAGACCTTGGAGTGCGACTTCTTGGAACGCTTGATCAAAGGCGCGTTGCAGGAAAGTTGAATAGACCGCAAAGAACGGTTTGAGTCCGCACTTGGACATTCCTGCGAGCATATCCATCGCGTGGGATTCACAGATTCCTGTATCGAATGTGCGATCTGGGAATCGTTCGAGTGGTTGGGAGATGCCTGTGCCGTCTGCCATGGCTGCGGTTGCTGCGATGACTTTTGGGTCTTTTTCCATGACCTCAGTGATCGCATCGGAAAAGGCAGCGGTGAACGAGCGTCCAGATGAGGGCATCTCGATCCTGCATCCCTTGGTTTCATCACGCTCAACGGTGAATGCTTTCGGAGAGTGGAAACGGGTCGCGTCTTGTTCTGCGATGTCCAGGCCTTTGCCTTTGATGGTTTTGACATGGAGGATCATGGGCCGATCGAGGTCGCGTGCTTCTGCGAGGAACTCGATGAGGGTGGGGAGGTCATGTCCGTCGATCGGACCGACGGTGAGCAGGCCAAATTTTTCAAACCAAGAATCTTCGGTGATTGCAGCTTTGGTCATCTCGCCCATGCGGTGGTACGCTTCGCGGATCATGGATCCGCCTGGTACGGATTCGAGGAGGACTTTGGCGCCCTTTTTGAAATCGGAATAGGTGTGCGAGACTCGAACGCGATCGAAGTACTGCGCCATAGCGCCTTGGGGCTTTGAGATGCTCATGCCGTTGTCGTTGAGGACGATGAGCATTTGTCGTTTGAGCATGCCCGCGTTATTGAGGCCTTCCATAGCAACCCCATTGACGATGGATGCATCACCGATGAGCGAAACGACTCTTCGTCCATCGGGGTTTGAATCTGGGTTGTACCCTTGTTTCGTGATTTCATCGCCTCGTGCCATTCCGACTGCGGTTGAAATCCCGGTTCCTGCATGACCGACACGGAAGAGGTCGTAGGGGGATTCGCTTGGTTCCGGGAATCCTGACATCCCTTTGCTGGTGCGCAGGTTCTCGAACTTGTCGAGTCGTCCGGTGAGGAGTTTGTGCGGATAGCACTGGTGGCCAACATCAAAGAGCAAGCGGTCGTGGTTGAAATCAAAGACGCGGTGCATCGCGATGGTGAGTTCGACAACACCAAGGTTGGGCGCGAGGTGACCACCAGAACGCGAGACTTTTTCGATGATGGTTGAGCGGATCTCATCAGCCAGCACCTGCAGATCATCGATCGACATATCTCTGAGCTGGCTTGGTGATGTTAACGATCCGAGTAGGTTCATGTAGGCAGTTCTCTTTCTCACCGGCGGCGGTCTATGTGCATCCTCAGGGATCAACTCACTCAATCAGCAATGGTCCGTTTGTGCATCCGACGAACCCCTAAGTATAGATGAGATCCTTGGTTGATGCAGTGCTTACAGGTGTTCTTTGAGTCAGGTTCGTGATGAAATAGATTGAATTCTGACCTGAGCGGTTTATCGGTTAGGTTTCTGGATCTCATGACTCAATGGCCCTTGACTCGATGGCTCTTGATTAGTGGGATCTGCTCGTCATGATTTCGAGGAGTTCTCGCAAACCGATGCATGGATTCTCGATCGCATCCAGGCTTTGGAGTGCATCAGTATGCAAGGTCCTGATAATCTTTTGGGATTCATCAACACCGATCGCTCTGGGGTAGGTTAGTTTGTTTGCATCGCCGTCTTTGCGGAGCGCTTTACCGACGAGTGTGGGGTCTCCATGCGTGTCCAGCAGATCGTCGATGATCTGGAACTGCAGACCTAGGTTTTGGGCGAAATCATGGATGTGTTTGAGGGTGCACTGATCCGCTCCTGCGCTCTTCGCGCCCATTACGCAAGCTGCTTTGATGAGGGCTCCGGTTTTGTTGGTGTGCACGAGTTCAAGTTTTTCAAGATCAGTCAGTCCGTCTGGGAATCCTCCCAGCGTGTCGTAGACTTGGCCTGCGATCATGGCTCTGGTCCCGTTGCGCAGCTCATGGATGAGCATTGCTTGGACTTCAGCGGTCGGAACTGGGTCAACCATGGACACAGCGTCATATGCCAACGAGAGCATTGCATCACCAGCGAGGATCGCAGCCGCTTCTCCAGCGTGAATGTGTAGTGTGGGGCGTCCTCTGCGGAGATCATCATTATCGAGTGCGGGTAAGTCGTCGTGAACCAAGCTAAACGCATGGATAAGTTCCACCGCGACTCCAGCGGGGAGAGATTCGTGCCCTTCCCCACCTGCAGCTTGGGCACTGGCCCACGCAAGTAAGGGACGCACACGCTTACCCGGAGCGAGTGCTGAGTATTTGATGGGGTCTTTGAGTTTATAGGGAAGATCAAGTTTGTTGATGAACTCTTCAATTGATTCATCAATCCGCTTGCGGATGGGGACTTGATCAAATGCTTTGAGATGCACACCAGACATGTGGCTGGATGATAGCGCTTTGAGGGTTTGATCCGTGCTACAGTACACGCGTGATTGACACAGTATTCGATTTTTTTCGTGCAGGCGGATGGGTCATGTACCCATTGCTGATGATGAGCGTGCTGGGGCTTGCTGCGGTTTTGGAGCGGTGTTTCTTTTGGACCCGGTTTTCAACCCGGCGCGAGCTTCGTGCATTCCGAAAGTATGCTGATTTGATCGATGCGAACGATCCTTCATCACTGATCGCTGCTTCAACCAACGATAGCTCCCCGGTGGGCAGGCTAGTGCTTTGGGCAGGCACCCGGCGTGATCCGAGTGAAGAAGCGGTGCTGGCCAATATTGAGCTGATTCGTCCGAGTTTGGAATCACGGAACGCTTTTTTGAGTGTGGTCGTTGGCGCGGCGCCGCTTCTTGGGATACTCGGGACGGTTGTTGGAATCATCGAGAGCTTTGATTTGCTTGGACAAGCTGCGAGTGTTTCAGATCCAACGATTGTTGCGGGCGGGATTGCTGAGGCGCTCTACACAACCGCAGCTGGATTGACCATCGCCTTGCTTGCACTGTTTCCATCGGTGTATTTCAAGCAGCGAGCCAACGCATGTTTAGGGCGGCTCGAGACGCTTGGAGCGATGCTCGCGTCCAAGTAAACAGGTCGATATTGGGGTTATCCGCCTTGGTTTGTGAGCAGTTGGTAGATCTCTTGTGCGTCAGAGGTGTTATAAATGTCCTCTCGGAAACTCGCGTTATTCATGATTCGTGAGACCTGAGCGAGTGCTTCGATGTGTTCTCTGGTGCTTGAGACCGGGCTCGCGAGCAGTACGATCAGTTCAACAGGCTGAGAGTCCATCGACTCAAAGTCCATCGGTGTTGAGGGGCGACCGATTGCAAGGGTGGGTGAGCTGATGCAATCGCATTTGCCATGCGGGATTGCTAGACCGTGACCGATCCCGGTGGTGCGAGTTTGTTCTCGTGACCATACAGCATCTTTGAGTGATTCTGTATCATCGATGTTGTGATGGGCAGCTAGCAGATCTACAAGCTCATTGATCGCGTCTTGCTTTGTGGTCGCTGCGAGTGGTGCTTGGATACATTCAACACTGAGAATATCAGAAAGATTCATCGATTCCTTCCATATGGTGCTCGGATGAGACCATCTACTTTGGTCATAATCCTATGACGCGGATTGCGGGGGCACCACCGGTTGAGAATGAAATCCGACTACTCAGATGGGTTCTGGAGAACGCACGCGTATGAGCCGTCGGTATACATGCTTGGATCATCTCCGGGGGTGGTTGCTGGGAGGGTGACATGCTCCGCAATGAGATTCAGATCGTATGAATCGAGCATCCAGCTTCGTTGATCTTGATTTTCTTCCGCTTCGATGCTGCAAGTTGAGTAGGTCAGCATCCCGCCTGGCTTGAGACGGGTGAGGACGGTTTCTATGATGTCTTGTTGGATCTGGACCAGACGGTGGAGCTGGACCGTCATTGGTCTGTATCTCGCTTCCATGCGGCGGGCGAGTACGCCTGAGTTTGAACACGGGACATCGGTCAGGATAAGGTCAGCCCCCTCTGGGGTGACTTCTTCGAAATCATCGATGTGGTGCGCCTGGGCATTGGGCAGATCTTTGCAGACCTTAGACAATGTGTTGAGGCGATGATGATCGATCTCCATCGCGATGATGTGTGCGTGCGGGAATCGTTCTGCGAGCTGGCAGGTCTTTGTGCCTTGTCCGGCGCAGTAGTCGACGATCACTGCGGGTTTGCAATCTGGTATTGAGTTGACCACAGCGCTGCTAGCTGAATCTTGCACTCGCATGTCCAGATAGCTGTCGAGCAGTTTGGGCAGGTTTGAGCGGGAACCGGTGTAAACCCGGTGTTGATCTGATTGGTGAGGAGAGAGGAGCTCTAGATCGTCTGGGTCATGAATCGCGGACCAATCAGCGTTGTAGATGATCGTGGGTGGGTACACGAGGGTGTGGGCGATAAGCTCCGCTGCTTGCTCGGGATGGAGGTGTTGCCAGCGTTTGATGGTGCCCTTTGGGATCGAATACTGGGTTGAGATCTTTGATATGTCGTCTTGCGGTAGATGGATGTCTTCGAGTATCAACGCGCCGCCTGCAGAGAGGGGGATCCAAGAATGCTCATCATCTTCTGGGAGTGTCTCGGTGTGGGCGCCGCGTGAGCGGGCGACTTTGCGAAGGACTGCGTTGGTCATGCCTCCTGCTTTTGGGCGGATGTATTTTTTGGCCCACTCTACGGATTCATTGATGACCGCGTGCGGGGGGAGTCTGTCGAGGAGTAACAGCTGAGCAGCGGCGCCTATGAGCACTCCTTGCATGCGGGGCTCGATGGTTTCAAACCCTCGTCCAGCAAGCTGGGTGACGATATGACGGAGCGTCATCCACCGGACTACCGATTCGCGGATAATCGCGTGAGCGAGAGCACGATCTCTGGGGTCCAGGTGTTCGACTTCAGGCTCGACCGGAAGGAGATCGGGAAACGACTTCGCGTGGGCGCTGAGAACCCGATACGCAGCGTCTCGCGCGTCGGCCGGTGGTGGGTACCGGTTCTGGCTTTGGTTCTGGTTTTGATCGATTTCATTTGAATGTGCGGGGTAAGGCATGGGCAGAGAGTAGGCGGGCACCGAAGTGATTGATACAGTACAGCTATGGGTTCACCCAAGACATCGAGGGTTTTCAGTTCTGAGGAGCTTGCGAATCATTCTGCGGAGAAGCCTCCGGTCCGGGAGCGGGCTCGTGGTGTCTTTTCAGGGCTCAAAATACGCAAAAAACTGATCGTGCTCCATACATCATTCTCCCTCTCGCTTGGTGTGCTTTTGCTTGTTGCGCTGAATCCAGCGATGGGCAAAATGGTTGATGGCGCTGAGCAAGATATTGCTCAGCTCATTTTCAAATCCGGGCACTACAAAACGCAAGAAGACAAGGTCGACTCATTGCGGGTCCGGATAGGGACAGGGCAAGAAATTGGGCTCGCGGATCTTCAAGCGGCGCAGGTACTGTTTGATCCGGATTCGCTGCTTCCATTGAGGGCAAATGGCTTCGGCGCTGGTGTCATCGGGTATGAGCGTGCTTCTGAGCAGTTTGTCGAAATTCGAGCACAATCTATGCGTGCTCGTGAGACTGTTCGATTGATTTATATCCTGGTGATCGTGACGCTCTTTGCGGGGTATGCGTTTGTCGCGATTGCTCTTGAGTTGTTGGTGCTTCCTCAGCATGTGTATTCACCTATTCGTGCGATGCTCGAAGCGGATGATGCAGTGCGATTCATGGATGAAGAGCACGAGTTGATCCCTAAAGAGCTTATTTCCAAGGACGAACTGGGTCAGATCATGACTTCGCGGAATGAAACTATCCAGCGGCTGAGGTCTCGCGAAGACGAGCTGGCTGTTACCCTCACGCGTCTTGAAGCGGTCGCTATTGACCTTCATAAAAAGAATCGATTACTCGAGACCGCTCGCAAGAATCTCGAAGGCGCAGACCGATTAGCTTCGCTTGGGATGATGTCGGCGGGGATTGCTCATGAACTCAACACTCCGTTGTCCGTTGTTAAAGGGCTGGTTTCTAAGCTGAACTCTGGGGATGAACTCAGCACGCAGGAGGTCGCATTGATGGGTCGGGTGGTCGGTAGGATCGAGATACTCTCTGAAGGGCTTCTTGATTTTGCTCGTGTGCGCACTCCAAGACTCGAACCCACCAAAATCCACGAACTGATCGATGAAGCTTGGCTGTTGATAAAGCTTGATCGCCAGAGTGTTCTTGCGGGTCACCGGGTTGAGTTGTTTAATGAAATTCGAGATGATCTTGAGATCGCGTGTGATCCGAGCCGGATGATTCAGGTGTTTGTGAACTTGATCCGCAATGCGGTTCATGCGCTGCGGAATATCAAGGATGTTGATGGCAAGATCCATGTGAGCGCGAATCCTGAAGTTCGGGACGATGGTCACTGGATCGTGATTTCTGTGCAAGATAATGGTCCTGGGATTGATCCCGCGATGGTGGATTCACTCTTTGAGCCCTTTGTGTCTTCGAGACTGGATTCCCAGGGGACTGGACTGGGGCTTGCAGTTGCTGAAGGGATTATCCGTGAGCATGGCGGGATGGTTGTTCCATCCAATGTTGTGGGGCTCGATGACAGCGGGATTGGGCTGCATCAAGGCGCGAAGTTTGAGGTGCACCTACCCGTAGCTTCGATCCAGTCTTAGCGATCCCAATAAAGTACGGCACAGATCTGTGTTCTGCAAGAACAAATAGGATATACTCGTCTCTAATGAGTGCGTCTCCACAAGATCAAGCAGTGTCCTTAACGATTTATGCTCTGGATGACGATCCGGACTTTCGGGAGTATCTTGACGGACTCCTTCAAGCTGATGGTCACACCTCGCTGATGATGTCTACACCAAGCGAGCTCTATGACGCGTGTGAGCGGCAGCTCCCTGATATTGTGCTGCTTGATGTCAAAATGGGTGATCATTCAGGGACTGAGGTTCTTGAGCAGATTAGGGAGCGATGGCCTCGCCAGTGCGTGATCATGGTCACCGGGTTTCCATCACTTGATTCGATGCGCGAGACATTCCGAAAAGACATATATGATTACATCCCAAAGCCCTTTGCAATCGAGGATTTGCGTCAGTCATTAAAGCAAGCAGTCTCGGATCTTGGTCTGGGTCAACGGCCTCTTGATCGACTCCGGGCGACTCTTGGACGCCAAATTCGGATGGCTCGGACAGAGCGGGGATGGACTCTGAGAAACTTGTCCGAGATTTCGGGGGTTTCTGTGAGTCAGCTCAGCTCCATCGAGCGAGGGACTCATCTGCCCAGTGTTGAGTCGTTGACGAGTATTGCTGAGGCGCTGGGGACAGCGCCAAGTACATGGTTTGCGGCTGCCGGTTTTTAGTTTCGCAATGGATCTGCTCGCCTACTGTTCTGTGTGAGTACTACGAATCCTCAACCAACTATTTTGTTCACAGCGTTTGAACCAAGCGGCGATGACCACGCGTCAATTGTCATTGCGGAACTTCGATCACGGTATCCTGATCTGAGGATTTGTGCGTGGGGCGGGCGCAAGATGGCAGCGGCGGGTGCTGAAATTATTGAGCATACCGGTGATGAAGCGGTCATGGGGATGCCAGGTTTGCAGAAGATACAAGAGCATCGCAAGCTCAATGTTCGGATTGCTGAGTGGGTCAAAGAAAACCCGGTGGCGGTTCATGTTCCGGTAGATTCACCAGCTGCGAACTTTCCCGTGTGCGCGATTATGAAGGAGCATGGCGCCAAAGTTGTGCACATGGTCGCGCCCCAGCTTTGGGCATGGGCACCTTGGCGGATCCGGAAGTTGCGCCGGCTTACAGATCATGTGATGTGTGTTCTGCCGTTCGAGAAAGCGTGGTTTGAGAGCAGGGGCGTTCAAGCGACTTTCATTGGGCACCCTCTCTTTGAAAAGAAAATAGATACGGAAGCGCTTGATGAACTCACACACGATTGGACTACCGGGACTCAGCAGATCGCGTTGATGCCTGGTTCTCGCCCATCTGAGATTCGTAAAAACTTTCCGCTGCTCTTGGGTGCGTATATCAAACTCAAAGCAGAGCACTCTGACATGTGCGGCATGGTCGCGGTGACTCGTCCAGAGATTGTGCCTGTTCTTAAAGACCTGTCCCGTGAGCATGGACTGGATTGGCCTGAGAGTTTGGGGATTACCCATGCGAATACCGATGCGGTGGTGCGATGGTGCACGCTGGCGCTGGTGGTTTCGGGAACGGTGACACTCCAGATTTCTCGTCAACATCGACCGATGGTGATCGTATACAAGCTTGGCCGGATCGGGTGGTCGTTGTTTGCGCGGTGGTTGATCCAGACTCCATTTATCACGCTTCCCAATATTCTTGCTGGTCGGGAGATTGTGCCTGAGCTTGTTCCGCACTTTGTGGGTTCTGAACCGATCGCGGATCGTGCGACCGAGTTGCTTGAGGATCGGTCAAAGTATGAGGGGCAGATCAATGAGCTCCAAAGAGTGACCGGGATGTTTGATGGACTCAATGCTGCGGTCGAAGCGGCGAATGTTGTAGCTCGCTTTGCCGGCCTTGCACCAGTGGGTCCGCGCGCTGAATCTGATCAGGAATCACATGAGCACAGAGAAGAACAACCAGCGGTGTGATGCTGGGTGTTTTTTGATTGATTAGATGGATAACTGATACAGCCCGATCCCGACGCATGCGTTGCCAGCACGATCGGTGATGGGGGCGCATTCGATCAATGGTGTGCGTACAGGAATATCGTTGTCTAAACACACCTGGGATGCATTTTGGAGATCACGGCGTGCTGAATCTTCTGAATCTGTGAAGAGGATGAGCATTGAGGAGCCGTGCCAGATGAGTGGGTCTGAGCTGATTTTGCAGAGATCAGTTTGTAAACCGTTGGTGATATCATTTCCGTAGCTTGGATTTGGGCCTGGGATTCCATCCCGGTATGCGTAGAGGGATGTTGCTTTAATCTCGATCCAGTGGGCATTTTCCGGGGTCGCGGTGGTGTGCGTGTCGTGGGCAGCTTGAACCATTCCAGCAAAGAGTGTGTCGGCGGCTTGTGCTTCTTGTTTGAGCTCATCAATGGGATCGATGAGCTTGATATCTGGGGTGTTCGTGAGGGCGATATCGCAGCGCTGCCTGCGTGTTGATCCGGTGTATGCATCTCCATCGGAGGGGTAGTACGCTTCTCTGAACACACCAAGTCCTGCTGAGAGCAGTCCTTGTGCGATGATCTCGTGGATCTGAGTTTCATTCAACGAGTCGATGCCTCGGACTGCTTGTTCAAGATCCAGATCTGATGCACGGGCATGGAGTGCGTTGATTGCGGAAGTGATGATGTGCTCTGGTGAGATGGTCATGACTAAAGAGAATACGCGGAAATGGTGTGTATTGACGCGTGCGCTTGCAATTTTGGGGTTTCTGTGGGATGATGATGTTCTTAGACGCGATGAGCGTCATTTCTGGAGCATATTGGAGCAGTTCATGGAACAGCTGATGGGTTTACTTGATGTCGTCAATGGGGTGATTTGGCACCCAATCGTTCTCTATGTTGTCTTGGGTGTCGGGATCCTCTTTACGATCTGGTCAGGGATTGGGCAGTTCCGCGCATTGACACACGGCACCGCGGTTATTCGCGGGAAATACGATGACAAAGATGATCCGGGCGCCATCAATCACTTTCAAGCATTGTCTGCTGCGTTGTCAGCGACTGTGGGTCTAGGGAATATTGGTGGAGTAGCTGTTGCGGTTGCTCTTGGTGGTCCGGGCGCGGTTTTTTGGATGTGGATGGTCGGGATTGCGGGGATGTCACTCAAGATGGTTGAAGTGACCTTGTCGATGCTCTACAGAGATACCAGCGATCCAGAGAATCCGCACGGCGGACCGATGTTTGTTGCTGCGAAAGGATTCAAAGAACGCGGTATGGGCACCTTTGGTAAGTTCGTCGGTGGGATCTTTGTGGTCACGCTGTTGATCTCAACGATTACCGGCGGCAACATGTTCCAGTCCTGGAATGTTGCTGAGGTTACTGAGACCTACTTCGGGATCCCGTCACCTGTCGTTGGTATTGTTCTCGCCGTTTTGGTTGGTATGGTGATCTTGGGTGGTATTAAACGGATTGGCTCGGTTGCGGGCAAAATCGTTCCGCTGATGTGCGCCATTTATCTGATCGCAGCGATCGTTGTGCTTGCGATGAATATTGGGAAGATTCCTGATATTCTTGTTCTGATCGTTACTGAAGCGTTTTCACCAAGTGAAGCGACCGGCGCGTTCTTGGGTGGTACCGCGGGGTATGCATTACTCTGGGGCATGAAGCGGGCGTTGTTCTCATCAGAAGCTGGTCAGGGATCAAGCCCGATCGCGCACTCTGCTGCCAAGACCGACGAGCCTGTCCGTGAAGGGATCGTTGCAGGGCTTGAGCCTTTCATTGATACGATTGTTGTGTGTACACTGACCGCTTTGGTGATCCTTTCAACAGGAACACACAATCGTGGGTCAGAGGCAACCTTTGCTGAGCCATTCGCAGTGGTCTCTGATGGACCGGGTTCATACACGATTGACTCGCAGGTGCTGCCTTCTCGAAATGCTGACGCTCGGCGGGTTGCGGGCGGTCAAGGATGGACACCAGGCACCGATGTGTTCGTCATCGTTGCTGGTGATGAGAACGGGAATACCGGGCTGAATCTACACCGAATCAATGGTACTGTTATTGAAATTGATGCCCCAAATGCTCCAGATGGGGTCGAGCGTCAGATCGAATGGGGATCGATTGATAGTGAAGCGGTTGTCATGCCTGCACCGACACATGAGTTTGAGTTGTATGCTGATTACTCTGGTGCATCACTTACCGCTCATGCATTCGATAGAGCGATCCCCGGACTTGGCAAATGGCTCATAACGCTTGCTGCGTGGTTGTTCGCACTCTCGACAATGATTTCATGGTCATATTACGGTGAGCAAGGCATTGTCTATCTGTTCGGTGACAAAGCAGTGATTCCATATAAGCTGGTGTACTGTTTGCTGATTGTGGTCGCTGCATTAGGGTTTATCAAGACTGATGCAGAGCTTGATTCATTCACCGCACTTGGAACTGGTGTGATGCTTTGGGCGAATATTCCCATCATGCTGATCTTCGGTTCAGTTGCGATGAAGGCGTATCGAAACTATGTTGATCGACTCAAGAATGGACAACTCGATTCGCATGAAGCACCATCGATCACCGATGTAGTCGAAGGTAAAGATATCGAATAGTCCGAGTCTCCATCTCAGATCATCTGCATTGCAACGATGATGCTGATGATCCAGATCAGAACTCCACTCACGACCCAAGGCCAGCCTTGGGTCGTTTTCTTTGGTGTGTGTTGAGGCGGATCGATGGTGCGAAGAACTTGTAGTTGATACCCGCTGGGCTTGCATGTTTGGGAATCTGATGATTTCGAATCTGCGAGATTTATGAGCTGACGAATGGTCTTTCGATTGAATCCCATGTATCTGCCGATTCGTTTTAGATCCGCCCGATCTCTTGCACTCAATCCTGTCGATCTGCACTGGGCTCTTGTCAGACTCATGATCAGGAACTGGTATCGCGGGTCGTCATCAAGTATTTGGGGTTGCTGATCGGTGCAAATCTGGGTGCGGAGTTGATCAAGCTGTTCGTCCGAGAAGTCGTACGATCTGTGGCGGGTGTGCAACCTGAGCTTGGGTGTGTTGCTCTCACGCAACACACGCGACTGATTCTGATGGTTTTGGGGCTCATCTTTGTGCACACTGTATGAGGTGCAGAATGTGTGCCATTGACTCAGAATAACGGGTTATGTGCGTGTGGATGCTCGCCGATGACTGAACATGTTCGCTATGATCAGTTGTGCGGGGGCTTGGATTGTGTTCAAGAAAGTAGTTTCTTTTGAAGAATGAGTCTGTGTGGATACGAGTGGTCTTTTAGGTTGGAGCCAAAAGTTGAGACGCAAAGAAACACACGAAACACTCCCGGTCTTGCACAGCGAGCATGACGCTCATCATGTGCTTGAGCTGCTAAGCACGATGTCCAAGAAGGGCAAGCTTGCCGGTTTTGTAAGGGGGGATTCGGGGGGGCATGGTGCGGTTGTCGATGCTCACGGGAATCCGTTCGACTCGGACCTGCGCATTGAGTGCAGCAAGCAAGAATCAGGATGTACGGTCCGGTTCACGCGGACGATGAGGAAAAGGTTCCCGATCATCTTTGCGCTGATTTTGGTTTTTACAGTTTGGCCTGGTCTACCCCTGACTGATTCGTTTCTGTACAGTTTCGGTTGGTATGAGAGACTCATGGGCACACGGTTTGATACCTGGATGTGGTACCTGCCGTTTACTGTGCTGCCCATTCCGTTTGTATGGCGGTCAACGATGAAGCGTTCAGAAGATTCTGCGCACGGACATGCGCTTGAAACGATCGAACGGATCCGCCAGTTTATTGGTTCGTAGGGAGAGTTTGCAGTTACGATTTGCGTATCCACTCTTCTTCGAGTTCTGAAAGTTCGCTCTGGAATGCGTCGCGTTTGTTTGTGACTTCGTTTGCGTGATCGATATCTTTCCAGATATCTGCATCATTGAGCTGGGCATCAAGATTCTTGATCTGGATCTCGATATCGGTCATTCGTTCTTCGATCTGGTTCAGGGGCATCCACGAGAACTTTGATTTGGTGACTGGTTGCTTTGGCGCTTTGGGTTTCTCGAGTTCGTCGGTGCGAACCATTTGGGTTTGGGGTGCTGGTGAGCGTGGTGGTTTGTCGCTGGTTGTTGTGTTTTTGGATTGATTCTGAGTTCGCCACTCGGAGTAGGTCCCGACGAAGATTTCTGTGTTGCCTTTACCGTCCAAGATGATTAGGTGGTCGCATACTGCATCAATTAACGCGCGGTCGTGCGAGATCAGGATGGCGGTGCCTTCGTAGGCGCCGCTTGTTGTTTTTCCGGTTTTGGGATTGTGTATTGTGCGGGCGAAGGTTGATTCGAGTCGTTCAGCTGAGGGGATATCGAGGTGGTTGGTTGGTTCGTCGAGGACGAGCAGGTTCTTTGCACTCGAGAGCAAGCCTGCAAGGACTGCGCGTGCTTTTTCGCCTCCCGACATTTGCTGGAGTTCTCGTTGCTGATCATCGCCTGAGAAGAGGAACGCGCCAGCGATAGTGCGTGCTTCGAGTTCGGTAAGGATGACTTGTTCGTCGGTGTTTTTCTTGACCGTATCTTGGATGTGTCTAAAGACCGTTTTGGTTAGATCCACATGCTCGTGGGTCTGGGTGAAGTGCCCGATGTCAAGGTTTGTGCCCAGCTTGACGGTTCCCTGATCCACATCTTGCTCGCCCAAGATACACCTGATGAGAGTGGATTTGCCTGCGCCGTTTGGACCAACGATTCCCCAGCGCTGACCTCTCTCAACACGAAGATCTAGATTCTTGAAAAGGACTTTGTCAGAGCCGTCATCGTTCAAGTATTTTTTACTCAGTGACCGAGCAGCAATCACGATATCCCCAGCTCTCTTTGACTTGGGCAATGAGAGTTTGAGATCGTCGAGCTCCATCGGGCGCTCGAGGGTTGCTTCTTTGGCGCGATCAAGACGAGACTCTCTACCCTTTGCTTGTTTTGCGCGTTGACCCGCTTTGAAGTGGCGGATGTAGGCTTCTTCTTTTTTGAACTCTGCTTTTTGTTTTTCGAACGCTCTGAGCTGAGTAGTTCTGCGTTCGATGCGTTGCTTGCGGAACGCAGCATAGTTCCCGGGGTATTCAATCAGTCTTGCGTGCTCAACTTCGATGATTCTATCGACAACATTGTCGAGCATGTACCGGTCGTGACTGATGAGGATGACTGCGCCTTTGTACTCGTTCTTGATGAATGATTCGAGCCATTCGCGTCCCTGGATGTCGAGGTGGTTTGTGGGTTCATCGAGGAGGAGTACAGTTGGATTCTGTAGGAGTAGCTTCCCGAGCGCTACGCGGGCGCGTTGACCTCCGGAGAGATCTGGGGTTTTGATGGAGAACTGAGCATCGGTGAACCCTAAGCCGTGCAAAATCTGGTCGATTCGGTGATCAACCACTAGGCCGCCCGAGGCATCAATTTTCTGTTCAATGCGTTCTTGTTCTTTTAGGAGGCGCTGGAGCTGATCTTGATCTGCATCCGCCATTTCTGAGAAGACCTGATCGAGTCGTTCGCTGAGTAACTTCACTTCATCAAAGGCGCTGGCAACTGATTCTCTGAGGGTATGGGAAGGGTCCAGTTCGGGATTTTGGTGGAGGAATCCCGGCTTGGATGCTTTGTCTGATGAGACAGATCCGTCATCTGCTTTGAGTGTGCCTGCGAGGATTCTGAGGAGTGTGCTTTTGCCTGTGCCGTTGCGTCCGACGATTCCTAACCGTTCACCCGGTTCGATGGTGAGTGATACCCCGTCGAGGATGATGTCCTCGCCGTAGTTCAGGGTGATGTTGGTGGCGCTCAGTATGGGCATGGTGTGGAGTGTACGCGTTAGGTTTGGGCAAAAAAGCGTCTGTGATGAGACAGGATCCGTTGTGCAATAATTTGATCGGGTGTGTCGTCCCATACATCGGGGTCAAAGGTCCCTCCGAGAATCAATGCATCTTCTCTGGGGAACATGTAGTGATAGCTATCGTGGACAGCATATCCGAGTGGTTGGGGCTTCATGTGGACCAAGATCCCACGCGCTGGGTACATTGCCGTATCCTGGAAAACAGTTCTAGATCCGAGCGCCATGCAGTTCATGATTACTGGGTCGGGCAATGCTTCAATGTCTGATTGATCGTGTAGGGTATGTTCTGCGAACTCGACACCCATTGCATCAAGCTCGCTTACGAGTGCATTGAGGAATCGCTTGGTGTGGATGAACATGGTCTTGAAGGATCGGCCGCATCGTGGCGGACCTGAGATTGGGAGCTTGTCGAGTGGTGTTGGGGGCTCGATTGTCCCGTTTTCAAATACGAAATCGTCGTCTTGTGCGTAAGAGGGTTCGAAGACTTCGAGTTGTTGTATGCCGAACTGTTTGGGATCGAGTGATTCGAGTGCAGACTTTGAGTTTCTTAGTATCTCTCGGAATCGCTGCATTCCGATCTCGGGGTGTTCGAGATCTATTCCTACTGGGAGAAAGAGTGCGCCTGCGAGGGCGCTGAGTGTGTGTACACCGCGTCTTTGAGCATAAATTCGTACCCGATGCCCGCGGTGCGCGAGCTCGCGGGCGGTGGTTAATCCGGTCACTCCTGCTCCAAGGACTGAGACCGGTGTTTTTTGCGAGATTTGCTGTTCGAGTAGGTCCCCAGCTTCGATCGCGGTTCCCATTGAGAGGGTGATGCCGCATCCCCCATGTCCGTAGTTGTGGATCAGGAGTTTCGATCCAAGGCTTTGGGTTTCCAGGCGCAGCCCGCCGTGTCTGCATGGGCGTAATCCTGAGACGACGCGAAGGAACTGCTTATCGCTTAGATCAGGAGCATTGAATCGTGTTGTGTGCCCGATTGTGTGCATGGATAGGGAGTTTAGCGCCCAGGGGTTGGTTGGCCATACAATATCAGTATGAGCCTTTCTCCAAATGATGATGTCGACAATGCAATCGAACCAGTTCTTCGCCAGCAGGTGACCCTCAAGACGCTAAAAGCGATGAAACATCGCGGAGAAGCGTTCGCATGTCTTGCGTGTTATGACGCGACGACCGCTCGTTGGCTTGAGCGTGCTGGGGTCCCTGTGCTGCTTGCGGGAGATTCTGCTGCGCAGGTGGTGCTTGGTTTTGATCGAACCATTGACATGCCGATCGATTTTGCGATTCAGATCACTGCTGCGATTAAGCGTGGGGCTCCTAAGTCACTTGTGATGGCTGATATGCCGTTTATGAGCTATCACGGATCGGTCGATGATGCGATGCACAATGTTGGGCGTTTCATGACCGAGGGGCTCGCGGATGTAGTGAAACTTGAAGCGGATGAAACACAAGCCGGGATTATTGATCGGATGACGCGTGCTGGGGTTCCGGTGTGTGCTCATGTGGGTTGCAAGCCTCAGACCAGCGCGGTGACTGGTGGGCCAGTTGCTTCTGGCAGGACTGCAGATGGGCTGGAGCAGGTTGTGCGAGATGCGGAGGCTTTGCAAGACGCAGGCGCTGTTTTGCTGCTGATCGAAGCGGTCCCCGATGAAGTCACTGAGCGTGTGATGGAGATTGCGAACGTACCTGTCATTGGGATCGGAGCGGGGTCAGCATGTGATGGGCAGATTTTGGTCGTGAATGATCTGATAGGGCTCACGGATCATCCTCCTCGCTTTGCTGAACCTGTTGCGGGAGTCGGATTGGAGATTTTAAACGCGGGCTCAAGCTGGATCCAGCGGGTCGCGGAACGGTCAATTGGAGGTCAACGCTACAACATGAAGGCAGGGGAGCGTGAAAAACTCGACGAGAATGGGATTGATACTGCCTCCAGCGGCTCGAAAGAGCCGAAATAACTGAGACGATTGGGCGTTCTTCCATGTGTTGAGCGCTTGTGCACAGAGACATTGGAGCTATTGCTTATGCGTAAGTTTGTTGCTATTTCACCCGCGATTGTCGTACTCATTGTGACCGCGATGATGCTCTTTATGTTGCCATCGTTGATGGATCGATATGCAGTTGCTCAACAAGGCGCTCGCATAAGTCTTGCAAGGAATGTGCTTGCAGAAGACGACATTCTTCGTAGAATTGATAGTGCGATCGCAGCAATCGGCGATTCAATCGAGCCCACGGTTGTTCATATTGAAACTCGTCCAGAGGGCGGATTCGGATATTCGTACTCAAGCGGAGCGGGATGGATCTATGACACGCAGGGGTATGTCATCACCAACGCGCATGTCGTCAAGTCGGCATCAGAGGTATCGGTGGAGTTTTACAATGGTCGCGTGGTGGAAGGCACAGTTGTAGGACGGGATATTTACACAGATATCGCTGTGGTTCAAGTCGATTCATCGAACACCACCTTCCCTTCGCTTCGTGCCAAGGAACGGCTCCCTCGGGTCGGGGAACGAATCTTTGCGTTCGGTTCTCCGTTTGGTTTCAAGTTCTCGATGTCAGAAGGAATTGTCTCTGGTTTAGGTCGCGAAGCGCAGGGCGCCCGGATCATGGGTGGGTACACCAACTACATACAGACAGACGCAGCGGTGAATCCTGGGAACTCCGGAGGGCCTCTGGTGAACACAGATGGGCATGTGATCGGGATGAATGTTGCGATCGCAACAGCAGCAAACACGGTTGGTTCAAACCCGGAAGATTCAGGCGGGGATTCTGCTGGGATTTCATTTGCGATACCACTTGGGACAATCGAGCCCATTGTGGATCAGATTATCGAATATGGATCAGTCTCCCGAGGTTTCATGGGGATTAGTTATGATGGATCTCGGGGTGGTCGTATCGGGGTGCAGACTCCTGAAGGAGAAACCCGTTATGGGATTCGTGTGACGGGAGTCGAAGAAGGCGGTCCATCCGAGCAGGCGGGGATAGAACGATCTGATGTCATTCTCGAGGTTCAGGGGTCTCCGGTGACCAATGCTGAAGCGTTGTCATCCTTGATCAGTTCTCAGCGAGCTGGCGATGAAATTAAACTTTTGATTCACCGGGATGACACCATCCGCGAGGTCCCGGTCACGCTTGGTTTGATGCGCGCCGAGGTTCTC
Organism: Phycisphaerales bacterium; assembly: GCA_045105315.1. Classification (GTDB taxonomy): domain Bacteria; phylum Planctomycetota; class Phycisphaerae; order Phycisphaerales; family UBA1924; genus UBA1924. The sequence continues at coordinate 59,157 of JBGCDI010000004.1, read as the reverse complement.
GCTCAGCGGATCTTTCAGCCAATTCAGATGCAGCTTGGTGCGGCGCTTCGACCCGCAAGAGGAGGGATGGGGATCGCGCAGACCTGGCCTGGACTTCCTGCAGCGATGGCGGGGTTGACCAATGATGATGTCATCGTCGAAATCAACTCAAAGGGCTTCGACGGGCAAGCAGAGTTCTTTGTGATGCTCGCTGAGGAAGGATTGCTCAGTGGTGAGTCGGTCGAAGTTACTGTTCGTGATGGGGATGATGCTCTGCGCGTTGTTGTTCTCAAAATCCGGTGAGTGAGCTCCTGTTGCTAGAATAACTTCAATAGAGTTTGCACTTGTTTGCCTGTTCGTGTTGATGGTCACTGGTCACACTTGTCACATTGTTCAGATGGGCTAAACGGATACCGCTTTGCGAGATACCCCCTTATGGATCATCCAAAGTTTGCAGGAAAGCATGTGTATGTCATGGGGCTTGGGCGTTTTGGAGGGGGCGTCGGTGTTACACGATTTTTAGCAGAGCAAGGGGCAACTGTAACTGTGGGCGATACTGGGAACAGGCAGAGCCTCGCAGAATCTATTGATCAGATCAAGGATCTCATTGATGCTTCGGTAGTGAATCTGCAGCTTGGTGAGCATGAGGAATCGGATCTCAACGGTGTTGACATTTTGGTCGTGAATCCAGCTGTTCCAATGCCTTGGACGAACTCATTTATTCTTTATGCGTTGTCCAATGGGGTTGAGGTGACGACTGAGATAGAGATGGTGTATCAGTTGCTTGATCCAGCCAAGGTTATTGCTGTTACGGGATCTGCGGGCAAGAGTACGACTTGCGCCATGGCGCATCATATTCTGAGCAAACTCGGTCATGATGTTTTGCTTGGTGGGAACTTTGGCGGTTCATTGCTCGGTCAGTTGGAGCAGATCCATGCAGGTGCATTTGTAGTTCTTGAGGTATCCAGTGCGATGCTGTACTGGCTCGGGAAGAACGGAGCGATGAGTTGTTCGCCTCCCGCCGTTGCTTGTGTGACCAACTGTCAGCCAAATCACATTGATTGGCATGGGAGCTGGGAGCACTATGAAGCGAGTAAAAAAAATCTAGTCCAGTGCGCAGCTGACGGGAATGCTGTGATTCTGGGAGAGGATTTACAAGAGTGGGGGGCTCAGCTCGCAATCGAATCAACGATCATCGGTTCAGAAAGCGCGATTAGTGGGTGCGCGGTTCCGGGAAAGCACAATGCTAAGAATGCTGGTATCGCTATCGCTGCAGTTGAGGCGATGCTGAAGATGCACAGCATAGATATTCCGCATTCGACCATTGAGGATGCTGTGCGTTCATATTCAGGACTTGAACATCGATTGGCATTGGTGCATGAATCACAAGGGATTCGGTATTTCAATGATTCAAAGTCAACGGTCCCCGAAGCTACCGTTTTAGCGGTTGAAGCGTTGTCAGATCTTGTTGATCTCTCGCGGATTCACTTGATTGCAGGGGGCTATGACAAGGGGGTTGATCTCTCAATGATCTCTGGGAGATCTGGTGAACTCGCTGGTTTGTACACCATCGGTGATACCGGTGAATCGATTGTTCGATCGTGTGAGGACGCGACTGGGTACGCGAAATATTTTGTGGATCTTAAAGGAGCGATGCAAGCAATCAAACAACGCACGCGCGAAGGCGATGTTGTGGTTTTGTCGCCTGGATGCGCATCGTGGGATCAGTTCACAAACTACCAGCATCGTGGACAACAGTTTATGGAACTTGCGCGGATTAAAGTAATCTCCACAGGCCACAATCTTGATGGGACACAGTTATGAAAAACTTGTCTTGGATTGTCTCAGTTGCGGTACTCACATTGGCTTGCCATTGTTCAGTTGGGCAAGAGCTCAAGCAGCTACTTCCAGGGCTGTGGGTAGAGGAAGGTGTTGTCGAGTTTGATGCAAAAATAGCGATGGATTGTCATCATCCTGATACGCCTGATGTTTATCTTGAAATGTTTATTTGTGGTCCAGATTCAAGAGAGCATGAATCGTTGCTGGTTACGCAGGTGCTGCCTTCGAGTTTGCATGCTGGGTTGCTTGCAGCAGGGATTACTCCTGGAGGTCCGGTTTCGTATGTTCAAGACGAGGAATCAGGGCGAGTTAAACGGATCGCGGCGTATGGAGATCCAGTGCGTTTAGAAGTGCATATGGGTGATCCGAAAGAAGATTCCGGAATGACCTCCGGATGGATATCGATACTGGACTGGGCAGTGCATGTAGAGAATGAAGTTCTTTTGAGCGAGGAACCCCGGTGGGATGGGTTTGTATTTGCCGGTTCAGTTCTCGATGAGGGTATCGCTCGCGGCCCAAAGTATGGAGCTGATCGTGAAGGGTCTCATGTGTCACTGACAGCGTTTGGTCACGAGGTGATCTCGCCGGTTTGGATAGTTTCGCCCGATGCTGGTGTTGATGAACCTGTTTGGATTGCAAACAGGGATCTGGTTCCAGAGTTTGGCAGTGCGGTACGAGTCCGCATCACTCGAACTGTAGAAAATGAAGAAGATGATGATGGCGAAATTTTAGAAATGAGAACAGACGATTCACATCAGCCAGATGGGATCCATATCGATGATCGTTGATGCGTCAGAGGTAAGTTTGCCTTGTTCTCTGAGTTGGGCGATTGGGCTTTGTATTAGCTTTGGGAGTGGAGCAACGAGTTCGATTGCCCACCGGGCCTGATTCGCTATGCGCGCGATGGTGCATTCCATTGGGCCTTGGATCGTCACTCGCGGGTCTGCGAGTTCAATCAGTGATTCACAGAGTTCGTTTGCCCGTGCTTGCGCTTTGAGCTGGGACTCATCGCGGAGAATGATTCTGCACATGCGGGTTGCTGGGGGGAGTCCGCAGTCGCGACGGGTTTGCAGTTCTAGATCTGCGAATCTTTCATAGTTGTGATCAGATGCCAGTGTGATCGCTTGATTGCGAGGGTTAAGTGTTTGGACGATGACATGACCGGGTGTGCTGGAGCGCCCTGCTCGACCTGCCACTTGAGCGATGAGCTGGAAGGTGCGTTCCTCTGCGCGAAAATCAGGGATGGAGAGTGAGGTGTCCGCGTTTAGTATTCCCACCAAGGTAACTCCGGGGAAATCTAAACCCTTTGCGATCATTTGCGTTCCAAGCATGACCCGGATTTCACCCTTTGCAAAGCGATCCAAGAGCGAAAAATAATCCGAAGGGCGTGTCATGGTGTCTGAGTCGACGCGTACAAAGGTATTGCCGAGTTCCAGATGATGGCGGTCGCCCAGTCTCATCAGGATTTCATCTTCTGCTCGCTGGGTTCCGGCGCCGATTTGAACGACACCTTTTCCTGTCATGGGGCAGGTTGTTGGGATGAGTTGTTCATTGAGACAATGGTGACAGCGGACGAACCGGTTTCCGCGAGATGTGCGGATGCGAGACTTGTGCACCACCATCGTGGCATCGCATTGATCGCACTCAAGTTTCCAATCACAGTTTGGATCAGCGCTGGCGACGAGTGAAGCGTACCCACGCCTGTTGAGAAGGAGGATGACTTGTTGGTCTTGATCCAGAGTCTGTGAAATTCTGCTTTCTAGAGTCGCGCCAATAAGCGGGAAAGCGATTTGTTTCTTGGATTCTGCGCGAGCTGGGTTTGGGCGATCTTTTGATAGATCGACAACCTGGACTTTGGGGAGTGAGCCTTGGCCGGCTCGCTTATTAATTGACCAGAGTGACGATCGACCTGTACGGGCGTTGGACCAGCTTTCTAAAGATGGTGTCGCGGACCCAAGAATAACAGGACATTTTGCAAAGTTGCTCAGCATGATCGCGCTGTCGCGGGCGTGGTACCGCGGTGAGCGATCTTGTTTATACGAGCTGTCGTGTTCTTCATCGACGATCACGATTCCCAGATCATCGATCGGGGCGAACAGTGCTGAGCGCGGTCCGATGACCACTCTGGCTTCTTTACTTTTGACCAGTGACCATTGCGCATTGCGAGCCCCTGCACTCAAACCCGAATGTAACAGTGCGACTCCTGCATCTTGGAAACGGGCAACGAAGCGTCCTGCTGTCTGGGGGGTCAATGCAATCTCAGGGACGAGGACTAGCGCGGAAAGTCTTTGCTCAAGGACTTTACTGATGAGGTGCATGTAGACTTCTGTTTTTCCTGATCCTGTGATTCCGTGGATGAGATGCGTCCCTGGTTGCCCAAGCTTTTGAGTTATGCCTTGAACAACTTGCTCTTGCTGATCATTGAGAACTTGTGGTGATTGATCGTCGGTTCTTTTGAGCAGATTGAATGCTGCGGGCGTTTTGATGATCTCTTTGGTGGTCTCGATGAGCAGCCCTGCACTGATCAACCGATTAATGGGTGCTGTCGAGTTCAGATGCACCGCGTCTTTGAGTGCTTTGCGCTCAATCGGAAAGTGACCAACTGGTAAGGCAACGATCGATTCCCACGCAGACCGTGCGGTGGGGGATAGTTTGGGGAGTGGCTCTGGCAATGGGTCAGCTAGATGGACTAACTGCACAGTGCGCTTGCCAATATCGTGCTTGACTGCATTGGGGATGGCGGCAGCAAGGACCATTCCAAGCGGGCACACATAATACTGGGCAATCCATTCGCACAACTGAAACTGAAGGGGATTCATGATGACAGGCGTGGTTGAAGCCAATGCTTTGACCTTGCTGATCTCAAATCCATCTGCGAGTTCTTTCCCCCCGACTTTGATCACGAAGCCGTCAGTGGGGGTGTTGGACCGCCCCATGGGAACGCGCACTCGCTGTCCTACAGAAACGGGAAGATCGGTTCGGTATGTGAGACCGCTAGCCCGATCGATTCCTCGCTCGACAACTACTTTGATGAATGTGTCCCCCGAAGCGATGGGAGCTTGGGTCAGGATCTCATTCTCGTCTGGATGGAAGGGAAGCATTGACATAACTGAACTACACTCTACACACCATGAGCACATACACCGAGCACCCACGCGTTCGATTAGCACTCAGCACCGGAGATATTTTCGAAGGAGCTGGTTTTGGTGCTTCCACAGAGTCTGGGGGAGAAATTGTCTTTAACACCGCGATGAGTGGATATGAAGAGTCGCTTACGGACCCTTCATATATGGGGCAGATTCTGGTCCAGACAGCTCCGCTGATCGGCAATACGGGTATGAACACGCTTGATATGGAATCTACACAGATTCAGGTGTCCGGCCTGGTGGTTCATGAGTATGTGGATCTGCATTCCAACTACCGGGCATTGGCCAGTCTTCATGATGAGCTGCAAAAAGCGGGGGTGGCGGGGATATCGGGGGTTGATACGCGTGCGATCACGATGCTGCTTCGTTCAGGTGGTGAAGTCAAAGGGCTCATCAGTTACGATCACTCCTTGACAGATTCTCAGCTCGTGGAAAAAGCACGGGCGCTGCCTTCGATGGTTGGTGCAAACATTGCTTCGGATGCTGGGATTGATAAGCATGCGGAATACAAGATGAACGAGGATCACTGGGCTGTTGCGCAATCCGGTGTGCAAGTGGGATCAGCGATAGATAGCCCAATTCCTGTTGCTTTGATTGATTGTGGCGTCAAGGAAAATATCTTGAAATGTTTGGTGCATGCAGGGTGTGATCCGATGGTCTTTCCCGCATCTGTCAGTGCAGAGGAACTCAAATCCCTCTATATCAGTCAGCACATCCGGGGAGTCTTCATTTCCAATGGTCCTGGGGACCCCAGTTCACTCTCTGGGGTTATCGGGCAGATCCGGGACTTGCTCAATGATCCTGATCTCGAAAGAATGCCGATCTATGGCATCTGCTTAGGGCATCAGCTTTTAGCACTCGCAACCGGTGCAGAAACCTTCAAGCTCGATTTCGGCCATCGCGGCATCAATCACCCGATTTTGGATATCGCAACGGGGCAGGTATTGATTACGAGCCAGAATCATGGGTTTGCGGTGGAGAGGAGCTCATGTGAGAGCAGTGGTATTGAAGTCACCCATGTGCACCTCAATGACGACACGGTTGCTGGGATCAGGCTGACGGGCCGAGAAGTCGCGGGGATGCAGTTCCATCCAGAAGCCTCACCAGGTCCTCATGATGCGATGCAGTTTTTTAATCGCTTTGCTCTCGCGTGCCAATTGATCAAAGGCGGGGTCGTAAGTGGTTGAAGGTGTCAAAATAGGTAAAATTGGTGACGGGCTAGGTGATAGATATCGGGGCTATTTCCAATATTTCTGTCCAAATTCAATCAACCGGCTCTTGCAATTCTCCCTAGAACCTGTATATTCGAGGTAAGTGCCACGCAGGTTGGTGGTGCTGACTTTGTATTGAGCCGTACGATTTCCGTTGTATACGGAGATACCGCGCAAAAGGTCATATCGTTCAGGCACCGTCGTGGGGTCTGTGGGCCTGGGTAGAGAGAGATCCCGATTGCGGTCACGATGTGTTCGGCAGCAGCATGACTCCGTTGTCTTGCTGCATTATTTATGTTTCGTATCTGTGCACCCGTTCTGGTGTTCAGTATGAGTTGTGGTTCACATTAACAAACTTGAAAGAGGAGCTTTCCATGAAGGCGAAAAATGCACTTAGCTTGGCTCTCGCTGCTGGTATTGCCAGCACCGCAGTCGCAAGCAACACACCAACTAAACTTGACCCAACCGCTGCCAACATCCGGCACGCAGGTCACATCTACTTCAACATCGCTACAGGCGAGAAGATCACCACCCTCCTCGGAACTGGTGACGCTCAAAGCGGTGTTGTCGGTGACCCAGGTACCGAAATCTGGATCAATGACACCGGCGCTCCATGTGCTGTAGTCGATCCAACCGATACCACATCATTCTTCTTCGGAATCGATGATCCAACCGGTACAACCTCACTGGCACTCAACGCATTCTTTGCGGACTGGGGCGACATCGCATTTGACACTGTTGTTGACTGTGTACAGATCCACTGGATCTCGAACCACGCTGACACCGACACAGACAGCGATGGCGCTGCTGACGGTGTTGAAGGTTTCGCAGGTACCTGGACTTACTGGGACGCGTACAACGGACGCAGCCCACAGACTGAATCAATCGCTCAAGCATTGATCCAGTTCACATTCTTCAGCCTTCCAGGCGAGTTCCCAGTTGATACAGCAACCGTTGTCTTCTTCACTGCAGACATCGACCTTGCTGGCAGCTTCGGCACTTCACTGACTTTCGAACTCGGTGACACCGACTCAGACCTCCAAGGTGCTGCTGTTCATAACGCTATGATCAACATGCAAGACCTTGACTCTGACTCAGTTGCTGATATCGATCCAGACGGTGACGGTCTCGCTGACTGGGCATGGTCGGTTCAGTACAACCAACCAGGTACCATCGACGTAGACAACGCTGACAGTGACTCAGATACCCAAACCGGTATCGACGGTGACCCTGCGTTGCTCAACACTGCTGGTGTTGTATTCGGTTCACCTACTCCAGGTGTTGCTGAGTTCGATTCAATCGCAGCTGAGTGGAACTGGGTATCAGCAGGACCAACCGCTGGTGCAACTGAAGACCTCTTCACACTCGGCACCACTGAGAACCCAGACGGTTCAGGCGCTCTTAGCATCGCTGGTGCCTTCTTCTTCGGTGGTTTCGACTGTTCAGTCGGTACTCCAGGATACACTCCTGTGTCAAACTTCCAGACCATTCTTTATGGTCCAAGCGACCCCGGGCCTGGTGGTTGTAACGAAGCTGATCTCGCTGGTAATGTTGATGGTACACCTGACGGTTCTCTGAACTTCTCTGATGTTTCAGCATTCTTGGCTCTCTTCGCTGCAGGTGATCTCGCAGCTGACTTTGCTGGTAATGTTGATGGTACACCTGACGGAAGCCTCAACTTCTCAGACGTTTCGGCATTCCTCGCTGTGTTCTCAGCTGGTTGCCCATAATCGTTTGATCTGAAGATTTATCTTCTACAAATAGAGCCCCCGGCGTCTTGACGCTGGGGGCTTCTTTTTGTGCTCGGTTCTTCACTCAACATGAAACTCTGCTTGATAAATGAATGCAGAAACTGAGTGTCTCATGCAAGTAGTCATGCTGCCATACTCCGTGATTGACAGAGTTGAGAGTTGACTGCTCACTGCACCAGAATCAGTTGTTGATGGTCAGTGGTCAGTGGTGGTGGGGGGGTTAGACCTTGGCTTTGAGCCATCCGCCTTGGAAGAAACGGGCGCCGAAGAGGAGAGCTCTGAGTGCCATCTCTGAGCACAGACCAATCCAGAGTGCGGTCAGTCCAGGGGTGATTCCAAGCGTATCTACGAGCCATCTTGGGTTCTCGACGAATCCGCCTCCCATGGACTCTGGGATGGGGATGTCTACTCCAGAGAGAAGGTAAGCGATGGGGAGTCTGAGTGCGTAGGTTGCGAACCAGGTGAGGGCCATTACTACCTTCACATCCCCTGCTCCGCGCATCGCAGAGCGGAAGACGATGGAGATTGCAAACGGGACCTGCACGATACCGCACACGATGAGCAGCTGAGGTACGATCTCAGCGTGGGTGGGTTGATCCGAGAGTAGTGCGGTGATCTGTTTAGGAATGGTGATGAACGCGACTCCGATGGTCCCCATGATCACGCTTGCGATGATTGTGCACCTGAAGACTGCTCGCTTGGCCAGATCGGGTCGATTCATCCCGAGGTATTGTCCCGCGAGTGTAGCAGCGGCGATCCCCATCCCAAATCCGGGCATGAAACTGAACGCTTCGATACGGATCCCGATGATGTGCGCTCCAAGGAGACCATCGCTATTGAGCTGAACGGTCAGGAACCCGACAAAGAGGATAATCACAAAGTTGCCAATCCACAATCCAAAGGTTTCAAAGAAGTTCGGAATCCCGAGTTTGATGAGTCTGGAAACTGTGATCAAGTGGGGCTTCATTCTGATGAGTTTGAGTTTAATGGACCATCGACCTGAACGAGCGAGCGTTGTGATGTAGACCGCGCCGACGATATCTCCTGCGACGGTACCAACTGCGATTCCAACGATCCCAAGATCAACGCCGAGTGGGGAGGTTAAGCCGAAGATGGTGATTCCTGAGAGCCCCCAGCTGACGACGATGTTCACGATGTTCCGTGCGATCATCGCTTTGAGTGGAGACATTGAGTCCCCAGCACCGCGAGAGCAAGCGATCATCCCAAAGAGAATGGAAGCAGCAGGAACCCCAAGCGCGATTATGCTCATATAGGATTCGAAATACTCGGTCGCGAGGGGTGACATATTCAGGGCAGTGGCGATGGAAGGGACAATGAGCCAGATCATGATCCCGACTACGATTCCTGTAGCGCCCGCGATGGTGAAGGTTTGTCCGAGTACGCTGTTTGCGACTCCGAGTCTGCCTTTTCCCACAGATCGGCTGATCAGGGCTGTTGCCCCGACTCCAAGGGCCATGATGATGAGACCAATGAGCCACATAATGTAGCTTGCGCCTCCAATGGCGTCGGTCGCGGCTTCACCTTCGGGTAATCCAGCAGATAAAGCGGTGTCTACGAGACCTACGAAGGAGTTGAGGAAGCTTTCGGTGACCACTGGCCATGCGAGGACCCAGATTGCTTGGTTTAAGTTCAGACCTGCGAGACGGCCATTGCGGAACTTCCCATCGTCTGAGAGATCTACTGGCGGGGGGGCGTTTGGTATGGAAACACCTGGAACGACGACCATTTCCTCTTGATCAGGATCAATGCTTGGATTGTTGATATCCTGATTGTCAAGACTGTCTTGGTCTTGATGATTACCGTTTGTATTGTTGTGATCGCGGTTGGTCATCGGGTGTGTGCCTTGGACGCCAAACTCAGCGTGGATGGAGTGTAGACCGCAATGGTTGACCGATCATTCAGAAATGGCACGGACTCAATGAAGTGCGTCCTGTCTTTGGGCAATCCAATTTAACAGAAGATACATTATCGGGCCTTGTGGATTTTGTTCATGATCAAGCTATTTGGCGTATGAAGGAGCGGAGATGTGTGGTGCGGTGAAGTGCGGTGCAGTGATGTGTGGTATGGAATGGTTTCCGATTTCAACTTTGATTTCGCAGCCCGGTTGAAGTCGCCCCTCAGGCATTTGTGGTGTGTTCGCTATTTCTCCATCAACTTGCACCACGACAGGCGAACGGCTTTCGGTTTCAGCTACGCTGATTTGGATAGTGTGGGCGTGCAGTTTGATCTTGGAGCGTGTGTTGAGTCTCAATCTGTGCATCAGTGTTTGCAATGTCCAACTAATGGTTGTTGAGCATGATGATCCGAGGATATCAAGAAGGCCGTCGGTGGGATCAGCGTGTGGACATGGATCTATTGCGAGTGCGGATGAGTGCATATTGGCAATGGTGAGATTACCTGGATCGAGCGTGATCGGATTAGGGGAAAAGTTTGGTACATTGATCGTTATACGAGCGGGATTGGGCTGGAGGCTTTCTTGGATAACTGGGACGATGTAGTTTCTGAATCCCCCAGATCGTTTTCGTGCTGATTGGAAGCGGTGAATAACGCTGGCATCCATCCCGAAATTACACATGATCAGAAACGGTACAGTGTCGAGCGTTGGCACATCAATTTGAGCTGAACCCCCCTGCTCGACCCACTGGATGCATTGCTCTAGGTTTCTTGGCATTTTGAGTTCTTTGGAGATTAAATTCGATGTCCCTGTCGCAAGATGGATGAATGGCTTTTGGTGCTTGATGAGATTGGGGAGCGCGTGGTGAACGGTGCCATCTCCTCCGATGATGACGAGGCGGTCTGCGTGATCGAATATTTCTTGGTCTAGGGAATCTGTTTGCTGTGTATTTAAGATCCCGACTGAATGCTTGCGATCTCGGAGAATGCGTTCACATTGGGCGCCGATCATTGTCGCTTTGTTTCGTCCGGATTTGGGGTTGATGATCAATCCGATGTTCATGTGGGCGTCTCGGGTTCATGGGGACTTGTAGGCGGGATATCCCCCCTGCTGCTGACCTATGATCGGCTCTTATGCAAGCAACAGTCAAATCATCGTTGGATCGTGAAGCTGCGCTGGCCGCAGCTCAGAAAGTCGTTGAAGTTCATCATGCACTCGCAGATTATCTTGAGCAGGGTCAAACACTTGCACAGATCGATCGCTTTGTTGGTGAGAAGATTCGTTCGCTTGGTGGGAGTTCATGTTTTTTCAAGTACAAGCCTGGGCGCATGCCGCCATTTCCTTCGCAGGCATGTTTGAGTGTTAATGACTGCGTGGTTCATGGGACTGCGGGCTATCTCACTCGACCCATGGTTGAGGGTGATGTGCTAAGTATTGATATCGGGGTCAAGTATCGCGGGTGGTTCGGGGATGCAGCGTGGACTTATGTATTCGGTGAAATGAAACCGGAGATACGGAAGCTCACTGATTCAGGTAAAGAATCTCTCGCTGAGGGCATCAAAGAACTCCATCCTGACAATACCTACATGGAGTGGGCGAAGACGGTGCAGGGGATCGCGGAGGGCAAGTACGGATTCCATATGATCCGAGGGCTGGGTGGTCATGGTTGCGGACGCAAGCTGCATTCGGCGCCTTGGATTTCGAATGTTGTCCCTTCATATCCGGGTGAATGGCCTGACGCAAAGCTGCGTTGTGAGCCTGGGACGATTGTTGCTGTTGAGCCGATGATTGGAGTTGGGACGGGGCAGATTGAGCAGGCGGACCGAGATTGGCCTATATACACTGCTGACCATTCGATGTCGGTGCACTATGAGCATGATGTGCTGATTACTGATGATGGTCCAGAGGTGTTGACAGCAGGTCTTGAGCAAGTAACGGATGTGATCACACGATGAACAGAATCGATGCGATATTTAAGCGTGCGAAGGAATCAAATCATCCGGTGCTTTTGCCGTTTGTGTGTGCTGGTTCACCTGCAGTGGATTCTCTCCTTACTTTGCTTCCCGCGCTCCAAGCAGGCGGTGCTTCGATCGTGGAGATCGGATTCCCGTATTCGGACCCGATTGCTGATGGCCCCACTATTGCCGCAGCGATGTTCAATGCAATCGAACAGGGGATGACTCCTGAGTTGATCTTTGAGCAGGTGCGTTCAGTTCGTGCGGATCTTGACCTTGGGTTGGTGGCGATGGTTTCTTCAAGCATCGTGATGGCGATGGGCGGTCCGGATGCATTTTGCAAGCGAGCAAGTGAAGCGGGGTTTGATGGGTGCATTTTCCCTGATCTAGGATTTGAAGAATCTGAGCCTTACCGCAAAGCGTGCAAAGATCATGGTCTTACGAACTCGATGCTCGTGTCGCCATCCACCCCGATCGAAAGGGCTGTGGAGATATCGAAAGCTTCGACCGGATTCCTGTACCTCTTAGCTCGATCTGGTATTACCGGCGAGCGATCAGAGATCCCGGACATCGGGGATCGGGTGAGATCAATTCGTCAGAAAGCATCCACACCGATCGCTTGCGGGTTTGGGATTTCAAATGCGAAGCAGGTCCAAGCGGTTACGCAGTATGCCAATGGGGCGATTGTTGGATCGGCGCTTGTGCGTAGATTGATCGAAGCGCAGGATGCGAAGAAAGATCCCGCTGTTGAAGCGGAGGTCTTTCTCACAGAACTCTCTGCTGGATCATTTTCTATGGATGACTTGCTTTAGACTATCAACTCAGTTTGACGCGTCTGCGTGTTGTTTACACGGTGGCGGTGTGTGCTTTGAGGGCGGTTTGGATTGCGTGGTCTAGATCTGCGATCAGGTCGTCTACATCTTCGATACCTACTGAGAGACGGATGAGGTTGTCGTCGATTCCGAGTTTTTTGCGATGATCTGCTGGCACTGACGCATGGGTCATAATCGCGGGGTGCTCGATGAGTGATTCAACGCCTCCAAGTGATTCTGCGCACGCGAAGAGCTTGGTGGTTTCTAGCATGGTTCTTGATTCTTCGAGACCGCCTCTGATGTAGATGGTGATCATCCCTCCGAATCCGGGCATTTGTTGCTTCGCAAGTTCGTGCTGAGGGTGGGATTCAAGTCCGGGATAGATTACGCGTTCTACTCCAGCATGAGCATCAAGGAACGCTGCAACTTTGGCGGCATTCTCGCAGTGGCGCTGCATGCGGATGTGGAGTGTCTTGGTTGATCGAAGCAGGAGGAAGCACTCCATGATTCCAGGGACAGCGCCTTCTGAGAGCTGGATGAACTTGAGTTGTTTATGGAGCTCTTCATCGTTGGTGAGCAGGGCGCCACCGATCGAGTCTGAGTGACCGCCGATGTACTTGGTGGTCGAGTGGCAGACAATGTCTGCGCCAAGAGCGAGTGGGTTCTGTAGATATGGGGTAGCGAATGTGTTGTCGACTGCAAGAATACAGTTGTTTGCTTTACTAATTTCCCCCACTGCTTTGATGTCAGTGATTTTCAGAGTTGGATTGGTGGGAGTTTCAAGCCAGATCAGCTTTACCGTAGGGTCCATTGCTTGTTTGATAGCATCCAGATTGGTCATGTCAACGAGTACGGTTTGGATACCGAGTTGAGCAAAGATCTTATGGAAGAGGCGGTTGGTTCCGCCGTAGACATCATCGCCTAGGAGGACTTTGTCGCCGGCACTCAGGAGGTGGAGCACCGCCCCTGTTGCAGCAACACCCGATGCGAAGCAGAGCCCATGATTGGCGCCTTCAAGGTTGGCGAGGTTGGCTTCAAGCGCTGCTCGGGTGGGATTCGCGGCTCGTGAGTAGTCGTATTCACCGATGATCGATCCGGGGGATGGCTGCACATATGTTGAAGTTTGGTAGATCGGTGTCATGATCGCACCGGTGGATGGATCTGGTGATTGACCGGCGTGGATCGCGCGGGTTGCGAATTTATGAGAATCGTTGACATGCATAGATGCTGCTCCTGGAGAATATGTTGTGATCTTTATAGCCAATGTTGAGCACAAGCTCTTTATTCGAAATCAGATTAGTTTGACTGCTTGCTGAGATGCTCGATGAGATCGATTTGTGAGATTACACCCAAGATGGTGTTGGATTCATATGCGAGTGCGACTTGATCAGCACCGAATACTCCGTAGAGCTCCTCGACGCGTGCTTTGGGATGGAGTAATCCACCGAGCGGGTTCGCGATATTGCTTGCGAGCGAATCGGTAGTGGCTGATCCGTCTTGGAGCCCTCTGAGGATATCAACTTCGTGGATGATTCCAGTTGGTTTGCCTGTTTGATCAGTCACTGGTACTTGTGAGATGCCTTTGGTGCGGAGGGTGTTGATAACCTCCCCCACTGTTGTTGAGTCGGATACTGAGATGACAGCCTTGGTCCGATCGATGAGGTCTTCAATGATCCCGAGCCCTTTGTCGGGCTCTAGGAACCCGTGCATTTTCATCCACTCGTCTGAGAGGTATTTTGTGACATAACGAGTACCCGAGTCAGGACAGATGGCGATGACTTTTTTGCCTGGTCCCATTTCTTGGGCAACCTGACATGCGATGTGGACCATGCCTCCTGATGAGCCACCGCAGAAGAGTCCTTCTTCGCGAACAAGCTTTCTTGCAAATGTAAAGCACTCGTAGTCGTTGACTTGATACATCTCGTCGATTACCGATGGATCAAAGGCTCTGCAGACAATGTCTTCACCTAGTCCTTCAACTTTGTATACATATGGCGTGCTTGGTTCGCCGGTTTTGAAGATGGAATAATGGACTGATCCCAGGGGATCGACCCCGATGATTTTGGCTTTGGATCCCATTTTCTTGAAGTATCGACCGATGCCTGATGCGGTGCCCCCGGTGCCAGTACCGACAACGATTGCGTCGACTTGGCCCCCATCTGTTTGCTCAAAGAGTTCTCGTCCTGTGGAGAGTTCGTGTGCATCGATGTTCCACTGGGAATGGTACTGATCCATGTAGAAAGAGTTGGGTGTTTCTTCCGCGACTCGCTTTGCGACATTGACATAGTGATCTGGTGAGTCACCCGGTACATCCGTTGGAGTAATGATCACCGTAGCGCCAAACGCGCGGAGACCATCGATTTTTTCCTGACTCATCTTGTCGGGCATCGTGAAGACTGATTTATACCCCTTAGCAGCAGCGGTCATCGCGGCACCCATACCTGTGTTTCCAGAGGTGTTTTCTACGATGGTCCCGCCCGGTTTGAGAAGTCCTTCCTCCTCGGCGCGTTCGATGATGTAGGAAGCCATGCGGTCTTTGATCGAGCCCGCGGGATTCAGGAACTCACACTTTGCGTAAACGGTGGCTCCGGATGCGGCTGGTATCCGGTTTAATCTGACGAGCGGGGTGTTCCCGATCGCATCTAAGATGGAGTTGAAGGTACGGGAGCTGGTTGATGGGGCTTCTTGCTGAGTCGTTGGTGTCATGCTGTATTGTAGTGATGTGATTGTGGTTGTTCCGTAAAATTTGAGCGAGGATATGTGATGTGTGCTACGATCAGATCTGTGGCCCCGTAGCTCAGCGGTCTAGAGCTGGCGACTCATAATCGCTCGGTCCCCGGTTCGAATCCGGGCGGGGCTATTTCCAACACACAGGACTCATTTGTACTTGATGCCAGAGCCTAATCGCTTTGGCGATCTTCTAGCTGTTGGTTCAAGCGAGCTTCACTATTGCATCACTTGCCAAGAGTCATTACCGGTCACGAGCGCTTGGAGATCGAACTCTGGATTGTTTTCAGCTGAGTCACTCACCTGCTTGTGCAGCAAAGAGTCATATGTTGGCTTGGTTGGATCAGCATGGAGGACTCCCATTGGTTCTGGGAACTCAGGGTAGGCCATTCGGGCATACATGCTTGCGAGTGTCGGGTTGGTTTCGTCGTGTACAAGCAAATCGCTGTGAGAGGCATTGCCTTCTCCAAGGATGACAACTTGGGGATGACCATTGTTGTAGATGATTCCCTTGTCTGATTGTTTCCCGTACACCAAGGGCTGACCGTGCTCTAGTTTGATAGTTGTTTCCTGATTGGTTTCTTTCTGGGAAGCGTAGAACCAAGCTTTGTGATTGAAAATATTGCAGTCTTGGTAGACCTCAATGAATGATGTGCCTCGATGGGCCATTGCTCTTTTGAAAAGAGTATCCATAGATTTCACATCGACATCTAAGCACCGCGCGATGAATGTGCAATCTGCAGCTGCTGCGATTGCCATCGGGTTAATTGGGAAATCGATCGAGCCGGTTGGGGTTGTAGGCGAGACCTTCCCGACTTCACTGGTCGGGGAGTATTGACCTTTGGTCAGTCCATATATTTTGTTGTTGAGCAGCATGATCGTGATGTCAACATTGCGGCGCATTGTGTGGATGGTGTGATTACCACCAATGGAGAATAGATCGCCATCACCAGAGACGACGCAGATTTGAAGATCTGGGTTCGCAGCTTTGACTCCGGTTGCGACCGGGAGTGCGCGTCCGTGGATGGAGTGCATCCCGTAGGTGTCTACATAGTATGGAAATCTAGCGGCGCAGCCGATACCGGAGATGAAGACGATGTCTTCTTTTTTGTATCCAACTTCTGGGAGTGCTTTGCGGACCGCGGAGAGTGCTGCGTAGTCCCCGCAACCGGGGCACCAGCGGACATCCTGATCGGTGGTGAAATCTTTAGCGGTGTAGATTGGTAATGAAGCGGTGCTCATGATTTGCTGGCCTCCACAATTCGATCAGCGAGGGTTTGAACCTTGAAGGGTTGGCCTTTTACGATGTTGATTCCGATCGCGTCGATCAAGAACTTTGATCGAATGAGCACACTGAGTTGCCCAAGATTGATTTCTGGAATCAATACTCTTTTGAATGACCGGAGTACGGATTCAGTATTTGATGGGAATGGGTTGAGGTATTGCAGATGTGCAGCACTTACCTGATGTCCTTGTGATCTGACTTGTTGAACTGCTGCGGTAATTGAGCCATACGTACCTCCCCAGCCCAGAACGAGCACATCACCGGACTGTTCACCATCTACTTCTAGAGGCGGGATCGTTTGGGCGGCGCGAGCTACTTTCTCAGCTCTGAGTCGCACCATCCGGTCATGGTTGTCCGGGTCGTAGGAGACATTACCCGTAAGGGCTTCTTTTTCAAGACTACCTAACCGGTGTTCGAGACCCGGAGTCCCTGGAATTGCCCACGGTCTTGATAGGGTGTCGAGGTCTCTTGCGTATGGATGGAACTCCGCTTCTCCGAGATGGTCACGGGTTGGATGCGTGATTTTGATATCGGGAATCTTCGAGACATCATGTATTTTCCAAGGCTCTGCGCCATTGGCAATGTACCCATCGGATAGATAGATCACCGGACACATGTGCTGGATAGATAGCCTGACAGCTTCGATTGCCATGTGGAAACAATCGGAGGGAGATTTGGGCGCCACAATGATGACGGGGCTCTCGCAGTGTCTGCCGTACATTGCTTGGAGCAGGTCGGCTTGCTCTGTTTTGGTAGGCATTCCTGTTGATGGTCCCGCTCTCTGGACATCCACAACGATGAGCGGGAGTTCGAGCATTAACGCGAGACCGATTGCTTCGCCCTTGAGGGCCAGTCCGGGACCCGAGGTGCCGGTGACTCCGATGTCACCGGCGAAGCTCGCACCGATTGCGGTGCAGACTGCTGCGATTTCATCTTCGGATTGAACCGTTTTGATTCCGAATCGTTTTTGATGGGACAGCCCGTGGATGATGTTTGATGCAGGGGTAATCGGATAACTTGCGTAGACAAGTGGCTTCTGTGCTTTTTGAGAAGCGGTAACAAGCCCGAGCACGGTCGCTTCGTTTCCACTGATCTGGCGATAGGTCCCGGGCTCTTGCTTTGCTGCTGGGATTCTGTATCGAACCGGGAAGATTTCTGCGGTTTCCCCGAAGTAATACCCTGCTTCGAGCGCACGGATATTAATTTCTGCAATCTCAGGCTTACCCTTTTTGGTTGAAAAGAGGTCGGTCAGGTAGTCTTTGGTGTTTTCAAGTGGGCGTTCATATAACCAATAGACGATGCCCAGCGCGAACATGTTTCGGCACCGGTTAACATCCTTCGCGCCCATCCCGGATTCGGCGAGTGACTCTTTGGTCATCCGTGACATGGGGACTTTGATGAGGTTGTAGGTGGAGTTGATCTGGTCATCGTCAAGGGGGTTGTACCCTGCTGGATAGCCGCATTTAGAGAGGTTGCCTTTGGTGAACTCGTCTTCATTGACGATGATGATCCCGCCTGGTTCGACATCTTGGATGTTCACTTTGAGACCCGCTGGATTCATTGCGATCATCGCATTGACGCGGTCACCCGGCGAGTAGACATCTTGACTCGAGAACTGCAGCTGGAATCCTGAGACACCGAATGTGGTGCCCTTTGGGGCGCGGATTTCCGCGGGGAAATCCGGGAAGGTTGCAAAGTCATTTCCGAAGATCGCTGAGGTGTTTGTAAACTGTCCGCCGGTGAGTTGCATCCCATCGCCAGAATCTCCGCAAAAGCGGATGACCACTGTTTCGAGGACCTTGGGGGGTTGCTGAGATGGGTCAATTGTTGCTTGATCTGCAGGCATGGAGGCTTCACCATAAAGCGTTGTGACTGGTTGATCTCTCGATCTGGTGTGAGAGAATCCAACACTTACTTTAGGCTGACTGATCAGTCGATTTGTACGATTTTAGGGTTCTGGGGTGCCGATTCAGCAGGACGATATCAAGGAGCATTGGAAGCATAATTGAGTAGTAAAAAACTTGCGATTCACGATACTCAGCTGTGATTGTTCACCACGGTAACAGCTCACGGATTTATACATGCGTATTTCCGTTGGGTCTATGCTGCTTTCGATGAATCGGATGTTGATGTAGCTGCTGGGAGCGTGATTGAGAAGGTGGCTCCTGATCCGGGAGTTGATTCCACCCATGCGGAGCCTCCATGGAGAGAAGCGACTCGATTGACGATCGCAAGCCCAATCCCGGTGCCTTCTTGCTGGGAGTCGAGACGCTGAAAGAGGCCAAATATTTTTGAATGGTACTCCGGCTTGATTCCAGGTCCATTATCTGACACTGAGAGGCAAACCATGCCCTCTTGGAGACAAGCGTTGATTTCAATTTCACAACACTGGCCATCGACTCGGGCATACTTTAATGCGTTGGTGATGAGGTTCTGTATGACCTGTGATGTCCTTACCTTGTCACCGTTGATGTTTGGCATCGCTTGTGAAACGGTCACGCGCGTGTTCGATTCATTGATCTGCGGCTTGAGTTGTCTGATGACATCAAGGGCCAGTTCTCGTGTATTAATCGTTTGGAATGTGTTTTTATCTCTACCCACTCGGCTCAGCTCGAGCAAGTCTGACAAGGTCATAGACATGCGATTGGTAGCGGTGGTTATTCTGTCAGCGAAGTCTTCGGTTCGACTGTGATTACCATCATGTATGTCTTGCTTGAGGAAACCGGCATAGCCTTGTATAGTAATGAGCGGGGCTTTGAGATCATGGGAAACGGTGTAGGTGAACTCTTCCATTTGTTTGTTGGAATCTGTGAGTTCCCGGTTGGCTTCTTCTACCATTTTCTTTTGTCTTTTAACTTCTTCAATAAGCTCGCTCTGTTTGATCCGTGCCAAACTCCCGACTTGAAGCATATGAACGAGCTGTGCGAGTGTGGCGGATATGAGTAATCCAATGAACAGTGTTGCTCTTGGCCACCCTGTCATATGTGATCCAATAAGCTCTTGCGTGGGATAGAGTTTGACTTGCCAGCCGAGATCATTGCCTAGTAAAGAATCTATTGATGACTCGATCATGTACTTGTCGTCGGTTTCAAGGTTTTCATCGTTTTCATCGATCGAAGCATAGATAGTCGAATGATCATTAAGCACAGCAATATCATGCTGAAAGGTTGAGAGTCTCAGAGCATTGGTCACAATCTGATCAGCACTCATCACAGTTAAGAGATAGCCATTGACTTTGTCTTGTTTGTAAACCTGGATATGAACCAGAAGCTTTTGATCAGACCGCTCGGTGCTGTTTGAATACTCTGTTACGATGACAGAGTTTGCTCTCTCAGCTTTAGAATGAGTGTTGGCCGGTGGATTGAATCTACTTGGGAATCCTATTCTAGATTCATTGCCAATGAGAGGGGCCACTGCTTGGACCACATTGTCATTGTCTATCCATTGGATTGACTCGATTTCCGGATAATCTTCTAAGTAGCTTAGTGAATCTACATACCAGGACTCGATGAATGCACCGTCATTCTCGTTCCATCGCTCTCCCATGCGTTCGAGTGTTACGAGTTGCTTGGAAATGGTTTCGTTAATGTATTCGGAAACTATGAGGGCAGTCTTCTCTGTAAATGAGTTCATCTTGACTCGATCCCCCGTACTCATCGCGAGTGATACGCAGATAGCAAAGACCATCACAGGTACTGCTACTGACTGCGGGGTGAGTAATGCGTTTTGGGTTCGTGATGAGCCTGGCATTCTGAAGGCAACTAGGTACAACGAAGCGCTGGTGAGTACAAAGCAAACCGATGTATGGACAGCCATTCCTGACAGCACTTCACCCCATCCAGAGAGTCCCGGCATGTTACTGATGTAGCCCCATATCGATGCTATGGACAACGCCCCCACTGCGCCAGCGATCATGCCGATCCATGAACGCTTTGGATTCAAGATACTGGCGATTAATAATGCACCGCCAATGAGTGTGAAGCAGAGCGCGGTATTTGCTCCGATACGACCAGGATTTGTAGGATCAACGCCAATTGTTGGTGTGATGATGAGGGTATCGATTCCGATATCGAAGTTCCATATGTATTCTATCAGTGTCAATATGCCAAGTAGAAGCACAAGGCTTGAAGCAACGATACCAATAGGCCAGCGCTTTAATCGAACACAGAATAAAGCGATTCCAAGTAGCACGAATGCCAACGCAGTGTTGAACTGCATGGGTACAAAGCTGTGGTGAATCTGGACCAATGATGGGGATTCAATAAACCACCCTGCAATAACGATCCATCCTATTGCAACCAACAGGAACTCGATACAAACTTGAATGATGAGTGTGGGTTTCATTGTGTATCTCTGAAATTTCTCAAGCTACTTTAAGCATCTGATTTCTTGGGAAAACGATAGTGAATACTGTTCCATTGACACCATCAGAGCTCACAGATGCTTTCCCGCCATGTGCCTCTGCAACTTTCTTAACAATTGCCAGGCCAACCCCTGTTCCGCTGGTGCTGTTGGAAAGCCTTTGGAAAATTCTGAAAATGGTGTCGTGATATGACTGGTCGATGCCCGGTCCGCGGTCACGAACTTTGATTGTGATCTCTCTTTCATCACTGATGGCTGAGATCGTGATGTTTGGATGCTCGTCCGGATTATGCCCATGCACTAGAGCATTTTGTATGAGGTTCTGCAAGATCTGTCGTACCCGTCGTTCGTCCGCATACAGTTGTACATCGTTATCAAGTACTTCAATTTGAGCTTGTTTTTCATTAATTAACGAGGTCAAATCGATGAGTACCGCATCACAACAGTTGGTGAAATCAAAGACTTCGAAGTCGTTAACAACCATGCCGATTCGGCTTAGTTCCAGTAAGTCATCAAGTGTTTGAGACATACGAGTAGATGCTTTTTGAATCCTACTAACGACATCGTGGGCGTTATCGATGTTTCCATTTTCAATTGCGCTATTCAGAACACCTGCAAACCCTTGGATTGTGACGAGTGGTGATTTTAGATCATGAGAGACGGTGTACACAAACTCGGTCATCTCATTGTTCCGATGCTCCAGACTCTGTGCGATGTCCTGCGAGTTTAAGAGCAGGTGCTCTGTTTGCTCGTTCTTCTGACGAAACACATCGGCAGCGTTGGCCATCATCCCGATCTCGTCGTTGCGTCCAAGATATTCAACTTCTGCGTGTCGGCCTTCAGATAAGCTGTGCAAGGTACGCGTCATGCTTAAGATGGGCAACAGAACAGACTTTGTCATCAACCATGCAGTAAACACTCCCGCCAACACGGTGAGTGCTGCGACACTGTCACTCACGATTTGGAACTGGCGTGCCCCAGCGACCATGGTTTCTTTAATGATTAATCGTTTATTCAGGGATGCTGTTTTGATCTGTGATGACTGATACAAAAGCTCGGCTGCTTCACCAGCCAAGACCACATGCACCAGATGCATATACCCTTGCGTTGCTTGAATTGCCTCTAAAAATGCAAACTCGTATTCATCGATGAGGCCCTGAATCACAGTGGTCCGAGGATCTTGATCAAGAGGGTCGTTTGTTAATGACTTTGCGAGCTCAAGACTCTGTAATGCTTGGTCAACCTTTGATCTATTCGGGGTTTCAAAATACCGCAAGGCTGCATTCTCTGCAGAGTAGATGTAATCTCGGATAGCCCGGACATGCGGGTGTGTGAGCTCGTAGTTGTCGTTGAGATGCTCAAAGAGGCTGAGCTTTGTTGGCAGCATCTTGTCATGGATTAAGCTCACTTTGTTTTCACGGTCAGTGATTACTTTCTCAAAGTTCACTCCGAATGAATCTATTCGCTGGGCCATCTCCAGGAGATCATCTGTTACGAACTGTTCTTCTGTGAGTTGTGAAGCCAGTTCAATATCAGCCTGGACAGATGCCAGAATTTCACGAACACGAGTGGCGGCGCTTACATGCCCACTCAGCATGTAGGTTGACACATTTCGTTGAAGTTCAGCAATTCCTTTATCAATTGCAAGCACCCGGATGGTGTCAGCATTGGTACTTTCAATCGCTTGGAGATCTCGTTGAGATTTATCTAATCCAATATGACCCATCACAGCAGTGAAGATATGTAAAACAAGCACTGTGCCGAGGGTTAAATGGATTCGTGTTCTGATGCGCATGGGTACTTCCTGAAGCGTTATGAGGTCGATTCTGTTGTGAGGAACTCGCCCCATCGCATAAGTGTGTGTTCGTAGTTATCCATCACGGTATTCCATACAGCAATCCTGCTAAATCGTTCTTCATACGAACCACCGTTTCGTAGCATTCCGGGGTTTGCCACAACCTTCCCATCACTTCCAATCATTGCTGTCTTGGCAACTTGTCCGGCATACCAGAAGTTCCATTCATCCTCACTCAGATATTTGCGTGCATTCTCAGGAACAGAAATGTAGTAGCCCTGCCTTGCCATAATTGCACCGGGCTTTCCGGAGAGCCACCAGTTCATGTACTGATAGGCAGCATCCGATTCTTCGTCATTGCAAGCAGAAGAAAGACACATCACGCCGTGCCATGCTCGGTATCCCTCTTTGGGGGCAGCGTATCGCACTGGTATACCTTGAGATCGGAGGGATGAGGCGCCGGGCGAGAACATGCTTTCAATAACTGCCCGCCCAGATTTCATAAATGCAACAGATTCTGGAACAGAGTTCCATACCCCAGTAAAATGCCCGCGTCGTTTGTATTCGATAAGAACTGCAAACAAGGAATCAATTTCTGCAACGGTCATATTACCGATGTCATGAAAATCGATATGCCCCTTTGCTCTTGCGGCGAGGGCTAAATCAAACAGTCCAATCGTAGGTTCATTCACGATTGCAACACGCCCGCTCCACCGGTCATCCAAAAGCCATCCCCAACTCTCATCGGAATACGCTTCACCAATCGGTATGTGACGAGTGTCATACCCAAATGAATCCACATTGTGCACATATGGCATGTAGCTTACTTGATCAGATGCATCTTTGTCGAGTTTCCCATCAGACTGCATATACAAGATCGAGTTTGGTGTATCGCCCGCCCCTTGCGTCGCATGCGGCACCAGCTTTCCTGTCTTGGACAGCGGGTTGATCTTTGACCACGCATCTATTCGATTTGTATCGATCGTTTGTATCGAGCCAGACCGCCACAATAGGGGGATGCTGTTTGACCATTGTTCATACACATGGAATGACTTCGGACGCGTGGAGGCTTGTTGGAGTACAGCGGCGCTCCCACCTGGTATGAACTCGATTTTGAATCCAAGATCTCGTTCTGCATTTTTCCGGATAATTTCTTGAAGCGTTACATGCGTTCCTAGTACGCGAAGAGTGACTGGTTCTCTCGATCGTGAAGTTCCGCCAATTGCAGGGAATGCGAGGGTGGAGGCGCCCAATACGGCTGATTTGACCAGTAGCTGACGTCGATTGAGCACGGCGGATCTCCTATAAGTTCAATATGAATCTTACTTATCGGCCTGTCCTACCGGTCAAACCAGTAAAATCATTGGAGATGAATACTATGCTGCAGGTTTCGAGATTCGAGATTGTATCTCTACACCAATTTTAAGTAGTTGGGCCGGATCGATCGGTTTGCTAATGAAACCTGTAAATCCAAACTCTAATGCCGTTCGTTGATCAGCAACTGCTGTGCTGGCGCTTGTTGCATAGATCGGGATCGAGCATCCGAGTTCTCGGAGCTTAGCAAATGCGGTGAATCCATCAACGACAGGCATTTGGATATCCATGAGAACCATATCTGGTTGTGGAAGTGTTGTGTTTGTCATTCGATCGATACATTCGCCGCCATGGTTCGCATACTCAACGACTGCATTGTACTTGCTGTAGTGATAAGCAAAGAGCTTTCTATTGTCAGGTGAATCATCAACAATCAATACCCTGAGTCCATCTAGATTTAATCCGTCAGTAATGATCTCATGCTGTGCTTTGGGTAGTGATTCAGCTGTAACTATATCAGCTTGAAAATTGAGAGTGAAACAGCTGCCAGCACCATACTGTGATTCGATTTCAATCGATCCACCCATGAGTTTGGCAAGACCCTGGCTAATCCTAAGCCCTAGCCCCGACCCCCCAAATCGGCGGGTAGTGCTTTGGTTTGCTTGCGTGAATGCATTAAACTCGCGAATGAGATTCAGCTCTTCAGATTTGATACCAATTCCGGTGTCTTGTATATCAATCGATATCCAGTGAGAGTTGGATTGGGAAGGAGCTGAACGAGCATGAATCGTGATGATTCCAGCTTTTGAAAACTTGATCGCGTTACTAACCAGATTCAACACAATTTGGGTAAATCGAGTCGGATCGAAGAGGAGAATATCCGGTATTTCAGATGAAATTAACAGGTCAATCGTTAAGTTCTTCTCGAGCGCCTGAGGCTTGAGCAGTTCGACAGCAGTTTCGAGGACTCGCTTAATAGATGAGGGAATCAGCTCTATCTGCATAGACCCAGATTCTACTTTAGTGACATCGAGTATGTCATTGATGACAGTTAGGAGATGCGAGCTGTTATTCTTGATTAGCCGAAGGGTTTCCTTTGCCTCATTGTCACCCAGAACCCCATCTGTTCCCATAGCGATATCAGTAAATCCGAGAATCGATGTCAGTGGAGTTCGGATTTCGTGGCTCATATTCGCAAGGAAGTCGGTCTTGGTGCGCATAGCACGCTCGATTTTTGACATTGCACTTTCGAGCTGCATATTTTTACTGTGCAGTTCTTCTGCGAGTAACACATTCTCATTGAGAATTCGTTGCCGTTCAATAGCATGATTCAGGATCCGTTCGACTGGCGCGGTAAGCAGTTCGTCCTTACGGATGTAATCCTGAGCTCCGGCGATAATCGATTCGCTGCCATCAGTATTTATACTGTCACTTGTGAGCACTATGAGTGGTGTATTTGGGGCAGCTGATTTGACCCTGTTCACAGTAATGTGCCGATCTGAATCAGGAAGATTGAGATCCGAAATAATTGCGTCAAACTTGATCGAACTGATTAGTGCACATGCGTCAGCAAGACAATCAGCCATACTTAACTCAGAGCGAGGGATTGCTGATGCTGCACAGCGAATGAGCTCTGCATGATCAGGGTTGTCTTCGATGATGAGCAACTTAATAGTGATTTCTAGACCCTCATGAGTTGCGTGTTCTCAAGGATGTGTAGATTGATTGGCAATCGAGACGGGGTTCAGAGAGTTTACGGTGCAGTAGGAATGAATGGAGATTCATTCCATTGTGACCAGAACAGCTGAAGGTCATGGACCATTGTTTGGAAGTTAGAAAATCCTGAAGGCTTGACAACATAGCTGTTCGCATTGGACTTGAAAGCAAGAGCTTTGTCTTGTTCTGCGTTTGATGTGGTGAGTACAATAACTGGAATAGACTTCAACACATCGTCATTTTTGATAAATCGAATGACATCATGCCCATTAATTTTGGGCATGTTCAAATCCAACAGAACCACATCGGGAACAGGTGAATCTGTAAACTCATGTACCTGTTTTAGGAAGGCAATTCCATCATCACCATTGCGAACTCTGTACAGCTCAGTATTGGTTGCATTGGTTTCCATTGATAGCTTGATCAGTTCAGCATGATCATCATCATCTTCGATGAGCAAGAACTTTGTTGGGGCTTCTTTGTGAGTCATAGGGCCATCGTTCCAATCCGGTACATGAGGTTCGTGCTCTATGGAGAATACCATGATCTACACAATATTTCGGGCCATTGTAGAATTCTCTTGAACTGCATTCCCCTTAATTCGGCGGTTCTATGATTTCTTGCAGCAAGTTCCATACTGAGTGTAATCCAACAGAATCAATACATTTCAGGAGCGAGTAAATCAATGAATGCTCAAATATCTCGTAACAATCACTGTTTGTGTCGTAAATTGAGGGATGTATTCGCATCTATGACAAACGAATAGCGGACCGCTAGGTGCGGTATTGTGCTCTTTAAATGCTGTGCACCCCCTATTTAATTTTATAAATTTATAATCAATGCTTGTGACTGATTCACTTGCTTGGAAGCCCCGATTTGTTGTTTGTTCGAGTGACCATCCACACGAACCTTCATCGTTTGGGAAATCTGCTATGAGTACTGAAACACAACTGAACAGTATCAACATAGTGATCATTGATGACAATGTTGATCATTCGATTCTCATGTCCAGAACTGTTGAGGAAGCGTTCTCGCAAGATCCATTGGGTATTTCGAGTATTGAGTACAACAACCCAGTTGAGGCACTTACAGAGATTACCCAAAGCTCGAATCAGGTGATTCTGATGGATTACGAACTTGGTGGAAGCACTGGGGTCGATTGGCTGAGCGATTTTGTGAAGGCTGATGTTGGCCCGGTAGTCTTGATCACATCATCGGGCGATGAGAAAATAGCTGCGGAAGCGTTTCGTGCTGGTGCGTTCGACTACATCGTAAAGAGCGACGCGTTCAGTAACCCAAGCCAGCTTACTAGATCGATCAAAGAAGCACTCAGGAAGTACAATCTTGAACGCACCAATCAAGACTTATCCACTCGGCTAAAGATCGCCAATAGAGATTTCAACAGCAAGAATCTAAAGCTTGCTGAACTCACCGAAACAGCACACCGGTTTGTTGAAGATGTTGCCCATGAGTTCCGGACACCGCTGACAGTGATCAAAGAGTTCACATCAATCATCACCGATGGTCTTGGGGGAGAAGTTTCCAAGAAACAGCTTGAATATCTCAACTATATCACTGGATCAGTTGGAGATCTGACCGGTCTAATCGACGACTTCTTAAATAGCAGCAGGCTCAGAACCAACTCAATATGCGTGCATCGTAAGCAATATGCAGTCTCTTCTGTGATTGACTCCGCTTGGCCCATGCTCCAATCCAGAGCGGATTCAAGATCGATCAACCTGATCTCTGATATTGAAGATGATTTGCCGACAATCTATGTAGATTCCGACAAACTTCAACGATCACTGATTAACCTGACTGTCAATGCGATCAAGTTCTCGGAAACCGGTGGCACTGTGCGGATTTCTGCAGCACTGAAGAACGAGCATTCAGTAGAAATAAGTGTGCATGATGAAGGACCCGGGCTTCCACCAGAATCGGTAGCCGATCTTTTCGAACGCTTCAATCAAGGTGTTGCTGATGATCGAAGACTCGCGAATGGATTCGGGCTTGGTCTGAGCATTGTTAAAGAGCTCGTATCAATCAACCTGGGGTCAGTGGATATCCGCAGCTCTATCGGTGTAGGGAGCAGCTTTGCTTTCACTGTGCCCGTCTCGAACAATAGAAGCCTTCTCAAAGGTCTACTGACTCAATCCGCAAACAAGTCTCATAGTTCACAAGGGATCGTTGTCTTATCAGCTAAACGGATGGACACTGATCAATCACCAAAGGAGCTTGCTGAAAATCTAGCAGCTATGAGCTATCCGATGGATCTGGTGATGCAATCAGATACATCAGACGATGTGTTTTTAGTTGGTTTCACGGATTATCCCGAAGCATTCCGCATTCGAATTCAGCAAAGTTTTTATAGTGCCAAAAACTCCAATCAGCACTCTTTGTCAGAACTCGAAGTCAAAGTATGCGGGTCTTGGTCTAGTAAATTTGCAGAAGAGAATATTCTTAAACTCCTCGATGAACGCTCACCCAAGGAGGCTGGCATTGGCTAAATCTATACTCATTATTGATGACGAACCAAGAATTACTGCTGCACTTATGACACGCCTTGAAGCTACTGGCTATCGGGTGTATCACGCAATTAATGGGCTTGCGGGAATCGAGGCAGCGGCGCTGTATGAACCGGATGCTGTGATCTTGGATATACGCATGCCTGATATTGATGGGTATGAAGCGTGTTCACGGATACGCCGATTACCTCGACTGGCGAATGTACCAGTCATTTTCTTGTCTGCGAATGTACAAGATGAAGCCATAATGAAAGCGAACGCGGCAGGTGGCGATCGCTTTATCAGTAAGCCCTATGAATCCAGCTCAGTGCTTTCCGCTATTGATGAGCTCACCTCGATTTCAAATACTCAGGAGTTTCAATTATGAACGACTATACAGCCACACGCGTTTTGATTATTGACAATGACGAAGGGCTTGCTGAAGCACTGACCATTCGATTGGAGAGTGAGGGGTTTAGTTGTATTTCCGCAAATAGCGGCGCGCAAGGGCTTGCTGTATTTGAGAACTCAACGGTTGATGTAGTGCTCACCGATATGAACATGCCAGGAGGTAATGGCATTGTTGTCATTGAGAATATCAGAAAGACGAGCTCGGTCCCGATTTTGGTTATGACCGGATTTGAATCCGAGTTCGCAGAGCAGTTTGAAGGAATTGAAGGGATATCGGTTGTCTCCAAGCCATTCAATATTGAAACGCTGATCGATGAAATAGAAATTTCAGTGAGTCTTGCTGATTCGATGTGAGTTGGTGGTTGTCAACGCTATGGAGTATGGTGCATGATCAAGAAAACAATCTTAATTGCTGACGACGACACGGGCTTACTCAAAGCCCTGGCTTGCAGGCTCGAAAGCGAAGGGTATGAAGTTTTCCAAGCACAAGATGGATATCAAGCACTCGCTCTCGCGCGTAAAGAGCACCCTGATCTATTAATTCTTGATATCAACATGCCTGCAGGATCAGGAGTCACGGTT
Organism: Phycisphaerales bacterium; assembly: GCA_045105315.1. Taxonomy (GTDB): domain Bacteria; phylum Planctomycetota; class Phycisphaerae; order Phycisphaerales; family UBA1924; genus UBA1924. The sequence goes on along the minus strand of JBGCDI010000004.1, from coordinate 29,853 downwards.
CTTGCTCGTGTGAAAGCGATTGATGAGATAGCGGAAACACCGGTAATCATTATCACCGGTCAAAATATCCAATCGCTTCCTCGGTCTATTCGTGAGCAAGAAAGTACGACTCTTCTTCGTAAACCATTTGACACAGGAACACTAATTGCAACTGTTCACGAATACATGAACGGTAAAGTTGAGAGCCTGATTCCTACCTACGAGATATAACTCTACTGGGACCGAATGCGGATTCATCTCTTCTAGATCTTGATTTTTCAAGATCTTTTTCTTTTCATCGATTTCAAATCTAGGTCATTCAGTCGTGCCACTCGGATAGGTGAAGCTTTGTGGCTTGTATCAGCTTTATTGTACAGTAGTTGTTGTATGCCGAGAAAGCTGCTCACTCGAAACACGATTTCCCCGATATCAGCAAGAGACATAATCATCCGATCCTGAATCGGCAAGGGAGCTGTAAATGTCAATTCGAATCAAGCTTGTCATCCTTCTGGTCATTCCAACTCTCGCATTTCTTGGATATGCTGGGATTGCATTTAGAGAAGCACAGATCCAAGGCGATGAGAACGCACAAGTCTTAGTGCTTTCAGAGCTAGCGACGCAGATGAGTAGTTTGGTGCACGAGTGCCAAAAAGAGCGTGGCTACACCGCTGGCTTTCTGGGGAGCAAAGGTCAAAAGTTTCAAAGTGAGATCCGTGATCAGCACGCCCTTACAGATACAAAAATAGCCCAGATCGAAAACTACATTCAATCAAATCCTTTGTCTACAGAATCTCCTATATACCAACCACTTGCCAATGCAAACAACGAACTCTTACGCATCAAAGAAATCAGAAAAATGGTTCTCTCAGAGTCAATAGCTGCAAAGGATGCCATTGGGTACTACACAGCACTCAATGGACAATACCTTGATGGGATTTCATTGATCGCTCTGCAAAGCACCGATGCAAATATCACTCGTGGATTATCTGCATATGCGTTCTTCTTGAAGTCAAAGGAGCGTGCAGGAATTGAGCGGGCTGTTCTGACGAACACATTCGCTGCCGACAAGTTTGGGCCGGGGATGTATGCCAAGTTCATTTCACTAGTTACCGCTCAGCAAGAATATCTCAACGCGTTTTTAGCGCTCGGCACTGAAGATACCGTGGGCATATACGAAAGTGCTAGCAAAGATTCTTCTTTCGATCAAACGCTAACCTTTCGATCATCCGCCTTTGAAAACTCCGTTACAGGGGGGTTCGGTCAGAACCCACAAGATTGGTTCAAGGTCGCGACTACCCGAATCAATGTACTCAAAGGGGTAGAGGACCAGCTCTCTCAGAGAATCATGGATGAAGCGGAATCGAAGAAAGCACAGGCATCGCTCAATATGTACATTGGTATTCTCGTGCTTTCGCTGACTGTAGTTGGTGGTTTTCTCATCATCCAAAACATCATCAAGCCTATCCGCTTGATCGTCAGTGCTTTGGATGTGTTTGCCAGTGGTGATCTCACTCCTCGTTTGCCCAGTACTCGAAAAGATGAACTGGGCATGATGGCTCAGTCTGCAAATCTGATGGCTGACTCACTGTCAGAACTGGTCAACGATATCATTTCAAGATCGAACAATGTAGCTGCTACTGCTGAGCAGGTGAATCAAAACGCCTCTGAGTTATCCAAATCGTTATCTGACCAATCATCGAACCTGTTCCAAGTTTCAGCAGCAGTTGAAGAAATGAACTCTTCCGTCGATGAGGTAGCCAACAAAAGTGCTGAAGCTGAGCAGGTTGCCAGAAAGTCCGGTGAACAAGCAGAGCAAGGTGGAACTGTTGTCACCCATACCATCAATGGCATACAAACTGTTGGTGGAATGGTTGACGAATCCGTCGCGATCGTGGGTCAACTCGGTGAAAAGAGTGACCAGATCAGCGCCATCATTGAAACGATTAGCGAGATTGCCGATCAAACAAATCTCCTCGCATTGAACGCTGCTATCGAAGCTGCTCGTGCAGGTGAACACGGCAGAGGCTTTGCTGTTGTCGCAGATGAAGTCCGAAAGCTGGCTGAGCGTACGAGCAACGCAACTTCGGAAGTATCGAGTTCCGTAACCCAAATCAATGCAGATACACAATCAGCTGTTGAGTCAATCAATAGCTGTCAATCACAAATGTCTGTAGGAGTTGGACATGCAATAGAAGCTGGCGAGGCGCTGACTTCGATTGTGCAGGATAGTCAAACTGTGAATGCAGAAATTTCAGGTATCGCAGCGGCTGCCAAAGAGCAGGCGGTTGCCTGTGCTTCGCTGACCGAAAATATTGAACAGATTAGTTTCCACATGGATGAATCAACAAATGGGATACGCGAAGCATCCCAAGCAGCTCAATCGCTTTCAGAACACGCGCTTGAGATGCAGAACATGACGAAACGATTCAAAACCGTTCAATCATAGATTCTTGGCGATGATTCAACCCCAGCTCGATGGCATTGATCGCATTCTCAAAGCCAGCATCGGAGTGTAAGGAGCATAGGGCAGAACCAGTGCTCCCAAGAGTAAATACCATCGGAAAGAAAGTGCGATTATGAGTCCAGCAAGCAGTTGTGGGCGAATAATCGACTATGACAACATTACCCAGCACTCTCAATGAACTCCGTGATTCTGGTTGGATAAGCAAGACGGTCAAGGATGAACTTGCCGCAAACATGATCGCAGCGCTCCAACGAGGGGATGACCTTTTTCCTGGTATTCTGGGATATGAACACACTGTTGTGCCTGAGATTGTCAATGCAGTCCTTGCGGGCCACGACATGTTGTTTATGGGCGAAAAGGGACAAGCGAAGAGCAAAATGATGCGATCGCTTGTCCGCTTTCTAGATGAATCACTTCCCTACCTCGATATACCAGGGTGTCCGGTTCATGAAGACCCGTTCAATCCAATCACCACCCAGGCTAAAGACTTCCTGTCACAACATGGAGACCGAGCTCCGATTGCATGGTGGGCCAGAGAAGATCGGTATGCAGAGCGGCTCGCGCCAGGGACCAAGTTCGCTGACATTATCGGAGAAATAGACCCAGCCAAAATCCTTGGAATGGGGGGAACCAATCAGGCTCAGAACGACGGTCAAACCCTGGGGCAAGGAGTGAGCTTGGGGAGCGAAGATGCATTGCACTTCGGCCTGATCCCACGCATGCACCGCGGGTTGTTCGCGATGAACGAGCTTCCTGATCTTGATGATTTGGTGCAGGTAGGACTCTTTAATATTCTTGAAGAACGCGATGTCCAAATCCGAGGCTACCCAGTCTCATTCGAGATCGATGTCATGGTGCTCTTTAGTGCCAACCCACAAACCTACAATAGATCAGGCAAGGTCATTCCCCAGCTCAAAGACCGCATCGGGGCAACGATCCAGACTCATTATCCCAGAACCCGTGAAGCAGCGATTGAAATTACAGAGCAGGAAGCGTTCAACGACGGGCTGGATTTGGGAGATCCATCTAAGCCTGAAACATTCCCGGTCGTGGTCCCGCTTTTCATGAAGCAGATCGTTGAAGAGATCAGTTTGCACGCTCGGAAGAGTCGGTTTGTTGATCAGGATTCGGGAGTATCAGCAAGGCTGAGCATTGCCAACTACAAGCAAATGGTTGCCAGCGCTCGTCAACGATGTATCCGTCAAGGTGAACCGCACGCAGTCCCACGAATCAGTGATCTTGCGCACTTCCACGCTTCCAGTCTTGGGAAGCTGGAGCTGGACATGATGGGCACACACCAGATGTCTGAGAAACAAGTACTCGATGCTATCCTTGCTGAAGCGATCACCAGTGTGTTTGCTGAGTATGTCGACCAGCATGGGTTTGATGAGATTGCAGATATTTTTTCAAAGGGTGTGCGTATCGAAGTCGGTGATACGCTCCCAAGCATCCATTACCAAAGCATCGTGAAGGCGGTTCCACCAATTTGGGACCGTGCGTTTGAAGTGAATGCATCTGATGATCCTGCTGTGCGTGCGAGTTGTATTGAGTTCGTCCTCGCTGGGCTTTGGGCAGCGGAGCGAATCAGCAGAGCAGAGCGGTATGGAACTGTTCAGTACGAGATCTAGTTTCCCCTTGCGAATGGCCTGAGCTCTTAGTGTTCCGAGTTTTGCTTGCAGAAAGTCCTATGGACAACACTCCCAATCATCAAGCGTCGAGTTCACATCCTGCCAAAGCAGGAGGCATTGTCCATACATACCAGCACTACGATCCACAAAGATTCCCGCCGCCCTCAGATCCAATGGGCCCTGACATAGCATCCGCAGCAATGGATCACATGATGACCTTCGGCGACTATCGCAAACTCAGCGAAGAAGATTTAGCCAATGCAGTCAAGATTGATATCTCTCAAATTGCTGGGCTTGGTCCGAGTCTTGATGCGTTGATAAAGATGCTCGAAGAACGCAGACGCAAGATTCTCGAGCGGTATGAGACCAACCACGCACAATCTCAAGCAGCGAAGAGGTACAGAGATGTTTGCTCGCAGATCAATCCTCCAAAGTCACTCCGTGAGGATGTAAAGAAGGCATTGCGATCGAAGCAAATCCCCGCTCTTGAGCGAGCTTGGTACGCTGCGGAACGACGGGATCCTGAGTTTGCTGTAGAGCTCCTCGGGGCTATTGATCGGTTGAGCGATGAGTTTGAGGTGGATCAGCTCGCAGCGAGATGGGACTTTGTGGGTCATGAAGAGTTGACTGTAGAAGAAGCGATTGACATTAAACAAGTTCTTGACACGATCGAGAAACTCCTCGAGCAACTCAAGCAAGCAATGAAAGACGCCAAAATCGCCCTCATTGATCTTGATGCTCTCAAGGAGTTTGTTCAAGAAGCTGATGTTGACCAACTCAATGAGATGAGCCAGCAAATACAAGAGCTCATCCGCGAGCAAGCAGAAAGACAAGGGCTTGAACGCGACTCAGAAGGCAACTACTCCCTCACTCCAAAAGCTCACAGAGTATTTCAAGCCAAACTCCTTGATCAGATTTTCAGTAACCTCGAAGCAGGAAAGACTGGCAGACACACCGGCCCAATCCAAGGCGAGGGAGTTGTAGAGCTCCCAAAGACCCGTGCGTATGAGTTTGGCGATGCGTCATCCAATATTGACCTGACCCAGACGCTGATCAACGCTGCTTCACGAGGTGAAAAAACAAAGTATGGGGTTCAGATCAAACCCGATGATATCGAGATCCATACGACCCGTAACAACCCCAAATGCGCGACTTGTTTGTTGGTCGATATGTCCGGATCCATGGCCCACATGGGGCAATACATCCAAACCAAACGCATGGCGATGGCGATGGATGGATTGCTCAGAAGTGAATATCCCGGTGACTTCCTCAAAACAATTGAGATAGCGAGTTTCGCGCGGACAGTCCCGCCAGGCGAAATCATTTCGCTCATGCCCAAACCGGTCACTATCCGTGACCCGGTTGTGCGGATGAGAGTGGACATGGCTGATCCAGAAGTCAGCGAAACAATGGTCCACCCCCACTTCACCAATATTCAACACGGTCTGAGTCTGGCTCGCCGGCACCTCGCCAATGTGGATACACCAAACAAACAGGTGATCCTATTTACCGATGGTCTTCCCACAGCTCACTTTGAAAACGGACCAGATACAGGTATCCACAAAGGCCGTCGTACTGGCGATGAAAACTATTTGTATTTGCTCTATCCGCCTGACCCACTCACCGAGCGTGCGACTATGCGTGAAGCAATGGCCTGCGCACGCGAAGGCATTACCATCAATGTTTTTTTGCTTCCATCTTGGAGTCAAGACGAGGACGACATCGCATTCGCTTACAGAATTGCAGAACAATCAAAGGGACGAGTCGTCTTTGTGAGTGGTAAAGATCTTGATCGCTTTGTCCTATGGGATTATGTCAACCAGCGCCGATCGATCATCTCATAGTGCATGCTGAGTGTAGTGATACACGATGTCTCTCTGAGCAAGCTCGTTGATCACATGATCCGCGAGTCCTTTCTGGGGAGCGAGCTGTTCACCATTGATTACTCCAGGCATCACGAGATCACCGCGAGCGATCATCCGTGCGATGATTGCGCACGGATAGGCTGTCGTTCGAGACATGCTTGTTGCGCCATGGTTGTAAAAATCAAGTAGATCCCATTGATGCCTGAGTCGTTTCTGATTCGCATCAGTTCCATCAGTGATGATCCGCATGATGGTCAGGTCCTCTTCACCTGGCTCATAAGTCCACTTCGGGAACATCAGTTTACTAATCACATCCAATGGTCTGACACTTCCACCATCGACATCAATGCGATCCTGACTGAACAACCCGGTTTCTCTGAGCACACGCATCAGTTCAATATGGCCAGGGTAGCGCAGCGTGCGTTCTTTCATAAAGGGCACTTGCATGGTGTATGCCAGACTTCGGAGACCGTCGGTATTGAACGCTTCGAGCGTGCCAAGACCATTGAAGTCCATGAGTTCTGGTTCACTGAGTGCTTCACGGACAACGATCTGGCCGTGCTCGACAATACGCGATGGTCGCGTGTACTCTTCGACAACATCCGCAGGTGAGAATCCTGCTTTGTATTCGTAGGGCCATCGTCGCTCGCGTGGGAGCCCGCCTACATAGATCTCAATATTATCACAGTTCTGGAGTTTCCCTGCACCATAACCAGCGAGCAGATTACTCGTTCCCGGAGCAACCCCGAAATCGACCACTGCAGTGACACCATGTTCCTTTGCAAGCGAATCAAGATCCCAAGAATCTTCGGGCATGAAAGAAATGTCTGCATAGTTTTTGCCGCTCTCGATGACTGCACGGAGCGACTGAAAGCCGATCCTGCTCGCAAGCGCACCTAGGACAATATCAGTATCAGCGATAGAGTGCTTGAGTTGTGCGGTGTCAGAGAGATCCGCTTTTTGTGTTTGTAACGATGTTCCGGATTCGTGTGCACGCTTTGAAGCTCTGGCCAGCGATCCGTCGCTCATGTCGACAATAGTGACATCAAAGTCAGGATCCTGAGCTAGATCCACAGCCATCTCCGTACCAACCATGCCCGCGCCAAGTACTGTTGCTTTGATCATCTCATCATCTCCATTGTTTGTCTTTGTGGTGCACACATGAATGAAATCGTACTGGGAGTCAGACTATACCATATGGTCCAATTGCACGCTCAGCTAGACCCAGACTATTGCATCTAGAGTGCACTCGCTGCCTCAATGGATGTCATTCGCTGACAACCATTTGTGTTACTCATCGAGATCAAAATCCGCGACGACCATTGCGTGATCGGAAACACCGAGACCACTTTCTCGATCAATCCAGCAGTCGGTAAGCTTTGCCTGTGCTGCGTTGTTGAGGAGCAAGTAGTCGATCCTCCAACCACGATCTAAGGCGCGTGCTTGACCTCGGTTAGACCACCATGAATATGGACCATCGACATCCCCGTACTTCTCTCGAATGCAATCCGACCATCCCATATCGATCAGATCTCCCATCCATGATCGTTCATGGGGCAGGAAGCCTGAGGTTTTTTTGTTGCTCTTATGATGAAAGATGTCGCGCTCAGTATGGGCGATATTCAGGTCGCCCCCGATCACAGTTGGGACTTTTGATTTGAGCATCGGCTTTGCCCACTCGTGGAAGAAACTGAGCCAGCGGTCTTTTTCTGCTTGACGGTGTTCTCCGGAAGAACCGGATGGTAAGTAAGTGGAGATCACCCGCATACCCCCAGCGCGAGCCTTGATCACCCGGCCTTCGGGATCTTCTTGTCCAGCGCCGCGTTCTTCCTCTTTTAGCTTCGCTTTTGACCAAATAGCGGTGCCAGAATAACCGAGCTTTTGTGCTGGGTGCCAGAGGCACTCCCATCCATCGGGTTCTTGCCATGCTTTGGGCAACTGTTCCTGCAATGCGCGGACTTCCTGAAGCATCAAGACTGACGGGTCAATCCGATCCAGATGATCCGGCAGCCCCTTCTTGAGTGCTGCCCGGAGCCCGTTTACATTCCATGTCGCGATTCTCATGATCAAAGTCTAGGCTATTGTTTCGCATGTCAAACAGTCATCAACATCACGCTGTCGTCTTTGCGGGGAGTCCGGAAGGCAACCTCTCGCTCTACCACCAGATCCGCTTTGCTGTTGGAGATCCGACAGCGCTTATTTGCTTCAGTGACCCTGCTCAGCCGCATCAACGCTTACTCATGATCCGTGATATTGAAATGGATCGTGCGAAGATCCATGCCCGAGCAGATCATGTTGTGTGTCCCAAGGACTATGCGCCAGAAATCTGGCAGATAGGTGATCGGGAGCTCGAAACGGCGCAGTCTGTTGCCCACTGTCTTCAGGTCCACGAGATCACCCATATCACTGTTGATCGAACCCTCCCCGCGATATATGCACACTACATTCATCAAGCTGGAATATCTATTGAATGTGATCCCGACCTTGGTGTGCTGGATCGTAGATCAAAGGACGAGCAAGAGATCGAGCACTTGCGCAATGCCCAAAAACTAACCGAGCAATGCATGTCGATGGCATGCAGAACCATCGCGCAATCAACCGCAGATAGCAATGGTCATCTCACCTTCCAAAATGAGCCGCTCACCTCTGAACGCTTGAGACAGATGATCGATGTCTGGTTCCTCATGAACGGGGCCTCCACTCCTCATGGATCGATTGTTGCGTCAGGGACTACCGGTGCTGATTGTCATGCACGAGGAGAAGGCCCGATTTCAACTGGTGAACCCGTCATTATCGACCTCTTTCCTCATATCAAAGCGACCCACTATCACGGAGATTGCACCCGCTGTGTCGTCCACGGCGATATCCCAGATGAAGTGCGGGCTATGCATGCTGCGGTGCTTGCTGCTAAGGAAGCGGCAATAAGTGCGACGCGGGCTGGAGTGACTGCAGATTCAGTCCATGCCGCGACGAGTGCGGTGATCGAGAGACGCGGGTATCAGATGGGGATCCCGCATGAATCAGCACCTGACACCATCATTGCAATGGTTCACGGCACGGGACACGGCATTGGACTTGATGTGCATGAACCACCGCTGATTGATGCCGGTGGACCAGTGCTCGTCAAAGGTGATGTCCTGACCATCGAACCAGGTTTGTATTGCAAATCGATCGGAGGTATCCGCATCGAAGATATGGTTGTGGTGACCGATGATGGCGTAGAAAACTTCAACACACTTCAGACCGGTCTGAGCTGGATGTAAGGCTGATTTTTACTTCGCTTTACCTTGAGCTGCGACTGCAGCCATTGCTGCTTCTACAGCAGCGGGATCGCCGAGGTATCGCTTTGAAATTGGCTTGAGGTCCGCATCAAGTTCATAAACCAAAGGCATTCCGGTTGGGATATTCACACCGATGATGTCCTCGTCTGAAATCCCGTCAAGATACTTAACCAATGCGCGAAGAGAGTTCCCGTGGGCTGCGATGATCAACCGTTTGCCATCTTTGATCATGGGCGCGATTTCACTGTCCCAGTAAGGGATTACTCGTTCGACGGTGTCCTTGAGACACTCGGTCGCGGGAACATCCTTGGGATCCAGTGTTGAGTATCGGTGATCATGACCGGGCCAGCGTTCATCAGAGGTCTCTAATGATGGGGGTGGAACATCGTATGATCGGCGCCAGATTTTGACCTGGTCTTCGCCATGCTTTTGTGCGGTCTCCGCTTTGTCAAGACCTTGCAACGCGCCGTAATGACGCTCGTTGAGTTCCCATGCGCGAGTCACTGGGAGCCACATCAGGTCCATCTCTTCGAGGACATGCCAGAGGGTACCGATCGCTCGCTTGAGTACGGAGGTGTATGCGAGATCAAAGCTGAAGCCTTCAGCTGCGAGCAGCTTGCCTGCAGCGGCAGCTTCTTCATGACCAAGCTCGCTTAGTGGGACATCGGTCCAACCGGTGAATCGATTTTCTTTGTTCCAAGTGCTCTGTCCATGACGAATAAGTACGAGTGTGTACACGAGTAGCTCCTGATGGCGGTTATGGTTTGCAGATTCTAGCACTTATCTGAATCAAGAATTCATCAAACTCCAATGCAAAAACCACGGCTGATCCGTGATGAACCAGCCGCGGTTGGGTCTTATTTTGCTCTACTCAAGAAAGCATTGAGTGAATATCCGTTCAGCTTCAGTTCGAGGCCCATTGTGATCGGAACTCTGTTGAGCTCATCGAGTCAGGACGAAGCATCTCAAGCAGATTGTCCTGAGCACGCTCGATCTCAAGTGGTGAGAGCTCCAGGAGTGCGATTCGATCAAGCACGATCCCGATTTTGCTCATCAGTACATCGATCTCATCTTGGTCACCAGATGCGAGCTGAGCAGAGATCTCTTGGATTCCAGGACGAGCAGCTGCATCAGCATCACGCACCCCGAACAATGAGATGTACGAATCGGTCAAACGCTCAACGCTTCTTGGAGACAAGCGATCCATGATCACCGCGGGGGTTTGATCGCTTGCGACTGCATACCGTTCAGATCCAACGATCACGCCTTCACGGACTTCGTCACCGGTGACATCACGAGGAGCGAGACCAAGTTCGATCAGCACCTGACGCTGAGCAAGATACGGAGCATCGTCACGCAGACGAAGAATATCCTCATCTGCAAATGACTCAGCAAGATTCGCTTGACTACCAGGCACTGTCGGAGGATTGAAGTCCGTAAAATCTCCCAGTGTGAGGTCGTATGCATACACAAGACCGTTGCTTGCGGGCAGTGTGCTGGAGAAGTTGGCCAGTGATGCTCCACCTGGGAAGATCTCCACAATACCAGCACCCAATGTTGTACCTGAACCAGCGTTATTGGCAAAGACTACAGACTGAGCACCGAGCATCGCTCCCCCAGCATCTGTCTGGACTGATCCAGAGAGGAAGATATCACCTGAAGCAATGAGTTCTGCTCCTTGTTCGTCATATCCACCTGCTGAGCGGTCAGCTTCATTGTCAACGCCGTCGATAAACCCTCCGAGATGACCAAGGAGTGTAATGTCGTTGCCGGTTCTGCCGTTGGAGGAAATTCGCAGATCACCGAGTACATTGACATCGCTGAGCTGGATATTGGTTGCTCCGTTTGATTTAGCAGCGAACTGAATCGATCCAAACGATGTGATTTTTTGTCCTCGTCCTGCAAATATACCCTCGGTAGCAGAAACAAAGAATCTGTTTGAAAGATCTATCGCTGACGCATCCATGAGCGACAATCCTTCGGTCGCAGCGTTGGAGAACAGGAATGCAGAAGCAACGATTGAACCATTCACATCTGTACCGAAGGTGATGTTTCTGAATGGCCCTTGATTGGGCACTGTGCTAAGGGGCTGGCGAGAGCCAATGCTTCCACGGAACTTAAACGGTGTTCGTGCTTCGCCTTGCCCTGTCCAGACTGGCCCGTCGTACATGAACGCAACATCGGATCCGCCACGGATGAATGAGTAGATATCTCCACCGAAAAGCGCTGAGCCTGTACCGGTGTGGAAAGTTACGCTCGGGCCTTGGATCTCTGAGAGACCCATGAGCGTCATCCCATCACGCGTGGACACATTGTCATTGTAAATCGTTTTGCGTGCGTCAATATCCAAGAACCCAAGCCGGTTATCGCTTGTTGGAGTGTCGCCAACAGTACCACCAAAGAACACTTGACCATTTGATGCTTGGATATCGAGGGTATTAAACTCTCCGGTCTCAGAATAAATATCATCGTTGATACGGGTCTGGCTTGAGGTGCCACTGCTTATCAGGGTGATGCTCTCGCTGAGGACTACATCTCCGGTGATGAATGTCCCTGATCCGGTAGAATGCAGATCTGCACCCAGATCAACCACACCACCGGGACCTGCGGTCAGTGAAATCGTCCCAGCGGTGATTGGGGTTCCGCGTGCTTCAATGTTCTCTGTAACCACAACATTGTTTTCTGTGACCACAACATTGTCGCCTCGGACGGTGAGGTAGCCTCCGTTGCCTGCGCCGGTTGCATTGATTGATCCTGCGAGACCGACATCGCCGCCTTGAGCGCTGATGATGACGCCTCTCGCATCGATGGTTCCCGAGTTCCATGCTGCGATGGAGTAGATATCACCTGCTGCTAGACGAATCGAATCGTCTGTTGATCCTGGGGCTTCAGTAGCCAGTACAGGTGCTTCGATTTCGACAAACCGACGACCGAGCTCGGTACCAATCAGTACCTGACTTCCCGCAGCCATGATGACGGTGCCTTGCGGCGCTGAGATGGTTCCAAAGTTGGCCACCTGACCACCGAGCAGAGCGATGACATCACCCTGGAGATGTCCACGGTTGACGACGGTGCCTTGCATGTCGGTGAACCGGTAGGTTTCGTTGATGAAGTTGGTGTTGCTGATGTTGCCCGCTGCTGCGTACAAGCTGCCCGCATTGACGACCGCGTTTTCACCGAAGACAACTCCAGATGGATTGACTAGGAAGACTTGCCCGTTGGAGGTCAAGGTTCCGTCGATGATCGAGGGAGCAGCGCCATCGATCCTGTTGAGCACACGCGAAGTCGAATCGGGCATGATGAACTGGACCGTTTCACCAAACCCGATGTTGAACGCGAGCCAATCGATGATGGCCATGTCGCTGGTGGTGATGGTGAGCAGATTGCCATTGGAATCAAAGATTGCTGTGCCCGCCGCGATTGTCGCGTCGCCCTCGTTTGGGTTTGCATGGGCTGTTGGCGCTGAGAGACCGACTGAGAGCCCAGCCATTGCGATCAATGCGAAACCAAGGCGGCTCCGCTGAGTAGTCATATCTTGAGTTGTCATCTTCAGATTCCTTCCGTTCTTCAGTTTTTAGAACACCACGGTTGCGGTGAAATGCAACCTGGAGTCTCCCACTTCCGCGACCGTTGAGGCGCCTTCGCCAATCCTGGTCATGGAAACCCCGTAGTTGAGGCGGAGTGTGAGGTTCCGTTTAAACTGTGCCTCGATACCCACTCCGACGCCAACTAAGGTCTCATCATTTTCAAAGAAGAGGGCGTCCTGTACGGTTACCCGTCCTATATCTACGAAGCCCGACAGGATTAGATCCCAGTCTGCGCTCCCGTATGGACGCGTTCTCGCGTTTCTGAAGGTAGAACCGAACAAATTTATTGTTTCTGATGTGATCGGAGTGGCTTTTCCGAGGTGATATCGGTACTCAAGGGTCCCAACAATCGCGTTGTCACCGACCGCGATGGACTCCTTGTATCCACGCACGGTGGACGCTCCGCCCGCAACCATTTGATAGTTCGGGACCAGTCGAGATCCCAAGCTGCTCTGGGCGCGGACCGATAAAACCATCTCGTGAGCGAGGGTCATATCGTCCCTGCCACGGTCACCTCGGAACCCTTCCTCGTCAAAGATGGGCTCGAGGAAGAAGGAATGGGTGAGCTGACCTCGCAGCACAGAGAACTCGTTCTCAGCGTTTGAGCGTCCGAGACGACCAATCGCTGCTTCGCTTGTGCCTGCTGCTCCTGCCCAGTTGGTCTCAAATCGCACTTCACCAAACGAAGTGTGCAGCGGAGTACTTTTTTGATACCGGAGACCGATGTATGGGAGCAGGAAATCTTCATCGCCCTCAATCAACAAGATCCGGTTGTCCACCTCGATGTGTTCGTACCGGATCCCTCCGAAGAGATCAACAAAGCGTGGCCCGTCTTGCCAAATATTGGTCGAGATCTCTGCACCGAGTTCGTACCCTTCGCCGCGGAAGTTCTCGAACCCCAGCCCCACATCCGTTGCGGTGTATTGGTTCCATCGTCCATTGATGCGTGCACGGAAGTCTGGACCCAGATCAAATGCGTAGGACCCCAAGATTGCATGCGAAGATTCGAACCCTGCGGTGATGTAATCGAGCTGAAGGACATCGTCTTGGCCGGTAAGCTGGCGGTGCACAAATCCGAAGCGTTCTTGCCATTCATTGGTGCTTCGTGTACCGGTGTTTGAGATGCTCGCATACGCAGACCATTGTTTGGGTTCAGAGATTAGGTAGTCCAAGACTACAGCGCCCTGTTCACTCGATGGTGCGATCGACACATCGGCTCGGCGCCCTGAGTGTCTGCTCAACCGGTAAGTTTCATCATCGACCCTGCTTTTGGTCAGCAGATCGCCCGGAGCGATATTGATCCGATCGCGGATTCGATCGTGCGCAGGGTGATTGACATTGGGGTCATTGTCATCGGTTGGTCGTTCTGCGATTCGATCTCCACGCGCGACGGTACGGACCTCTCCAACCGTTGCTCTCCAGATTAAAATCGTCAGCAGTTGATTGTCAGCATCGCGCAAGTCTTCTTGTGTTGACTGGAATGCAATCTCATTGGGGGATGGTGTCACGAGATGACCGAGGAACCCGAATGCGGATTCCATTTCATCACGCACAGCTTGGATCAGGGTCGCTAAGGCGCTGCCGTAGATGACCACAGGACCGTCTCGACCGATCTGTCCGAGGACTACTGATTCGGTTAATGAGCCTTCAACAGGACCGATGTACCCGTCCTGAACCGGTGTGAGCTGTACGGTCAGATTGAGTAGTGCATCAATTTGGGGCAGATCAGGATGATCAACCCCGTATCCGAGCTGAATCCCTGAAACCGGATACGCTTGACCGTCGCGAGCAGCCAGAGTCTGGTTATCGGACGAGCTATTTTCGTCAGTCGGTTGATGAGCAGCGGCGAGATATCCAGCGGCGTGCACCGATGAAATCGCGAGTGCGAGGGTCGCACATGCTAGTTTTAAGCTCTGAAAGGGGCTGTTGGGTGTTCGCGGGAAATTGCGGGGCATGTTGATACTCCATGCTTAGTAATGTATTGACCGCCGTCCCGTGACAATTTACGGAGCGTGACCGATAAAGTCCTCGACTAATTCCAGATGTTCTGGTAAATGTGTACTTATCGACAGTTTTTCGGCGCAAAGTTGACCGGTCTTCCTCGGTTTTGAAGACTTCAGGCAACTTCAGCCAGCGTTTGCTCGATGGGGACATAATGCGATACATGAACACAACCAAGCGTCGTGCAGCGGTGATTGTCTGCACATCCACTTTGACCATGCTTCTGGGAGCGTGCGGACCTCAGCGGGCTGCTGAGATTGCGCACGATGATCAGCTGCTCGTGCTGGAAGAAATCGGGCTCGCATCAAGCATGCTTGGGTATGAAGAACCGGCCCAGTTTGAGACTGGACCAAGCCTGATTGCTGGTGACTGGTTGGCCATCCAATGCGCGCAGGCAAGCGGGTTTATGGATATGTTCGAGTGGACTCCTGATGAATCCATGCCTGTGTACGCTAGCGTGATTTCGAGCGACTTTGAGTAAAGACAGAGTAGAGACTGAATGAAGACTGGGTAAAGACTCAGTCGGAGCTCAGTTATCCGCAGCTGCGTTGGCGCGTTCACTCATATCGCGGAACATGACGATGTCGTCCATGTTGAAGATCCCGTCGCGATTGACATCGCCGTAGGGCTCTTTCTTTCCGTAAGCATCTGTGAAGCGTTCGTAGTCGCTTGTCCCAACCTGACGGTCTTTATTGGTGTCGTACCGGCGCAGGAAGCTTTCGAGTTCCCGGCGCTGGATCATCGTGTCGCGTACATCAATGCGTTCGTCTGCATTGAGATTGCCATCGCCATCTTGATCGAACTGGACTGTGAACTCATCCATGCGTGATCGTTGTTGTTGGAACTGCTGGTCTTGCATAGCAATGGTTTCTTCGCGAGACATCAGTCCATCGCCATCGGTGTCGTAGTCTGCGATGATTTCTTCATATTCTTTATCGAAACGATCTTCTAGGTTTTGCTCGAAGATCGCGAGTTCTGTTTCATTGAGCTCGCCATCCCCGTCTGCATCGAAGTTCATTCGTTCTCGTTGTCCCCATCGTGAGTTGAGCATGCCTTCTTTGCGTGCTGCGAACTGTTCTTCGATGCTTGCAAATCCATCACCATCAATATCCATTCGATCGGTCATCCGGTCGCGAAATGACTGGGCCATCGCATCGCGTTCGGTTTCATCGAGAATCCCATCACCATCGGTATCGAACTGCATCATGCGTTCTTCCATGCGTCCGAACCAGTCTTCTCCGCCTCGGCCCCGGCCTCCCCGGCCTTCACGCTGACCGTTGCCCCGCGCCGCTTGAAGATCTCTGGGTTGTTGATCGGTGCCCTGAGCAGCGAGGGAGTCGATTGGGTCTGATTCGATTGTGTAGGCGCTTGCGTTTGGATCGATTTCGATAGGGGCGGTTCTAGTTGCGCTGGCGTTGGTGAGTTCAGAAGAATCTGAGCCTGCACCGAGCACGAGAATGCCTGCAATACCGATGAGTCCCAGACCGATTACGCCGCTGACGAGTACTTTTGCGTCCATGATGATGTAGCTCCACGAGTGATCGAGATGATGTTAACTTCTCCATAGTAACGCAGAAGTGAGTTGGATATGACCAAAAAAATAGCCCTCCTCATAAAAAGAAGGGCATTTTGAATGGCGAGAGGGAGACTTGAACTCCCGACCTGAGGGTTATGAATCCTCCGCTCTAGCCAGCTGAGCTACCTCGCCGAGGTAATGTGGTATGCAATCCCGAGGGATTGGCGTTGATGATAAGCAGGTATTCTGACTGTGGACACCCGAATGACAGACAAAAGCATCTAGAAGATTGATTAGGAGTCCGTATTCGAGTTCGTGGACTTGGCGACTGGAGCGGAGGTTGAGTGCGCTGAGCCGGCAAGATCTGGGTTATTCGGAGCTTTCGCGGAGTCGAACTTGGCTGGTTCTGGGGTTTCACCCGCGTTACGGACATCGCTTTGGATGTTGATCTCATCGCCAACTTCCTTGAGGCCCTTTTTGAAGGAGACGATGCCTTGTCCCAAGCTTCGTCCGACTTCGGGGAGTCGACGACCAAAGAGCAGGAGCATGACTCCGCCGATGATGAGCATTTCAGGCCAGCCGAGATTGGGAAGGAATCCGAGTGTGTGCATAGGGCTATTCAATGGACATTACCTCCAAGAGTCAACGCGGATACTGATTTCGCATTGCAATCATTCGATTCCGGCTTCTTTGCTCATCAAGGTCTCATTTGCCGCTTGATTGAGCCAGCTCGACCACATTGTGGAGCAGAACCGCGACTGTCATCGGGCCGACCCCTCCTGGGACTGGAGAGATCCACCCCGCGATGTCCTTGACCTGGTCGAAATCGGCATCGCCAACTGTTTTCTTCTTCCCGGTTTCTGGATCGAGCACTCGATTGACCCCGACATCTGCGATTAAAGCACCAGGCTTGACCATATCTGCGGTGATCAATCCCGCGACCCCCGCTGCGGGGATCAGGATATCGGCGGATCGGCAGAGTGATTTGAGGTCTTGGGTATACTTGTTGCAGCTTATGACGGTTGCTTCCCGTTGCATGAGCAGCACCGCGATCGGTCGACCAACGGTCACCGATGCGCCCACGACTACACAGTTCTTGCCTTTGAGATCGACCCCGGTGGATTCGATGAGTTTGAGTGTTGCGAGTGCGGTGCAGGGTGCTCGCATGGACCGGCCGTAGACGACATTGCCGATATTGGCGGGGCTGACCCCTTCGACATCTTTGTCTGGATCGATGAGTTTTTTGATGTGGTGCTCGTCGACGCTCTCTGGGAGGGGCATGTGGACCATGATTGCATGGACTGCGGGGTCCAGGTTGAGTTCCATGACTTTGGTTTCGATCGCTGGTTGTGATGATCCTTGTTTGAGTTCGTGGAGGGTGTACTGGATCCCGAGACTCTCGCAGGTTCTTGCTTGGTTCTCAGCGTATACACGGGCTCCGTTGTCCCCGGAATCGACGAGTACCGCGTCGAGCTTTGCTGGTGTTCCGAGTTCGCGCAGGCGATGTGCTTGCTCGGTGGTCTCCCTACGGAACTCGTGTGCCAGTGCTTTGCCATCGATAAGCTGTGCGCTCATGAAGAATCATAGCCTCGGGACGCAGAAAGCCGATATGATGTGGTGTGAGCACTGAAAAAATGAGAATCTCTGAACTCCGTGATTTGCTGAATCGCGCAAACTCAGCGTATTACCGTGACGCTCAGCCTGTGATGTCTGATGGTGAGTTTGATCGGTTGCTTGGTGAGCTCAAGTTGCTCGAGGAGTTGCATCCTGAGCTTGCTGATCCCAACTCCCCCACTGTCCGCGTTGGGGGTGATCCGATTGCGGGGTTTACCAGCTTTGACCATGCGATTCCGATGCTTTCGATTGACAACACCTACAACGAGCAGGATGTGGGTCAGTGGTGCGAGCGGATGGAGACTTCTGTTGGTTCTTCTGGGTTGTTTGCAGAGACCGGGATGGCGTTTGCATGTGAACCAAAGATTGATGGGGTTGCGCTCTCGATCAGGTATGAGTATGGGCGGTTTGTGCGCGCGTTGACTCGTGGTGATGGAGCACGGGGTGATGATGTGTCGCATGGGGCGCGGACGATCCGGTCGATCCCGTTGATGATTGATGTTCAGGGTGAGGGCGTTGGTGATGTGCTTGAAGTGCGGGGCGAGGTGTATATGCCCTTGACGGAGTTCACGCGGATCAACAAGGAGCGGGCACAGAGCGGGGACGAGGAGTTCATGAATCCACGCAACGCATGTTCTGGGACACTCAAGAGTCTTGATCCCAGAGTCATCGCATCACGGAACCTTGGGTTTATTGCGCATGGTCGTGGTGAAGTCAGCACTGACGGGCAGGATTCTGAGCTTGACAACTCGCATTCTGCGTTTTGTGATCGGCTAGCGGGGTATGGGTTTGATGTTGGGGCGCACCGGTCGGTTGAGGATTCGCTTGGGGGGGTGCTGGATTCGATTCAGCGGATCGATGCGGTTCGACATGATCTAGATTATGCGACTGATGGTGTGGTGATCCGGGTTGATTCGTATGCTCAGCAGGAACTGATTGGTTACACCAGTAAGTCCCCTCGTTGGTGCATCGCCTACAAGTTTCCAGCAGAGCGGAAGAGCACGAGACTGGTGGATGTTGCTCATCAGGTTGGGAAGACTGGGAAGATTACTCCTCGGGCGACGCTTGAGCCTGTGGTGCTTGCGGGGACGACGGTTTCTCATGCGACGCTGCATAACTATGGGATGATCCGGACGCGTGATTTGCATGTAGGCGATCTGGTTTGGGTTGAGAAGGCGGGGGAGATTATTCCGCAGGTGGTCGGGGTTGTGGTTGATGAGAGACCTGCTGGTGCGGTTGCGGTGTTGCCTCCGGATCGGTGTCCTGCGTGCGGGGCGCCCCTTGAGATTGAGCCTGCTTGCGCGATTCAAGAGCCAACACTGGAGACGACTCGTCGGTGCATGAACCCTGAATGCCCAGCTCAGGTCCGGGAGAAGCTCGTGTGGTTTGCGGGACGCAAGCAGATGGATATTGATGGGCTCGGGGAATCGACGATCGATGCGATCCGTGAATCAGATATTGAGCTGAACCACTTTGCGGACATCTTTGATCTGCATCTGCATCGCGATCAGCTTTTGGAGCTTGAGCGGATGGGGGAGAAGAAGGTGGACAACCTGCTTGCAGGGATCGAAGCGGCGAAGTCTCGTGGTTTGGCGCGGGTGCTTGGGGGGATGGGGATTCGTCATGTTGGGACGACGACGGCCAAGCTGCTTGCGAAGCGGTTTGGGAGCTTTGAGGCGCTTGGTGATGCTCCGGTTTGGGCGCTGATGCCTACTGCGGTCAATACGATGAGTCAGGTCAAACGCAAGGCGCTCACGGGGAGCACGGAGAAACTCAGCGAGGTATACGAGACGGGTCTTGGTGCGGACACCGCACCGGCGGTGCACGAGTATCTGCACTCTCGGGTTGCGCAGGAGACCTTTGCTGAGCTGGCAGCGCGGGGTGTGGAGCTTGGGAGTGTTCAGGACAGCGTTCAGATCAGAGCTCAGAACAGTTCGGGCGATGGTGAGCAGATCGAGAGCTTTGCATATGGGAAGACCATTGTGCTTACTGGGTCGCTCAATCGTTGGACCAGACCTGAGCTCAGTGAGGTGCTTGAGGGGCTTGGGGCGCGGGTGACTGGTTCGGTTTCCAAGTCAACGGATCTGCTGATCGCGGGAGAGAAGGCGGGGTCCAAGCTTACCAAAGCGGAGGGGCTTGGTGTGGAGGTGTGGGATGAAGCGCGGGTCATTGAGATGCTTGAAGCAGAGGGTGTGATTTGAGCATTGGGTGCGGGCGTGTGACGCTGGGGTGGCGCGGGTCTGATCTGGGCGATAGACTGAGCGATGCAGAATCTTGAATGGAAATCCGAACTCCGTGATCCGAACCTTGCCCGGTTGATTTGTCAGCAGATTAACGCGCAGCATGTCGGGAAAATCCGTCAGAAGGACACCTACTACAGCGTTGCGCGCGGTCGACTCAAGAAGCGGGAAGCGGTTGCGGTTGAGCGGGGGATCGGTTCGCCTGAACCGGTGGAGTATATTTTCTATGAGCGTCCCAACGAGGTTTCACCGAAGATCTCGGAGTATCAGATCTATACGCACGAGGAGGTGCAGGAGCGGTTTGGTACGAATCCTTTAAATGAGTGGATCGTGATCAGCAAGGTCAGGGAGTTGTACTTGGTGGATATTGATGGGATTCATTGCAGGCTGCATATTGATGATGTGCGGGAGCTTGGTTGGCACTTTGAGTTTGAGATTCTGATTAATTCTGCGCAGGACGGTGAGGGGGCGCAGGGTGTTGCCCAGACGCTGCTTTCGACCTTTCGGCCGGCGACTGGTGAACCGATCCGGTCGTCGTATTGCGAGTTGATGGAGGTGCATCAGGGGTTGCAGTAGGCTGGTTTATAGAACTGGTTTATAGAGCTGGATTATAAAACTTTGCGTGGTGGGACGAGGACATTGGATACCAAGAGTCCGACGACCAGTCCTGCTGCGATGATAAAGACGCTCATGGCGGTCTGCATTGCTCCGAGGGTGTCTTGGTGCATGAAGAGGTCGATGCTTTTGAAGCTGATTGAGCCTGGTACGAGCATGAGTAGTCCCGGGAGCATGACGATCGCGGAGGGGCGGTCCAGAGCGCGGGCAAAGATATTGCCAAGTATTCCTAGACATCCTGCGCCAAAGCTTACGCCGAGCTCGGGACCGAAATACTCGACCCCGAACCGGGCGCTGTAGTATGCGACCAGGACCGCGAGGATCATGGCCCATGCGTCGGACCACTGTGCTTTGAACAAGATGACGAAGAAGGTCGCCGAGGCGAGGGCGGCGGGGATCTTGATCCATTGGCCGATGCTTTGACTCAGGGGGATGAGCTGGGCTTGATCCGGGAGATCCAGGAGTGCGGAGGTGAGCTGAGTACCGACCGCGACCCCGAACCCGAGAAGCAGCAGGATCATGAGGGCCCCGATGAGGCGCGCGGAACCGGAGACGACATTGCGGGTCGCGAGCTCGGTCATGGAGATCGTGAGGGTGAGTCCCGGGAGCAGGATGATCAACCCAGCCAATATAGAAATGAATGGGGTGTATCCACCGACGACAAAGAGGGCGAGCGCTGCGATGAGGGCGGCGACCAATCCTGCGAGGAACTCGAGCAAGCGGGCGTGTTCGCGGTTTTTGCCAACGAAGAGGTTGAGGGTCCCGATGGTGAGCCCGATGGTTGATGCAGCGGCGAGTTCTTTGGATGAACCTCCTAGGAAGATCGAAGCACACGCGGAGACCCCTCCCATTGCCAGGACGGTGAGCCAGTCTGGGTATGGATCTTTTTCGCGCACAAGTTGTTTGATTTGGGCGGTGGCTGCGCTTGGGGTGATGTGGGATGCGATGACCGCGTTGAAGATCCCGTCGAGTTTGCGGAGTCTTGAGAGGTTGATGTCGCCTGGGTTGATGCGGGAGAGGTAGGTGGAGTAGCTTCCTTGATGCTCGATGGATATGAAGACGGAGGTGGGTGTTGAGAACACATGGCACTCGAGTCCGAGCTCATTGGCGCACAGGACGATGGTTGCTTCGAGTCGGTGTGCGGAGGTGCCGTAGGTTCCGAGGGCGCGTGCGAGCTCGATCAAGAAGCGTGTTCTTGGGTCATCGGGCTTGGGTGCGCGTCTGATGTGACGAGCGGGTGTGGTCATGGGTGTGGGTGAGTTGTTTGTGAGATCTTGAGAGGTTGTGCATGTGTATGCATGCATTCCATGCTTTACATGATATACATGGCTTTACATGGCCCCGCCGTCGAAGACGATGCGTTCTTTGGTTTTGCGTGGGTTTGGTTCTGGGACGGCGCTCAAGAGGGACTGGGTGTACTTGTGGCTCGGGTTTTCGATGATTTTCTCGCGTGAACCTTCTTCGACGATTTTGCCTTTGTACATGACGGCGATGCGTTTGCAGACATGTTGAATGACGGCCATGTCGTGTGAGATGAAGAGGTAGCTGAGCCCGAACTCTTCTTGGAGATCCATGAGGAGGTTGATGACCTGTGCTTGGATGGAGACATCGAGCGCGGAGGTGGGTTCGTCGCAGACGATGAACTTGGGTTCGAGTGCGAGGGCTCTTGCGATGCCGATGCGTTGTCGCTGGCCGCCTGAGAACTCGTGTGGGTATCGGTCTGCGGCTGCTCTGGGCATCCCGCATCGTTCGAGGAGTGATTCGACTCGTTCGCGGAGTTCTGCTTTGTCGGTGACCATGCCGTGGATGATGAGGGGTTCACCGACGATGGAGGCGATGCGCATGCGTGGGTTGAGTGATCCTGCGGGGTCTTGGAAGACGATCTGCATGTTTCTGCGGAGTTGCTGGAGTTCGTTTCCTGATGCACCGAAGACATCGCGTCCTTCGAATCGGACGGTTCCTGCGGTTGCGGGGGCGAGTCTGAGGAGTGTGCGGCCGACGGTTGTTTTGCCGCATCCTGATTCCCCGACGAGCCCGAGGGTTTCACCTGGTGCGATGGAGAAGGAGACATCATCGACTGCTTTGAAGTGGCTTGTGACGCGTTGGAGGAGTCCTGAGCGGATGGGGAAGTAGGTTTTGAGTCCCTTGACTTCGAGGAGGGGGGTTTGGGTCACTTGTGATGAGGCTGAGGTCGTTGGTTCGGCTGTGGTCGAGTTGGTCATGTGGATATGGTATCCGGATTGGGGGTTGCGTGCAGGGTTTGGGTGCAAAGACCGTGCTCAACGACCGGTAATGCCCAAATGCTGATTCTGAAGCGATGACCTGATCGGATATGGTCAATATGCGAGATCGAGGTCAATGAGTCCAGATGAATCCGCCGAAGGGTTGACGCGGGCAAGTTGGTGTCTATTCTTGCCTCTACGCATCTGGGTATCGGTAACCTTACCGAGATCCAAGATCGTGGGCTGGTAGCTCAGTTGGTAGAGCACGGCATTGAAAATGCCGGTGTCCCCGGTTCAAGTCCGGGTCAGCCCATTTGAGAAATCATGGTTCGAAATGTTCCAAATGATTTCAGCCAATAAAACGACCAGCTTTCAAGAGATCAGCTTCTGTCTGATCTCTTGTCAATTTCAGTTACAGTTACTCAGTAGCCTGAAATATACTAAACTCTTAAAAAATTGGATTACTTCCATTCCTGGAATGCATGAGACGGTGCAGGCAGCCTTGTTTGCGCTCAGAGTGGGCAGTACTCAGCTTTGGTGTTCAGCCAAGACTGAACTGTGACAATAAGAAATGTAGCCGTCGACCTTTAGTTTGAGCCCGATTCACTAATCCTCGCTTACTGCCCGTTGACGGTAATACTCTTGAAGCACATAGAACGCCTTCTTCCGCGAACCATCATCGCCAATGAGCCCCTTACGGTTGTATCCATCTTGAATACCAGGCAGCAAACGACGGGGTGAGCGGAAATCACTCAGAATCCAAGGCGAAACACCCGCAAAGCCATCTATCCGATCAAGCATTTCGAGAGTTTGAGTGTATAAATCAGCTTGGAACTCTTCGGTCCAGATCTCTGATTTGTCACCGAACTTCCCTGCTTTGGCGCCAGCTCCGAACTCACTCACGATGACAGGCATGTCATAAGGAATCTTCCACCGGATCCGCTGTGTTTTGCTAGGAAGCCCGTCATACCAACCGACATATTGATTGAATGAAACGACATCGACTAAGTCAGCAATTGCGTCTTCAACAATACTCAGGTTCGGATCATCTGGATCAGAGTGCTTCTCAAGTGCCAAGCTCAGCAAGCGGGTTTGATCAAGAGAACGAGCTTTGTGCGCGAGTTTCGTCAAAAACTCGGTACGCGCATCTCCCACAGGGGTTTCGTTTGCGAGTGACCAGATAATCACGGATGACCGGTTCATGTCTCGCTTGATCATTTCGGTGAGTTGGTTCTCTGCGTTGAGATAGGTGTCCTCGTTTTCCCAGTCGATCGTCCAGTACACCGGAACTTCAGACCATACCAACAGCCCCATCTCGTCAGCTAATCTGGTCATGTATTCAGGATGCGGGTAGTGGGCGAGCCTTACAAAGTTACAGCCCAGTTCTTTGGCCCATTCAAGGAGTTGACGCGAGTCCGATTCTGTCCGTGTTCTCCCGGCCCCACCCAACGGTAACTCATCATGAATAGAGATGCCTCGGAGAAATACTGGTTCTCCGTTGAGCAAGAGCTGCTTACCTTTTGTTTGTATAGTCCTGAACCCCATTTGATCGACGATCGTGCGTTGATCCACAATCATTTCAACCGAATACAGTTTCGGGGATTCGGGAGACCATAGTTCTATCTGGTCTGCGTTGATTCTGAACTCAGCTTTCCCGTTCGAATCTGTCCGGGCCGCTTGGTCTACATCAAGCTCAGCTATTCGCATGCGGACTTCAACTCCCGCTTCGGGTTCATTGAGCTGTATAGACCCTGAGAGTTTATTTTGAGTATTCGGAACCAGTTCCAGGCGATGTTCGCGAATGAAAGTACTCGGGGTATGGATCAGTCGGACATCCCGGGTAAGCCCTCCATAGTTCCACCAGTCGGTGTTGAGGGTGGGTACACCTTCTGCGTATCGCTTATTGTCGACGCGCACAACAAGGGAGTTTCGTCCATTCTCAATCAGGTCGGTGCATTCGAAGTTGAATGGAGTAAACCCTCCAATGTGCACCCCAAGCTTCTTCCCATTGAGGTACACATCCGCGCGGTAGTTCGCAGCTCCGAATCTCAAAAATACTCGACTGCCATCCACTGGTTTTTGAGAATCAAATGTTGTGCGGTACCAGAGTGTGCCTTCGTAGTAGTACAAGCTCTCGCGCTGAGTGTTCCAATCACCAGGCACCTCCAGCATCGGTGATTCATCGAAGTTGTATTCGATCCGTTCGGTCAGATCTGCGGGTTGAACATCAAGGTAGAATGTTTCAGATCGGGCTTGGTATTCACTCAGATCACGCTGTCTCCAGCGGTAATCATAAAACCCTGTCTCGTAAGGATCAATAATCGTGTTCCAAGGCCCTGTAAGTATCTTCGCATCATGGAGATACAGATCCGGGATTATTTTGGAAGATGCAAGGGGTGTGATGCTCATGAGAACTACCAATACTGAGAACAAAAAACAAACGCTGCGATTCATGCTTTTCTCCAACAATTGACTGATGGATACTAGCATAAATCGCAGCAAAATGTAACAGTTACAAAGCTGGGTTAGCAGTTATTGAAATCGCATGCAGATCCTGACACTTAAGGACAGCCTTGTGAAAACAGGCCTAAGTACGCGGATACATCTGAAAAGTTCAATATTCCGTCTGGGGTACCATCAACATTGCCAGCAAAGTCGACCCTTAAAATCCCAGCAGAATAGAGTGATAGAAACGCAGATATATCGGAGAAATTGAGCTGGCCATCGGGGCTTCCATCAAAATTCCCGGCAAGGTCAGCTGGGCAAGAACCGCACCCGCTGCATAGCGGCCCGTAAAGCGTAATCAAAAAGTCAGCAAGCGGCACTACCGGATCGCAGTTGAAACCACCGAACCAAAATGGTCCTTCGTAACCGCTGAAGGTGATCAGTCCAAACAAATCCTCGTTTGATCCCGCTGTTGGTCCGGTTGTGACCCAGCTCCACTCTTCAGCGACATCATCAAACACTGCTATACCAGGTTCAGGATATCCAGGCGAAAGTCCCGCAACCGCCAGTGCAGCGATATCACCATCAAGACCGGTTGACGGGTCAGAGTCACCATCTGCGTTATCGAAATCAACGGTGCCAGGCTGGAAGAAATCGATGGACCATCCCCAATCTGCGAACCCGTCACCGTCGGGATCGATATCAGGAATCGAATCAAGATCGTTATCACGCAGATCCATCCGAGCGTTATGCAAAGAAGCTCCTTGTAAATCAGAATCCGTATCTCCAATTTCAAAGACTAATGAATCCCCAAAGCTCCCAGCTAGATCAATGACCGCGGTATAGAAAGCGACCGTTGCTGAGTCAGGTGGATATTCACCTGGGAGATTAAAGAAAGTAAAGTCGATAATTGGGGTCGCGATGGATTCGAGCTGAGGCGACCTGCCGTTCATGCCATCCCAGAATGTCCAAGTCGCTCCGAATCCTTCCACGCCATCGGGGTTGCCATCGGAGTTGGTATCTGTATCTGCATGATCGGTGATCCAATGGACCTGTACACAATCAACGACTGTGTCTGACGCGATATCGCCCCAGTCCAAGAGTGCAGGACTCCAATCTCCCGAAGATGTTCCAGATGTTCTGTCGAGAGCATAAAAGGATGAACTCGTGGTGGGTCCGGGATCTTCACACCCACCTGCTCCAACAATCCAGATCTCAGTACCTTCTGTTCCCGAGGCGCCCTGCTGAGCATCGCCTACGGATACAGGCGTAAATATCTGCTCGCCTGTCGCGATGTTAAAGTACAAATGACCAGCATCTCGAATTTGAGATGGAGTTGTCTCAAGCGCGATGGGCTCCGCCGCGCCGGCAGCCAATCCAGAAACGCAAAGCACAGTTAGCGGTAAAATGGTTCTCATATCGTTCTCCTTTGTATGTATGAATCAACATGGACTATACATGACATACAGGTACTTGGATGTATGAAAATTGAATACACACACAAAACCAGTACTATCAACAGCTCACTGGTACAAAAGAACCAGTGAGCTGTTATGGTCATTTCAGTCAGGAAATGCGAGGTTATGGACAACCGGCTGAAAAGATCGCCAAATACGCTGTAACATCAAAGAAGTTAAGGAGGCCATCTGGCGAGCCGTCAGGATTCCCAGCGAAATCCACTCGAAGATCACCGGCAGCAAACCAACTAAGAAACGCTGAGATGTCTGAGAAGTTCAATAGGCCATCTGGCGTGCCATCGATATTTCCTGCAAGATCTCCACAATCGAAATCTGGTATATTATCTGGCCCATAGAGCACGACTTGAAAATGTGCAGGCGGTGTGTATCCAGGTGTGCCCAACGAGCAATCAAATCCACCGAAGAAGAATGCCCCGGCAATGGTCAGAAAGCCGCTGCCATCTGGGTTGCTTGTGGTCCCGAGGTTAAACAGATCTTCGGTCGCGCCAGCGGTTGGGCCGTCTGGTATCCAGTTCCATTCTTGTGCGATGGTATCAAACTCAGCAAACCCGGGGGTCGGCGATCCAAACACGATGCCAGCTGTGTTGAGATCAGCAATATCACCATCGATACCGGTTTGGGTATCTGAGTCAGAATCTGCATTGTCAACATCAACCGTACCTGGTTGAATAAACTGAAGAGACCACGCCCAGTCCGCGAGACCGTCTTCGTCAGGGTCCGCATCAGAGATCGAATCTGAATCAAGGTCTTGCATGTTGATCATTGCATTATGAACCGCAGCACCTTGAAGATCAGAATCGGTGTCACCTAACTCAAAGGTCAACGAAGATCCAAAGCTTCCCGCAAGATCGATATCCGCTGTATAAAACGCCACTGTAGCTGTATCAGCAGGAAACTCACCAGGCAGATCAAAGAATGAGAACTGGATCAGCGGAGCACTAATGCACTCGAGCCCCGGACTGCGTCCGTTATACGCATCCCAGTAAGTCCATGTACCACCGAATCCATCGACCCCGTCTGCATTGCCATCGTTATCTGAGTCAGTATCTGCGTGATTGGTGATCCAGTTGATCTGGACACAATCAACAACAGTGTCAAATGCGATGTCACCCCAGTCTGCAAAAAAAGCATTCAGTGATAACGAAGTGGTTCCTGTAGGATCATCAATTCCAAAAAAAAAAGTAGTGGTATCAGTGGGATCAACGACTGAGCATTGGGCGCTCGTCGCAGCAATCCAGATCTCGTTCCCGGCCTGACCGTCAACCCCAGCCTGTGCATCTCCAGCATTGATCAGGGTTGTAATTTTTTCACCGGTTGCAATGTTGTAATAGATATGATCCACATGACGAAGCTTGGCTGCTGTCGCATCTAGCTTAGTGGGCTCAACATTGGTGCCAGCAATCGAAGCGGTCGCCGCACCGGCGATGCTTAGTATCGCCAAAGTGTTGATGTGTTGATTTTTCATAATATTCTCCAAACAAGCCCACGAGGACCAAATTAAAACTACCAATATTTCATCTAATTGATAAATCTACCACACCCAGAGCCGAGCACAACCCAAACCAAGAATTTTTGAGCAATTCGATCAATCCCGATCTGGACTGTGATTCTTTGAAAACCCCCCATATCATTCTCACAACAGCATTTCCCTCGAAGATCATCTCGGAGACCACGATGTCACAAACCACCTCGATCACCGGACCAGGCCTAGACAACACCAACATCGATCCGCACGCGGTCACCATCTCAGGGATCGCGCTCGACACAAGCTATACACCCGAGGATCTACCCGAATCACTCAAGAACTTCGATCGCGATATCAACAATCCCGGTGAGTACCCATACACACGCGGACTCTTCCCAAACGGATACCGCTCGCGTCTCTGGACTATGCGTCAGTTTGCGGGGTTCGGTTCCGCCGATGACACCAATGCCCGGTTCAAATACCTGCTCGAAGCTGCGAAGACTTCCACCAAAGCAAACACCGGTCTTTCGACCGCATTCGACCTCCCCACACTCATGGGTCGTGACTCCGACGACATGCTCTCGATCGGTGAGGTCGGTAAGTGCGGCGTTGCAATCGACACCATTGAAGACATGCACCGTCTCTACAAGGACATCCCCATCGATCAAGTGACCGTCTCCCAGACCATCAACGGCCCGGCATGTGTCATCTGGGCAATGTACCTCGCGATGGCCAAGCAACTCAATATCAGCTGGGACACACTTGGTGGCACACTCCAGAACGACATCCTCAAAGAGTTCCACGCACAAAACGAGTTCATCTATCCACCCGAAGCGTCAACCAAACTCGTCGTCGACACCATCGAGTTCCAGTCCCAGCACCTCCCCAAATGGAACTCGGTTTCGATCTCGGGATACCACATCCGCGAAGCAGGATCGTCAGCTCCCCAAGAACTCGCGTTCACACTCCGCGATGGGATGGAATATGTCGAAGCGTGTCTCCTGCGAGGGATGGACATCGATCAGTTCGCGCCAAGACTCAGCTTCTTCTTTAACGCACACAACGAGTTCTTCGAAGAGATCTGCAAGCTGAGAGCCGCGCGCCGAATCTGGGCGCGCATGATGCGGGAACGCTATGGCGCCAAGAACGAACGCTCATGGTTCATGAAGACCCATGTCCAGACCGCGGGATGCTCACTGACCGAGCAACAACCACTCAACAACATCGTCCGCGTCGCGTACCAAGCAATGGCCGGTGTGCTTGGTGGATGCCAATCGCTGCACACAGACTCGATGGACGAAACGCTTGGTCTTCCAACCGAACAAGCGGTCACCGTCGCGCTTCGCACCCAGCAGATCCTCGCGCACGAAACCGGAGTCACCCGCACCACCGACCCGCTAGGTGGTTCATACTTCATCGAAGAACTCACCGACAAGATGGAAGCTGAGGCCCT
>JBGCDI010000003.1:0-66964 GCA_045105315.1 Phycisphaerales bacterium | reverse complement strand
GCGATTGCGACTCGTCACACTGATGGGTTTGTAAAGATCATTCGCGGACTCCCGCGCGGCGAGATCTTGGGTGCGCACATTCTTGGTGATCAGGCGACGGAGTTGATTGCGGAATTGACTTTGGGCCGCAGGCTTGAAGCCACGACGGAAGAAATTATCGCAACGGTGCATGCGCATCCGACGATGCATGAAGCGGTGCATGAGGCGGCGCTGGCGTCTGAGGGTCGTGTGATTAACTCTTAGCGGACTTTCGATCGATTCGTTTCAATAAAATTCTTCTGTTAGTTAGAGACTTCGGGCTTGGGTCCGGGGTCTTTTTCAATTAAACTACACTATTTAGATCTCGAACAGAATCCTTGGAGAGACCTCATA
Source organism: Phycisphaerales bacterium (assembly GCA_045105315.1). Classification (GTDB taxonomy): domain Bacteria; phylum Planctomycetota; class Phycisphaerae; order Phycisphaerales; family UBA1924; genus UBA1924. Next base: position 66,592 of record JBGCDI010000003.1, on the reverse strand, counting down.
TGAAACTGAATCAACGGTTTGCAGGGTGTTTGTTGTTGTGGAGCGTGCTTCCGGCTGGTGCGCAATCAATTGTTGAGGATACGAAGCTCACGACAACCGATGCTGCGAGCTTTGACAACTTTGGTGCATCTGTTGGAATCTCGGGTAATATCGGGATTGTTGGTGTACCGGGTGATGATGACTCGGCAATCGATAGTGGCTCGGCTTATCTTTACGAGCTGTCAACAGGTCAGCAGCTGTTCAAGCTCAGGGCGTCAGATGCTGAAAGTGAAGATTCATTTGGAGCTGCTGTAGCGATTTCTGGTACAAGAGCGATTGTTGGTGCGCCAATTCTTAATAGTTTTAATAGTGAATCATTGGGCACTGCATATTTATTTGACACGACGACCGGGCAAGAGTTGTTCAGGTTTGTTGCATCTGACGCATCTGCGTCTGATCAGTTCGGATCTACTGTAGCGATATCTGGGTCCATCGCGGTTGTTGGGGCGGCTGGAAATGATGAGGGCGGTTCTCTGTCTGGCTCAGCGTATGTGTTTGATACCATCACCGGTCAGCAACTGTTCAAGCTCACCGCTTCGGATGCTGTGGCGTTTGATTTATTTGGTCAATCTGTTGCGGTCTCTGGTACACTGGCCATTATTGGGGCGGCTGGAAATGATGATGCGGGATCGAGTTCAGGATCGGCTTACATCTTCGATACAACGACCGGTCAGCAGTTGTTAAAGATCGCGGCAATCGATGCTGCGGAGGTTAATCAGTTCGGATATTCTGTAGCGATTTCTGGTAACCGGGCCGTTGTCGGGTCGATTGGGGATGATGATGCGGGCATGAACTCTGGTTCGGCATACATCTTTGACGCAACGACGGGCCAGCAGCTTTTGAAACTGACTGCGACAGACGCTATGGAGAGCGACTTCTTTGGGGAATCTGTGGCAATCTCGGGCGACATAGCGGTCATCGGGGCACTGAACTCCGAGGGTGTTACTACCAATACCGGCACAGCCTTTGTCTTTGATATAGCGACCGGTGAGCAGATCTTGGAGCTGACTTCCTCTGACGGCGCGATGTTTGATCTGTTTGGCACATCGGTTGGGATCTCTGGGAACACAATTGTCGCCGGGGCGCCGCGTGGTGATGGTAAAGAGGGTGTGGACATTGGCTCGGCGTATGTGTACTACCTTGGGCCGATAGTGGATCAGCAACCAGAATCGATCATTGTTGATGCTGGCGTGTTTGCGAGCTTTAGTATCACGCTCAACGATGATTCAGATGCTGATTACCAGTGGAGGCGCGATGGGGTTCCGCTCATGGATAGTCTCACGGTTATGGGCGTCAACTCAGCTGTGTTGCAGGTCTTGGGAGATGAGGGTGCTGTAGGTTTTTACGACTGTTTGATCACAAACCCGTATGGTGATGTAACGAGTGATACGGCGATCCTTGCTGTCCGCTCCGATCCTGATGCTTGTGTTGTTGATCTCAACGACGATGGGGCGTTGAACTTCTTTGATGTTTCGGAGTTCTTGTTGCGGTTTGGGATGGGGTGTCCGTGAGCATCGAGGGCAGAATGCTGAATTGAGTTCACAAATTTGTGATCATTCTTACGACTTCTGGTTTTGATCAGGAGTCGTTTTTATGTATATTAGTGGTTCGATTTATTTATGACACTGAGCTTTGGATCGGTTTGTTGATCTTGGGTGTGGGTGTTGATACTTGATTGATGAGATTTAAATTATGATTCGTTCAGTGTGTGCTTTGGGTGTTTGTTTTGCGATGCTTACTTCGGTGTGCTGGGGGCAGCTTGAGGTTGGGGAGGTGAATCTGACGACGAGGGTTGAGGCGTCGGGGACAGAACGGGGTACATTTGAGTCTTTTCTTGATGAGCAAGAGCGCGAGCTGATGGTGGCGGGGTCGCTTGTTGAGGATCTATCTGCGTTTGTTGGGATTGATGGTGGGAGCGGGGTTGCTTCTGCGGATGTTGCGATCCGTCTTGATGATCTGGGGCTTGAGTTTGTGACGGAGTTGTCGTCGCAGGTGACGCTTGGCAATGCGCTCAATATTTCTGCCAATGCTGGTGGGGCGGCGGGGGCGGCGTTGACAACGGTGTTTGAGACTGATGTTGCGGTATCGGGCGGGTTTATTTTGGATCAGCCTTTGCCGATGGGGTTTACATCGGGCGCGGTTGTGTTGGTTCGTTTTCAGTTGCTTGGGTTTAGTCCATCGAATCCGGGTGAGTTTGTGAATGTTCAGAGCGAGCTGAGTTCGTTTGCGATGGATGGGAATGTCAGTAACGAGATTCGGTTTATTGATACGGTGACGCTGTATCCTGATGGGATGTACTCGCTTTTGGTGCAGGCGACGGTGTCGACGGGAGTGGATGAGAGCGGGGCGGCGAGTGTTGCGGAGCTGAGCGGGCGGTTTGTGGCTCGGCTGGATTATGTTGATACGGATCAGGACGGGCTGTTTGATGCGTGGGAGGATGAGGGGATTGACTTTGAGATGGACGGGGTTCCTGAGATTGATCTGCCTGGGATGGGGGCGGCTGTTGATCAGAAGGACTTGTTTGTTGAGATTGATGTGCACGCGAGCGGGAATGTTTCGCAGGATGTGCTTGATCAGGTGGTTGATTCATTTGAGAATGCGCCTGTTTCAAATCCGAACGGGTTTGAGGGCATCAATCTGCATATGGATATTGATGAGAACAGTATTACTGACATGAACTATGTGGATGATCAATCGGGGAGTAATACCAGCACGATCCGGAATCAGCTTCAGGCTCAGCGGGAGAACTTCTTTGGGACCCCGGCGGAGCGGGCATCGCCAATATCGGAAGCGGTGATTCAGGCGAAGTCGTTGGTGTACCGGTATGGTGTTGTTGGCGGGAAGCTTACTGTGATTATTCCTGGCAGAATGTTTACACCTGGGGGCATGGGCGAGATTATTGGGGATGACTTTGTCATTACCTTGCAGAATCCGGATCTTGATCCTGGTGATCAGGCGCGGACGATTATGCATGAGCTTGGGCACAATCTTGGATTGCGGCACGGGGGCGATGACAATGTGAACTATAAACCCAACTACTTTAGTGTGATGAACTACATGCATGTGTACCGGCGGACGAACTGGGGGGCTGGTTGGAATGATGCGCTGCGGACAGATTTTTCGAGGAGCAAGCTTCCGGATGTGGATGAGTTTAACTTGTCTGAGTCTGCGGGTATCGCATCGAGTGACCCCTCCACTGCTGATCGTTTGTTTGTGTTTGGGAATGACTCTCCGGTGAATCCCAGCGGGGACAATCAGATTTGGGCGGCTCGCGGCGGACCCGGGGATTCTGTTGACTGGGATGTCGACGGGGCGCTGAACACTGAGGGGTTTGCGCTTGATGTGAATCGTATTAATCCGATGGCGCCTCCGAATCTTGAGGTGCATGTCGGGCATGACGATTGGAATGATTTGTACATGAAACTGCGCGGGAATATGAACTTTGAGTTTGGTCAGGTCGCGCCTGGTGAGAGTACGCTTGATGCTGAGGTTGGTGAGTTTACTTTGGGTGATGATGGGCTTGACGATTTATCGATTGTGTATCTTGACGGGGATGATTGCCCGGCGGATCTGACGGGCGAGGGTGATCTGAACTTCTTGGATGTCTCGGCGTTTCTCGCGGCGTTTGGGAGTCAGGATCCGGCTGCGGACTTTGCTGGGGATGGGAACTTTAACTTCTTGGATGTGTCTGCTTTTCTCGCGGCGTTTGCGGCGGGGTGTTCGTAAGAAATTACCTTGTGTTCTTAGTGAAGATTGCTTACACTGTGCAACATCGCGTCATTGGGCGTGATGCTGCTTTACTGAATAGATAGGGGTTATTGATGCGATCAATTCTCTTTGCTACGCTCGTTGCATTTGGATGTACTGCTACTTCTGGACACGCTCAGTTGCATGAATGGGTTTCTCCTGTTGATGGGGATTGGCATCTGGCGTCGAACTGGTCGCTTGGCGTTGTGCCTGATTTTGGGGGGTCGGATGTGCTGCTTGGGCATGTCTTGCCGTACACAGTTACAGTCGACATGCCAACGCTGGTTCGTGATATTACGATTCAGAATCCGGATGCAACGCTGCTGATTCAGGGAGCGGAGTTAGATCTTGCTGGAGATGTCTTGAATAGTGGAACGCTGCGGCTCGAGTCGGGAAAAATCGATCTTAGTTTAGATCGTCGGTTCGATGGAAACGGACGCGTGGAATTGGGAGCAGTTTTTGAAATGGGCGGCGCAACCATTGATGCGCTGAACAACGCATCGCTTACCAATGGACCCGGACATACCATTGGTGGCTCTGGACGGATAGAAGGCAGTTTCCATAATGATGGGATTGTGGTTGCAGATGACATTGGCGGTGTCGGGCTCGAACTCGATTTCACAATCACGCAGGGACCAAGCGGGCGCATCGGCGCCAACGGCGGGGAAATCTTGCTCCAAGGCGGCCTCTCAATCACCGGCGGTGAGTTGTTTACGACTAACGGCGGCGTGATCCGTGTGGAGGGGCCATATATTCTTAGTGGTATTGCAGCAACGATCAGCAATGTGCAAATCAACGGGCGGATCGATGTGATTGATTCGTTTCACCGATTGCATGTTGATGGTTCTGTCTTGAATAATGGCCAGATTGTTATCAATAGCGAGGTCGATGCGAACGAGCCTGAGCTCAGGATTACCTCTGACGCTTCGATCCTGGGCAATGGTGAGATTATCTTGCACTCCGGTTTCTCGTCGAAGGCATATATGACGACCAATAGTGGAGTCACCGGAACAATCGGGCAGAACATGACCGTGCGAGGAGCGGGGGTCATTGGTACCCCTGATGGATCCGGAGGCAACTTTGTGAACAACGGATCCATCATCGCGGATGATCCTGAATTTCTGCTTCTACTAACTGATAGCTTCTCTGGGTCTGGGCTCTTTGGAGCTGCGAGCGGATCGGGCCTTGGACTTGGTGAGTTTGCGAACATGGTGGATTGCTACTTCAATACGCTTGGGGATGGGTATATCTCGGTGTACTACGCGCAGGTCGATCTCATCGGAGGTACGAACGATGGGCTCTTCTCGATATCAGGTGACGGGGAACTTCGGATCTCGGGGAACTTTACGAATAACGGTCTCATCCAGACTGATCCAGACGAAATCTTCCCGATGGACATCGAGTTCGGGAGTGATGCTGTAATCGAGGGTACTGGCGGGTTTCATGTTGACTACCCGCTCGGAGGTTTTAGCGCGACGAATGCGACTTTTGGATCTGGTCAGCGTATTTCGGGCGAGGCTGAGTTTGACGGCAACTACACAGTGGAGGGCAAACTCGTTCCGCAGCCAAGGTTTGAAATTCTCGACGAGATGACACTGACCTCGACGAGCAAGGTTGAGTTACTGATTGGACATGAATCGTTAAATGACGATGGTGAGCTCTTTGTCGATATCGGCGCGTTGCTGAATCTTGGCGGAGAGCTGCGTGTTGAGTTTGTTGACGAGTATACACCAACAGCTGGAGACTCATTCAGATTGGTCTTTGGTGAGGTTGGAACCGAAGTTGTCGGGGCGTTTGATGCTGTGGTTCTTCCTGATGCACCAGCAGGTTTGTTGTATGAAATCAACGAGGTTTTGTTCGGGATCAATCTCGACATTGTTGAGGATACCAGTGTTTGTTTGGCTGACCTCACTGGCGACGGGGTGCTGGACTTCTTTGATGTGAGTGCATTCTTAACCGCGTTCGGGAACTCTGATCCTTCGGCGGACTTTACTGGGGACGGGAGCTTTGACTTCTTTGATGTTTCGGCGTTTCTGACGGCGTTTGGGGCGGGTTGTCCGTGATGTGAGTGTGAGTTTGATGTATGCATAAAAATGAAGACACGCGAGCGGTGCTCGCGTGTCTTTTTTTATGGTCGTTGATGACTGTTTGTTGTTGGGTTATTCGATTGATGCAACGCCGAGGGCGACGGAGAACTTGTCGCACCAGATGTAGACCTGGTTGTAGCTTGATGGATCGATGTTTGCGGGGATCTCGTAGCGCTGGGTGCCGGTGAGTTTGTTGAGCGGTGTGAACATTGATTCGGCGTCGTAGGTGTCGTTTGAACCGAATCCGATTTTTGGATCTGGTGCGCCGTCGAGGGTGAATGCTGGTCCGAGGACGAGGAACTGTTTGTCGCCTGCTTTGACGATGGTGACGGTGCCGGTGACGATGTGGTCGTTGCGTCCGGAGAATGATCCGGTGTGGAGAGCGGATTCTTCGACTGCGTCGATTTGGTCTTGGATGACTTCTTGTGCTTGATCGGTCATTGAATCAACGATTGAATCTTGAGCTGGAGCTGAATCGGAAGCGGTTTGCGAGTCGGATTTTGTGCATCCGGTGAGCATGAGGGAGGTTGTGAGCAGAGCAGTGATTGTGAGCGTTTTCATGATGGTTCCTTTCAGGAATATGAAGGTGGAGGTTTGTGCTGTATATTTCTGAGAGTAGATATGGATTGTTTTCATACGGTTTTGATGGGCACTGGGGCGGGATGAATGAAACACTGGCCAATACCGGATTATTCATTATTTTTTGTATTCACGTTTTGGGAGCGTTGTGGTACGATTGAGAACACTGATTGAAGCTACTGATCCAAAGGAAAGGGATTTGTATGAAAATGTGCGGCGTGAAGGATGTGATTCGATACTTTGCTGGTCCGAATGTGATCAGGGCAGTGTGCGTGTGTGTGTGCGGGGTTGCTCCTGTAAGCATGGCTCAGGATGTGCTTTTGATTCCTGATTCGGTGTCGGATTCGGTGTGGATGTTTGATGCGTTTGATGGATCGCTGCTTGATACTGGGTTTATTACTGATCCGGGGAGTGATGGCGGGGTTGACGTTTTTAATCGGCCTTTGGAGGTTTTGGTTGGGGGCGACGGGACGCTTTTGGTGGTGGATCAGTTTGCTGATGTGGTCTCGCAGTTCAGCAGTGATGGGCTGACTTATCTTGGGATCTATTCTCTTGGGGGCGTGCGTGATACAAGCATCATGGACAACATACGGGGCGGGCATGTATTGACGGGTGGTCCTCATGCGGGGAGCGTGCTTGTGACGAACTCGGGATCGAATAATGACTTGGTTGTTTCGCAGAAGAATGTGAAGATGCTTGATTCGGTTGACGGATCAGAGATGACTGATTTTGCGTTTAATAGGTACGGCGGGATCCGGGGGCCGTTTGATGCGATTGAGTACAACGGGGAGGTGCTTGTTGCGGATGAGGGGCAGGACAAGATTGTTCGGTACACGCTTGCGGGGAAGTTTAATGAGCGGTTTGTGAACGGGATCACGGTTCCGCAGCTGGACTTTCCTCAGCAGATGGCGGTGGCGAGTAATGGGAACTTGCTCGTGTGCGCGTTTAGCAGCGGGTTTATTTTGGAGTTTGATTCCAGCGGATCGCTTGTGGGTCAGTACGATCCTGGGACACTTGAGTTGTACCGGGGTATTGCGGAGCTTGGGAATGGGAATCTGCTGGTGACGACGACGAGCGGTGTCTTTGAGGTGACTCGGGCGGGGCTTGTTGTTGATACTGAAGCGGCGGGTGATGGATTCCGGTATATCACGGCGCATGTATTGCCTGGGATCCCTAAACGGATTCGTGGTGTTGATCTTGAGTTGGTTGATCGGGAAGCGGAGCCTGATCTTCGGGATCGAGAGCTCATCATGCGTGATGAGCGCGGCGAGTTGATTGAGATGAATGAAATGGGGGTGAAGAAATGAGATACGCAATGACTACGACGAAGAATCGGATCCATGGTGTGCTTGCGGGCGCTTTGGTTGTTACGGGGTGTGCTGGGTCTTCTTTTGGAGGATCAACACACGCGTACATTATTGAAGGGTCGGGATTCTTTGGTGCGCCGGGGATTGAGCTTGCGGTGGTTGGGCGGGTGAACCTGAGTGATCCGAGTGATGTTGAGGTTTTCCCGATGGCTGGGGATGTGCTTCGGTTTGGCGGTGCGGATATGAGCTCGTCGGGCTCGTTGATCGCGGTGGAGAATACGACCAACTCGCTTCGGGCGCTTGATGTGATGGGCGGCGGGAACACGCTGATTGATTCGATTGGGTTTATGGAATCGGGTGTGGTCGGGATGGCATTGACTAATGATGGGTCGACCGCGATTGTGGTCAACACTGTCGGCGCGTTCTTGCGGTTTATCCAGGCGGATGCAGCAACGGGCGAAGTGCTGAGCGTGAACAATATTTTGAGTTTCAATCCGATCTCATCTTTGGCGATTGTTCCGGAGGGGCATCCGACCCTGGATGCGGGCGATTTGTATGGGCTTGCTACCACAAACGGCGGCGGTGTGCAGCTTGTTGAAGTGGACCTCGGAGCCAACACGATTGCATCAACGCTTTCTGTGAGTGGGATCGGGTTTAGTGCTCAGTTTGAGACTGGGTTGGACTTTGCGCCTGATGGAACGCTTTATGCGGTTGTGCAGGGATTTAATGAGGTTTCCCCTGATGTGTTTGTTGAAATTTCGAGCAGTTTGTTTACGGTTGATACTTCGACGGGTGCTGCGAGTGAGGTTGGGGTGATCGAATCGAGTCAGACATGGGACGCGGTGACGCTTGTGGTTGAGGAAGCTGGGGGAGCGTGTCTTGCTGATTTGACCGGCGAGGGTGATTTGAACTTCTTGGATGTTTCAGCTTTTCTCAGTGCGTATGGAGCGATGGATCCATCGGCGGACTTTGAGACGGATGGGAGTTTCAACTTCTTGGATGTGTCTGCGTTCCTTGCTGCGTTTGCGGCTGGCTGTCCTTGAGTATTCGATGTGAGTTGATTCAGGACTGATCAATATACGAAAGAACCCCGGACGAGTCCGGGGTTCTTTTTACTTGATGCGATTCAGAAGATTTAGACGGGGACGCCGAGGAGGGCCATGACTTTGTTGACAATGTCTTCTGCGGTCAGGCCGGTCATCTGGAGCATTTCTTCTGGGGTCTTGGCGCTCTTGGGGATTTTGTTTACGAACATTTGTGTGAGTTCGAAACCGTCTCCGGATTCCATGAGAGCGTCTGCGATTGCTGAGCCCAGTCCTCCTCCGTAGTTGTCTTCGAGGGAGATGACGAATCCGCCGTTGGCGGCGACGATGTCCAAGAGTTTGTCGGTGTCGAACGGGATCGAGTACATATCGAGGAGGGTTGCGGAGACGCCTGCTTTGTCGAGGAGTTCGACGGCTTTGTTGCCTTCGTGGACCATGATTCCTGATGCAGCGAGGACGATGTCGCGTCCTTGTGCGAGGGTTTCGAATCCACCCAGGTTAAAGACATGGTCGTCGGAGTACAACAGTTCGGTGTCAGCGCGGAGGGTACGCATGTAGCACATGCCTTCGTACTCAGCCATGGTTGAGGTGAGTGCGTAGGCGGCGTAGGCGTCGGATGGCTGGAGGATGTAGCATCCGGGGTTGCCGTTGTGATCTGTGGTTTGTGAGAGTGAACGGAACCACGCGACATCGGGGAGTGACATCTGGGATGGGCCGTCTGCTGCGAGGGTGATCCCGGAGTGTGAACCGACGATCTTGAGGTTCGCGCCTGAGTTCATACCCATTTCGATTTGGTCGTAGGCGCGGGTGAGGAACTTGGCGAAGCTTGAGCAGAACGGGATTTTGCCAGCAGCGGACATTCCTGCGCCGACGCTGATCATGTTTTGCTCAGCGATTTTGCATTCGATGAACCGGGGTGCGTTGTCTTTGTTCTTTGCGAAGGTTTCTGAGAAGGTTGAGTTGGAGACATCGGCGTCGAGGACGACGACATCTGGGTTGGTGGCTCCCAGTGCACGGAGGGCAACGCCGTAGGCTTTGCGGGTGGCGAACTTTCCGGTGTGGAGGACGCTTTCCATGTCGAGATCTTTCATCGCTTCGGAGAGCGTGAGGAGTTCGTCTGATGGGAGGGCGCGGTCTGGTGCTTGGACTGGTGGGTCGATGGTGAACTGGTCGGTTCCTGCGAGTGAGGAGGTGAGTTCGATGCGTGCTTCGTTGAGTTCTGCGATTGCTTTTTCGAGTGCGTCACCGGTGGCGGGTTTGCCGTGCCATCCTCCTCCTTGGAGTGATGGGCAGCCCCAACCTTTGACTGTGGTTGCGATGACGGCGACTGGTTTGGCGTTTGGATCGTTTGAGATTTCTGCGAAGCGATCGAATGCTGATTTGATTTGATCTGGTGCGTGTCCGTCGATGCTGATGACTTCGAAGCCGTAGGCAGCGAACTTGGCGGCGAGGACTTCTGGGGATTGTTGTCCCGAGACGCGGTCTGCTTGTCCGTACTCGTTGCAGTTGACGATGGTGCAGACATTGGAGAGTTGGTGATCAACGATGAAGTCCATTGCTTCGGCGATTTGTCCTTCGCGGACTTCGCCGTCGCCACAGATGCAGAAGATCCGGCGCTCGAGACCATCGATGCGGGCGGCTTTGGCAACCCCTGCAGCGACGGAGAGTCCTTGACCGAGTGAACCGGTTGCGGCGTCGAAGAAGTCGACCCCTTCCATTGGGTTTGGGTGACCATCGAGGACGGAGTGCCATTCGCGGAGTGTGCTTAGGTCATCGACGGTGAGTTTGCGGCGGTCGTCTGCTTTACCAACAACGACGCCCAGTGTGGCCATCGCGGCGTAGACCGCGGGGACAGCGTGTCCTTCGGAGAGGACGAGACGGTCTGAGGTCGGGTAGTTTGGGTAGTCTGGTGACCATCGCATCGCGGAGAACATGAGGGTCGTGACGATGTGTCCGATGCTCATGGCGCTGGTGGGGTGACCGGTGCCTGAGGCGGCGGTCATCTCGAGGGAGAGGCGATCGAGTTCGATTGCTTGGGCATGGATTGCGGCTTCGAATGACATAGGGGGACCTCCAAAAACGACGATGCCGCCCTTCCTGGACCCCTGTCACCGGCCTCAACACGAGGAAATAGGGGTCCGGAGCGCGGCGGTCGCGGGTAAGTTGTGTACTGAGTGTAAGTCTAGCACCGGTTGTTGGGTGCAACATCTGTTGGGAGGTTTAGGGGGTGTGAAATTGATGGATAATGATGGTAAGGGGTGGTTGCGGGGAGAGCTTTGGGAGCGAGGCTCTGCTAATATACAGGCCCCAAACCCGGACATCTGGGCGCTGTGCCTGTGTCTGGATCTAGTTGACGAGTTGTGTCTCGATTCTAGAATCGAGGCTTTGGACTCGGTCTGTGGGAATGAAGACCGCTTGAATGGGCGGATGGAGCGAATCTATGAAAGTTATCTGCGAACGAGCGGCGCTGCTCGAAGCGGTCAATCAGGTCTCAGGTGTGGTGGCTTCACGCTCCCCTCGTCCTCAGCTGACCTGTATCAAGCTCACAGCGACCAACGATGCACAGGGTGCTGAACTTACCCTCTCGGGAACTGATGCAGAGATTGCGCTCAGTGTGCGGATCGGACGCGTCGAGGTTGAGCAAGAGGGGAGCTGTTTGGTTCCGGCGGACAAGCTTCGCCAGATCGTGTCTGCTGAGGACAATGAACCGACGCTTACGATCGAATCCAGCGGTGAAACTACGCACATCCGTGGCGCTGATGCCCACTTCCAGCTTCATGGATTTAGTGCGGGCGACTTCCCGCAACTTGCTGATTTCAAAGGGGTTTCGAGCGGTTCTGCTTCGAGTCCTGCAGCTAAATCGATCTTCTCGATTGAAGCGGGTACGCTTGATTCGTTGATTGCTCGGACGCTGTTTGCCGCGGCTCGTGAGAACTCGCGGTACGCGATTAATGGTGTGCTTTTGGTTCGTGATGGTAAGAAGCTGGATTTGATTGCGACTGATGGTCGCCGGCTTGCAAAGAGTCACGCGACGATTGATTCTAAGGGTGATCCGGCGCAGTGCATTCTTCCATCCAAAGCGCTCTCGATGATCCAGAAGATGGTCGCAGACGACAGTGAACTGGTGCACATCGCGGTGACCGACAATCAGGGCGTGATCGTGTTTGGTGAGGATCCGATGGATGCTCGGGCGACCCTTTCGACGAATCTGGTTGAGGGGACTTTCCCGCCTTATGAGGATGTGATTCCCAAGGATCAGGACATCAAGGTGACCTTTCGGAAGGAAGTGCTCGCATCAGCGGTGAAGCGTGCTGCACTGTTGACTAATGAGGAATCTCGGGGCGTTCGTCTCGCGTTTAATGGTGGCGAGAAATCTTTGGAACTTTCTTCTCGCGCTCCAGAAATGGGTGAAGCAACGATTCAGGTTGAGCTTGCGGGATATGACGGGGATGATATCGAGATTGGGTTTAACCCTGCGTTTATCACCGATGCGCTCAAGGTGATCGATGATGCTGAGGTGATGATCGAGCTTAAGTCTGGGAATAAGCCTGGCTTATTCAAAGCGGGGACCGACTTTGTGTATGTTGTGATGCCTGTGAATCTGAGCTAGACACGCCCAAGTTGTTTACAACAAAATACTTACACAACAAGCTGTGGCGCGAGTTATGGCATGAGCCTGCATTTACATGCCGGCTTGTTTTGCTCGTTCTTGGGTTTGGCGGTTGTTTTTGTGTGTTTGGTGGTCTTGGGAAGCGTGTGTGGGATCGGGATCGTGAGGGCCGTGGGTGATGGTTGGTCTGCTGGTCCGGGTTCGATCGTTGTGTTGGAGTGAATCTGGGTTGAGGTGATTCTGTTTGGAGGTGGGTTGGTGGAGTTGTGTGGGGGTGTTAGTGCGGATACTGGCTGGGTTTTTGCGTTTGTTTCTTTCGAGCATCAGGACTGGGACGGGGACACAGAGCAGGACCAGGACACAGACCAGGGCGATTGTGGGTGCGGACTGGATTGTTGCGGGGCTCATGAGAGCGATCAGGACGGCGATCCCGGTGAGGACAGTGAGCACAGCGATTGATACCAGCGCCGTCCACTGGATGGTTGAGCCGAGTGCTGATTGTTGTGGAGAGCGGAAGTGTGATGACTGGGTACGCATGGTCATTGGGTGCTTTCGCGCGTGTTGTGGAACGAATGGCGTGTCTGGTTCAATCTGTGGTCGCCTGGTCACACAATATCGGGGGGATGGTGTGATGACCAATACAGTTTGGAAAGATTCCGGAGATTGCGTGCTGGGTAGTTGGCGGAGGCATTCGTGGATTGAATGCGGGTCGGCTGTCTATAGAATGATTCTTGTGTGATTCATTCGGGCAGTCGATGGTGTAAGCGGGTTGCGGTGTGTATTGTCCAGTTCGTATGACGCGCTTTGAACAACCATCTACTGCTGACCGGTCCTCGAACCGGTCCTCAAGATTCATGCAGAGATTCTCGTTTGCTGGGAGCGGGTCGCTGCGCGCGGGCGCTGCGATGGGGATTGTTGTTGGTTCGGGATGGTCTGCGGGATCACTCGCGAGTCTTGCTGGGGTTGGGATTGGAATTGGCGGGTTCGCACAGGTCGCGCATGGTCAAGATGATGGGTTTGGTGGGCCGGGTGAGGTTCGGGACATTGATGTCTACGAGAACCGGCCGATCTATCAGGTGCTTGTGCGTGGTTCGATTTTGAGCGACGGGGAGCGGTCGACGCTGAGTCCGGAAGCTCGTCAACAAGCGATCAATGTGCTTCGATCACAATCGGGCGGGATCTTTGATGCTCAGCAGGTCCGTGATGATGTTCGTCAGCTCAATAGGCTTGGGCTGTTTCAACGCGTTGAGATTTATGCTGGGTTGACTGATACAGGCGAGGTTGAAATCGCGTTTGATCTGCTCGAACGGATGCAGGTGATTGATGTTCAGGTTACAGGCAACACAGAGATCAGCGATGCTGAGATCCAAGGGGTTGTTGATGTGATCGCGGGGACACCGATCGACCGGTTCCAGATTGATCGATCTGCACGCAGGATTGAAGAACTGTACCGCGGCAAAGGGTACTACTTTGTGCGCGTGAATATCGATGAAGAAGAGCTAGCCGATACTGGGCTCGTGATCTTCCGTGTGCTTGAGGGTAACCGGCTCCGCGTGACCGGTATCCGTTTCTCAGGGAATGAAGCATTCGAGAACAAGAAGCTCAGGCGCGAGATTGAAACCAAGAAGGCGAACTTGTTCCGGAGGGGTCAGCTTGATGACGAGGTGCTTGCGGTTGATATTGGGAACCTGATCGAGTTCTACCGGGACCGGGGTTATCTTGATATTCGCGCGGACCGGTTGGTTCAGCCTGCTCCCAATGGTCGTGAAGCGATTGTGACTTATTTGATTGAAGAGGGTTCGCTGTACACGATGCGCGAGGTGCAGGTCGATATTCAGACTGGTGAGGATCGTGAACCGATTTTGAGCGGGGATCAGATCGCGGGACTGATGACGATTAAGCCTGGTGATGTGTATTCTGTGCGTGATTTGGATGAATCGCTTGACATTGTGCGCGAAGCGTATGGTCAGATGGGGTACATCGATGCGCAGGTTGAGCGTTTAGAGCGCCGTGACGAGAATGACCCTTTGGTTGATTTGGTGATTGCGATCTCTGAGGGTGGCCGGTCGCGTGTGGGTGAGGTGATTGTTCAGGGGAATGATCTGACGCGCCAGGAAGTGATTCGCAGGCAGGTGGAGCTGCGCCCGACTCGGCCGCTTGATTCCAATGCGATGGAGCGTTCTAAGACTCGTTTGCGTTTGCTTCGGTTGTTTAATGATCGCAGCGGCGCGAAGGTGACTCCGCAGGAATCTGGGGTTGAATTTTTGGCGCAGGTTTGGGACGATGAGTTTGTGCCTCGTGCTCGACGGGCGCCGTCGGCACCACCAAGTGATGATGCGGATGCAGGAACGGGAAACGGGACAAGGCAGTCAGTTGGCGATCCGCTCACAGACCCGATCTCGTTAACGCTGACTCCTCCGGATAACTCGAAGTTCCGCGATGTGCTGATTGAAATCGAAGAAACCAATACGGGGAACTTTGACCTTGGTGGCGCGGTGTCCTCGGACTCTGGTGTGGTTGGACGGATCGCGGTCACTCAGCGGAACTTTGATATCCGCGATACACCCGATTCGTTTGGCGAGTTCATTTCTGGGCGTGCTTTCCGCGGCGGCGGACAAACATTCCAGATTGAAGTGCTTCCTGGTAATGAGGTGCAGACCTACCGGATTTCGCTTTCTGATCCGTATCTGTTTGAGTCAAACTATTCTGGATCAGCGAGTGCGTTCTTCCGGAACCGAGACTTCGATGAGTTTGATGAGCAGCGGGCAGGGGCGACTCTTGGGGTTGGCCGGCGGTTTGGATCACGATGGACCGGGAACATTGGGTTCCGGTACAACCTGATTGAGCTTGGGAATATTGATCCATCACGGACGACTGATGTGTTTGCGGTTGCTGATCCGACGACGCTTGTTGGATTGTCTGCTTCGCTTTCGCGCACAACGCTTGATTCACAGTTCCGACCGACGCGTGGTTCACGGACTTCGCTGAGTATTGAGCAGGTTGTGGGTGACTTTGAGTTCACCCCGATGAATATCAGGCACACGACCTTTGTCCCGATCCGCGAGGATTATCTGGGTCGATCAACTATTCTCAAGTTCAGCAGCGAGCTTGGATATATCCCGCAAGGGCGCGACAACACCCCCACTTACGAGCGGTACTACATGGGTGGTCAGGACATGCGGGGGTTTGACTTCCGTACGGTTTCGCCTCGCGGTGTACGGAATGACAATGGTCTTCCGTCCGAGGATCCGATCGGTGGTACTTTCCAGTTCTTCCTTGGCGCTGAGATTCAGCAGCCGGTCTATGAAGAGGTGTTGTCGGTGGTGGCGTTTATAGATTCGGGTACGGTGAGCTTCGATCCTGGGTTTGATGAATACCGGGTATCGGTGGGGTTCGGGTTCCGGATCTACATGCCGGCATTATCCCCGGCACCGCTCGCGTTTGACTTCGGATTCCCGGTTGTGAAGGAAGATACAGACGAAGAGCGTTTGTTCACCTTCTCGGTGGATCTCCCGTTTAACTGATTGCTTTGATCTTCTTGTGTTTTTTATGTCAACCCCTGGTCGCTGGGGGCGGTATACCATTGGAGCGACTTAACCACGACTTAGGAGACTGCTTGAATGCTCAATAAGAACACCACCCTGACGACTTTTTTTGCTTCGATCCTTTTGATTGGCGGCGCTCTTGCGCTGCGTGCTGGCGCGAGTTCTGCTCGTCCGCCTGCTCAACCGACTGCGATTGCGGTGGTTGATATTGTTGATGTGATTGCTGGGCTTGATGAGCCTGCGGTTCTTGAGGAGCAGCTCAATAGCCGGCGCGAGCTTCGTCAGCGTCAGCTCGACGAGATTGTTGAAGAGCTTAAGATCCTTGAAGCGGATCTGCAGATGCTCACGCGTGGCACCGATGAGCATCGCGAGAAGCTTCGTGAGTACCTTGAGAAGCAAGCGGTTGCCAAAGCTCGCAGAGAGGTTTTGTCGCAGATCGTTTCGATTGATCTTGGTTCGGTGCGAGCTGGGATGTACATGAAGGTCGAGCAAGCGATCGCGGATATCGCGAATCGTGATGGGTACGACATTGTGTTGATGGATGACTCACAGTTCCCGCTTCCAGAGAATGCGCCTGATGCTGATGTGTATCGCGCGATCATCACCAAGAGTGTTGTGTATCGCCATGAATCGATTGATATCACTCAGCAGGTCATTACACTCATGAATAATGAGTTTAACTCGCCATAAACCATGCTCGGTGGTTGGAATGGCAGAGTTCGATCTGTAATCGATCTTCAAAATGATGTATACTGAGACTGCGATGAGTTCTATGGCTTCACCAGATACCGAAACACCAGCCCACCCTGTTGCTCAGCAAAGCACAATCGCTTTTCCGATGACCTCGGGAGAGCTGAGCGTGCTTCTTGGTGGAGAGCTGATTGGCAATCCTGATATTGAAGTTTCAACGCTTGGATCGATTGAGGACGGTGTTTCTGGATCGCTGACCTTTATCCGCGGGAAGAGCTTTGCGAAGCTTTGGGCGGATTCAAAGTGTGCATGCGCACTGGTGACCAGGGGGGTTGATGTCGAGGGCCACAACCCAGCTGAGCGTGCGTTGATTGTTGTTGATGATGCGGATTTGGCATTGGTGACTATCTTGCGTGCGATCAATCCTGCTCGCTCGCTCCCAGAACGCGGGGTTCATCCGTCGGCGGTTGTTGATGCGACTGCTGAGATTCATCAGGATGCTTCGGTTGGGCCTGGGTGCTGTGTTGGTGCGGGTACGAAGGTTGGCTGCGGTGCTGTTCTTGTGAGCAATGTGACGCTTGGTGCGGAAGTTGTGATCGGGGAGAACACGGTGCTTGGTTCTGGGGTTGTGATCGAAGATCGATGTATTGTCGGGAGCGATTGCGACTTTGGCGCCAACTGCGTGATTGGCGCTGATGGGTTTGGATATTTGCCTCCAACGGAAAGCCGGGCTGCGATTAAGGTCCCTCAGATCGGGACGGTTGAGATTGGTGATGAGGTTGAGCTTGGCGCGTGCGTAACGATTGATCGCGCGAAGTTTGGATCAACCACGGTCGGTGACCGGACCAAAATCGATAACCAGGTTCACATCGCGCATAACTGCGTGGTCGGGACCGATGCGTTGATCTGCGGGCGGACGACCCTTGGTGGTTCGTGTGTTGTTGGTGATCACGCGATGATTGGTGGAGCGGTTGTGCTCAATGATCACGCGACGGTCGGAAAGAGCGCACGCGTTGCGGGGGGCGCGATCGTGCTTGAGACGGTCCCAGCAGGGGAAACCTATGCAGGGATCCCCGCGATCCCGGCGCGGCAAGCGCTGGCAAACTATGGATCGCTTCGTGATCTAAGCTCGTTTGTTCGCACGGTTGAGAAACGACTCAAGAAGCTTGAATCTCAGCAATCGGGCTCGTGATTGAGCGCGATGGAATCACCCACATTGAATACACACACGCTTCAATCCCAGCGGACACTCGCAAGGGCTGCGATGGTTGACGGGGTTGGTTTGTTTACGGGCAAGGATTGCCGGTGCACAATCCATCCTGCTGATGCGAATCACGGGATCATGTTTTCGATAGATACCGTGTCGATACCTGTCGGTGCCAGCGCGATCAGTGAGCGTCCTGTGCATGCTGCGTTTGCGCATATGCCGGCACGATGCAGCGCTCTTGAATCTGGTGCTTCGACTGTGTGGCTTGTTGAGCATGTCCTCTCGGCGCTTGCTGGTCTTGGGATTACCAATGCAAGAATCGAGCTTGATCATTCTGAGGTTCCGATCGGTGATGGATCTGCGTTGCCCTTTGTAGACGCGATACAAAGCGCGGGTACTGTTGCTCAGGTTGCACCACTCAATGCGATCAAGCTCGACGAGACTGTGCGCGTTGAAGACGGTGATTCTTGGATCCAGGCGCAGCCTACCGATCGGTCGCAGAGCTCGTATGCGTACACAATAGATTATGGCGATGACTCACCGATCAAACAGACCACCGTTCGGTGGGATGGTGATGCGGATGAGTACACGAGACGGATCGCGCCGGCGCGGACATTTTGTTTGGAACATGAAGCAGTAGTGCTGAAGAATGCGGGACTCTTTGCACATCTTGATATTGGTCAGATGTTGGTGCTTGGCGCTGATGGACCGATGGGAACGGCGCTGCGTGATCCCGATGAGTGCGGGCTTCATAAGCTTCTTGATCTGATTGGTGATGTCGCACTCGTTGGTGAGTGTGTGATTGCTGAGTACACCGCTCACAAATCTGGACACCGGCTCGCGCATAAGCTGGCGATTGAAATCCAACGCAAGCTCACAAGATTTACTTCAGAGTGACTTGTTTTGTGCGCATTTATCGGCTGCGTTGACGCGTTGGTGTGCAGGCGCATTGATTTATCTGGTATAATTCAGTCCCCCCACTTTCTTTGATTTGAATCCCGTGCTCGCTTTGCATCTTGCGCTCGATGCGGGTGTGCTGTGTTTTGAGCGTGGGGTAAGTACCGATGAAGAATCGTGTTTTTAAGTGTGTATTCATGTTGTGCGTGATGGTTTGGTTGGTGGTCAGTGTATTTGCGACGAGCGGGTGCGCGGGTGTGGGCGAGTCGATTGATCAGCTTGAATCTGTGCGGGATCAAGCGAGCGAGATTCAAAGCGGTCTGAATCAAGAGCTTGACGAGTTGTCATTGATGCGCGAATCGATTCCAGATGGGAGCGCGGAAGGCGCTTCGATCGATTCGTTGATTTCGCAAATTCGTGTGAAGTTGTCTGTTGTTGATGCAGCGATTGTGCATGCGGATCAGGTGATTGGTGAGGCGCGGAATCCGAGTGATCCGCTGACGATCGCTGCAGATTCTGTTTCGCCCTTTGTTCCTGCGCCGTTGCAGGCTCCGCTTGTTCTTGGCGCAGCGTTGGTTGCGTCGGTTGTCCGATCTCGTTCGTTACAGAACGGGACGCGGTCGATTATTGAATCTATTGAGCATGTCATGAAGAAGGATGATTCGTTCAAAGCAGCGTTTGTGAATCATGCGGACACGATCAGAACGATCCAGACTCCGGTTGCGCGCAAGCTTGTGAAAAAAATGAGTCATTGATGGGAGATGGTGATCGGATGTGAGTTACTGGTTGATCTGGGTGCGGAGCGCGAACTCGAGTCGGTGTTCTCCGGGTCTGATGCCTTGGATGTGGACTGATCGTCCGTCTCCCAGATCAACCTTTGCGTTTCCGAGTGTGTTTGAGCGGAGATGGTTACTGACGATTGTGGTCGGGATGCGTGTGGTTCCGAGGTAGAGTTTGCGTGGTCTGATGATGAGGTTGTTGTTGGTGTCGATATCGGGTTCGACGATTGCCCAGAGGATTGATGAGCCGTGGGTGTGGGTGAAGCGTGCGCCGATGGTGAGTCCGCGTGGTGTGATGTTGACGCGGATGTCGTTGATTTGATTGATCCAGTCGTCGTCGGTGAAGGATCGGACGGTGTCTTCGAATCGGTGGGTGAGCCAGCTGTTGAGTTGGTCTTGATCGATCGCGGCGGACCAGCTTTGTTGGTCTGTTGGCCGAAGTCGCGTGAGGGCGCTGGTGATTCTGTTTTCGAGTTCGATTCCTGCTTGCTCGGTGATGCGTGTGTTGGATTCGCTTTGGCTCCACCATGACGGGGTGTTGTTGAGCGTTGAGAGTTTCCAGATGAGCACGATGGTCAGCAGAATAATCGCAATGATCGCGCCGATGAATGCGATCGTGACTCGGTCAGAGCGGGATGCGGGTCGTCGTGATTTTGATCGTGTGCTCACGGATGACTATAGAAAAACAGCCCGGCGAAACCGGGCTGCTGAGTGAATATGTTTTGTGAAGTCGTTCGTATCTGTTCCGGGGCGTGATTAACGCTTGGAGAACTGGAAGCGGCGACGAGCACCAGGCTGACCGTACTTCTTGCGTTCGACCTTACGGGCGTCGCGGGTCAGGTATCCTGCATCACGGAGTGCGGGCTCGAAGTTTGGATCGTATCCAACGAGCGCACGAGCGATTCCGAGACGGATTGCTTGGGCTTGGCCCATGTATCCGCCGCCGTGGGTGCGGACGAAAACATCGAGTTTGCCTTCGGTATCGGTGAGTTTGAGTGGTGAGACTGCGTCGGAGCGGTCACGCATTTCTGAGAAGTACTCTTCGATTGATTTGAACTTCTTGTTGTTGATCTGGATTTGCACGGAGCCTTTGCCAGCGTCTGCTGCTGGGCGGAAGCGTACGCGAGCGACTGCGCGCTTGCGGCGACCGGTTCCCCACCACCAGCCGTGCTTGTCAGCGGGCTTTGGGTCTGGGAGGACGCGTGCTTGGACCTCTGCGGGTCCTTGGTCGGCGACGGATTCGCCGGTGAGTTCTGGGTTGGTGATGGTGGTTTCGTATCCAGCCATGTGTTCACTTTCCTTGTTTGAACTGTCCGCATCCACGAATCTTGGTACACCCAAGACCGCTTTGGACAGTGAGTTTGTGTTGTTTGTCAACTTTGAGCGTTGGCTCTAGTTGGGGGATTGCATTTAGAGGGCGGTTGGGTTGACGCCGGCGTGCGGGTGATCCGCTCCGTCGTAGACCTTGAGCTTCTTGAGCATCTGACGACCGAGACGGTTCTTGGGGAGCATGCGACGGACAGCTTCGGAGACGAGGATGTCTGATCGACGATCACGGAGGTGGCCGAGTGATTCAGCGGACTGACCACCTGGGTAACCGGAGTAGGTGAGGCGGAGCTTTTGCTCTGCTTTCTTACCGGTGAGCTTGACCTTGGACGCGTTGGTGACGATGACGAAATCGCCGCAATCGACATGGGGGGTGTACTCTGGGCGGTGCTTGCCCATGAGGACGGTCGCGATGTCGGATGCGAGACGACCGAGTGATTGATCGGTTGCGTCAACGATGCGCCATTGTTTGGCGACATCGCCGTTCTTTGCCATGAATGTTTGGCGGCGTAGGTGATGGCGTTGTGGCTTGCTTCCCATGTGGATCTCCTAAACAGACGGCTCAGCGTCGTGTGTGCGGGTGCGAGAAGTTCAGTCGGGTCGACGAACGGGCAGCCGCTCCTCGGTGAGGGGGTGCTTGGTACGCTGCCTACCGGGCAGGGCGGGCTGATGAGCGTGAACACACCAGCATGTTTGTAAAATATGCCCAGCAGCAAACCGCTGGGGACTAAGAAATTAGGCGTGTATTGGGTCAGGGTCAAATTGATTCGTGCTTGATGTGCTCAAAGCGTCAACTGAGGGGGTTGGTTCGGGTATCTTTCTGGGAAGGATTCGCAGAAGGATTCTGATTTTTTGATCGATCAGCCCGATGAGAACACCCATGCATGATTCAGTCGACGACAATCTATCGAATACACTATCAAATTCCGACCAAAGACCCCATTCTGATCCTGGAACGCTGCTGAGTGGGTTTTTGGCTTTGATTGCTGCGGTGGTCTTTGCGAGCGGGATCATTCTTTGGCAGAACCTGTCTGAGGACTCACAGTACGCGCTGATCGGGGAACCTGTCCCAGAAACGGTGATCAGTGCTGAGGTCTCGGCGCCAGGGATGTTTGGGCAGTTTGATCTCCCGGCCCGGATGTTCATTCGGGGCAAGTCGATGCTTGCTGAGCATTCTGAGATGGTCATGAGTCAGTTTGAACTTGCGTATGAGCCTGAGGATCAGATCCGCAGGATCATTATGAGCGGGGAGTTTGGGGGCGCTGAATCGGCGCTTAGCCTAATCGAAACCACTCGGCTCGAACTCAAGAGCCGGCTTGATGATGTTGAAGTATCGGAGAACGGCAGAGTCGTCCAGGGTGATGGAATCGTGCTTGAAGAACTCGATGAATCAGGGTCGGCTGAGCTTTCTCGTTTGAGTATTGTGTTTGATGAACTTGATTCGCTTGGTTCAATTTATTCAACTGGACCGGACTCAATCGAAGAGTCTATGAGGGATCAGCTGTTGGTTCGGTATGGGATACTTGGACAGGCAGCGGTCACGCATGGGATTGATGATTCTGATCCTCGTCGCCAACCGATTGTCAATGGATTCATATGGATTGCGTTGTTGATGTTTGGATTGATCGGGCTGTTTGTATTCGGATTTTTATCTGGGCTTGTGCTTTTGATTATCGGGATAGTCCGGATGTTTGAGGGCAAGCTTGTGATGCGGTGCGAGAAACCGGCCGCGGGTGGTTCGGTGTTTCTTGAGACCTACGCGGTGTTCTTGCTTGCGTTTGGTGTGCTTTCGATCGGAGTCTTTTTGCTAGCGAGCAAGGTGAATCCGATGCTTGGGGTTTTATCGCTCCCGCTTCAGTGGTTGCTGATGGTGGTTCCCGCGTGGGCGCTGATGCGTGGGATGAAATCACCGGATTGGAGACGCGCGATCGGGCTGCATTCTGGTGAGGGCGTGATGAAAGAGATCGGGTGCGGTGTGCTTGCGTATCTTGCGAGTGTTCCGTTGTATGCGGTTGGTGTCGGGATCACTTTCCTGATCATGATTTTGCAAGGGCTTGTCTCGATGGGGTCTGGCAGTGGTGGCGGTGATCCTGAGCCCATGCCCACCAATCCGATTCTTGAGATGCTTGCGGGTTCTGGGATTGTTGGCGCGTTGTTGATTTTGACGCTTGCGACGATCTGGGCACCGATTACCGAGGAGTTGATTTTTCGGGGCGCGTTGTACCGTCATATGCGTGGACGATTGCACTGGATACTCGCGGCGCTGCTGACTGCGTTGTTGTTTGCGTATATGCATTCGTATGGGCCTTTGATGGTGGCGCCGTTGATTGCTCTTGGGTTTATGTTTGCGTTTATGCGTCAGTGGCGCGGCTCGATCATCGCGCCCATCACAGCACACTTTGTGCACAACGCAACGCTTGTTGTGTTTATGATTCTCTTTGTAAACTTGCTCAAAGATCCGGTGTTTATCTGAGTGGAATCTACTCAGGCAGCGACGGGCTGGGCTGCGGGGTGGTCTTTGCGTGAGACTTTGATGAGTGCTGACGCAGCGACTTTGCTGATCACGATCAGGAGCATGATCGTCGCGACCATTCCCGCGATAATGATCCATCGGGGTTGATCGAAGCCCCCGTTCCATCCGGTGAAGGAAATCCCGATCATGACGGCTGCGAGCGTGCGTGGGAACATGCCGAGGACTGTTCCCACGAAGAATGCTTTGCGGGAAACACCCAAGCAACCGAGCATGAGATTCGTCAGTGCGAAGGGGGCGCTGGGAGAGGCGCGGAGGAGCGTGATGATCAGGATCGCTCTAGGGGTGCTTGCGGTCAAGAGCGCATCGCGGACGGTGGTGATTTTGGATGAGCGCGAGAGTTCGGTTTCAACGCGTCCGCGTGCGAGTCGTTGGACGAGCTCGTATCCGATGAGTGATGCTCCGCCGAATCCGATGAGGGCTGCGGGGAGTCCGAGACCGATCCCGAAGGTGTACCCAGCGAGGATCGCTTGGGAGACTGTTGGGAGGCATCCGAGTCCAGCTAGGATGATGAAGGCGACTGTGTAGATCCCGAGTCCGGTCATGAGCTGGATGCTTGAACCAGCATCACCAACGAGGGCAATGCGGATGGGTTCCATGTTCAGGACCAGCAGGACACCTGCGAAGCTTGGGAGGGTTGCCCATGCGACGCCGAGGATGGCAGCGGGACCGAGTCTGCGGATCATGGCGCATCCACCGGTGAGTCGATCGCGTCCGAGTTTGTGGACGAATCCGATTGCAAAGAGGATTGAGAGGGCCCATGCGATTGCGGTGCCGAGCGCGGAGTTGAGGATGGTCGACTGGGTCCAGAGTCGGAGAGAGTCGCTCATGACCGGGACCAGCGCGGGAAGCGAGACAATCGCCGCGATAAAGGTGATGCTCCAGTAGAAGCTTTGGATGATTAACCGGGATTTGAGGGTCTTGGGCTGATTGGACCGCGAAGAGGCACCGACCATCGCGCACGTCGCGGCTTGTGCAAACGAACCCGGTCCTGCGCAGCCTTCGCATGTGGAGTCATCGCAACAGCTTGCAGCAGGATCGGTGTGCAGATCGAGGGACACGGTCTTTGAAGTGATGGCGGAGCGCGACCCGGATTGCTGATCAGAATCAGGCTTGCTGGAAACAGATTCCAATTGAGACTGTGTATCAATAAGGGTCATTATCAGATCGTAGACCCTCGATCTTGTTTAGTCCTGATCTGGTTGGTCAGATTCGGGGGGGAGATCACCTGCTGCGATTGCTTTTTCGATCGCTGCGTTGGCGAGTTTGCCCAGCAGGATGAGGACCCCCACCATCAGGACGATTCCAGCGATGACGAGCCATTTGGGTTTGTCGTATTCGTCCCAGCTGGTGATTTGGTGTCCGATCCAGACCGCTGCGAATGTTCTGGGCGCCATTCCGACCGCGGTGGCGAGCACATAGGGGAAGAGTTTGACTCCTGAGACGGACATCAATCCGTTCATGAGTGAGAAGGGTGATGCGGGCGAGACGCGGAGGAGGGTGAGGATGCCCATCGCGCGCCACCAGCCGTGCTTGACGAATGCATCGCGGACGATTGCTGCTTTGGGGTGGAGGTGGAGTTCTTGTTCGACGCGCTTGCGGGCGACGAGCCTGGCAATGAAGTATCCGATGATTGAGGCGCCGGTGAACCCAGCGAGGGCTGCGGGGAACCCGATCCCGATTCCGAAGACGAATCCTGCGAGGATGGCTTGGGAGTATGTTGGGAGGAGCCCGACCCCAGCACTGAGGATGAAGATCCCGATGTACATCGCGATTCCGAGTGCGAGCGATCCTCCGCCTTCATCGTTTTTTTGGAGGAGGAAGTCGGACGCGGTTTTCATATTGCTCAGGAGCACGATCCCAGCAACCGCGGGCATCGCGGCCCAGAGCACGCCGAGGATCGCAGCGGGTCCGAGTCGTTTGAAGATCGCGCCGGCGGATTGGTCGGGGCTGGTTGTAGTTGCTGGAGCTTGGTTTTCTGGGGATTCGGTCATGGGGGATGGTATGCCGAAGCGTTTGAAACAAAGAAAAAAGTGATTCCTATTATTCGTTATGTCCAAGCGCTGGTTTCGGATAGTTTGGGTATTGATTTTTTCTATGATCTGTATCCTTCAACTTCCGTTTCATATTACACCATTGTCAAATCAGAACTGGATTTACATCCTTGATACCGAACAAGGCGTGATTGTATTAACTACAGATGATTACCTGATTGCTTTGGGTAATGGCCAAGGCTCTAAACTTGCGTTTGCTCAAGCGGTGTACGAACCAGTGATCCATAATGGTCCTGTCAAAGGATTAATCGAGTGGTCAGTACAAGAGTCTATTTTTAGTACAGCGGACAACATCTATCCCAGGCAGCAACTACTCACGGATGAGGAAACTGATCGTGCTCATCAAGCGTTGATTCAGTATGCCAATGCGGATCCAAACATGATCCCGTTTCGACCTGGAGAACCTCCACAAACTCGATTTTCATGGAGGCTTCTTGGGTACACGATTCTTCGGCTCGCGGCCATTTCAATATTTTCAACTCTGGTGGTGTTGTTCATCAAGTTTGTGTTTGAGATGGATCGATCCATTCGCCATGCTCGTAAGAGAAACCGTGGTTTATGTATCCATTGTGGATACCTCTGTGCGAACCTTGAATCGTTGCGGTGCCCTGAATGCGGCAACTTTCATACCGTTCCCTTTGAATCAGCTTCGGAAACCAAGGATCAATCTCACGCCTAAACTCACGCAGCGCCCAGATAACTGGGTGAAATATACACCTGTTTCCGCCCGCGCCAAAGCGTGGGTCTTTGGAGAGTTTCGATATGATTCCGCATCCGCCTCCTCGTGAGGGCTCACTGGGCTTTCTGTATCTTCCACCCTTCCGTGTGCAGGGATATTCAGTTGCTGGCGAAGCGACGACGATCTCGATTCCAGAAATGGATGTCTGCTTTGATATGGGCAAAGCGCCGCGGGCGCATCTTGCTCCCAAGTACTGCGTGCTCTCGCATGGGCATATGGACCATATCGGGGGTTTGGCGTACTGGTGTTCTCAGCGGAACTTTCAGGGGATGGGGCCTGGGACGATTGTGTGCGATAAGCGGATCGAGGGTGATGTCCGCACGATGATGGATGGGTTCCATAAGCTCGAGCGCCAGCAGACTCCATATGAACTCATCACGCTTGATGATGGTGAGGATCTGGAGATCAAGAACAACATCGTGCTTCGCCCGTTCCATACTGAGCACACATGCCCATCGTCTGGATACACGATTATTGAGAAGCGGACCAAGCTCAAGCCTGAGCTTGTGGGGTTGCCTCAGGAGAAGATTCGGGAGCTGCGCCAGCGGGGCGAAGAGATTGTGAACCACTTTGAGGTCCCGCTTGTTGCGTATACCGGTGACACGCTTCCGGGCGCTCATTTGCTGCGCCCTGATGTGATGAACGCGCAGGTGATTATTTCTGAGTGTACTTTTTTTGATGCGGACCACATCAAGCGTGCCAAAACCGGTATGCACATGCATGTCAACGACATCGCGGAATGGCTCAAGGTGGCGCAGTGCGAGCACATGGTGATCTGTCATGTTTCTCGGCGGACGCATCTGGGACAGGCGCGCAAGGCGCTTGTTGATGCTGCGGGCAAGGAGCTTTCAGAGAAGGTTCACTTCTTGATGGACCACCGGATGAACCGCGAGCGGTATGAGGTGCAAGCTGAGGAAGCGCGGAAGATTGAAGAAGAGCTTGCCAGCCGGGACTGATTTGGCTTCTCGTTAATCCTGAATCATGCAGTTTAGTCTTGGACACCAAGATCGTGTTTAGTGAAGAGTGCGTGGAACTCGACTCCTGCTGATTCGATGTTCTCGCGGGCGCCTTCTTGACGGTCAATTACGCTGATGATCGCGGGGACCGTCGCGCCGAGTGATTTGAGGATCTCGACTGCTTCGAGTGCTTGACCACCGGTGGTGGCGACATCTTCGATGAAGATCACGACATCACCTTCTTGGACATCACCTTCGACCTGCTTTGCGGTGCCGTATTCTTTTTTGGCGTTTCGGACGAAGATCGCGGGGAGCCCGGTTTCCATCGCCGCGACGGTGACGAGCGGGATCCCTCCAAGCTCAGCGCCGGCCAGGCGATTGATTGAACCATGCGTGGTTGCGATCGAGTTGATAATTTGGTCAAACAGCGGCCCGAGTTGTTTGAGGATTTCGGGTTTGGTGGAGAACTTGTATTTATCGAGGTAGTAGGAACTTGTTCGACCGGAACGGAGGGTGAACTCGCCTCGGAGGAGGGATGCGTCGGCGATGTGCTGCGCGAGTGTGGTTGCGGAGTGCGGCGCGTTCATGGGTGATCTCGCATTCATATTGGAAACGGGGTGTTTGATGGTGTTGGTGGGTAATTTGTGTATAAGTATGGTTGATTTTAGTCCGGGAATTGTGTTGATCTTGGGGATAAAAAGCTGGATTTAAGCGGTTTTTTATGGTTTGCGCGTCATAATTGGCGCCTGTATGCGTTTGGGTATGTGACCCTTGCATTGGGATGAAGCATACCCCTTGCGTTGCCGATGATTTGATGTGCAGAGCTGGATGATCTCTTTGATCGATTCAAGATCTGATTTGATACTCGGCCAGGGATGGTGAATGGATGGATATGCGGAGCTTTGTGCTCTGGTGTTCATGAACGACACGATGATCGTATTTGCGATGATTGTCAACGAAAGCTTGAAAGATTCGGGAGGATCTATATATGAAACTTGATGCACGCCGTACTAACCGTACATCTTACCGTACATTGTTGATCGCTGGTCTTGCGATCGGAACTCTTGGAAGCAGCGCGATGGCGCAGCCAGTTCCACAAAATGCCCAGCCCCAACGCGGGGTGGACAGGGTTGAATCACTTCCGACCACCACTCCATACCCGAAGCTTATTTCAAAGGATGAAAACGGCAAGGTTGTTCGTCTCTCAGAACTTCCAGACATCCTTGCTCTGCGATCGAACCCGACCATTGGTCAGAAATCTGTTCAAGCAATCATGCCTGTTCTGTATGGCAGGCGTGCTCGTTTCGAGCGGATCACTATCGACAATCTCGATCTGTACTGGCTCGCAACTGACGGTCGCGTGGACACCATGGATCTCCAAGATATCCAGAACATGGCATCAATCGCCGAGATGATCAAGCCTTTGGTTGGACGGACAACTCTTTCGCAAGAGCTTCGTAACCGAGGCATTTTGACCCGCACCCAAGCGGGCATGAATGAGCACATCGTCAACGAATACAAGCAAGCGGTCACCAACGAGATCCAGTTTGATGCTGAGGATCCGTTGAGCGAGATCATGCGGTTCGTGCTCGAAGATTCGATCCATGAGACCAGACAAGCCTACCGCGCGATGATCGCAGAGCTCACCTCGCAAGTTGGTGATCTAATCGGTGAACTCGGGTTCACTTCAACTGCAGCGATGGAACTTGCCAAACTCCAAAGCCCACTTGAAACCGAGCCTGAGGTTCAGCTCGAACAGCAACGCGCGATGAACGCAGCGATCCGCAAGCTCAGTGTTGATGAGGGAATTGAACTCCTCACTTTGATGCGGACCAAACGAAAGAATCCTGATATTTCACCTGCTGTGAAGGTCGTCAATGTCATGCACTCTCGCAAGGTCGACATCAGCGATAAAGACACCATGCAAGGGTTCATCACAACAAAAGACGGACGAGTCATTGATACTCGTAAAAACCGTGAAGCAAACAACGAGAAACTTCGCAAACAACAAGAAGAACTCGAAGCACAAAAAGAAGGTAAAGAAGTCGAGAACTCTGACGACTGAGTTCATCAAGAATATATATGTGAAAGCCCCAGCAAGATGCTGGGGCTTTTTTTATCGTTTTTTACATGGAGCTACTACGAGGACTGGTTTGGCAACGGACGCATCATTGGGAATGGGAGCACATCGCGGATGGTGCGCGAGTTGCTCATGAGCATCACCAGACGATCGATACCTAGGCCCATGCCTCCTGCTGGGGGCATGCCTACTTTGAGTGCGTTGATGAAGTCTTCATCGAAGTTGCGGAAGGTTGATTCTTCGTCATCGACACCCGCGAGTTGTTCGCGGAACTTTGCTTCTTGGATGTCGGGGTCATTGAGTTCGGTGTATGCGGGGCCGATTTCCATGCCTCCGATGAAGATATCCCATCGTTCTGCGAGCGGGACCGGATCGTTGAGGGTGTCGGCTTTGGGTCTGGTGAGGGGCGAGAGCGCCGCGGGATAGTCCAGCACGAAGGTTGGCTTTGCCGGATCGATCAAAGGCTCAGCAACATCTTCGAAGAGTTCGTTGATGATGAAGATGTCAGCGATCGGAGTGCCGTCTTCGGATTTGGTTTTGATATGGCGCTTTGCTGCTTGGGCGCGTGCTTGCTCTATATCATCGATCTCAAATCCGAGTGCTTGCTTGTAGAGATCGCGGTAGGTCACGCGAGCGAACTCATCGGCATAGTTGATTGCGAGATCTCCGAAGGGCATCGCTTTGGGATCGTTCCCGGTTTCGTCAGCTGCAACAATCGCGAGTTCGCGGATCAACCCTTCGGTGATCTCGCGCATGGTTTCGTAGTTCCCGAATGCTTGGTAGAGTTCTAAACTCGTGAACTCGGGATTATGAGATTTGTCGAGCCCTTCGTTGCGGAAGTTTCTGCTGACTTCGTACACCCGAGGCATCCCGCCCACAAGCAATCGCTTGAGGAAGAGCTCGGGCGCGATGCGCAGCGACAGATCAATACCCAGCGCATTCATATGGGTAAAGAACGGACGCGCCGCAGCGCCGCCCGCTTGGGTTTGGAGGACAGGTGTATCGACCTCGACAAAGCTTTGGTTGTCGAGATAACTCCGGAGTCGCTGCATCATCTTTGAGCGCAGCATAAACACCTGTGTAGTTTCTGGATTGACCCACATGTCAAGATAGCGCTGACGATACCGGAGCTCGGTGTCGGTGAGGCCTGCGTGCTTTTCGGGGGGTGGGATCAAGCACTTGCTTGCGGGCAGGAGAGTATCTGCCCAGCAGGTGATCTCGCCTGTATTGGTTTTGGTGAGTGGTCCCGTCGCGATGACAATATCACCGACATCGAGCTTCTTGGCCAGCGCGAAACCGAGCTCATCGCAGTCGCGTTTGGAGACCGCGACTTGGAAAGTCTCGCGTGTGTGATCGCGGAGGTTGAGCCAGATGAGTTTGCCGTTGTCACGAGCGAGCACGACGCGTCCCGCGATCTTTACGCGAGGGCGCTCATCAACGATCGAAGGAAGCGTTGATTCATCTGCTTGAGGATCTTCACGTTTGGCTGCTTTGCGTGCTTGGGTGGATTCTTTGTTTTCGGTGTCGGCTGCTTCATCAAACGCATTGTGCGCGTCTTGGAGGAGCAGGAGGTCGTCGGTGCGCTGGCCGTAGGGGAGCAGGCCGAGTTGAGCGATTTCATCACGATTGGCGCGTCGTTGAAGCTCGAGTCGGTGCAAGTCTTGCGGCTGAGCATCGCCGGAGGATGATGCGGGATCGCTTGGAGCAGAATCGGTGTTGAGTGTGGTGTTTTCAGTCATCAGAGGATCGTACCCAAAGAACCGCGATTGATCTTGGGGCGGTGTTCTTGGGAACGATTTATGACATGGCTTTATGACATGGCCGTTAATGGGATTTTGACTGGACTAGAGGCCGCCGAGTGTGAGCTCGACCTTTGCGGTCATTTCTTTGTCACACAGTGGTTTGCTCTCCCCGCGTTCTCCGATGAGGTCTGCGAGGGTAATTCCGGTGAACTGCTTGATCATCATGCTGATGGTGGTGTCCAGGGTTCGGTGGAGCGGACACAGGGCGCCTGAGTGGTTGTCAAGACTGAGAGGGCAGGAGGTAATCCTGCGGATCGGGTCGATCGCGTCGATGACATCGAGCATCGAGATCTCAGAAGCGGTCTTGGTGAGTTTGTAGCCGCCACCAACCCCTCGTCTGCCGGTGACTATCTCGGCGCGGGCAAGGAGCTGAAGAACCTTTGCGAGGTAGTTCATCGGGACCTTGGTCTGGTCCGCAAGCTCGGAAGTCGAGACCAACCGGTCCGGGGCATAGGCGAGACAAATGGTTGCTCGCAGCGCATATTCTGTGGTTTGTGAAAGCAAACGGACCTCCGTATCTTAAAGCCCGGAATTGTGAACAATCTTCACAATACGGCATTCAAACTTGCACAACAAGCTGATACTGGACAAAATGGAATGATTCTACGGTATGGGTGTAAACAACTAGTGCAAAAATGGTCCGCTTTGGGTACCTGCGTAGAGATCCGATCGTTTTGGCTCTGTTTAGCTGCCTGAATCGATCATTGAGCGAACCTGGGCACGAGATTGGTCATCGAGCCCATCTGCTGGGATGGATTCAAGCAGGTTGTTGATCACCATTTCAGGAGTGACCTGATCAGCTTGGGCGTTGAAGTTGAGCACAACTCGGTGTCTGAGAACGGGCATTGCGATCGCGCGGATGGTCTCGACCGTCACCAGCCCGTCCCCAACGAGCATCGCGTGGGCTTTGGCAGCGTGGACCAGCGCTTCACTCGCGCGGGGTCCAGCTCCCCACGATACATAATCGCGGACCGCGTCGGGGAGTTGAGTGGATGAGGATGCGTCGTTGACACGGGTCGCGCGAACCAGACGCAATGCGTATCGGCACACATGATCGGGGACCGGGGTGTGCTTGATGATCTGCTGAATTTCGAGGATGCGTTTGGCATCGATCACGGATTGAACGGTTTGCTCGCCCTTGGTGGCGCTGCGTTTGATGACTTCGAGTTCCTCTGCTTCGGTCGGATACTGAACCAGAATCTGGAACATGAATCTGTCGAGCTGAGCTTCGGGGAGGGGGTAGGTGCCTTCTTGCTCGAGCGGGTTCTGGGTCGCGAGCACAAAGAACGGGTCTGGGAGGGTGTGTCTGGTCCCGCCTGCGGTGACTTGTCGTTCTTGCATCGCTTCGAGGAGCGCAGCTTGGGTCTTTGGAGGGGTGCGGTTGATTTCGTCTGCGAGGATGACATTGGAGAAGATTGGGCCTTGAACGAACCGGAGTGCTCGTTTCCCGGTTGCTTTGTCTTCTTCGATGACTTCGGTCCCGGTGATATCGCTGGGCATGAGGTCGGGAGTGAACTGGACGCGGGAGAACCCGAGGTCCATGGTCTGGGCGATGGTTGAAATAACCAGCGTCTTTGCGAGTCCGGGGACCCCGACGAGCATTGCGTGACCTCTGGAGAAGATCGCCATGAGGATCTGATCGACGACTTCGTCTTGACCGACGATGACTTTGGAGATTTCGGCGCGCAGGTGGTCATAGCTTTCGCGGACGAGGGCGATCATTTCTTCGCCTGATTGGGCAGAGGAGTGGTCGGTCGCGTGGTCGGTCGGATCGTTCTGGCTCATGCGGCTGCTCCTGATGGATGCGGATCGGGTCTGAACTCGAGCAAATGAACAGCTCAAGGTTCCAGCTTGACGATCATCATACCGGTATCTTGCACGCAGGTTGATTGTTTGGGTATGTTGCGTGTTGAGTAGTAGGCTCAAGAGTGTAAAAAAAGTGGCGGCTGCACGGGGTCTCGTCGCGCAGCCGCCGGGAACGGTTTTGCGTAAGCAAAACCGGCGTCGTGGTCATATTGATCGGCCTGAATGTTCGCCTGAATATCGGCCTGTGACTGATTGGGATTCTGTGAATCGTTCTTTCAGTCAGTTTCCTGCTTAGATCTGTACCGCTTGGTGGTCTTGCGGGGTGCAGGTAATCGTGTTCAGGTTCTGCAATTGTTTGCTCTTTTACAGATTCTGAATATGCTGTAAACTTGTTCTCAACATGATCTGGATATTGGACCTGCGTTTCTGGGGTCTTTTGTGCATACCAGACTTAAGAAACGCATCGCTTGATGTAGATCCAGCGCATTGGTTTGGTCTCAGGATCGCAGATTAGTTGTCGTCTAAGCGATCGATGAGGCGCTCGATGAGTGAGGAAAGACTATCCATCCGTTCTTCAAGCGCATCTTCGAGTCTTTCAAAGCGTTCTTCAAGAACTTCGATGCGATCTTCAAACTCTTCTTCGATCTCAGGCATTGCTGAGTCGACCATGCCTTGGAGCTTGCTGAGCTGATCTTCGAGTCCTTTGCTTTGTCGTTTGAGCAGGAGCTGACCGTCTCTGTATTCCATGGTCATACGCTCAACTTCACGAGCCGCTTGCTCAGCTTTGCGTTGCATGTTTTCAGCGAATCGTCGTTCAACGATGACCCTGCGTGCATCGTTGGTTTGATTATCCATATCGAACTCGACGATATCTCCTTGCCCGTCATCACTGAAGAGTGACCAAGCATTGGCACCCAGTGATTCTTGGATTTGTTTCTCGATTGCTTTGATCTGATCTTCGTCGATGCCGTTCTCGCGGAGTGCTTTGAGGATGCTTTCGTGCGCTTTGCTTCCGGCGCTTCTGCTGAAGAAGCTGTTGGTATCGGAGTCGGTGATGATTCTTCCGGGAAGATTACCATCATTATTCCAGATGCTTGTTGCTCCACCTGATGGGAAGCTATGACCGAGTGCTCCAGCGTCGTATGCGAGGAGTTTGGTTGCGAGTTTGATTTCTTTACCGTTGCGGATGACGACGACTTTGATTTCATCGCCTGGTGTGTGTTTGGTGAGCAGTTTGGTCAGGTCGCTTGAGGTCATGCCCTTTGACCCGTCGATCGAGATGATGATGTCGTGATCTTTGATGCCCGCTTTATCAGCTGACAATCCTTTGATCACTCGCTCGACTAGGAGTGCATCGTTCTCGATTCCAAGCTGTTCGCGGAGGGATTCTGAAGGCTCTCCAGAGTAGATCCCGAGCATCACTTTGGGCTTGGACTGGACACCGGTGACGAGTGCTTGGTGTGCGAATCCATCTTCATCATCAGTGTTGATCACGATTTCAAAGTTGCGACCGCTTACACCCGCACCACCGATCGCACCCACTGCGCCGCTGGGAAACGCATTGACTTTCCAAGGGGTTGTTGGTGTCTGTGCGTTCTTGTAGTTTTCAAAGGTGTGAATCACTTCACCATCAGCGTTGGACACGATGAATGTTGTGCCTTCTTTGTTGATTTGTGACTTTGGGATTTCTTTCCCGTCGACGATGACTGTGTAGTCATCGCCGTGCATTGTGAGTTTGTAGACATGGGTGCCATCGCTGACTGTTTGTGTCCATGAGTTGTGTGTAGTTGTGTTGGAGTCGTGGTCGTGCGGGTGTGCTGCCTTTTCAAAGACAAAGCCTTCGACCTGGTTATCTGAATGACTTTCAGAGTGGTTGTCCGCATGTGAGTTGTCGATCTGGGCCATGCTCAATGCTGATCCAGTCAGTGCTGAGAGCACCGCGACGGTTGTTAGTGTGGTGGTGAGTGTTCGTTTCATAAGTAATCTCCGTTCAAGCTGTTGTGTATGGGTTGTGGTTCTGCTGTACTAGATGCGCTCTTCAAGTTCATCTGTCATGGATCGAAGAAGAATTACAGAATTAGTTGCTGGTTATGGTCATTGATGGGATCGTGTACACCAATGTATTAGTATGAGTTCTGGGTGCGGAGACCGGAGAGGTCTACCGGGATCACGACCCGGTTTCCGAACTCATCAACTGTTTCGCGGTACGCACGGTTAAGGACTTTGCGTTCGATGATCTGGCGCAGGAAGATGACCTCGATTGTGCCGTCTTCTTGTGGACGGGTTTCGACGACGATCTGATCGGGCATTTCTCCGACGACGCGTCCGCTGGATTGTCCTGCGTTGAGGTATTGTCCGAACGCTTCGTCGGTGTTGGCTTGGGTAAGCGGGATCATGCTCGCAGTTGCGGGACCAGGCTGAGTGAGCCCGTTGTTGGTGTTCTGGTTCCAGGAGATCGCACCGGTAAACCATCCGAGCGCCAGAACCGCAGCGATCGCCCATCCCCCCCACCGGGTCGCGGCACTGACTCTGCTTTCAAAGACCATCGGAGATCCTGAACCTCCGGGGAGATCTACGCAGTCTGCGATGTTTGAAGCTGCGTACATGACTTCACAGAGCGCTTCGTGTTCTTGCTGGGCATTACCGAGTTCTGTCCAGACTTCTGGGTCGGTTGCTGCGAGTGATCGGAAAGACGACCAGTCTTGCGCGCTTGCGGAACCATCGATGACCCGGGATATCAACAAGTCACGCAGGTGTGCGT
Organism: Phycisphaerales bacterium; assembly: GCA_045105315.1. Taxonomy (GTDB): domain Bacteria; phylum Planctomycetota; class Phycisphaerae; order Phycisphaerales; family UBA1924; genus UBA1924. The sequence continues at coordinate 31,008 of JBGCDI010000003.1, read as the reverse complement.
CGTGGGGAGTGACTGGGTTGGAATGTGTTGTGTGGGGAGTGTTTTTATCTTCGGTCATCGCACACCTCCTGCACGGCTCAGCCGGGCGTGTGTATCTGCGTGTTGGGAACTGTTTAGATCAGATTGGTTTAGATCAGATTGATTCTGTTGCTGATTTTCTTTTTGGAGTTCAATCGCTTGTCTGAGCATCTTGCGTCCTCGCGCGATGCGTGTTTCGATTGTTGTTTCTGGCAGCGAGAGCACCTGGGCGATCTGCTTGTAGCTCATGGACTGCTGGCAACGCATCAAGACGGGCTCGCGGTATTTTTCTGGAAGCGAGAGGGCTGCGTCCAGAACTCGTGTTGCGTCTTCTGAGAGCATCATGTTCCCGATCTGGGTGGGGATTTCTTTTTTTGTGGTTTCTGCTTTGTGTCTACCAACAAGTTTGAGCATCCCGACGCGCTTTCTTGAAACCTTGCGTCCCTGCTCTCGCGCGATGTTAATCGTGACGGTCCGCAGCCAAGGCTTAAAGAGCGCCGGGTCCCGCACCTCATGGATCTTTCTGCAGAGTTGTAACGCGACGAGTTGCAAGAGATCCTCCAGATCTGCTTCGCGGGGTTTATGAGCGATCAGGATCGCAGCGACCCAACGGCGCACCCCGACCCAAACCTGCGAGAGGGCATCGCTGTGTCCCGCGATTGCTGCTTGGACTGGGAGCGATTGATCCAGAAACTGCTGAGCAGTATGGGCCTGGTCGGTACCCGGTCCATTCCCAGCAGTTTCATTCCCTGATGTCGGTTCACTTCCTTGATTCACGACCCTGCAATCCCCTTCTTGGTGTCATTCCACCGGACCACGACTGTGTTACTGGATGGTTCATAGCGAGCGAGCAGTCATGATCTTGTCAGAATTATCAATCAATTCTGCCGATAACTGAAATTGAATATCCCATAGGTCCAGAACTGATCCATCGGTCTCAGACAGTATTACTGGGTGAGGAGCCCCTAGAGTTGCATCCATATGAGCGAATTCGATTCTTCACAACCTGATAGCCCAAGTTCTAGACAGCAATCTGAACAGCAATCTGGTCATCGGGGTGGATCTGGGCACCAGATCAAGACCGCGAGCAAGATCCCGGGACGGGTCGAGGAACCGGATTCGATCATGTCGCTTGGTGATCATCTCGAAGACCTCAGAAAGCGGGTTTTCTTTGCGTTAATCGGTGTTATCCCGATCTTTGTGATCGCGTTTGCTTCGGGGCGATGGCTTTTGAACCTGCTGATTACCCCAGCTCGCAATAAACTGCTCGATGGAGGGCAGGGGTCATCGCTTCTTGCGACGGGACCATTTGAAACCTTCGGGACGGTAGTACATCTTGCGATTGTGGTGACTTTGCTGATCGGATCGCCTTGGATTTTGTATCATTTGTGGAAGTTTGTATCGCCTGGTCTGTACAAGCATGAGCGGAAGGTTGTGTACTTACTGATCCCGTTTTCGGCGCTGCTGACTGTGCTGAGCATGCTGTTCTTGTACTTTGTGATTCTCCCGGTCATTCTCTCGTTCTTCATCGGGTATGGATCGAGCGTTTCGGGGAATCCTGTCATAGCAACAGCCCCGATCCCTGATGGGATGATCCTCCCAACGATCCCGATCCTTGATGCAGACCCAGAAATCGCAACCATTGGGATGACCTGGATCAATGAATCGCTCATGCAGCAGCGCGTCGTGATCGGGATCAACCCTTCGGACCAATCACCCATCATCCGCACCATTCAGCTGACCACCGATATCGGGATCATTCAGCAATACCGCATCAGCGAGTACATCAAAGCGGTCCTGAATATGGGGCTCGCGTTTGGGATTGCGTTCCAGACTCCAGTGGTTGTGGTGATGCTTGGGTGGGTCGGGCTGCTTGATCCGCGAGCGATGGGTAAATACCGCAAGCACGCGATCGCGGTGTGTGCGGTGCTTGGTGCGTTGTTGACTCCCGCTGATCCGCTCTCGATGCTGCTGCTTGCGGGTCCGCTCTACGCGCTCTATGAGCTTGGACTCGCGATCTTGCGGGTGTTCCCGATTTCTCGGGTCATCGGAGACGCGGACAAGGATCTGAGGTCTCAGCAAGATCTGAGCGCGGTCACAAGAGACGACGAGCAGATCTGATGGACGGGCACGCGAACAATCCTCAAGCTGATCAATCGTCAGAGTCTGCGAGCGAACTCGATATCCAGATGATGGAACGGGCGCTCGTGCTTGCGCAGCAAGCTGGGGAACTTGGTGAGGTTCCGGTCGGCGCGGTGGTGTATGAAACCGAGACCGGGGTGGTGCTTGGAGAAGGGTCCAACACACGCGAGTGTGACAAGGACCCAGCGGGTCATGCGGAGTTCATCGCGATTCTCAATGCATCACGGTCCATCAAGGATTGGCGATTGAATCATTGTTCACTTGCGGTCACGCTTGAGCCTTGCGTGATGTGCGCGGGATTGATTGTCAATGCTCGGATCGGACGGGTGATCTACGGCGCGGACGATCCCAAAGCGGGCGCGGTCCGTTCGTTGTACCGGATCTGTGATGACGAGCGTCTGAACCATCGCTCAGCGATCTTGACCGGGGTTAGAGCATCCGACTCATCGGCGCTGCTCAAGTCGTTCTTCAAGCGTCTGAGGGATGCTCATCGGGAATCCAAGTGAAACTCCTGATATGAAGCCCCTGATATGAAATCGCTGATGTGAAACTGCTGATGTGGATACCCTCAATATGAAATCCTCGACGCATCTGCGTCCTGAAACGTATTTGATGCCTTATCCCGCATCTGTCCACACTCATGTGCAGAGCTACTCAGCGTCTCGTTGGTGTGCATCCTGGAAGTCTCTTCTCTTCTAATTCAATTAGTGAATTGAATTGATGGTGGTAGTAATTGAAGCGCCTATTTGGTGTATGAATCCGGCTTGTGTGCTACAAGCGTATTTGCTTCATATGTTTATGATTGCATTGATTGGGTGAGTGTCTTGTCGGTTATCTGTTGGTTATTGATTGATGCGCTCATGAGTTGGGTGTTTGTCGATCGGGGGGTGAATGAGTCTTGTGATTTGAATTGGCGCTGGCGAGCGCAATCACGCGCTTATCCACTGGTTATCCCCAGCGTTTGCGACAGGTTGGATCGGTCTCATCGGCGCATGGATATGGAGTGATTTGCTTGCACGCAATCCATTCCAACGGTTTGATTTGGGCTGGTATTTAGCTGCCAGATCCGACGCGGAGCCGGGATTCGATTGCGAGGACATCGCTGTGGAGGGATTCGTCTTCTTTGCTTCGTGCGGTGATGGTTTTGACCGCGTGCATGACGGTGGTGTGGTCTCGTCCGCCGTAGTGGGCGCCGATTTCTTCGAGGGAGTGTCTGGTGTATTTGCGTGTGAGGTACATCCCGACTTGTCTGGGGAGTGCGATGGATTTGTGTCGTCGTTTGCCCAGGATTTCGGTGCGTTTGACGGAGTAGTACCCTGAGATTTCGGAGATGATGCGTTCGATGGTTGGTCCGGTGCCTTGGGCGCTGACGGCACTGGCAAACTCTTGACCGAGCGCATCGCGCGCGAGGTCCAGATCGATGTCTCGTTTTTCGACATTGGCGAATATCTGGAGTTTGGTGATTGCTCCTTCGAGCTCGCGGATGTTGGTATCGATGTAGTGCGCGATTTCGGTGACGACGGGTTCGGGGAGTTTGATCCCGCGAGCATCTGCTTTGCGTTTGAGAATCTCGATCCGGGTTTCGAATCCCGGCTTCTCGACTTTGGCTACCAGCCCCCACATGAACCGGGAGACGAGCCGTTCTTCGAGATCGGGGATTTCTTCTGGTGGAGCGTCTGATGAGAGGATGATTTGTTTGTTGCCTTGATAGAGAGCGTTGAAGGTATGGAAGAACTCTTCTTGCGTGCGGTCCCTGCGCGCCAGGAAGTGGATGTCATCGATGACGAGGAGGTCGATATCGCGGAAGGTGTGTCTGAACTCAGCCATCTGTCCGGACTGGACCGCGTTCATGAACTGGGTCATGAATCCATCGCAGGAAACATAATGGAGGTTGATCCCGGGATTTTCTTGGGTTATTTTCAGGCAGATCGCTTGGAGCAGGTGGGTTTTACCAAGCCCGACCCCGCCATGGATGAAGAGGGGGTTGTACGCGAATCCTGGGTTTTCAGAGACCGCGACGGAGGCTGCGTGGGCGAGTCTGTTGTTTGGTCCGATGACGAACTCGCCGAATCCATAATCAGGATTGATCGGGAGGGCTCCGCTTGAATCGAGTCTGGATCGTTCTGAGCTCGCGTGGACGATCGGGGTGTTGACTGTTTGGTTGTTGGTCTGACTTTGGCGATCAAGCTCGTTTTGGGGGACACCTGCTTCGTCAGCCCAGATTGAGTTGGATTGGCTTTGGGTCACTGGAGCGCGTTCAGTGGGGGGAATGGATGCGGTGTGATCATTTTTGATCGAGGGTGAATGCTCGATTTGTTGAGCTGGGAGCTGATTTGGGATTGCTTGCTTGTTTGATTTCTTGGGTGTGTTTGGTGGTGTTTCCCATTGGTCTTGGGGTCCAAGGAACCGGACCGCGAGCAGCTCAAGAGTGATGTCTCGGAGCGCTTCGTTGAATGCATCTAGACATGTACGCCTGAGATAGTCGCGGTGCATTTCACTCTGGGCGCGGATCCCGAAAGAGCTTGCGACGGTACCGAGGGGTTCGAGCTCATCAAACCATTTGCGCGCATGCTCGGGATGCTGAGCGCGGATCTGCGCCAAGACATCGTTCAGGACCGCTTGGTCCTGCTTTCGATCGTGATAGCGGTCAACTTGCCCCATCGTGATCATGAGCTTTCGTGCTGAGGATTTACTCACGAGCTGAGTTGATGAGCGGTGTGGTGGACCGTTCATGAGTGCAGCTGATAGGTAATCCGAGTTTCCAAATGGAGTTTAACATGTGTCCCTGCTGATGAGCGTCCTAAAACCACAGCCCAACAGCAACACCTACCCTAAATCCAAGTGGGGTCTTTGTCAACCGTCAACATCCAGAACAAGGCAACGCGAACTGAATTCAACGAAATTAGTTTTGGGTTTCTGCGCGATGGTACAGTTGATGCGCGTGCTGGCAGACGCTGAGGTGTGATAGGGGGTGATTTGAGCGTGGCGCTTCGAGCGCATCGTGCACCTATTGTGTTCTATGCCTGAAGTCGGACTGCAATATTCGAAGATGAATCCCGAAGCGCGCACCGCAACGATTCAGCGAGCAGCTGATGGGTTGCTTGATCATCAGTGTGTGGTTATGCCAACTGATACGCTGTATGGTCTGTTTGCGCGAGCTGATGATCAGGGCGCTGGATTACTTGATTCGATTACTGGGAATCCTGAGGTGGACGGTCAGCCGCGCATGACACTGCATGTTGCGGATTTGGATGTCATACTCGAACATCTTGTGCTTGAAGCAGCAACTGTGCGCCGATTGGTGCATCGGCTTTTGCCTGGTCCTTCGCGTTTGGTGATTGAACAGCCTGAGCATGCGATTGCTGCGTTGTGTCAATCGCTGTCAATTCCTCGTGGGGTCATTGATGATGGGACGCACATCGCGATCCGCATCCCGGATCATCCGGTGTGCAGGCAGGTGATCCGCAACAGCGGGGCTGCGTGTATCGCTCGTCGTCTTGGTGCGGCGTCTTGGGCCCAGGGTGAGAATCCCGGTGTTGACATTGGTCCGATCCCGATCAGCTTTGAATCAGGTGAAGTACCGACTCCAGGCATCATCATCGACGATGGTCCAACGCTGCATCAAAAGGGTTCCACAACTATTACGCTTTCAATCAACGGACGCATTGAGGTCAGCGAGTATGGGGTCCTTACTGAGCGCGATGTGCTCAATGAGCTTGAGCGCACAATTCTGTTTGTGTGTACCGGGAACACTTGCCGATCTCCGATGGCTCTTGCGATCGCGCGGCAGTTGTTCAACGATCAAGAACGCGAGGGGATCACCACCCACATCGACAGCGCCGGGGTGGCAGCGAGCACCAATATCCCCGCGACCAAACACGCGATTGAAGTGATCAAACGCATGGGGGTTGACGCTGGGTTTGGGCTTGAGGATCATCAGTCCAAGTTGTTGACACTGGAGATGATCGACAACGCAGAAGTGATCTACACCATGACCCCGTCGCACGCACAAGGCGTCATGACCATGGCCCCCAACTCGGTACACAAGGTCTTTGTGCTTGATGAAATACAAGGCGTGCCTGATCCAATCGGACAAGAGATCGAAGTGTACCAACACACCGCGGATCGGCTCAAAGAGTTGATCAACCAGCGATTCCAGGAGATACGGATATGAGCCCTTCAACACCGCTGACTATTGCGATCGGTTCAGACCATCGCGGGTCTTCTGCAGCGAATCAGATTCTTGAAACCATTCAGAACCTTGGTCATGATGGCTGGGTTGTTGGTGAATGCGATGATCAGCCATGTGATTATCCTGAGAAAGCGTGGCAGGTTGGTCAGCAGGTCACCAGCGACAAAGCGAATCGCGGAATCCTGATCTGCGGGACCGGGATCGGGATGTCGATCGCCGCAAACAAAATCGATGGGCTCCGCGCGGCGCTTGTTCATGACGAGCTGACTGCTCAGCTCTCTCGCTCGCACAACGATGCCAATGTGTTGTGTTTGTCTGCGGATCTTCTTGGTGCCAGGCTCATGGACAAGATTGTTGAGGTCTGGATCAACACACCCTTTGATGGGGGTCGTCACGAGCGGCGCGTCGACAAGATCACCCGGATTGAACAAGGGCATGATCCTTCAACAACTGCGGTTTGATCTCACTGTGTTTGCAAAAGCACACTCACTTCACCGAACCCAACGACCACAACGCCGTTGGCTGCTTGTACTGTTGTGGGCTGCCGTTGAATCGCGCTTGGGAGCGTGAGGGTCATTGAATCGGTGAGCAGCGCGTTGGTTTGCTCAAACATGTTGATCTCGATATGCATCTTTGATTGATCATTGGGTTCATTCCCAGCTTGATCCGTTGCTCGGTTTCCGGGTTGAGCTCGCGTGACCATCGCGATCCGATCGGTTGCCCAGCCGGCATCAATATATGGCCAACTGCTTTGCTGAGCGTCAATGCCCAGGGTTCGTCCGTCGTGAGAGAAGATACCAAATCCACCCGACGCAGCAACACTGAGGTACTGCTTGTGCGGTTTGACATTCACCCATCCGCGTTCGGTGATTCGGTTTTGTGTGTCCAGCGGATTGGTTTGGAGATTTCCATCACCGAGCCCGATTGGCCAAAGATTCACAAACTCATCGAGCACAAAGAGTGAATCATCCACGATCCATCCCGCGGTTGTGTTAAAGAGTTGATCGTTGCGGATGACCCAGTCGAGTGATCCGGTCCGGGTTGACACCGAGAGTATCCGCTGGCTTGTGCCCACGATCAGATTCCCTGATGGAGCGACGCGGAGCCAGCGCGGGGTTGAGGTCTGGGCATCAACGAGCTGGAGAGTTTGACCGGTCCGCGCGTCGATCGATGCGATGCGGGGTGCGCGCATCAATACTTGTCCGCGCTCGGGATCATGATCAACATACCACATGCCGGCAACACCAAGCACTCCTGATGCGAGATCGACGCTGTGCACACGGTTGACCGGGAGTTCACCTGCCCACAAGACTTGTCCCGAGAGGATATCGATTCCGATTGCTCGGCCAATCCGATCAACCATGACGATGACGGATCCATCGCTTGTGGTGATGATCTGATCGGGGATGACTACGCCTTGTGTTGGTGTGGTGAACTGTCCGTCAACAAGAGCTGTTTCATCGGGAACGCGCATCGATCGTGATCGCATTTGTTGTCCGATGCTTTCGAGTTTCCATCGTGTCTTTCCGGTCACGGTTTCGATGGACTCAATCGAGTTTGCAGCGGGTTCAGAACCAGTCCCGGGCCAAATCAGCACGGTCTGGTACTCGTTGTGCACCGCAACAATCGGAGGCTCAACATCGGGTGCTTGTCTGGTCCAGAGCAACTCAGGATTGGTTGGATCAGTAAGCCTGATCATCCGTGCTTGTCCGAGCTGGGGCGCGTACATGACGATGGTGTCAAACTCTGTGCGGATCGGAGATTTGACGGGTGACCCGGTGAGCAATGCAGGTTGTTGGTCGATCACGAACCGGCTTCCCAGTATCGGCGCGGGCTGGGCTGAGGAGAGACCGATCGAGAGTTGTCCTGCGTCGATGGGTTGGCCGTTGACGGTGATGCTGATTGATGGATAGTCGCTTGCGAGTCTGGTTGCTGCTCGTGATGCATCGCTTTGGCGCTGAGCGCCGAGGAGTCCGGTGATGAGAGATGAACCAAGGGAGTCCAGCGTGGTTTGGTCAGGTGCTAATCCATGAACTTGGAGGCGCTCGAGTGCATCAAATCCTGACTGGGCGGCGCGGACGGACGCAGCGTGGTTGTCGTTGAGTGCCCAGAGGTCTGCAGCTTGCGACCAGACTGCCGGGATTGTTGGTGCCCACGGATATTGTCGCGCGAGTTGCTCGAAGTCTTCTGGATTGCGTGAACCAGAGAGTGCTTGGGTGTCTGCGAGCGCGAGCTGATCGAACATCGCGCATGCGTTTCGGCCGTGCTCACTCACGATGCGGCTGAGCTGATTGGTTGCTTCGAGCTCGGCGCGGATCGCGAGTCCGGTTCCTTGCCACATCCCGTTGGCGAGTGATGGGTTACTCAGGATGCCGTGATAGACGCGGACCGCATCGGGAATTTGACCGAGCACGGTTTGCCAGGCGCCTTGGGTCATTTGATGGGCAAGGACCTGGTCTGCAGTTCTGGCAACGATCCCGCAGCGCTCGATGAGCTGATCACGGATCTCACTGCTGATGATTTCCGTTGGGCTATCTGGTGTTGATGTGGAGTCTGCTGAGGTGTGTCCAGGGAGACCGACCATATCTTGCATGATCGCAAACAGTCGCTGACGAGCATCAGCGTGGTCTGCATTGACTCTTGAACTGTTGAGATTCGATGAGCGGAGCATCTCGATGGCGCGGTCGATCGCGGGGATAATTTCGCTGTGATGATCTGACCGGTATGCAAGATCACCCATCGTGATCGCGGCGTGCACATCGTTCAGATTCTCGATCCGATCATTGAGGAACTGTCGAGCGATATCCCACGAGAGGTAGCTCCAGATTTCGCTTTCACCCGCGACGATGAGCTGACCATCGAGCGCAGTGATCATGCCGGTGGTTTCGAGTGTGATGAGCTGGCGCGCATTGGCTGGTTGGTTGTTGATGTATTGAGTCGTGTCGATGACCCCGACACCATCAAGGATGGGAACCAGGAGTGATTCTCCGGTCGTCACGACCCGGCCTCGGAACGCAGCCCTTCCGTCGCTTGTCGGTGTGGCGAGGATCGGTTTATTGACTGCGAACTTATCAAAGCGATGGAGAGCGATCGCGGTGTTGTTGATGCACACCAGGGAGGTCGGGGTTTCGAGAAGGTACAACCCTTGACCGCTGACCATCGATCGTGTGGAGGAAATGCGATCACCAGTGCGTGCGTTGATTTTGTCGATCCGCTGACCCGCTGCTGCGAGAATGAAGAGATTGTCATCACGAACAATCGGGGTCGACACGGTCCAGGGATCCCGTTCATAGCGTGCGTAGATATCTGTGGTGGGCATCGATTTTGCCCAGAGTGCTTCGCCTGTTGCTGATTCGACGGCGCACACGAGCCCCATCATGTCGGTCCAGTAGATGATGCCTTGATCGAGGATTCCTGAATGCGAAATCTGTCCGATCTGCTGGAATGGGAGTGAGCCGGCGCTGCCGATTTCTCGTGTCCATTGGTGCTCAAAGGTATGGCGATTGATTCCTACCAGTGCTAGCACGACCAGTCGTTCGCGTCTGAGGTTTTTGCGTGCTGCGATGATCAGTGTGTCCCCGTCAACGAGAAGTGTGCCTCGGACGGTTGATCCTTCGAGTGCTGGGTCGAGCTCAGCGAGTGTGGTTTGTTTGACGAGCGCGCCTGACTGGGCGTCGATGGAGAGGATCCGGTTGTCGCCTGTTCGTCCTCCGGTGCGAGCGAGTCCCGCAGCAAGATAGACACGATCGCTGTGGATCGTTGCGGTCGACAAATCTTCGACCGTGCGAGCGATGCGAGACCGGACACCGATGCTTGACCTGTCTTGGTCATCAGTGTCGAGCTCAGTGGTGGTCAAGCGCCACTTCGGGCGGAGGGTAAAGCGATCAAACGAGGTGATCGTGATCCCGTCATTGGCAATCAATGTATCCCCAAGCAGCACAGGCATTGTCCAAGGCTTGGGCTGACTCACCGCGCCGGGCGCGGGTTGATCACTCACCGAACCAAGCTCATCAGAAGTTGGGGGCGGTGTGAGCTTGGCCCCCGCAATCGGACGCGGGACAATCCCGTTGAGACGCAGGCTTTCTTGGTTTAGATCAATCGGCGCCGAGAGCAAAGCACGGACCTGGTCACCGCTTTGCGGTGGTCTTGTGAACGGGTCGCCCACATCTGGAGCGCGACCTGCACGCGAGGACCATTGATCAAGGAGTGTGTTGATACGCGAATCAACATTCGATTGATCGCTTGCACGGGCACACAGCTCAACGAGTGATAAAGCTCGCAAAGATATCGAGCTCGCGTCAGGATGCGAAAGCAGACGATCCAGCTCTCGCAGACCGGGCGCAAACCGAGCGCTTTCGATCAGCACCTGCGCGTAGTTGAGCGACGCGTTTGCGCCGGGTGTAGTCAGCCAGTACTTTTCCCGTGCTTGTTCCCATTGATTTGCATCGAGTAGCCGTTGAGCTTTCGGGGTGTTGATGCGCCGGTATGCACTGAGCAGGGATGGCTTTGACTGGAGAATCATGTGCACGCGCGTGCGCACCGGGATCCACACAGGGTTCTCTGTATTACTGGGTGTATCTGGGCTGGCTGTATCTGGATCTTCTGATTCAGGAACAGGATCTCGGAGCGTAAAGCGCTGGCCTTGATTGATGATGAGTTCGGTAAGGGTCCGTGCTGCTTCGTTGTCGCTGCCTTGCTCTGAGAGTGCGAGGGCGCGTTCGATGGTTTCGATCGCGAGGGGCGCATCAGCGATGTAGACTGGGTTGGCGACGGCGCTTTGGTTGACGCGCTGTCCATGCGCCAGCTGGGCTACAGCACATACACCAACACACACACTCAGCTTGATCAACGAATGTGTCTGAGTGGGAGTCTGAGTGCGGGTCTGTGTGCGTGTACATGCACGCCCCATCAAGCGGAATCCTGCAGGACTCGGAAAAATTCGATTCAATCGTGATAGATTCAGCGGAATGCTCCGTTCTGGTGCTGGGCTTTCGGATGCGTGATTGGAACCTGTCCCAGAAGTTGAACATCCGAGAATCATCCGAGTTGCGGCCCAAATCCGACTGCATTATAGAGGATTTGCCCGTATGAATGCTATGGATCGACCGAGAACCGTGATCTTTCAAATGCAACGCATTGCTTGATGAGATCCATCGAATGATCAGACGATACACACCCAATGGATTCTTCTATCCAGTCACCTGATTTTTCAGCAATCAATCATTCTTGGACACACTCGCTGGTACTCCCATTTGGGAAGCGTTCATTCCGGGTGATTCTGCTGATCGCACTGATCGCCGCGATGTCGATGGTGGATTTATACCTCACGATTCTCTATGTGACCCATTCGGGCATGAACGAGGTCAATCCGATCGCCCGAGCGATGATGGAATATCAATCACCCGCGATTCTGGGGATCTGGAAGCTTGCAACGGTTGCGTTGGGGGTCGGGATCCTTGCATTCATCCGTCATCGACGAAGCGCCGAAATGGGCGCGTGGATCGGATGTCTGATTCTTGGGCTTTTGATGTCCCACTGGGTCGCGTACATCGAGGAGCATTCACGGATGACCCAGGATCCAATCCAGATCAATGCGCTCGGGGATCCCAGCTGGGTGTTCTTTGAACCAAGCGCTGCTGGTTCAAGAATCGATCCTCGGCAAGTGATCCCCTAAACGAATCCTCCGAACTAGTCGCAGCCAACGCGAATCTGCGGGTAGATTCGTGCATACGCTCGATCATGAACGAGCAATGCCCAAATCATACACTCACCAGCTTCTCCCGATTTCTACTGATCTTGTTGGCTGGGATCGCTGCGATGACTTCTGTTGGGTGTTCCAATATCCAAGCGCCGAAGTTTACGATGCTTGGTGTGCGTGAGGTGGAGCGCACGGAGACACGCACGGTGTATTCCTTCCGGATGCAAGCGACCAATCCGAACCGAGAACCGATCCCGCTGCGCGAAGTCACCTATCGCGTGACGCTTGACAACCAGTACACCTTCAGCGGAGTGCGGAGCCCGGAAACAACGCTTCATATCTACGGTCAGCACGAGTTTGAAATTCCCGCGGTCTTTGAGATTGGTTCAAACCAGATCGCTGGGATTGTTGACTACACCTTGGTGGGTTCAACCAAGTATCTTAAGCCGGGCAAGTTCAACGAAGTGCTGTATGATTCGAAGGTCATTGTTCCAAAGTCGGAGTTCACACTGCGAGGCAAGATCGATGTTGATCAACCCGCTGCGTCAACGCTCAGCCAGTGAAGCTCAGCCAGTGATGCTCAGCGTATCCGCTGAGATCAACCAACCACAATGTTGTCACGGTCTTGTTCTGAAAGCACAATATCAAAGTCTTTATTGATCTGTTCGAGCTTAAACTGCAGTCTGGGAAGGTATCCGCGCTCGGTATTGGTGTGTCCCGCAAGCAAGACCGAGACCCCAGCATGACGGGCTGAGAGGATATCGTGGTGGGTCATTTCCCCTGTGATAAACACATCACACCCTTCCGAGCGTGCCAGGTCAACAAGCGACGCGCCAGATCCGGGAACCACCCCGATCGTGCGGAACGGGCGATCGTCCCCAGCAAGGGCAAACCGCATCCGTGATCGTCCTAAATGGACTTTGAGTCGATCGATCAGATCACTCATGCTCGCGGGTTGATCAAGCACCAATCGGCGCCCAGCCCCAACACGGCGCATCGGTTCGGGGACTAGCTCAACAATGTCATATGCTGGCTCTTCGTATGGATGCAGCTGCTTAAGGGTTTCAATCACAAGCGGGAGCGCCCGATGAGCACAGACCATTTCGAGTCGATCTTCATCAACGCGTGCGAGTGATCCCGGCGTCCCGATGACGGGGTTGGTGCCTTCACCTGGAAGGAAAGTGCCTTGTCCGGGAGTGGTAAATGAACACAGCTTGTAGTTCCCGATCCCCCCCGCTCCTGCGGTTCCAAGGGCATTGCGGACATGATCGATCTGGTCTTTGGGAACAAAGGTGATGACTTTGACTTCCCTGCTTGGATCCCCTCCAGTCGCTGGTGAGAGCGCCCGGCAATCCCCCGCAATCACGCCAGGCTTGGACCCCCCGATAGACGATCCGATTCCTTCGCACAACCAATCGGTGACTCCGCCTGGAGTGGCATCGAGCGCGGTGTGCGGGGTATAGACCGCGATCCCAGATTCCGCAGCACCGCGGATAATCCGCATTGTGTGGGTTTCATCCGTTAGCGATGTGAGCGGATTCCAGATCGGTGGGTGGTACGCGATGATCGCGCCAACGCGTTTGTCCAATGCTTCCTGAAGCACCGCTTCGGTCAGATCAATCGTCAGCATGATCGGTCCACCGATCGCACGATCCGGAACCCCCAGCTGAAGCCCGACCTTATCCCAAGGCTCCGCGAACTTGAGCGGAGCAATCTGTTCCATAGCATCCATCAGGTCTTGCACATTCATCATTGACCTCCGTAATCAAACACCGATTGATCGCGTCTGTTGATATCGTAGCGCCGGCAGTACATGACTACGCTTGGGTAATGTCTCCAGTTCATACTCAACATCCTGAGCAAAACACAGACCCGGATCCAAAATCAGGTCTTTTGACAGCCCGCACCTACGCGAAGATCAATCTGATCCTCAAAGTTGGTCAGCTGGACCAATCTGGGATGCACCCGATTTGTTCATGGATGCATTCGATCAATCTCTGGGACGAGCTGAGCGTTGAACACATCTCAGGGAGTACATCCGAGTTTGATATCCGGTGGGATGATGGGCGAGCTGTCGATTGGACGCTTGAGTCGGATCTTGTGTTCAAAGTCCATCAACGCATGGAGCAGCGCATGAGCAGACCAATGCCTGTCCGTGTGGTGCTCAAGAAGTCGATTCCATCTGGTGGTGGTTTAGGTGGAGGGTCATCGAACGCTGCGGGTATGGCGATGGCGCTCAATCAACTCTTTTCGTGTTCATTCAGTGAGCGCGAACTCCAAGAGCTGGTCCACAAGATCGGGAGCGATATCCCGTTCTTTGTTGATCTTGAATCATTCAACGCGTCGAGTGCTGCTGGACCAGCGGTTGTTGAAGGAATCGGGGATCAGATCACGCGAACTCATCGTGTGGATCACGAGCTGACCTTGCTGATCCCAGACTTTGGGTGTCCGACTGGTGATGTATACCGCGCGTTTGATCAGCTTGCTGCTGAAAGCAAAATCGGGGTTTCTGATATGAGTGCTGTCCATGGCGCAGCTCAGAATAGCACTCTTGATCCTGGGTCCTTGGTCAATGATCTGACCAGTCCCGCGCTCAGGTCTGTCCCTGAACTGAGCACACTCATGTCAAAAATCCGTCAAGCCGGGATTGATGCAAAGCTTTCAGGGTCCGGATCAACAATGTTCGTGCTGGGTCATCTGGGGAGTCAGGAAGTTGATCAGCTCCGAACAATTGACCCAGCTATGAGCGTGCTGAGAACCAAGCTGGTATGACTCAGATTGAATGAAGCGGCTATTGATCTGAATCTGAATATAAAAACACAGGCATCAGCGGATAGCCGATGCCTGTGTGTACTTTGGTATCTCGCTTGATCAGGATCCTTTGTGGATTCTGATCAGTGATGAGCTGTTCTTAGAGTGTGAACTCAAGATCTTCTTTCACGCCATCGATTGCTGCTTCGAGCTTCTCTGGGGTGTCGTATGTGCCCGCATCGATTTCTTCGCGGACCCGGTTGATGAGCTCTGCACGCTCAGCGGTCCCTGTCTTGAGCTCAGAGAGGAATCGGGCAACACTCGAGAACTCAACCTGATCATTGGATCGGGTTGGTCTGGCTCGCGTATTGTCAATCGCAGCATCCGGTCGTGAGATTTGCTCGGATCGGATTCTGCCAACGCTCGCAGCGGCGCTTGTGTTGATCGGGGAAATGTCTGTCATAGAGGATGACCTCCTTTTGTTACCTGCCTACTCGTGTCCATCATGTGTCTTACAGGAGTCCACCACTCGGACACCACTACATGTTGTTGTCGAAGGAGTGTTCCACCATCCTTCACAAACACTATCGTCAGCCACTTCAGTGGAAGAACACAAAAGCACAAAAAACGTTCAAACAGCCTAACTACCAACATCGTAACGAGTTACGAATGATAACACAACAAGGGACCGACGAAAAATGTTTACACACATACGCACAACCCCACGAATTACCCATCACAAGCCGGTTTTCTGTTTGTTCGGTTGTCGCGCAATTGTTGCTCATCACACACATTTCTTGTTTTTGGGTCTCATTTCGGCTGTTTTCATGCTGTTGGTACAAGGATGCGGATCGTTCGGCTCAAGCTCAAAGGATGAATCCGGATCCCTCAAAAGTGAGGGCGCTGCGGTATTTACTGACAATGAAGCGCTCGATATTCCAGACTTCGAATCCAGCGACGATGTAGATGATGCGTTCCAGTGGTCCATTGTGCTGGTGACCCTCCCGAAACCTGAGATGGCGCCGGTGGTTCTCAATACGGTCCAAACCAAGTTTGGTCTTCTGAGTGCCTACATCACTGAACGCGCGGACAAAACGGTTATCAGTTACGGCAAGTACACCGGGCCGGATGATCGCCGGGCGCTTCTGGATCTTGATCGTGTCCGCGAGATGCAGTCCGATGGGTCTCGCCCGTTTGCTGCAGCGTTCCTCGCGCCACCAAGCGGGGATGCGTTATCTGGAAAGAATGCGGAGCTCGATTTACGAACTGTCAAAGAGCGGTTTGGTCCCGCGGCTTTGTACACGCTTCAGATCGGGGTCTACGGCACGGTGGGTCAAACGAACCCAAGTTCCTCAGAAATCAGAGAGTTCCGTGCCTCAGCAGAACAAGCGGTCTCGGAGCTTCGCGAGCAAGGAGAACGAGCGTTCTATTACCATGCGCCGCTTCGCAGCACAGTGACGATTGGTGTGTTTGGTGATGGTGATTTTGATGGATCGACCACGCCTGCGATTGAGTCTGGACGACTCAAGGAACTTCGTAAGCGATTCCCGTATAACTACTTAAATGGTCAAGGGATGCGCGAAACGATTACATCTTCATCTGGTCAGCGCGTGACGCGTCTTCAGCCGTCTTCGCTTGTTGGGATCCCTTAATACCCACGCGGTGCACGCGATCGAGCCAGTTCACTGGGCTGACTTGATCAATCTGAGTCTGTAGATCGTCAATCAATCGTTAATCAATCGAATCGTGTGATTCGGTGATCATGGGGATGAGATTCCTTGAATCCAGACCGGTTGAATTGAGGTGGCAAGCCAGTCTGATGAATCAGGCGATGATCGCTGCCAGTTGACCATCCACCAGCTTGATCCGAGTGGCGCGGAGTCGCTTTTGGCGCGGATTTTGATCATGGTCCGCGCGACGCGAGGGCCTGGGAGATCAGCCCGGATTTCTGGGATCGTGTAGGAATCAACGATCGGTGGGACTCGTTTGGCTGCTAAGTCCACCACCTTGTCCCGTCCCTGGGCGCTGGCAAATGATGCGGTGACGGTGATGCTTGGGATCATTATGGATTCCAATCTTGATCGGTCACCAGTTGCGGTTGCATCGACAAGCTGACGCGCGATGTTTGAAACCGATTCACGGTCGGTTTCAACCAAGGTGCTTGAGACCCAAAGCCCCCCTGCAAGAAGCAGTGAGCACAGGAATGCAATCAATCCTGCTTTGATCTGGGCGCGAGATCTGAGCGCAAGCAGCAGCAGCACACCCATCAACACAAGCCCGACCATAGCGATGAGCGGGCTTTCGAACATCGCGCTGGTGAGTGGTGAAGAAGGCTCGATTTCAGGTAAGTTGGTTGGTTCAAAGAGTGCAGATTGCATCGGGTCCCCTGTGTGCATCTCGTGATGATCGTTATCAACTGGTAGTTCTCTGTACCGGTCTATCCGTGCAGGGTCGCGGTTGGTTGGGATGGATTGTGATCCTTGTCCTTGATTTGGTCTTTTGACCGCTCCAGATTCAGAGTGAATTTGGCCAATTTTGCCTCATCTACCCGATGTTGAGGTGTTGGATCAGCGTTCTTTGATCCGTGAGTTGCGAGAAGAGAATCAATGAGCTGGAGCGGATCATGACTTCATCTACGCGTACGACCCCTTCGACGGATGATGGTATCGTTGTTCCGAATCCTGAGATTCTAGAACGGAACCTTGCAGCGATTCGCGTGCGCTCGCCTCAGGCAGCGCTTGCAATTGAGTCGGCAGACGCTGATGCAAGCATCCAGTTTCTCAGGAGTCCTGATGGAGAGGTGGTTGCGATCCATGATGGCCGCGCGATGTGCTCTAAGCGTCAACCCTCGCGCGAAGCAAGTACATGGGCTGAGCAGTACGATCCTCAGCATTGCGGGTTTATCGGGATTCTTGGGTTTGGTCTTGGGTACCATGTGCGCGCCCTTCAGCAAGCGCATGGGAAGCTTTCGTTGTTGTTGTGTTATGAGCCTGATGTGGGGATGCTTCGTGCGGTTCTGGAGCGCGTCGATCACAGCGAGTGGATCCAGGATTCTCTGTTTGTACTGAGCACGACAACCGACGCGTCGACTATCGGGCATCTGATTAGCGGCGCCGAAGCGTTTTTGTCGACCGGTGTCGAGCTTGCATCTCATCCTGGGAGCAAGAAGCGATTGGGAGACCGGGCGTCAGCGTTTTCTTCAAACTTCCTCGATGTGGTGCGCTCAACGCGCACGCACCTTGTTACGGTGCTTGCCCACTCAGGGGTGACGCTTCGCAATATATTGATGAACACCGGGGTGTACGCATCACGAAGCGGGATCATCCCGCTTAAAGATTCGTGCGCAGGCAAAGCAGCGATCTTGGTTGCTGCGGGTCCATCGCTTCAGCGGAACCTGCACCTGCTTGAAGATCCATCGATCCGCGATCGATTCGTGATCATCGCGGTCCAGACAATGCTCAAGCCTTTGCTTGAGCGCGGGATCAAGCCCCACTTTGTTACGGCGCTTGATCACCATGAGATCAGCAAACGGTTTTATGAAGGGCTGACCACAGAAGATGTGGACGGTGTTCGGCTGGTCGTCGAGCCCAAAGCCAACGCAGCGATCGTTGACGCGTTTCCGGGTGAGATTGTGTGTGCTGGCGAACCTCAGCTGGATTTGCTGCTTGGTGATGAGCTATCTAGAGAGATGGGCACGCTTCCAAGCGGCGCAACCGTCGCGCACCTGAACTATTACCTCGCTCGTTATCTTGGATGCACAACCGCGATCCTGATCGGTCAGGATCTTGGGTTTACCGACGGGCAGTACTACGCGAGCGGGGCTTCTATTCACCGGGTCTGGGCGGGTGAGCTTTCTGAGCATCGGACGCTTGAGATGTTTGAATGGGAACGCATCATGCGGATGAAGAATCTGCTGCGCAAACGCACCGATGTGCAAGGCCGGCCGATCTACACCGATGAGCAGATGTCGACCTACATCGCGCAGTTTGAGAGCGACTTTCAGCAAGACGCTGCGTTGAACCCAAACAATCCTGATCACCAGCCAATGCGGATTATCAACGCGACCCAAGGCGGGGTGCATATCCGCAACACCGAGGTCATGACACTCTGTGATGCGATCCAAGAGTTCGGATCATTGGAGCAAATCGATCTTCCGTTGACGCCGTCAGAACTTATGAACGATGATCAGCACGCGCGTGATGTGCGGTCACGCGTTGAGCTCATTATCCGTCAGCTCACCTCAATCCATCGGCTCAGTGAACGAACAATCGAGCTGATCAACAAAGCACAAGAACACATCGACGACCCAGCAACCGTTGATCGGTGCATCAGACAAATACACACGATCCGAGATGATGTCACCGCGAGCGAGCCCGGGTTTGGGCTGGTGAATTTTATCAATCAGAAGGGCGCGCTCAACCGTTTCCGGGTCGACCGCCAGATATCACTGATCAAAGATCTCGATGAATCAGAAAGGCAAATCAAACAGCTCGATCGTGATGCGCACAATGTGCAATGGGTCAAAGGTTCAGCGCTTGAAGTCAAGAACCTTGTCGAGCGCGTGCTGGCGGTGCTCGATGGGACTCAGCCACCGATGACGCGTGATGAGTTTGCTCATGAGCAGATCGAGATGGGGAGCCAAGACCAATCCGCGCAGTCACACCAGCCTGCACAGCGCGTCGAAGCGGTGATCTTTGCTGATCCGGAATTTGGTCCACTCGGGATTGCTCGCCCGCTTGGTCAACCGATTCATGAAGGGCTCAACGCGCTGGAGCTGACGATTCAGAGGTTGACACGCACAAGCACCATCGATGGGATCACGATCGTGAGTCCTGATCCCGAATCGATCCGGATGATGTCGATCGATGCACAAACGATTCCGGTTCGTGTTGTCGGAGTTGACGCTCAGCAGTATCGTCAGCGGAGTGCTGTGATCGGGCAAGCCCGGTTTGCATCAAGCGAGTGCTGGCGTGGTTCGATCGGTTCGATGAGTTGTTATGACGAAGGTTTGGACCCGGCTGTGCTCTCAGCGCTGATGGTGGAGCACCACATCGATGCGTGCGCGGTGGTTGGAAGCGACTGGGCGATGGTTGACCCTGTGCTTGTCGATCAGATCGTCAGTCAGTACCGGGGTGATCCGTCGCGTTGCCGGGTGCCGTTCTCGCAAGCGGTTCCTGGGATCGGGTGTTGTGTGCTTGATGCTGATGCGGTGGATTCGCTTGCTCGTGCTGCGAGTGCATCGGGTGTGCTTGGTTCGGTCGGGGCGATGTTGAGTTATATTCCGATCGGTCCACAGTCGGATCCGATTGCATCACCGCTTTGTGTGGGGGTTGATCTTGCCGCTCGAGATGCGGGCGTCCGCGTGATCGCGGACACTCCTGTTCGCGCCAATGCAATGGCCTCAGCGTACCGCGGACTTGGGTCATACGCATCAAACGCAGAAACCAAGGTATTGATGCAAGCGTACACCAACGAGCTCGCACTTGCGCAGAACAATGCGCCTTCACGCATTGAACTCGAAATCACCAACGCGCCTCGATCCGGTGGTGTGTGGGCGTTCCATAATCAGCACACCGATCCGATGAACCGCATGAGCATTCAGCATGCTGAGCTGATCTGTTCACAAGCGCGCACGCTTCGCCCAGATTGCTCGGTGCTTATTCATGGCCGAGGTGATCCACTGACTCATCCCGATGTGTTCCCAATGATCGATACTCTCAAATCTAAAGGCATCGCGAGCATTGAGCTCCGGACTGACCTTGTTGATCTGATTGTCAACTCCACAGCGACTCCTGAACAGATTATTGAATCCGGAATCGATGTGCTTTCTGTTGATGTGCTCGCCAACTCGCGTTCGCTCTATGAGGTGATGACGGGAGTTGATGGGTTTGAGCGACTGCTTGATGTCATGCAGTCGTTATTCAGTGCGCGCAACAATCAAGCAAGTGATATTTCTGGCTCGCTCCCGCGTCCATGGATTCTTCCTCGCATGACCCGGTGCGATGCGGTGTATGCCGACATCGAATCATTCTACGATCGCTGGCTCACAGTGTGCGGGTGTGCAACGATCGATGCGCCGTTGTGTGCTGAAGCATCAGACCGAATCCAAGCCCTCAAAGTACCACGCGACCGGCAAGAACAACTCGACAATCAGATCCTGCGGATTGCAAGTAATGGACGCGTTGTTGATGCGCACCGTCGTCCGATCGGATCGATCAATGCATTCGAGCTCGGGGTCCACGAAGCGTACACGCAGCTGCGCCGCGTTCATGACCACGCTGCTTCGGTCGAACCAAAGTCGCACATCACACCAGCAGGAGCGGGCGCATGAACAGTCATCAGAAAGCGACCGCGATCATCCTGGCGCGTGCTGGGTCCAAAGGGCTCCCGGGAAAGAACCATGCGGTAGTTGGGGGGAAGCCTTGCGTTGAGTGGACGATTGACGCTGCTCATCGGTCATCCATGATCGGTACGGTCGTGGTCTCGACTGATGATGCTCAGGTTCAGCAGATCGCGTCTTCGCATGGGTGCATTGTGGTGGATCGACCGCTCGAGTTTGCCAATGACCACGCAACGATTGATAGCGCAGCAAGACACGCGTACCAAACGATCGGCTCGATCGCTGGCCCAATCGTGATTCTGTATGCCAATGTTCCGGTCCGACCATCGGCACTGATTGACGAAGCGGTGATCAAACTGATCGATAGCCAAGCCCATAGCGTGCAGTCCTACGCGCGGGTGGGCAAGCACCATCCGTGGTGGACGGTGCGAGTTGATGAGCACGGCTCGGTGCTGCCTTGGCAGGGGGATGTGCTCTACCACAACTGTTTCCGCAGACAAGACCTCCCGCCCGCGATGGTTCCTGATGGGGGCGTGATCGCGGTGACTCCTGAATCACTTATGCTCGAACTCAACAACCCCGAGCTTGACCTGCTAAGCCCGCACGCGTTTCTTGGGACTGACCGGCGCGCGGTGGTGACTGATGAGGGTGATGTGATTGATATTGATTCGCGGATCGATCAGCTGGTTGCTGACGCGGTGCTGCGCGAGCAAGCTGTTGAGGGGAGTGCAGTCCATGCGCATCGGTGATCAAGAGATTGGAATCAATCATCCGCCCTATGTGATTGCGGAGATCGGGGTGAATCATGACGGCGATGTGGATCGTGCATTGTCACTCACCGACGCCGCTGCGGAGGCTGGTGCTGATGCGATCAAGCTCCAGTTCTTTGAGACCGACCGGTTGATGAGCAAAGCCGCCAAACTCGCTGCGTACCAGAAGAACGCGGGTGAAACCGATCCGATAGAGATGCTCCGAAGACTCGAACTCACCATCGACGAGATGGCATTGGTCGTTCAGCGCGCCCACAGCAAAGGCATCCACGCGATCGTCACAGTCTTCAGCACCGAACTTGTCCCCATCGCTGAGACGCTTTCCTGGGATGCCTACAAAACCGCGAGCCCGGATATTGTGAACAAGCCATTGCTTGAAGCATTGATGCAGACCGGCAAGTCAATGATTGTGAGCACCGGCGCGAGCACGATGGACGAAGTTGTTCGAGCAGTCGATTGGCTCGATTCTGCACGCAATCGATTTGCCATACTGCAATGTGTGAGTAGTTATCCCGTCATAGGTGTGGAACGAGGCTTTGGTGGCATCACTGAGTTTACCAAGGCACTAAATGTTCCTATTGGATACAGTGATCACACAAAGTCACACAGATCAGGAAAGCTTGCTGTTGCATTTGGTGCATGTGTTCTCGAAAAACACATAACGGATGATCGTCATCGACCAGGTCCTGATCACGCGGCATCTTTACTTGCAGCACAACTGAGTGGATACATCAAGCTTGCATCAGAAGGATTTGATTGGAAAGAATCTATTCAGCGATCCATTGACGACAGTGTCGATCAAATGCGAGATGGAAAAAAGCTCAAAGAATATTCAGATGCGATTCAGCATCCGAATCCATTTTGGGATGCAATTTATGCAGTGTCAGTAAGCGAGATAATCAAACGAGTCCTCGACTGCGAACAAGATGTCCGCACAGTCTCCCGCCAGTCCGTCGTCTCAACATGCGACATCCCCGCAGGCACCACCATCACCCGCGACATGCTTACCATCAAACGGCCAGGCACCGGCATCCTCGCGTGCGATCTCGAATCTGTCATCGGTACAACAACCGCCCAAGCAATCGAAGCCGATGTCCCGATCAATGCTTCTGATCTCATTTAGTTCGAAGCCGCGACTGCTCGCATGTAGCGCTCATACATCGCCTCAAGCGCCCCGGGGATCACACGGATCCCCCCCACGCTTGTGATAAAGTTCGTATCCCCGCTCCAGCGGGGGATCACATGCACATGCAGATGGCTCGGCACCCCCGCCCCCCCAGCCCGTCCCTGATTGATCCCAATATTCAATCCTTGTGGTTCAAGCGCCAGCTCAGCGAGCGCGGTCGCGCGGTCAACCAGTTCCCAAAGGGCAGCGCGTTGATCCGGTTCGTAATCCATCAATGCTGGACGAGCATCACCCAGCGCGATCAGCAAGTGCCCGTTGGAATACGGATACCTATTAAGCAGAATCAGACCAGCATCTGTCCGCTCGATGACATAGTGCTCTTGGTCAAGTTCTGGAGTGTTCCAATAATCAAGCAGGAAACTGCCGCTTGTTGAACCGGGAGGCGCTGCACTTCGAGACGAGGGAGCGGAGTCTTTGGAATCCTGGTCTTCCGATAACGACTCGATGTACGCTAATCGCCACGGCGCCCAGATCGCAGCCGGTCCAGACCCTACACCTTCACCCCCCGATTGACCTTGCGCGCGGTTATCACTCATACATCAGTATAGGAACAGCGACCACTGCCCGATTGAACATACATGCCCGCACTCATTGTACGAGATGTCATGTCCCACCCGATCGAAACCATTTCGATGGATGATGCTGTGGGCAAAATTCAGACGATCTTCGAGACCTCCCACTACCACCACCTCATCGTCCATGGCGATGACGGTTCATGCGTCGGTGTAATCTCTGATCGTGACCTGCTCAAGAACATCTCACCCTTTGTCGGCAAAATGGCAGAGCGGTCAGCGGATGTCGCGATGCTCAACCGCAAGGCGCACCAGATCATGACCCGTCAGCTCATCGCGGTGCGTGCAAACACCGCGCTGCGATCCGCTGCTCGAGTGATGCTTGATCACCGGATTTCGTGTTTGCCTGTTGTTGATCAGCAGGGGCACTGCGTCGGGATTATCACAATCCGTGATGTGGTCCGTTGGGCGGTTTCTGAGCTTGAGTATCCAAGATCAGCGGCTGCGTGAGATTGTAGGCAAAAAAACAAGCTCATAAATACTTGACAATAAGCACTTTATAGTGATCTTGATTAATTTGTTATCGGGATTACTGGCATGTCGCTATTTTTGTGATCTATTGATCTTGGTAGGAAATCGGGCTCTATGGCCCATTTGGCGGGCGAAAGCCCTCCGAGAGATATTGAAATGCCTTCGGTAGCGCCGAAGGCATTTCTTTTTTATTGATCCTGAATCGTTTGCGGGCTTTCAGGTTGTTGAGTCAGAGTCTATTAGAACGAGCGAGCAAGCGCCGCTGCGTACACCCGTTCGAGTTCTGACACCATCCGTTCGGTGCTGAACATATCGGTGCAGATTTCGCGACCACGAACACCAAGCTTCCGTCTCTCGTGTGGATGCTCATACATCCACCGGATCGAATCGCCCAGCCCATGCGCATCTCCAGGTTCAAACAACAACCCGGTCGCGTTATTTGGATCTGTGCGAGCATCAACGCAAATCTCGGGGGTGCCATCAGTGTTGCTGGCGCAGACTGGGACGCTACAAAGCAATGCTTGAGGCACCGTTCTAGGAAGCCCCTCGCGATAACTGGGGTGGAGCAGCACATCCATCGCGCGCATCATCGCGCCAACGCGATGCTGAGGAACCAGCCCGGTGTGGACGAGTTGATCCTCAAACCCGAGTTCTCGGACGCGATCAATCAACCGATCGGTCCACCATCCATCACCAACCCACAATAGTTTCCAGCGTGGATTCGCGCGGAGGTCATCACACAATCCGTCAAGAATATCGTCGTGCCCCTTGTGTTGTGCGAGTCTTGCGACGGTCCCGATGACAAAGTCGTCATCGGAAAAACCAAGCTGGGCGCGCATGCTCGCGCGGTCTTCATCTGGCAAAGGCTTTAGGAACTTCTCGACTTCCATCCCAGAACGCACAGTGACATACTGATTCATAGTCCCGATACTCCGTTCACGAAACTGATCGGTCATCGCATCGGCAACTGAAACAATGGTGTGGCATGAGCGCGCAGCTGTGCGCTCTGCAACGGTGTACATCCAGTTTTTAAACGCGACCTTTGATCGACTGAGAGCGCCTCCTTCGATGGGCATAAAGGGCGGGCCGTGGATGGTATGGATGACTGCTGGTCGTCCGTTGGTGCTGCTTTTAAAGCGTTTCCATGCTGCTATCCGACCGAGTACTCCCGCTTTCGATGAGTGTGTGTGGACCACATCAGGATTGATGCGTTCCATGAGTTCCATCAACTCATAGAGACATCGACGGTCTGCAGATGGGCTGATCTCACGAACCAGATTCGGGACTTCGTGACAATGTATTGGTCGATCATCTTTGGTTCGGAAGCCTTCCGCCCTTTCAAGTAATGAACCCTCGGGACCAAAGATCGGACCAAACGTGAGATGAACATCATGACCAAGTTCCGCTTGACCTTCACACGAGAGGACGGTGTTCTCTTGCGAACCTCCGAGAATGAGACGAGTAGAGATATGGAGGATAGTGAGAGGCATAGGTCATCCTACTCGCTCAAAATCGTCGCGGTTCATTCGATGGAGTATGGTTGAGGTGTTGTAGTACGCTTGCGAGAGCCCTATCTCACGGAAGCCCACCTTACTAAGTACAACTCGTGATGCGTCATTGTGCTCATCGCACACCGCGACAAGTTCATCGAGCCCGAGACTCGTCAAGCCGTACCGAGCGGATGCCTTCGCGATTTCTGTTGCGTATCCCTTGCCCCAATGGTCTTTTCCGAGTCGATACCCGAGCTCAATTTCTGGGCCGTTGAACTCGATGGGCACCAGCCCTCCTTGTCCAATGATCATTCCGGTGGATCGTTCCTTGATGGTCCAGAAGGTCATCCCGTGCTGGCGATGTGTTTTGATCGCGCGGTCAATGCGCTCAGCAATCTGGGATCGACTCCAAGCGTTTCCCGCTCCGATGTAGCGCATCGTGTGCTCATCGCTCCAGAGCTCAGCAAGGGCATCAAGATCGGTGTGCGACGGGGGGTCGATCAAGAGCCGATCGGTTGTGATTACTGGTTCAAGCATCGAGCAACTCCAAAGTAGTTGTACAAAATGGGACCAAAAAGTCGACTCTAAAATACCCATGTTCACATTGGTTAGCTTAAATTCAAGAGAATAAAAGTTAATTCTAACTCGAATATTGACAGCTATTTATCAGTTGTGTATATTTAACGCGCTCATTGGATAATACGTATGTCCAAGACGATCTTTAGAGAGAGATTGTCAACGAGCATAAGAGAGAGACCCCAAAAAAGAGAGATTTAGACATGAAGTTTACAATGATAGCGATCACTGCAGCCTCACTGGCAGCAGTGGCGGGTGCTGATACCCTCGACTTTACTGACCTGAACAACGGAGACTTCGTCTCCAACCAGTACGCGGCACAAGGCGTCAACATCTCAGCGTTGAACCCGAACCGTGTATTTGGTCTTGCTCAGATCTTTGATACCAACCTCGCTGGAACCCTCGATCCAGACCTCGAAGATCCGTTTGCAGTTGGTAACACCGACCTGAACACCGACCTGGGCAACATCCTTATCCTCGCTGAATCAAACAGCGGCAACCCAGATGACGAAGGCAGCCGTCCCGCTGGTACCCTCATCTTTGACTTCGACTTCACAGTCCAGTCATTCGGTTTCCATGTTGTTGACCTCGAAGATGTAACTGCTGAGAACAGCTCAGTTGAGTTCTTCCTCGGCGGCGTTTCAGTCCTCGAAGTCGACTTCAATGATTTCCTCGCAGGCGGCGCGTATGACAACGGCGCAGTCTTCGGAAACAACTCAATCAACCTGATTGATGAAATCGCTGTTGCTGGTGGTTTCGACAAAGCAGAGATCAACCTCGGCGGCTCAATGGGCTTCGACAACATCTCCTACACCATCCCAGCTCCAGGTGCACTCGCACTCCTCGGACTTGGTGCAGCGACAACCATCCGTCGTCGCCGCTAAGAGCTGTTGACGATACTGATTCATTCAGTACACAGATTTGTTATGAACGACCCGCATCGATCACTCGGTGCGGGTCTTCTTTTATCTGTTTTTATAAGCTCTCGTAACTACGAGTTCGATTCACCGATGATCATCGCAGCACCAACCGTGTTGTTGGTCTGCTCATCAATGATGATAAAGCTCCCGGTCGATCGGCACTGACGGTACGGATCAAAGAACAAGGGCTTGGTCATCCGGAAAGCAACACGACCAATCTCGTTGAGCTTAAGATCCGACGCTTCTTCAACCCTGCTCAGCGTTTCAATATCCATCCGGTATCGCAGATCTTTAATGACACATCGCGCTTCATTGGTTGTGTGCCGCACTGAATACTTCTTGCCTACCACCATCGGGGTATCAGCCATCCAGACGATCATCGCGTCGATGTCTTGGCCGCTTGTGGGCTTGTTGTTTGGTCTGCAGAGCATGTCCCCTCGCGAGACATCGATATCGTCATCGAGCTGGATCGACACACTCTGGGGTGGACTCGCGAATCCAACCGCATCACCTCCAATATCGATGGATTTGATCGTGCTGGTCATCCCGCTTGGGAGCGCGACAACTTCATCACCAGGCTGAAAGACCCCAGACGCGACCTGCCCTCCGTAGCCCCGGTAGTCGTGGTGTTCGTCGCCTTGAGGCCGGATCACCCACTGGACCGGGAACCGAGGATCGATCATGTCGCGATCACCCGCAATATGCACATTCTCAAGATGATGCAGCAGCGACGGCCCCTGGTACCAGTCCATCTTGTCTGAGCGATTGACCACATTGTCGCCGGTCAGCGCTGAAAGCGGCACGAAGGTAATGTCATTGATTTCAAAGCGGGCTGCAAACTGCTCGAAGTCCTCGCGGATCTTCTCGTAGGTTTCCTCTGACCAATCAACCAGATCCATCTTGTTGATACACACCACCAAGTGCGGGATGCGGAGCAGCGATGTGATAAACGAGTGTCGGCGGGTTTGTTCGATGACCCCGTGCCGAGCATCAATCAGGATCAGCGCGAGGTTTGCGGTCGATGCGCCGGTGACCATGTTGCGTGTGTACTGCACATGGCCGGGGCAATCCGCGATGATGAACTTGCGTTTGGGTGTTGCAAAGTATCGGTACGCAACATCGATGGTGATCCCTTGTTCACGCTCGGCGCGAAGACCGTCGGTGAGCAGCGCGAGATCCATGCGTTGATCACCTCGCGAGAGGGACGCGGATTCTGCTGCTTCGAGCTGGTCTTCAAAGATGGACTTTGAGTCATAGAGCAACCGTCCGATGAGCGTGGACTTGCCGTCATCGACAGAGCCGCAGGTCAGGAACCTGAGCAGGTCCATATCAAGGTACGCATCGGTGGAGAACTCCATCCCTTGATTGGCATTGGTGCTGGTCGATAGATCGCTTTGGGTAGTGTCGGGAGCCATGTCCTAGAAATATCCTTCTTTTTTACGATCTTCCATCGCAGCTTCGTTTGTTTTATCGTCCATCCGCGCTCCGCGTTCTGATGCACGCGCTGCCGCGACTTCTGCAACGATTTCTTCGAGGTTCGCTGCGGGTGAATCTGTTGCTGCGGTACAGCTCATATCTCCGACTGTGCGGAAACGAACTGTCCGCGTCGTGACCTCTTCGCCCTCGCGAGGACCAAACGGCGCTTCCCCGACCGGGACATACTGACCCATCCGTGTGACCACATCGCGCGTGTGCGAGAAGTAGAGCTCGGGGATTGCTATTTTTTCAAGCATGATGTACTGCCAGACATCCATCTCGGTCCAGTTGGAGATCGGGAACACGCGGATGTTCTCGCCCATCTGGTGACGACCGTTATACAGGTTCCAAAGCTCTGGGCGCTGGTTTTTGGGGTCCCACTGACCGAAATCATCCCGGAACGAGAAGATCCGTTCCTTGGCGCGTGCTTTCTCTTCGTCGCGACGGGCGCCGCCGAAAAGTGCATCAAACCGGTAGGTCTCGATCGCATCAAGCAGCGTCGGGATCTGCGCCCGGTTCCGCGATGGATATGGTCCAGGATCTTCGGTGGCAATACCTTTGTCAATCAGGTCTTGGACCTTGTGAACGATGAGCCGTTCGCCAATACCTTCAACGAGCGAATCACGAAAATCGAGCGCTTCAGGAAAGTTGTGACCAGTATCAATATGCAAGAGCGGGAAGGGGAACTTAGCAGGTCTGAACGCTTTCATCGCGAGATGAACCATCACGATCGAGTCCTTGCCTCCAGAGAACATCAGCGCCGGACGCTCGAACTGAGCGGCGACCTCACGCATGATGTGGATCGCTTCCGCTTCGAGCGCTTTGAGGTGGGTCAGCTTGTAATGTGGGTTAGATTCAGCAATCTGCGTCATGCCCTAGGCCTCCGCCCCGATCTCAAGGATCATTCATATAAGTTCAGTGGAAAATAGATCAGCTCAAAGAGTTCGGTATCACAAGAAAAAACGGAATCGCTCTCAGCCAATATCCCGCTCTGAGCATCATCGGCGATCCAATACGAACGCTCTAGCCAACTCTCGTCGATTTCAGCCCAGAATCAGCCGAAGTATAGACATCTGCACGGATTCAGCTTCCGGTTATCCAGACCACCAGCTGAGATCCATCGTTCCAAATGCGTATATTCACTCTAGACCATCGTCAACACCACCAGAACCTTCCCCGCTCCGGAGCACGCAAGTGGATGAACCCAAATCAGACAACATCACCTGGCACCTCGGAGAAGTCTCCGCGCAAGACCGCGCCGACCTGATGGGCCAACAAGGATGCACCCTCTGGCTCACCGGTCTCTCCGGATCAGGAAAGTCCACCATCGCGGTCGCTCTCGAGCACGCACTCATGAACCAAGGAAAGCTCGCATACAGGCTCGACGGGGACAACATCAGACACGGGCTCAACAGTAACCTCGGATTCAGCGCCCAAGATCGACAAGAAAACATCCGCCGGATCGGTGAAGTCTCCAAACTCTTCGCTGATGCGGGCATCATCACCATCTCAAGCTTTATCTCTCCATACCGCGCCGACCGCGAGCAGGTCCGCGCGATCCACAAAGATGCAGGCTTGCGCTTTCTGGAGGTCTTCATCAACACCCCGATCGAAGTCTGCGAATCCCGCGATCCAAAAGGGCTCTATAAAAAGGCAAGAGCCGGGGAGATCAAAGGGTTCACCGGGATCGACGATCCATACGAAACACCCGAATCTCCCGAGATCGAGATCAATTCGGATCAACTCACTCCCCAGCAAGCTGCGGATCAGCTTATTGAGGCGCTGGTGACCCATAGAATCCTAACGAGTTCATCAACTACGGAGGATGCATCATGATTGACCACGCTCGTTACGCCGCTGCTGCCCGTGAAGCTGTTATTGCTGCGTCTATTGTTTGCCGGGAAGTGCAGGATAATCTTGACAAGGTTCGCGCGATGACCAAGGACGACAAGTCCCCCGTCACCATCGCGGATCTTGCATCCCAAGCAGTTGTGGGGATGATCCTCAAACAAAAACTTGGGGAAGATCTTCATCTTGTCGCTGAGGAAGATTCCGCGTTCCTCCGCGATGAAGACAACGAGATGTTCCTGGATGCAACCGTTGCCGCGGTGCAAACGGTCTGGGAAGGCGCGACTCCCAACAAGGTTCTCGATGCAATCGATCTTGGAGCTGGGGATACCGATCACCATTCATTCTGGACCCTCGATCCCATCGACGGCACAAAGGGATTCCTACGCAATCAGCAGTACGCAGTCGCGCTGGGATTCGTCGAACACGCGACCCCCACCATCGGAGTCATGGGTTGCCCGAATCTCGCATCCGATATGTCCCAGCCCTTTGACGAGCGGGACGACCACGGCGAGGGCACCCGGGAGAATCATCTCCTTGAGTGAGGCCTCGGTTGAG
>JBGCDI010000002.1:0-5567 GCA_045105315.1 Phycisphaerales bacterium | reverse complement strand
ACACTGACATTACCAACAACCACATTGGATCCAACACCGAACGATCCGAGATCGGATGCTGATGCTGCGTTGTCATTGGGCTCAAGCGGATCGCCGTAGTGGCGCTGGCCATTAAGAATATCGTCAAGCTGAGGCCCGTCATACGCTGTCGAGATAAACGGCTCCATCAGCTTCGTGCCCACCGCAGGACACACATGAAGCATGCCAAGGCCATGACCATGCTCGTGAGCAGTCACATTCCGGAATCGGAGCGAGTTGCCACCAGTGTTGTTGTAGAAAGTATCAAACGCGTCAAAGATCATATCGCCGTCTTGTGGGAAGTTGTTGTACGCAAGCACGCCGCTATTCCCATCATTCTGGAAATCGTACGCACCAATACGAACATCACCCCGAACACCAAGCACACCCGCCGCGCCATTGGTATTCACCCCGTCATCGTTGGGCTCAAACACATAACTCAGCCCGGTCAGTTCTGACCAGCGATCAAAGACCTGGTCAAACAACGGTTGCCAGTTTGCTGGTGAACCATAAATACCATTGAGCCATTGGAACAACGCAGAGTTACCCGACCCAAGACCAATCCCGAGGTTCGGTACAAAGGTACCGTCAGGAATATATGAGTAGGTCAGGGTAGTAGGTTGCCCCTGCTGCAGACCCGGACCATCAGTCGCGGTATTGCTCCAGCGGTTTGTCTGCTGAAACAGAATGCTGAAACGGAACTCGATCAGCGAGTTAATCGACAACGCGACTTCGCGATCCATATCCGGAGCAAAGCACAACGCCGGAGGCTGATTCTCGGATTCAAGAGTCTTGACAATCTCCTCAACCATCGCAAGATGGCCCTCGCTCATCCGGGCTTCCATCTCAGGAGTAAAGAGCAAGTCGCGGTACTCGCGAGGTGTAATCGTTGGATCGATGTCCGCAACCTTGGAGCGATCAACATCAAAGGTAAAGTGCGAAAGATCCAAAGCATCAGAACCAATACCGTTCTTTGCCGCAATCGCCATCTTCTCTTCGAGTGTCAGCGAGTTGATCATGCGGCCAGCAATATCACGCATAAACAGCTCATCCGACGATGCAATCGCATCAGGCACCTGCTTGGCAACTGAGCACACCGACTCCGAGCAGTCCGGGCCAGCAACAGCGCTCCCAGCACCCGCCGCCAAAAGCGTGGTCATGGTGATCAATAGATTCCGATTGTTCATAGTCCATAGTCCTTTCTGTAACCCAAGATGGGCTGTATACACGACGCTGCACAAACCGCCCAGATAAATACCTGGACACCAATGCACATATAGAGTGGCAACTGAGCGAGTGCCCAGAGTCCGCATGTGTCAGTCAGATGAAAGTGCTGCGTGAGAGACCCCCACGCAGTGGTCAACCAAAGCGCACGAATGCAATGGTGGCCAAATGACTCCCTCTATTCGTTAAAAATACCTATATGGATCCTTGAAATCCATCGTAATTCAGAATCCAAGTAAAAACACCCACCCAAAGAAGGCAGGTGATTGGGTATCAAATATCAGCGTCAAAGAAACAAGTTCTTTATCAGAGCATGCACGCTTACAAGCATAATCAAAGACGCTCAAGCGTATGAAAATGTTAAAATAGGCAAGATAAAGTTAGGCAAATGCCCGCAGTCTTACTTCTTGCTCTTGAAGTAGTTGCCAGCGAACTTCTTCTGGAACTTCTCAACACGACCCGCAGCATCAACAAAGGTCGCCTTACCAGTAAAGAACGGGTGTGATCCAGACCACACATCGACCTTCAGCTCAGGAACAGTCGCCCCGACAGTCATCACGACTTCGCCGTTGTAGTAGACTTTGCAGGATGGGTAGTAGGTTGGGTGCGTTTCGTTCTTCATGGTAATTCCTTTAGTCACCCCGGTTTCCATCCGGAGGGCCCAAACGATAGGCCAACCCTCCACACCAGTCAATCGCACTCCGAGCATACTAAGATTAGAAAATGCCCATTATTCGCTCAACAACTCAGCTCAACGCTCCAATATCAAGAGTCTTCGATCTCGCCCGATCCATCGATGCCCACATCGAATCAGCATCACAGACCAACGAACGAGCCATCGCAGGCAGAACCAGCGGGCTCATCGAACACTATGAAACCGTCACTTGGGAAGCCAAGCACTTCGGAATCCGCCAACAGCTCACCGGACAAATCACCGAGTTCGATCGCCCCAACATGTTCACAGACGAGATGCTCTCGGGCGCATTCAAACAACTCCGTCATGTCCACCGTTTCAGAGCAATCTCAGAAGCCCAAACCCAGATGGATGACGAACTCCACATCCTCGCCCCCTTGGGATTGCTTGGAAGACTCGCAGAAGTCACATTCCTCAACGCATACATGAAACGATTCCTCGAAGGCCGCAACCAAATCCTCAAAGAAATAGCAGAGTCCGATCGATGGATGCAATACCTTCAAGATGATATCCCGCTGATCTAAGCAAAAAAAACACCCGTAATCCATTATGACTACGGGTGCATTCAAACTATTGAATCGAAGTTAAAGCAGCGACTCCGGATTCTGAAGCGACTCCACAATCTCCGCAAGCGCCAGCGCCGCAGTCGCCCCGTCAACCACCCGGTGATCACACGCAAGCGACAAGGGCATCACCTTCCCGACCATCAACTCGCCGTTCTGAACAACCGCCCCGTCGTACGCCTTGCCGATCGCAAGAATCGCAACCTCAGGATAGTTAATCACAGGCGTCGCAAACCGGCCCGCATGCGAGCCGACATTGCTGATGGTAAAGGTCGAACCCATCAACTGCTCACGCGGAATCGAACGATCCCGCGCGCTTGCTGCGATCTGCGCGATCGACTGCGCCAGCTCAACAACATTCATCCGGTCCGAATCACGCATCACCGGAACCATCAATCCGTTCTCGGTATCCGTCGCGATCCCAAGATGCACCGCGCCGTACTGAATAATCTCCGCTGCGTTGTCATCAACAATCGCGTTCATCGCGCCAAACTTGCCCGCAAGCGCCCGCGAAACCGCAGCACACACAAACGGAAGCACACTAATCTTCACGCCCGACTGAGCACTGACATCCTTACGCAAAGCATCGAGTGCAGTAACATCCGCTTCATCAACAACCGTAAAGTGCACCGCGGTATCAACCGCAGTCCGCAATCTATTGGCAATCGTACGGCGCACTCCCTTAAACGGAATCCGCGCCTCCGCTTGTCCAGGCTGAACCAAACTCTGCTGCGCCGGTTCTGGAATCGGACGATACCCAGCAGGACCCTGATACCCCGGAGCCGCCGGGACACCGCCGCCTTGCATCGGCGCTTGCGGATACCCATAAGGCATCGGCGGGGGAGGAGGCGGATACCCATATCCCGGAGGTGGTGGGGGCGGAGCATATCCATAAGGCGGATACGCATACCCAGGCTGTGGCTGATACCCATACCCAGGCTGTTGCTGAGGATACTGATGCTGCGGGTAAGGCTGCTGATACTGAGCCGCCGGCGTCTGCTGCGGAGCATACGAAGGCGAAATCTGAGTCGTCGGCAAGTTCAATGGACGGCGAGTCTCAGCTGGTCGAGCAGGAGCCGCTGGAGCAGCTGCACTGGGTGCAGAAGCAACTGGTGCAGACGGAGCAGGTGCTGGGCTTGGAACCGCAGCAGAACCCCCGCCCGCTTTCGCGTTCTCAATATCCTTCTTGGTTACGCGTCCCCCGATTCCGGTGCCCGCAACCATGTTAATATCGATGCCCGCATCGCGTGCCATCCGCCGGACCGCAGGAGACGCGAGCGCCTTGCCATCACTCGAAGTCATCCCAGGCGTGTGCTCAGACATCTGCCCAACAACCGAGCCCTGATCCTCCGGACGATCATCGTCATCAGATGAAACACTCGCACTCTTGGCAGCAGACGCCGCCGGTGCTGCAGGTGTCGCAGAAGGAGCATCATCCGGACCACCCACATAAGTCACAAACGGAGCGCCGACCTTAATGATGTCGCCGTCACTTCCATGCAAAGTCTTAATCGTCCCCGCGCGAGGAGAAGGCACTTCAACAAGCGCCTTATCGGTTTCCATCTCCGCGATCACCTCAAGCTCACCAACCGTGTCGCCCTCCTTGACCGTCCACTTAATAAGCTCAGCTTCCTCAAGTCCTTCGCCAAGGTCCGGGAGAATAAAGATGTTGGGATCAGATGAAACTTTGCCAGCCATATGTTCAGTCCTCATTGCTTCCAGTCATAGGAGCGGTGGGGGAGTGTGTCAGAAAGTGTGCGGGTTCCGTGAGTCGTTTCCGCGAGTCAGTTCTAGTCGAGTGTATTAGTACGCAAGACACTCCGTAATCCCTTTCAGGATCCGTGGAGCTTCAGGCAAGTACTCATTCTCCAGCTTGTAATAGGGCATAATCGTATCAAACCCAGTCACGCGCTGAACCGGAGCCTCAAGCTGCAAGAAACACTCTTCCATAATCCGAGCCGCGATCTCCGCGCCAAGCCCGCAAGTCAGCGGAGCTTCATGCACAATCACGCACCGTCCGGTTCGCTGAACAGACTCCGCAATCGTGTCCATGTCAAACGGATAGATCGAACGCAGATCAATGAGCTCAACCGATACATCTTCTGGAAGATTATCAATCGCTTCAAGCGCCTGGAACATCGAAGCGCCCCAGGTCACCACAGTCAGATCATCGCCCTCAGCAACCGTCTTCGCTTGCCCGAGTGGAATCTCGTAGTACTCATCAGGAACCTCCTCTTTGAAGGTCCGGTACACACGCTTGGGCTCAAAGAAGATCACAGGATCAGGATCCTTGATCGCGGTGTTGAGCAAACCCTTCGCATCATAAGGAGTGCAAGGCATCACAACTTTAATCCCCGGAGAATGCGTGTAAATGGCTTCCGGTGAATCCGAGTGAAGCTCAGGAGCATGGATCCCGCCCCCAACAGGAACACGCACAGTCATCGGAACAGTAATTGCTGAACGCGTACGAGTACGCATCCGGCCACCATGATTCACAAGCTGGTCATACGCAGGTCCAAGGAACCCCTCGAACTGAATCTCAGGAATCGCCTTCATCCCCGCAATCGCCAAACCGATCGCCGTCCCCATAATCCCAGACTCATCAAGCGGGGTATCAACAACACGGTCTTTACCATGCGTCGCTTGAAGCCCATCAGTCGCGCGAAACACGCCACCATTGAGGCCAATATCTTCACCAAGCAAGATCACATCAGAATCCGCAGCGAGTGCTTGGTCGAGGGTCGAAGTGATTGCTCCGACGAGTGTTTGTACTGCCATGAAATATACTCCGGTTATCCAATGACAGCGATGATCGACGCCGTCTGGGAATTATCATTGCTCTGGGTATTAGTTTCAGTCGCTGCAAGAATCTCATCAAACGAACTCGGGAGCGCCGCATTAATCACTTCAGCAACCTGCTCTGCCGGTTGGTTCACCCGAATCGCGTTCCAACTACCAAAGTCAATATCTGCTTTGTCATCACCCTTCGGGGTCACCGATTTAATATACGCAGCGTTGACAAAATACTCCTTGCCCTTCGTGTCGATGATCTTCACCATCATCCCTCA
>JBGCDI010000001.1:0-44120 GCA_045105315.1 Phycisphaerales bacterium | reverse complement strand
CGGCAGATGATTTCGATGAAGAAGGTCGGGCGGTCCTGGAGTGGTTTGGTGAAAAGTTGGAGCAGGTAGCCCTCGTCGTCGGCGTCGACGAGTACGCCGAGGTCCTTGACGCGTTGGTGGTCTTCTTTGACGACATCGTGGCCGTGCTCTGTGAGCATGGTGTTGACGCGGTTCCAAACGTTTTCATAATAGGTTTCGGGCATGTCAAGGAAGTCGACGCCGCGGCGGCGGAGCTCGGCGACGGTCGCGAGTTCGTCGTCGGTGCGGAACGCGAGGTGCTGAACGCCGGGCATCATGTTGTGCCATTCGAGGTATTCGAGGATTTGGCTCTTCTTCACGCCGTCGGCGGGTTCATTGATCGGCATCTTGATCAGGTTGTTGCCTGATGCCATCACCTTGGACATGAGTGCTGAGAACTCGGTGGAGATGTCCGCATCATCGAAGTGCTTGAACATCTTGAACTCGAGGACATCTTCGTACCACTTGACCCACTCGTTCATCTTCCCTTCTTCGACATTGCCGACGAGGTGGTCGGTGAACATGAGACCGCATGGATGGTCTTCGTTGTACTGGTTGAGAGGGGAGTTGTACTTCTTGAAGGTCGGCATGAACAAACCGCCCTCGCGGAGGTTCTCGTGTGCGTACTCGCCAGTGCGAGAGATGAAGGTGTGGATGACGCGCCCGTAGGTATGAATCGACGCGACGGTGACGCTGCCTTTTTCGTCTTCGATGGTGCGGGGGGCCTTAGCCGACTTGCCACCGTTTTCGATTGCTCTGTTGTAGGCAGCGGTCGCGTCTTCGACGGTGAGAGCGACATCTTTGATGCCGTCGCCGTAGAGCTTGAGTTCTTCCGCGGCTTCGTGGTCTTTGTTGAGCGGGGTGGTGAGCAGGATGCGGATGTTGCCCTGCGTGAGGAGGTAGTCCGCTTCTTCGCGCGAGCCGGTCGTGAGGTCGGCGATCTGGTCGATTCTAAATCCAAATGTATGGGCGTAGAAATACGCAGCTTGTTTCGCGTTGCCTACATAAAAGCGGACATGATCGACATCAATCAGGTTCAGTGGATCGGTGGTGAGCATGTCGGTTGTTTGGGTCGAGGTCGTGGTCATCTCGGTATCCTTGCTGCACACTTGGATGTGCATAATCTTGGGCGGTGAAAAAGTCAGGTGCGATGGATCGCGCCAGCGAGAGCCCAGGTCTCGCGTATGCATTATAGAACATAATCCCGACTAAACCAAAGCCAGAACCTACGCATCACCCGTCAAAAAATACGGGTTCTATGCGTATTCGATTGTTTTTGAGGTCAGCACCGTCAGACAGGCATCGAAACAGTTTGCATCTCTACATCATCAGCGACGCGGAATCCGGATGCTTGGTCGCCAACGCGGAGGATCGCGACCGTGCTTTGCGCAAGGATCGCACCGAGTGGCTTACCAGCAACCAGCAGGACTTTGTCGTCCTTTTCAACCACCGAACGAGCGACAAGCATGTCTTCAACCTCGTCGGTCCAGTTGCGGAGTCGACCCTTGTGAGGAGGGTTGGTCAAGATCGGGGTGACTCCACCAAAGAGCGCCATCCGGCGCGAACCGATGGGCGAGGAGGTGTACGCGTAGATCGGGATACGGAAGTTGTTTTGCGAGAGGTACCGCGCCATCCCGCCTGCTTGTGACCAGACCACGACCGCTTTGGCGTCGAGCCCTTCTGCCATGTGCCAAACACCTCGCGCCAGTGCAGCTGACCGGAAGGGGTATTCTTTGAGGTCTGCAGGTAC
Organism: Phycisphaerales bacterium; assembly: GCA_045105315.1. Classification (GTDB taxonomy): domain Bacteria; phylum Planctomycetota; class Phycisphaerae; order Phycisphaerales; family UBA1924; genus UBA1924. The sequence goes on along the minus strand of JBGCDI010000001.1, from coordinate 42,352 downwards.
GCCTTGCGCGTGGGCCATCTCTTCCATGCGCGCTTCGGTGACCTTGATAATGCGCTGCATTGTTTCAACAACAATGTCGGGATACGCACCAACCGCGGTCTCACCAGAAAGCATGACCGCATCGCACCCATCAAAGACCGCGTTGGCGACATCCGATGCTTCTGCGCGTGTTGGGGTTGGCGAATCGATCATCGACTCAAGCATCTGCGTTGCAACAATACAAGGCTTCCCCTGCTCGTTACATTTCGCGAGGATGTGCTTCTGGATGACGGGAACTTTCGCGACATCCATTTCCACACCGAGATCCCCTCGCGCGACCATGACTGCGTCGGTTGCTTCGATAATCGCATCCAGGTTGTCGACCGCTTGGGGCTTTTCGATCTTGACGATGACCGGGGTCCGCATCGCCATACCTTCTTCAGCCCAAGGCAAGCACGAAGTGCACCATTGTTCCAGTTTCTCGATCAGTTCTCTCACTTCTTCCGCGGTGCGCACGAATGAAAGGGCGAGGTAGTCAACACCACGATCAACCGCCCAGCGTGCACATTCCCAGTCGCGCTCAGTAATCGCAGGGACACTGATATCGGATTCAGGGAGGTTGATTCCCTTGGAGCTTGTGATTCTTCCACCCACAGTGACTCGGCACTTGAGCCATTCACCATGGAGATGCTCGACTGCAAGCATGCGGATTGCGCCGTCATTGATCAAGACCCGCTGACCCGGAAGCACATCGGTGTAGATCGGGTCAAAGCTGGCGCTGAATGTGGGGACACCATCAATGATCGCGGCTTCGCCTTGATCTCTCTTGAACAGGATCTTGTCGCCTGTCTTGAGGATGATCCCGCCCTTTGGGTCAATGTCGGGGACCTTCCCGACCCGCATTTTGGGTCCCTGGAGGTCACCAAGAATCGCGATGCTGCGACCTGAACGCGCGGAAGCTTCACGGACATTTTTGAATGTGGTATCCATGTCCTCAAGCGTGCCATGGGAGAAGTTGAGACGGAACACCGAGACCCCCATCTCAATGAGCTTGTCGAGCATATCTGGGCTATCTGAAGCGGGACCGAGGGTCGCGACGATTTTGGCGTGCGCTGGGGTCTTTGAATCGACTCGATCCCAAGAGGGAATTTTCGCGTGCGGCGTCATGTTTGCTCCGTGGTTTGATCGAGCTTGATGGAGAAATCATCGGTCAAATAGACGAGATGATCGCATAATGAAACAGTTACATTCTCAAGGATACGCGAACAAAACCGCTTTTTGATCAACCAACAGCGTTCTGGTCATACATTAAACAAGAAATTACACACATCCGCGTCGTGCATCACATACCCCTTGCCTTCGATCCGCATCTTGCCCGCTTCTTTGATCGCTTTTTCGGATTTGAACTCCACCAGATCATCCACGCTGTAGCACTCCACGCGGATAAACCCGCGCTCAAAGTCAGTGTGGATCACACCCGCTGCTTGCGGAGCTTTGCATCCTTGAGGGACGGTCCAAGCGCGGACTTCCTTCTCCCCAGCGGTGTAATACGACTGGTATCCGAGTAGTTTGTATGCTGCGCGAGCAAGTTTCCCGAGTGCAGGCTCATCCATCCCCATGTCGTTGAGCATCTCGATTTTGTCTTCTTCATCGAGTTCGGAAAGCTCAGACTCGATTCTGGCGCAGACCGGGACCATTTCAGCCCCCACTGTTGCTGCATGCTCGCGGACTCGCTGAGCGAGCGGGCCTTCGCCGTTGGGATCATCATCAGAGACATTGGCAATATAGAGGATTGGTTTGACGGTGATCAGCGCGAGACCTTTGAGTGCTTTGATCAGATCTGGATCATGAAGTTCTAGAGAACGAGCCGGTTTTTGTTCTTCGAGAACCGGTGTGAGCATCTCGATGAGTTTCATCCGAGCAATCGCATCGCGGTCGCCGCCTTTGGCGTTGCGTTTTGCTTTGCTTGCTGCGTTCTCAAGCGTCTGGATATCCGCAAGAATCAGCTCAAGCTCGATCGTTTCGATATCACGGAGCGGATCCACCGACCCTTCAACATGGGTGATATCTTCTCCCCCCGGCGCTTTTTCAAAGCACCGGACGACCTGAACAATCGCATCAACATCCTTGATATGACCAAGGAACGCGTTGCCCTTGCCTTCACCCGTGGATGCACCTTTGACAAGTCCTGCGATATCGACGAGTTCAAGCGCTGCTGGGATGACTTTTTGTGTTTTGATGTGTTCCTGGATCACCTGAAGTCTGGGATCTGGGATGGGCACCACCCCGATGTTGGGATCAATGGTTGCAAACGGATAGTTTGCTGCCAGCGCCCCTGCGTTGGTCAGCGCGTTGAAGAGGGTTGATTTGCCCACATTGGGAAGTCCAACGATGCCTGCTTTCATAGTCTCAGCTCCATATGTGCGCACAATGCGTGCGCCGGGGAGATTGTAGTCTCTCTGGGTCACTTGCCGCTTATCAAGCTGTCACAAAGAGCATCGAGAGAGCAAGCACTGAACGCACACTCCAAAGCGCGGTGCGGATCCAGTTGGTGTTGACGAGTTTCCGATGGGCAGCGGGATCAAACCCCTTCTCAAGCACCTGGTGGGCTGGGACCTGAATACATGCGGTTGAGAGCCATATCAGTACCAAGAGGATCATCGCGATGATCGGAATGCTTGTGGGATGCGCTGAGGGGAGCACGATGAGCGGGGTCAGGATCATCCCCGCAGCCAGCGCCTCAATGAGCATCAATGGCCCCACGACGGTGGTTGTGCGTCTGGTGTGGGATGCTTCATACTTGATGAAACCTTCACTTCCGACTTTGGACATTAGTGGATAGTGGACGATCTGGACAAACCAGATCAGACCGGTCATCATGAGGGTTGCCCAAGCATGGATGAGCAGTATGAGTTGCTGGGTAGGTTCAGCGACCGGGGTCATTGGAAAGCACCTCAGAACGGGGCATACTCGCAAGACCACACGCCATGGTCGAGTAATCCGGGCGCTCAGCAGCGGTGCGATGGCGATGGCCATGCACGATTTTCCCGTTCTGGATGATAAACACGCCGGGCATCTGGAATCCATCGCCCTTGAGACCTGAAACGATGTTCCCGCGAAGGGTGGCCATGAGTCCTCCGATCCAGACTCTGGGTCCGAAGAGCTGGAAGATGGTCCCTCGCGAGAGTTCGAATGCTTTGTACAACGATTGAGTCGGATCAGAAACACGCGGGAGGGTTTCCATCCCGTATTTCAGCATCACGAGACGGGCTTGCTCGTCGTCACTCATATGGACTATCACAGGCTCAACCCCCTGTTCACGGATACCCGGGAGATTCTTCTGGAGATCTTGGAGGGTCTGCAAACAGAAGGTGCAGCCCATGTGCCGAAGGAACACAAGCATGACGGGGTGCTGCACTGATCGATGCAGCACAGAGATTCCGTACTGATCATCAGCGCGTTCGATAGCGCCGTGGACTGTCAGCAGGGGTTCGAAGCTTGCTTCTTTGGGGAGTTGATTATGACGGGCAGCGCCGTAGAGGATCATTGCGAAGGGGACCCACCAGATGAGATCGTTGGGAATCAGCACCCATCCGAAGGAGGTTGGGAGTTCGTTTGTGATGAGTGCTGCGTAGACGAATCCGATCGGACCAAAGACTTTCCCGAGGAGCCCGACAAGGACGATGGGCCAGTGCCTGAATGGGTCTTTGGATGCGATGAGGTATCCAACGCCGTAGACGCCGACGATCATACCGACGCATTGCCAGATCGCGGTGTAGCGCGGGGTTTCGAGCCCGAGTCGTTCGAAGAAGAAGGTCGGGTACAAGACCACCATCGCGCCCCAGATGATGTTGTAGATACCCGCGATGATCAGGACTGGGCCAAACCATGCGCGAGGGCGGGGAGCGGAATGTGATATGGGTGTGTGTGTGGTCATATGAACTGCGGTACTCCGTTGTGTGTATTTCGTGGAATTCCGGGTGTCCGATTCAGCGGAGAGTTAAAAAATGCGGTTTACGACCGATAAACTCGACGATGAGGGTGCTTGGGGTAGAATCCTGCACACTGCCCGGGTAGCTCAGTTGGATAGAGCAGTGCTTTCCTAAAGCACAGGTCACAGGTTCGATCCCTGTTCCGGGTGTTTGAAACACGCACAACCATCCAATCCAAGCTCAAACGCTCAAACCACACACGAGGACAGAGCTGAGGATCAGCCTGATTCCCTCGAAAACCCAATTCCAGACCGTGGTCACCTCATGACCGAGCAGCGACTCCAGGCTTCGCGTGGTCTGGACTCGGGATCTGTTCGAAGCACCCTTGCGGTGATCAACGATGCGGATTCGGGGATCGCCAGCGCGGTGCGGGATCAGATTTCAGAGATCGAGCAGTGCGTTCAGCTCGTGATCCGCTCATTGGAACAAGGCGGACGATTGATCTATCTAGGGGCCGGGACGAGCGGACGACTGGGTGTGCTTGATGCATCAGAATGTCCTCCAACATTTCATACAGATCCCGAGATGGTCATCGGGATCATCGCGGGAGGAGACAGCTCGCTGCGGAAATCATCTGAACACAAGGAAGATGATCCTGCAGGAGTGCATGATCAGCTTATTAAACTTGGCGCTGGTTCAAAAGATTGCGTGATCGGGATTGCAGCTGGGGGCACTACCCCGTATGTGCTGGGAGGGGTTGAGTATGCGAAGTCATTGGGATGCGCAACCGGTTTGCTTACCTGCACACCTATTGCCCAGCCCGCGTGGTGCGATGTGCTCATCGCGGTCCAGACCGGCGCTGAGGTCATCACCGGATCGACACGGATGAAAGCAGGAACCGCAACCAAAATGGTTCTGAACATGATCACCACCACCAGCATGGTCCACACGGGAAAGGTGTACGGGAATCTGATGGTTGATCTCCGCGCCACCAACGACAAACTCCGCGACCGTGCAGCACGAATCATCATTGAGCTCACCGGACTTACTCGATCTGATGCGTTGTCGCTGCTTGATCGCGCGGACCGTCGCGTCAAGCACGCGCTGGTGATGCACGCAAAGCAGATCGACTATTCCAATGCCGATACGCTGCTCGCAGAAATGAACGGCAACCTGCGTTTGATCATTGGTGATCCATCATGAACACCAATGAACTGATCGGCGGATGCATCATGACGGGGATTCGCGGCGCGACGCTCGATGATCCGGTGTGTAGATCTGATGTTGAGCTGCTCAAGTCACTCAATATTCGTGGGGTGATTCTGTTTGATGTGCATTTGCCCAGTGCTGATGGGTCCAGTGCTGATGGGCCCAGCTCAATGCGCAACATCGTCAACGAGCAGCAGGTCCGTCAGCTGACTGATGACCTGCGCCATGAGCTCGGTGATGATCTCCTGATCGGGATTGATCAAGAGGGCGGCGAAGTGAATCGGCTCTCACTCTTCCAAGATCCGGCAGTCTCTTCGATGCTGAGCGCCAAAATGCAGGGGGTGATGAGTGAAGCGCAGTTAGAAGCGACGATCTCCATTGTTGCGTCTTCGTTGAGTGATTCTGGGATCAACCTTGTGTTTGGGCCTTGTGTTGATCTTGCGGTCAATCCTGAGAACCCGATCATCAGCGGTCGTGATCGTTCCTTTGGCCGCGATCCTCTCAAGGTTGCGAGTTCTGCGATTGCAGCGATTCGTGCATACCACTCCGCAGGTGTGTGTTCTTGCATCAAACACTTTCCGGGTCACGGCTCGTCAACAACCGATACCCATCTCGGAATCGCGGACATCACTGAAAGCTGGCACCATGACGAGCAGCTGGTGTATGAAAAAATTATTCGCTCGATCAAAGATGACCAATGCGCTCCAGCTGCGGTCATGACGGGGCATCTTGTGCACCAAGGAGTTGATCCTGAGTTCCCCGCTTCGTTGTCTGATAAGCACACCACCGCGGTGCTGAGAGATCAACTTGGCTTTGATGGGATTGTGATCACCGACTCGATCGACATGGGCGCCATCCGGAATCAGTACACTCCTGGCGAAGCAGCGATCAAATCGTTGATCGCGGGGGCTGACATTGTTCTTGACGGATTCAATGCGCCTGATTCCAAACAAAGCAACAAAGAACTTCCCGATGCTCACCACCATCCTGCTTCGGAGATTCATGCATCGATCGTGCGCGCCGTTGAAATCGGCTCGGTCGGTGTTGATCAGCTTATCAAGTCCAATACACGACGAGCACAGCTCCTTGATGGGCTCACCCGATAACCGTGCTCGACGATTCGATTTTTACATAAATCGCTTCAAAACACGGGGTCAGCAGATCAAGTTGATGAGTGTTTGACTGTTTTGGTAGCCAATCTTGGCAATCTGTGGTCCGTTGTATGCATGACCGACCAACCAAAGACACGATTGTTTATTGTTCTTGGCGCTATTGCTGCTTCGTTCATGCTTGCTGGATGTACATCGAGCCACCCTTCGACCGCATGGCAAGGAAGAAGCGGGCACTACGCAGGATCTGCAGGCGGGAGTTCTGCACTGGTGTTCCTCCCTCAGGAACACCGCGCCAATACCGTTGTCTTTGCAAGCACCCCTGGTCCTGAGTTTGGCCGGCGCGATCACACGCTTTCTACGCGTGACCTCTCTCGCAGAGACGAGCTCTTTGGTGTCCGCGCCCAGACGCTTTCGGATCTGAACTCCAGAAGAGTGTTCCGTTCTTCACGACGCGCCGATGAATACAGCTATCCGAGCGAGCGTTCTGATCGTTCGTATGGGTACCGAAGGTCGTATCGCAGCCGCTAGAGCGTATCCAAGTTGAGGGACTGCCTTCGCGCGGATAAAAAAGGAGTGGGCCGACCCGAGAACTCGGATCGGCCCATCACCAACACCAACATGCACCTAAGGAATCTGTGTTTAATCGTACAACGCTGCGGTTGGTGGCAGATCAATGGTCCGCAGCACCATGGTTGTTTCGATCCTGAAGTTGGACTGAGTTCTGTGCCGCTCAGCGAAGAAGAAGCTGAGTGAATAATCACGACCATCTTCGAGCCATTCCAGACGATCAAGATCGATCGTCTGCGAAACCGCGGAGTGAACACCGCCAATATCGATGACCAGCTTACCATCGATGAATACCCAAACATCATCATCACCAGTGAACTTGAAGCTCATCCCGGAATCAGCGTCATAGGTAAACTCGGTCTGGAGCTCAAAGGTAAAGTGGAAGTTCTTATCGTTCCCGTTGGAGTTTCCGTAGAGCTCGCCATTGATCGGGAAGAACCCTCCGGTGTCCTGATATGCGGGATCACGCTTATCATCAAAGGTGTACATATTGGTTCCCGGCTGACGCACGAGTGTGAGATCAAGCGACTGGGCAAGGTTGACACCCTGGATCGAACGGAACCATTGATCGAATGATTCTTCGGTCGTCAGTGCGCCGGTCTTGGATGTGTTCACAGCTCCAGAAGAATCGCCTTCCTGAGCGGCTAGATACGAACTGGGGGGCTTGATGTTCTCACCCTTGGCATTGCGCCAGTTGGAGGAGAGCTTGACACCGGTGGATCCGAAAACTGGTTTCCCATCTGAACCAAGTTCCTCTGCAACCATGCCTACATAATGCCCGAATCCGCCGCTTGGTTTGCGTTCAAAGTCGGGATGACCATTTTCATCGTTTCGTTCTCGAAAGTCACGGACTGTACCGGTGAGCACGATTGTTGATGGAAGACGATCTGGCGACTCAGCAGTCGATCCTTGCTCGGTGCTTGATGCGGCTGTCCCAGCAAGGGATATCGCGCTGACTCCTCCGACGAGGAGCGCGAGCGCCCCGGCTTTGGTGAGGTTCTTAATTGCGTTTGGTTTCTGGTGATGCATAGTGTTTTCCTTCCCGCAGATTGGGCTGCGCCCCCTGTATTGACCTTGGATACATGCGTGAAACATGTGTCATTCAAGAGAACTACCCATGGGTGTGCTCTACCAAAGAATCGCTTTGGTTCGTATCCTGGCTTTGTATCCTGGGTTCGAATCCTGCGATGCCGGTACACACGCTGTACCGATCAAGAAAGTAACGAAGCCCTCAAGCTTCCCGAAGTGCTCAGTCGTAGAGCGCTGCGGTTGGGGGCAGCTCAACAGTGCGAAGCTGGAGGGTTGTTTCGATACGGAAGTTTGAACCGCTGTACCGGCGCTCTGCGTGGAAGATATCCAGCGTGTAGGTCCTTCCGTCCTGGAGCCAGTCCAATCGGTCAAGGTCGAGGAACTGTTCTCGTTTGGGGTGGAGACCGCCCAAATCGACGACGAGTTGGCCGTTGATATAGACCCAGACATCGTCATCACCTGTGAACTTGAAGACCTGACCGGTCTCGCGGTGGAAGGTGAACTCGGTATTAATCTCTGTAGTGAAGTGGTAGTTGCGATCGCTTTTGTAGTCACCGTACAGATCACCGTTGATCGGGAAGAACCCGTGGGTGCCGTGGATGGTGTCGACTGCGGAGTCAAACACATACCGGTCGGTGCCCTCGACTCTGGTGAGTCGAAGCTTGATTGCTTTGGAGAGGTTCACACCAGGCACATCGCGGTACCACTGATCGAATCGTTCGACGGAGGTGAACCCGTTGCCGTTGCCGCCTGTTTCTAGAACGCCGATTTTGTCACCAAGTTCTGCGTCGTATGAGGTCGGGTTGATGTTCCGGCCTTGGCTGTCCTTAAACTCGGTTTTGATTTTAAAGCCGCGCAGATCACCAGTGGAAACCGGTTTACGGTCCTCACTGAGATACTCTGCAACGAGTCCGACAGTTGTTGTGCCGCCAAAGGATTCGAAGTCAGGATGCCCGCCCTCTGCGTTTTTGGGCTTGAAGTCACGGATCACGCAATCAAGCTCAAGAGTTGCGGGCAGGTTGTCAGTAGTGGACTCTGTGGTCTCTGCTCCTGTTCCCGACCCACTGCTTGCAGCGGTTCCTGCGATGGATACCGCGCTGACTCCTCCGACCAGGAGTGCGAGCGTTCCCGCTTTGGTGAGGTAGTTGAAAGTGTTCGATTTGTGTAGATGCATTGTCTTATTCCTTCCCGCAGTACGAGCTGCGCCCCTGTTTCTTCAGTGGATACATGAGTGTTTGTTCGTGAGTCAATCCAGGGTGTGCTCAACCAAAGAGACGCTTTGGTTCGTATCCTGCGATGCCGATACATACGCTGTACCGATCGAGAAAATCATTGAAAGCCCCGATGCTGCGATCGCTGCGATGAGCAGCGCTTGCATCAGTTTGTTCTCCCCTGCGGACTGGGCCTGCGCCTCGCTGGGGGGTTGGGTTGCGGTGTTGGTGTTCATGACGGTGCTCCTTGAGGGCGTGGTGCATATGCCCTACACATGAAGCATCCAATACACTTTTTCAAAATGCCAGAGCATGATGATGAGAAGCAGGGAAAACCGTGCGGGTTGTAGGGATCGAGGGGCTGAACAGGGTCTGGGATGAGACCCCAGCAGGCGGGCGGATCAAGCATGCGAGTCATTGATTGAATTTACTGGACTTGGAGGTGATTACCCGATGGGATTATGGGCGGTTGTGGTACAGTTGCCCTTGGTGCGTGTGGATTGAATACGGAGAGGATGAGATATGGATGTCTTTGTGATCGAGGGTGGGCGGAAGCTTTCAGGAACAGTCCGGATTAATGGATCCAAGAATGCTGCTCTGCCTCTGATGGCGGCGGCGCTGCTCACGGATGAAGCGCTGATTCTCGACGATGTCCCCAATCTCTCTGATATACGCAACATGACCAAGCTGCTCAGTGAGCTTGGCGTGCTGAGCACGCACGATACATCTGCCGGAACTGGACAGAGCATTACCCACCGGGTGACTGATCCTTCGCAATCTCATGCACGGTACGAGATTGTCCGGACGATGCGGGCGAGTATTAGTACGCTTGGACCGCTGCTTGCGAAGCGCGGGCATGCGCGTGTTTCACTTCCGGGTGGATGTGCGATCGGTCAACGGCCTGTCGATCTGCATCTTCGCGGACTCGAAGCGCTGGGCGCCATCATCACGCTTGATGGGGGCGACATCATCGCATCTGCGCCAGGAGGGGGAAGACTCATCGGGGCTCCGGTCTTCTTGGGTGGACCGTTCGGATCGACTGTGCTTGGTACCGCCAACATCTTGTCAGCAGCAACCCTCGCTCACGGGACGACCACGATTGAATCCGCAGCATGCGAGCCAGAGATCGTGGATCTTGCCAACATGCTCATCGCGATGGGAGCAAAGATCTCGGGCGCGGGGTCACCCCGCATCATCATTGAAGGCGTTGAGGAACTCGGGGGGACTACTCACCGGGTGATGCCTGACCGGATCGAAGCGGGGACATATATGTGTGCTTCTGCGATCACCAACTCAGAACTTGTGCTTGAGAACTGCCCGCTTGATGCGATGATGAGTGCGGTCGAGACCCTCAAGCATATGGGGATCTATGTAACACCACAGGGGGATGATTCTGATCCCATGCGCCGATCGTGCACCATGACACGCGACGAAACTCAGCTGATTAAACCTGTCCAGATCACCACCCAGCCCCATCCAGGTTTCCCGACGGACCTGCAAGCCCAGTTCATGGCGCTGCTCTGTTTGTCCGATGGGAACTCGGTGATCACTGAAAAGATCTTCCCCGAACGGTTCTTGCATGTTGCTGAGCTTTGCAGGATGGGCGCTCAGATTCACCGTCAGGGCGCGACCGCGGTTGTTACTGGGGTGGCTCGTCTTGCGGGCGCTCCGGTAATGGCATCAGATCTCAGAGCGAGCGCGGGGCTCGTGATCGCGGGTCTTGCAGCACAGGGACAGACCGTGATCAACCGCGTGTACCACATCGATCGTGGGTACGAACACATGGAAGATACGCTTGCCAGTGTCGGGGCTTCGATTAGACGGGCAAACGCGGAAGAGTTTGCCGACTCCGCGATGTCTCTCTAAGACAAACCTCTACAGCACGCATTTCTCGTGGATACTGGCTGCAGATGGATACGGACTGCAGTGCAAGAGTGCGTTTAGCCGTTCTCATCTTCATCAAAGCCATTCTTGACCATCGTGCTCAGATGCTTGAGGCATGCTTTCGCGTCATCGCCCTTGCAGACCACCTCGATGGTGGTGCCTTTGGTCGCGGCGAGCAGCATCAGATCCATAATCGATTTACCATCCGCGTCTTCGTCGTTGGCTTTCACGCGGACGCTCGATTTGAACTCCCCAGCAGCGATCGCAAAGTCCGTCGCGGGGCGCGCGTGGAGCCCGTAACGATTGACAATGGTGAGCTTGGCTGAGCAGGACTCGGTCACAGAATTCTCCGAGGGATCGTGATCCGCATTCGTATGCAGGGAAGCGGCGGATGATGGTGTACATTGGAATCAACAGATGCAAGAGTTTGATTGAACGAACACGCTTATCGTGATGCGTGTTACGCTTCTCCGAGTCGATGATGATCAGCGTCATCGAGAAGCTGGAGGATCTCTTCATTGCTTTGGGTCTGGCGCATGGATCTGCGGAATGTTTCTTTGGAGAGATTTTTGAAGATCGTTTCCATTGCTTGGAGGTGATCTTCGGGCTGGTCTGCAGGAGTCAGGAGCATCACGACGGTGTAGACCGGGAGCTTGTCGCGAGACTCGAAGTCGATTCCGGATTGGCTGAGTCCGATCGCAGCGGCGAGGTTGGTGATCTTGGGGTGTTTGATGTGGGGGACCGCGACGCCGTATCCGAAACCGGTCGAGGATTTGCGTTCTCGTTCGAGGATTTTGCCCAGCAGTTCATCTCTGATATCAGCGGGCGCCGCTTGGGAGCTGATCAAGAGATCAATCATCTCTGCGATGGCGGCGTCTCGGTCATTTGACTGCAGATCGCTTGATATCGCGGTTGGTTGGATGATGTCTGTCAGTTTCATGCAAACCCCATTTCATGTCTGTATGCGTTTGGATTGCGATAGTGCCCGGCAAATCAGCCGTACGGATGAACCCTCGCGATCCGTATAGAGGATAGCAGGTATGGGCTCAATCGGCTTGAAAAGCGGAATCAGCAGGTATTGGCACAACACCCACCTCAAAAACCACACCAAATGCGTTGATATCTCGCACCGCCCTCTCCAAGAACTCTCTCAGAAAGGGCGTGTTGATGGGTGTCGTTTTCTCAGAATCAACGGACAGATTTGAGCTTCTCGCGATGATCGTGGAGCTGGCGGTCTGCTTTGGTCACCACTTCGTCGATCGCGCTGTAGACATCAGGGCCTTCAACCTTGGCAATGAAGTCCTCGCGATGCTCAACATCGACGGTGAGCTCGACTGCATATTGCTCTTTGGAAGGGCTTTCTTTCCAGATGCGGTAATCCATCTGCTGCACAAAGCCTTTGTATGTGCTGAGCTTCTCTGCCTTTTTCTCGGCATGAAGGCGGATGGGATCGGTAATCTCAAACTGACGACCAATGACATTAATTCGCATAGTGGACTCCTTCCGGGACATCTGGATACATCTGGGCGCCGCTGAGTGCACCCTGATAATTGGCTCATACTAGCGGAGCCGGCCCCCCGAACCAACCCCGCACACCAAACAGCTGGTGTGAATGCCAATGCATGAAGATGCGGTCCTAGACTTGGCGGCATGTCTGCTCGCACACTCCGCAATCTTATTCAATACGGCATCCTCGCGATGCTGTTCACCCTCCTTGGGCTCTTTCTGCTCTACCCCATCGGACTGACCGTTCGTGGTGGATTCGCAGAAGACCCCGCGACTGGGAGCGGATGGACAATCGATCATGTGCGGTTGGTCTTTCAAGACCCGTTGCTTGTCCTTGGTCTGACCAACTCTCTGAAGATTGCGGTTGCGACGACCTTCTTTTGTATCATTATCTCGCTCCCGCTTGCGGTTCTGAGCGCCCGGTACACCTTTCCGGGGAAGAAGATTCTCAACGCTGCGATCTTGGTGCCTTTGATTCTGCCTCCGTTTGTTGGCGCGATCGGGATTTCAAAGCTGATGGGTCGCGAGGGCGCGATCAATGCGATGCTTGGAACGGACTGGGACCTGCTTGGTCACGGGAAGTTCTGGGGTGTTGTGCTTGTCCAGGCGCTGCACCTGTATCCCATCATCTATCTCAACACGGTTGCGTCACTCGCTAACCTGGACCCAGCACTCGATGAGAGCGCGGAGAACCTTGGGGCGGGTGGATGGAAACGGTTTACACGGATCACACTCCCGTTGATCCGTCCGGGTCTGTTTGCGGGTTCGACGATTGTGTTCATCTGGAGCTTTACTGAGCTTGGCACCCCCTTGATGTTTGATTACTCGACCGCGACTCCGGTGCAGATTTTCTATGGTCTCAAGGAAGTGCAGAACAATGCGGAGCCTTATGCACTGACGCTTGTGCTTTTGGTGTGCGCGATCATGATGTATGTGCTTGGCAAGCTCGTGTTTGGGGGCAAGGGATACGCGATGTATTCCAAAGCATCCCGCGCCGGGTCTGAGATCAAGCTCAACGCGTTCTGGGGATTCATGGCGATGCTCGGATTCGGAGCGGTCACCGGACTCGCCCTGCTCCCACACCTGGGTGTGATTCTGACTTCGCTTGCTGAGCCGGGATCGTGGTACTCCTCAGCTCTGCCGCATGACTACACGCTTTCGCACTTTGAGCAGGCGCTGACTGCGGGTGAGTCATTTAACTCGATTAAGAACTCGCTGATTTTGTCGCTGCTCGCGATGATCCTGAATATGGGATTCGGGGTTTTGATTGGGTATATCTTGGTGCGAACCAAGGTGATCGGGCGGGGATTGCTTGATTCACTTTGCATGCTTCCGCTTGCTGTTCCCGGACTTGTGATGGCGTTTGGGTATGTCGCGATGACTCTGCGCTGGCCTTTTGGTGCTGGCGATCCTCTAGAAGGTACACTCGCGGTCTTTGGGACCAATCCCAATCCGTTCCCGCTTTTGATCATCGCGTATGCAGTGCGGAGACTCCCGTACATTGTGCGGTCCACGGTTGCGGGTCTTGAGCAGACTTCTGGGGAGCTGGAAGAAGCTGCGGTGAATCTGGGCGCGACGCGTGTTGTTGCGGTTCGCAAGGTCATCATCCCATTGATCATGGCCAACCTGATCGCAGGCGGATTGCTGGTCTTTAGCTTCTCAATGCTTGAAGTTTCGGACTCGCTGATCTTGGCTCAGCGGAGCGACCACTTCCCGATCACGAAAATGATTTATGAGTTCACGAACCGCTTGGGCGACGGACAGTACATTGCATCAGCAATGGGTGTGTGGGGCATGACGCTGCTGACCGTGACCCTTGTTGGCGCATCAGTGATGATGGGCAAAAAACTGGGTTCAATTTTCCGGGTCTAACAGCTGGTCCTGTGCCAATCCGCATTGAGTACACGCAGCTGTCAAACACAGGTGCTCTCAATGTACATACGACTGACTGAACCCAAAGACATTCCTCACATCACGGCCCTCATCAATCACGAGATTGAGCACAACTTTGTTCACTTTGGAACCGAGCCCGAGCTTGAATCAACCATTGCGTCATTGTTGACCAGCGCCCAAGATCGTTTCCCTTGGTACTGCGCGTTTGAGCACACTGCTGACCATGCCGGCGCTGAGGATGAATCAGATGGTCAGTTTTTAGGATTTGCCAAAGCTGGGGCTTGGTCACCTCGCGGGGGCTACAGCTGGACTGCGGAGATTACGATCTATCTGCATCCTGAAGCTCGCGGGCGCGGTGTGGGCTCAGCGCTCTATGCAAAGCTGCTTGAAACGCTCCGTGCTCAGCGTTTCCAGATTGTCGTTGCCGGTATATCTGAGCCCAATCCTGCGAGTGTTGCGCTCCATAAATCGATCGGGATGGCGCAGACCGGGCTCAATGAGACGATGGGATACAAGCACGGGAAGTGGATCGATGTGGGGTATTACCAGATGATTCTGGGTGATCTTTCGAACCCGCCGTCGCCAGTGCTGAGTATTTCTGAAGCGATCGGTCGAAAGTGATTCATGCCCAGCATCGAATTGAGCTCACTATCCATTGCTACACAGCTGATACGCAGCGTTGAGAACTGATACACTCCAACACTATGCTCGACCCGAATGCCGACATCCTGAACCGTGCTGTGCATCTGATGCGATCTTCGTGGAGCGCGACTTTGCTCTATGACCAATCTCCGTTTGATTCGCGGTGCATGATTGATCCCAGGTCGGGGGTCTTTATTATGTCGATTGTTCCCGACGCGCTGGATGCGAATGACATTGTGCTCGCAGCACCCAGGGACTCTTACGAGACCCAGATCAGAATATCAGTTACACTCGACGCAACAGTCAGCGAAGAACAACAAGACCGCTTTACTGCGTATCACATTCCCGCATCAACCCCGCTGCTTGCATGCGCCAAGATGGTGTACGCAAAGCTCGATTCGGGTGAGGTGGTGACCGATGAACAATGCTCGCTGAGCAATCCATTGATCAGCAAGATGCCCAGCTTGTGCAGAGCATTGAACTCTGATCGTGATCGGCTCTCGAGAATCTGTGCTTCCATGACCGGGGTTTCTCATGAAACTCCGATCGCTGTGGGCGTTGATGATCGCGGGATCGACATCCGCGCTCGCTTTGGGCTTGTGCGCTGTGGGTTTGATACACCGATCGAGAATATTGACGAAGCGCCGGACCGGATCGCTTCGATGATGGAGTCAGCCGATGCGTGAAGCCCATGCCCATTTGTTTCAGCTTGGCCGATCGCTGACCATGCTTGACTGCTCTGCATGCTTATCTAGAGAAGAAATGCTCGAGCGTGTCGCGGACCGTTCTCAGAAACTCGATCAGCATGAATGGATACTCGCCCACAGCGTGAGGCCCGAGGGCTGGCCTGATCCACGCTGGCCAACGCGTTATGAGCTTGATCACGCGAGCGATAACCGAGCGGTGAGCGCTTGGTGCTTTGACTATCACTCGATGGGCGTTTCAACGAAAGCACTTGAGCACGCTGGCATCACCAGCACCAGCGTGATCGATCGGGGTATTGTTGAACTTGGAGACGATGGCTCCCCCACCGGAGTGCTCTATGAGCACGCTGCACTTGAGCTCTGGTCGAGCGTTCCTGAACCAAGCATTGACTCACGACGCACTCTCCTGATCAGCGCTTGCTCGCATCTCAAAGACCTGGGCTTTGATGAAGTCCACGACATGAAGGCGCAGCCATGGCTCGGCCTGCTACTCGATGAGCTGCGCCGTTCTGGTCATGTGAAGCAGCGCTTTGAACTCTTCCCACTGGTCAAAGATCTGGACGCGACTCTCGAAACACGCGCCGCGTGGGAATCTGATGGGCTCAAGCTCGCAGGAACCAAAATATTCACCGACGGTGCCCTCAACTCGCGGACCGCGTGGATGCTTGATAAGTACATTGACAAGCCCACCCATGGCACACCCATGATGAGTCTCCAAGAAATCGATGACGCGATGCTGATGAGTAATGCCCACAATCTACCAGTCGCAGCTCACGCGATCGGAGATGCTGCGGTTCGTGCGGTGCTTGACTCGATCGAGCGAACTGGGTGTGCCCATTCCGGGTCGCGCATTGAGCATCTTGAGCTTGTGCACCCTGATGACATCAATAGATTCGCAGAGCTTGGTGTGATTGCATCGGTGCAGCCTTGTCATCTGCTCGCTGATATCGAAGCGCTCAATACCGGGCTTGGTGATCGTCTCAGTCGCGTGCTTCCACTGAGATCTTTGATTGATTCTGGACTTGAACCTGGCAAGAGCTTGATCTTTGGATCAGATGTCCCCATCGTCCGCGCTGATGCGGAGGATTCGATCCAAGCAGCAACGATGCGTAGACGGCCGGAGATGCCTCAAGAGCGTGCGATCAACTACGAACAACGACTCACGCGCGACGAATGCATCGCGTGCTTCACTGCTCAATAGAAGCAGGTGCATCAAGCGGGATACGGAGTTCAAACTCCGCGCCGTGCCCGCGCCTTCTGACCAGACTCAGGTCCCCACCCATTTCCAGAGCGAGTCCTTTTGAGAGTGCTAGACCTAGTCCAAGACCCGATCGGTCTCGCATTGTCCCGGAAGAACCACGAACAAACTCACCAAAGATCTTGCGGCGATCCTTCGCGGGAACACCCGGGCCGTGATCCGCGACAACAAACAGCAATGAATCATTTCGCACGGATGCATCAAGGTGCACACGAAGGTCAGCGTCTTCATCATGCGCTTGATCGGCATTGGCATCTGCGCCTGCATATTTGCATGCATTGTCCATGAGATTCATCATGATACGCTCGATCGCATGCGGGTCGAGCGTAACAGTTCGTTGTGCATGGTCGCCGATTGTGTCAGAGACGACGAGATCCATTCCTGATTGTTCACCCAGACGCGACATTGGTGGAACAACACGCGCCATGAGCTCACCAGCAGAGAGCTTCTGCTCGCCCTTTGGTTTGTCTTTGTTGCTGCGCTGACGAGAGATACGCGCGTATTCAAGTACATTCTCGACAATCCCGGTCAATCGATCGGATTCACGCTTGAGTGTGGTGAGGTATTCCTTTCGGACGGTTTCATCGGTCACCATTCCATCAGCAAGCATCTGCGAGTAGAGCCTGAAGGTCGTGAGCGGTGTCCGCAGCTCATGGGTGACAGCCCCGACAAACCGCCCGCGACGCGCCGAAAGATTCAGAACCGTACGCAGCACCAATCCAACTGCAACCATCGCAGCAACAACGGCAATCCATGTAACCAAAATCGCGATCATCGCGGGAGTCCATACACTTGCAGTCATAGCCCTCGGTTGACCGGGTTCAAACGCAACGGGGATGGTTGCGAGCTGAAAGAAGTCTTGGTCTCGCTGAGATTGCGAGGAACCAAGTGTGTCCAGTATCGGTGCGAGGGTTGACCCAGGAACAATGTCCGTGATGGAATCAAGTAGATCTACTTGTATCTGCTCCCAGTTGAGCCATACGCCTTGGGTAACCGCTCCCGTTTGATATTCAATGACACGCACCAGCACGAGTTCCGGAGTCCCGTTTGAGCTCAGCACCCAGCGGGGCTCGATGACACCAATGGATTCTGATTGAGGCTGGGTGTTAAGGGGCTGAGCTGCGACTTGATTGCTGGCTTCATCAGCAAAGCTTGTGCTATCCCCAGCGACCGTGTCTTTTTGCAAACTCCGCGAATCAAGACGGGCTGATTCAGTAGGCGCTAGCGCCTGTTCTACACTGAGCACATCTTGAGTTCTGCCTATCACCCGCTCTTGAGCAGAACGCTTTGTACTAGTAGTGTTCTTCTGTGCGAGGCTGGCAACTTCTTGACGAGCTAGAAAGTCGTCTTCATTGAGAGTTATCTTTGATGATGAAGCACCATCAGTTTCCGCTTGTTCCGAGATCTCAGAAGCGAAAGATCGCTCTGTTTTTTTAGATCCACGCAGGCTTGTATCTTTCTCTGCTTCAGTCCCTCCATGCGGAGGATCCAACAAATTCGTGGAGTTGACAAATTCTTCTGCGCTGCTGGGAAGGCTGCGAACCTTTCCAGCTTCATCAATTTCAAAGTACCCCTGCCCATAACTATTGGACACTGATCGGTCTTGAATCGATTGATCAAGCAGCCATTGGGTCTGCGTGGAAAGCTCTGATTGGGGATCGAGAATATCACGGTAGTCTTGAACAGGCCGTGATGCTTCGAGCGCGATGATGGGGGTGAGCCTTGAGTCCATGCGCCAGAGTGCGAGCCTGATCAGTTCTTGTCGATCGTTGAGGAGCCGCTGCTGTTCGCTTTGTTGTTCGAGCGAGTGCACGGTTCGCGTTGCCCATCCGAGTGCAGCTAGGACAATCAGCACTCCGATCCAGAATGCCCACCACAATCTATTCTTTTTGGGATTCACCGTAAGCCCTCATCGGTGGGAGCTGCGGGATCATCAGCAAGGGCGAGCATGTACCCTTTCCCGCGAACGGTGGTAATGACCTCCGGATTGGCGGGGTCATCACCGAGCGTTTCTCGAATGCGCGCGATGGCCATATCCACCGTGCGCGTATGGGTTCCGCGCGGATCAAGCCCCCATACTTTTTGTAGCAGCTCATCGCGAGAGACCGCGCGCCCAGGATTGGCAGCGAGGAATCCGATGACCTCTGCTTCCCGCTCAGTCAAAGTTTGACGGGTCCCATCGACCAGCACCGCTTCTCTGCGATCAAAGTTGATCTCACGACCCGCGATCTTGATGGCCTTGCGCTGCGATGGTCGCGCGGGCATGCGGCGGAGCACCGCTTCGATGCGCGCCATGAGTTCATCGAGCGAGAATGGCTTGACGATGTAGTCATCGGCGCCGAGTTTGAGGCCGCTGATTCGGTCGGTTTCTTCGCCCCTCGCGGTCAAGAAAATGACAGGCACATCGGGCTTGGCTTTGCGGAGTTCTTTGAGCACCCCAAGCCCGTCCATTTTGGGCATCATGATGTCCAGGAGCACAAGATCCGCTTCGATACTTATGCAAAGCTCAAGCCCCTGCTCACCATCGGACGCTTCGTGCACGCTGTACCCGCTGTAGGACAACGCATCGACCAGCCCGCGCCTGATCGAGTCGTCGTCTTCCACAACTACCAATACACCTAGTGACAATGCGTAGTCCTTTCAGTCATGATCAGCACCGACTCACCATGAATACCGAACAGTGTATGTCAGCACTTCTTCTTCATCGGGATCGAGGGTGAGTGTGCTGTGCATGGTGCGCGAGTCGAGCATTTTGTGATCATGAGAATGCTTCTGAATCTTTGCGTTGACCCAGCGGTAGAGGTGTTCTTGCACAACCACATCGACGGGTTCTGTCTTGCGATTGCGGAGCTTGACCTCGACGGTCTCGATGATCCAGTCTTTACCCCGCTCGAAGCTGACTTGCCGGCGCTCGCCCACCACATCAAACGCATTGCCAAGCTTGATCATGATTTCTTCTTCGCGCGCCGTGTGGTCGATCACATGCTCGCCGATGAACTCATACGCGCCGTCCGCTTGATCAAGTTGATTGACACGCATCCGTCCCGAGGGCATCGGGATCCCGAGACCGTCATCTTCTGCGTTGTCAAACTTGATGAATACTTCGACCTTCGAATTGGATTGCACGCCCCAGTTCTGATCCATCATCGCGGAGTTCCCCGTCCACCGGGCTTGGGCGGTCCCGTCATACATGAGGATTTTTTGGGCGGGCACGCCGTTGACTGCTTCGAAGAGTTCGATCTGCTTAGTTGAGCGGTCAGGAATGGTGGTCGCGCGACCGAGTGTGTAGAGATGGTACTCAAAGAATGATTTCTCCTCAAATCCTTGAGCATCAGCAGCCATCATGGATTCCATTCGTGCAACACGAGGCTGATACTGGTTCTGCTTTGGCTGGGCACGGTGCACATCACCAGCGATGAGCTTGAGCTTCGCGTTCTCGTAGGTCCCGCCGGATTGGTTCAGAATAGAAACCCACGCGCCGATGTCGATTGTTCCGGAGTTGGCGTCATCGCCTTCGGTGTAGACGAGGTTGTAATCCGCCCACCAGGTAATCCCGGTGGTTTGGTAGGAGACGCGGGTATCGTGCTGACCGCCTTGGCCAGCGTTGACCTGCCACATCAAGGTTGGTTTGGTGACGAGTGACTCGTCGAGCGATGGGAACACAACCCCGCCAAACCCTTGCTGATACTGGACGCGTCCATCATCACCCTGGAGCAGCATCCCGCCCCCAGCGGTGGACATGAGCGTCACTTCTTTCCCGTTATGAATAATCGTTTGATCGATGTACCGTTCGAGCATCCTGTCCATCGAGAGCAGATCGAATCGATAATCTTGCTCAAGCACCGAGGTTCCCTGGGGATCGGTCAAGGATGAAAAACGCACGGTTGTCGGGTCGAGAAGCGCAGCGACATCGGTAAAGCGGAGCTCGCTGAGTCCTTGGTCAATCTCGAGTGTTCGGTCTTGACGGATGACCGCGTATCCCGGGATCTGGTTGTACCGGTTGTATCCATACCCTTGCGACTGTCCCGGCACAGGACGGTACCACTCTGCTGGGATCGCGCCGGGAGTTGCGGTTGAGTAGATCGTGAGCGCGGTGTCATCTGCACCTGCGTGCTGGATGAGCGTGGAAACAGCGATTAACGATGCTGCGTGGATGAGCTGAGTGATTTTCATATTCATTCTCTTGCCTTTCTGTGGGCGTTCACTGACATGATACCCGATCGGGGATCAGTCTTTCAGATCTGTACTCTTGAGAGCTTTGGTTGGTTCTGATGAATCTGGTGCAGAATCGGTTGAATGAAACCGTAATCCTATAGAAGCACCCTGGAGCTCAAGTGTTTGAAGCACTTTGCTATCAAACCCATCCGCATCCATTGTGCTCAAGACTTGCTCCTGATGAGCTATTCTGAGTGCATTGAGATCGCGGAGCTTTGCTTGGATCTGAACCCGTTGCTCGTGGTTTTTCGTGATGATTTCTTTCACTTCAGAGGTGATCTTGCCTTTGAACTCTTCTGGGAGTTCCTCTTGTTTGATTTCATCGAGATCAACTTTGTTATTGATGACATCATCGACCAGCTCCTTTGAGCCGTAGAGGTTTGCTCTGCCCGCGCTGGTTTGGTTGTAATACGCTCTATCCGCCAACGCTTCGGGTGCTGCGGCTTTCGAAATATCAGCTGCAATTTCGCGTTTGTTGTGCTGTGCTGCTCGGTCTGATGAACTTCCATAATCGATCATGAGAGATGTGAGTTCTTGATCAAGTTCAGTTATTTCTTGGTCATAGGGAGTCGTGATGCGCTGGACACCAGAGTCTTGATCAATCGCTGCATACTGACCGTTGGTCAGCGCAGAGATCTTGGTCCAGAAATCTTTGGTTCCTGCTAGATTCCCGCACTGGACAGTGTTGATCATGATCCCGCGTTCTGATGCGAGCTTGCATGATGCTTGGTACTTGACATCGTCTTCGTATTCCATCTGAGGCGGAGCATCACCAACCAAGAACACAATGCGCAGTGTTGACGAATCCTCGGACCAATCAAACCGCTCGATTGATTCATACAACGCTTGGTTCACGCTTTCGGGAGTATCCCCGCCTCCCCCAGCTTGGTAGTCCATCAACTCTTTGTACACCGTATCAAGATCATCGGTGAGCGCTGTGCGTTTGGTGATGTACGCGTCTCCCCGATCTCTGTATCCGACCAATCCCATCTTGAGTTTGGGCGCGGGCTGGGCCTGGGCGATCTTCGAAGCGATGGACCAGATTTTTTGTTTCGCACCTTCGATCAATCCACCCATCGACCCGGTGGTGTCGAGCACAAAGACTACTTCAACTTCTGGCTGATGAGCTTGGATATTGCCGGTTCCACATCGAGTTACAGAGGGCAGAATTTCTGGTGATGCATAGACAGAACCCATTCCCGATGCGAGCAGTATTGAAAGTGCGAGTGTACAGTGTGTCCGTTTCATGTGTAATCTCCGTGCTTGGATAGCAAGTGTTTGCATAACATGTATGCTGTGGATGATTGGCAACATTGCCAACCGCTCCACGCATAGAGATACAGTCTGATTGCACGATAAGCGGTCACGGAATTGTCACAACGCTGCACCAATACACATCTGTCACCGGTCTGTCACACAAAGGTCACTTCCGTGTCACACACATCGCCGTTGATCAACCGGAAACCGCTTATTGATCCGCGCTGCGAACAATCAGAGCGTGCGGAAGAAAAAGTGCGATACATCCCGAGCATGCGAGCACAATTGCTGTGACCATGAATGCGCTGTCGAGCCCCATCCCGTTGATGATGTTGTCTGCGATCCCTTGTGGGAGCTTATCAACGAAGGAAGTGACGAAGTTTGGGACGGAGCGCTTTGAGACCAATCCGTTTTGCACCAACTCTGCACCCATCGGTCCCAGGAACGAAAGCATCCACGCGCCCCCGAGCATCAACCCTGAAACCAAGCTGGTTCTGTGGGGGAGCAGCCGCTGAGCAAGGGACATGCTTACTGGAATAGCAGAACCAAAACCGATCCCGGATACAATCGCAGCAACCCAGACCGCCCAGCGTCCAAGTGCGGGATCCAGTTCTGATAAGCCGGGAATGAGAGCGATACTCAGCGCCCCCAGTATTGGAAAAAGAACAAACACTGCTTTTTCAAACCGGGCCGCGAGTAAGAATCCCAGCACGATCCCCCCGCCGCCCATCCCGATTTGCATCGCTGCTTGGAGTGTTCCGTTGACCTGAGACGCCTGGATTCCAAGCTGCTCGGTCATCTCTTCTGCGCCTTCGCGGACCAGAATGTACCGCGATGCCCACTCAGTAAACAGATACACGAGCGCCATGTTTGTAGTAAACCGGAGCACATTGGTCGCATACAACACCCAGACTGCAAACCACCGCGTTCTACGTTCTTTCCGGTCCCATGATCCTTGATGCTCATGCGCAGCATGATGGCGATGGCTCGACTTATGAATCGCGATCGCAAGGATCAAAGCGCTGACCAAACCAACGGGGATAAACCAACGCAGCGCAAGCAGACCGTCACGAGGACCTGCAGTACCATCCGCGATGAGCACCGCATCAGGAGTCATCCAATCAACATACACCGGGGTAAAGACATTGCCCACGATGCCTCCGATCATGCCTGCGAGGAAGAAGATTGCGACATACTTTGATCTTTTCGCGCCCCCGAGTTGTCCGACGGTTGCTGCAGCGGGCGGGTGAAACGCGCCGATGCCCATCGCGCCAAGACTGTACAAAATTGCAAGCTGAGTGAAGTCCTGTGCATACCCAAGATTGCCGATGCAGAGCACCGCGATAACGAATCCTGCTGTCCCAAAGGCGCGCGTATCGTACCGGTCGCTCGCCCATGCGATCAAGGGCTGAACCGCGCCCGAGCACACAGATCCCAGCGCCAAGAGCAACGCTTTTTGTTCAGGACGGATCTCAAGAAGGACTGCAAGCATCGGAAGCAGCGCGATCCCTATAAACGAAAAGACATCCACAACAAAGTGGGTCACAATCGTGACGCCGGCGCGGAGCGGGGCGCGGGTAGTCACTGGATGCTCACCGATCGCGCTCGGTTTCGTTGATTCTTGTGAACTCATGGAATTATCCTGAACAGGAGGCAAGCGGCGCGAAGAAATCGCTGGTTAGTCTAGACCGCTTGGACGCCCGCCTTTGCGTGGATCACTCGCTGCTTGCCAGCCCTGCCCGTCAGGATCTCGCATGATCAGTTGTACATTCCCCACAACCGCATCAACGCCCCCAACAATTTGGCCGTATCCTCGCTGAAAATTACTAAACACATTGACGATGATCATGTTGTACCCGGTCTCAAAGAGCATCTCGTTGGGGAGCCACTGGTGGTGAAGACGAGGCCTAGCAACCGCTGGGGCAGCGTCCATTCCTCCCATGACATTCATGAGCACCTGCATTGTCCCGGTAATGATTCGAGGCCCCCCCGATGCACCAGCAATCGCGACGACCTTGCCGTCTTGGTCAAGCACGATTGTTGGCGACATACTCGAAAGCGGTCGCTTGCCCACTTCCGGAAGATTCCGGTCAGATTGAACAAGCCCGAACCCGTTGGATTTCTTGCGAGGGTTGGTGAAATCATCCATCTCGTTATTGAGCATAAAACCAAACTCACGCACCCCGACACGCGAACCGAACTCATGGTTAATTGTCTCGGTCATGGACACCGCTCCCCCAAACGGATCAATCACCGATACATGGCTCGTCCCGTCATCATCTTCTAGCGGAGCGTGGGTTGGGATATCTTGCGTGCCGTAGTAAGACGGGTCTTGCCGGCGACCATCGTTTACAATCGCGTCTGAGAGCCGCTGAATATTCTGAGGCTCAAGCATCTCGTCGATCGGTACATGCACAAATGACGGATCCGCGAGGTAGCGAGACCGATCTGCAAAGGCGTGCTTGAGCGCTTCGACCAACCAAAATGTGCGTGTATTGGAAATCTCTGAAATCGAAAAATCGTACCCCTTTGCTTCAAGTATCTCCAGTGTTTGAAACATGGTGACACCGCCGCTCGAAGGAGGAGGCATACCGATCAGTCGGAATCCCTGGATATCGGTTTCGATCGGCGCAAGCTCGATGGGCTCATACGATCGAAGATCCTCTACAGAAAATGTTGCGGGACGACGCTTCGTCACTTGATCTGGTGCGATGGACTTGACGATCGCTTGACCGATTGCTCCCGTTGTAAACGCATCGAGTCCATCGCGGGCGATGAGTTCAAGAGCTGCGCCTTGTTCAGGGTTGCGGATACGATCACCGAGTTTGACATGCCCCCAGAGCGCGAACTTCTCCCATGCAAGTCCCATATATCCGGTTTGTAGGTTTGGATTTTTGAGATACATCTCCATCATGTTGCTCACCGCGCCCATGTAATGATCATCTACAACAAACCCGTCATGCGCTGCTTGTATTGCTGGCGCGAGCACTTGTTCGCGCGAGAGGGTTCCATACTTTTCCAGAGCCATCAACAAACCCGCAACGGTTCCCGGAACCGCAACCGAGTATCGGCCGTTCTTCATGGAGACCCCGTTTGCCGGAACATCCGCATTAAAGGGCGAAGTTTCTCGATAGTTAATAGAGGTATGCACATACCCATGGGTCGGGTCATCAGGGAGATGAATCACCATGAACCCGCCACCGCCGATGCCGCACGAGTATGGACGGACGACCGAGAGTGTGAAGGACGCCGCGACCGCTGCATCAACCGCGTTCCCTCCCATCGCAAGCATGTGCGCACCGGCGCTGGATGCAGCTGCGTGATCCGCAGCAACAGCACCTCGCTCAAACGATCCATAAAAGAGGTCCGAATCGCGTACGGTATCTGATCCAAAAGTTTGAGATACCAGAATGAACAGCGTGAGGACAGAAAGCAGAGCGGACAGTACGCAGTTGCGTGATCTTTGAGTATGTACCATTTGAGATACTATGTCAGTTCGCGCACTGGATCATCGATCAAGACGGCGCCGCTGAACTATCCAGAAGTGAGATTCTTGGCGCCCTTGCTCTTGGGTGTGATCCTGATCGCGATCCCCGATCAATGATTCCGGATCCTTGACCCGTCCCCGCAGGATCGATTGAGTAAAGGCCTGGATGCCGTTGACAAATCTACGAACACCGACCCCGCCTTTGCGGTCATCGTGATCAATGAGCCTGTACCCAAATAGATGGAAGAACTGCCTTCTAAGCACACACGCCAAATCTGCATCGATCAACAGCTTCTCATCACCCACGCGGTACACCCCGGGAAACGCACCAATCAATGAATGCACCCAAGACTGCTTCCGGATACGAGCTGATAGATTCACCCACCCACTGCTCACCCGGCGAACAATAAAGAATCCATCATCGCAGACCCGTTTATGGGTTTGCATGTTGGGCAAGAACATCCTGCCCGAGATCGGCGCGTGCATTGGATGTCCCGCTTGCATCGCAACCTTCGTTTTGCCCGCGACGAGTTTAGTGCCTGATACAATCCCGTCACAGATCGCAAAGTCAGTATTGAGGATCGGCTCGCGGTGACGGACATCAAAGACATCCATCCCGCGATGCCCTGACATCGTGCTTAAAAACCCAGCTGGGTCATGGCCATCAAACTGCGTCCATTTGATCTGGTCAAGATCGATGATCAAAGCATTGGCCATCGCGATCCAGATCCCCGCTTCAAGTACCCGCGCCGAATCAGGGTTCTCATGCTGACCGCCTTCAATCAGGTACGAAACGCATCCGAAGCGCTGAGTCACCGCATCAATAACCAGCCCGGAAGCTTCCTCTTCAATACCCAGATACTTCGGGCAAGGCATCCGCATCGCATGCTCGCGCGCAGCGAGCGAATCTTCAAACGCAACGATCGGACGAGACGGAGCGCTGGTGGTATGCAAGTCCAGCACGATGAGTTGCTGATCAGCATCAGCGCACTGGGTATGGACTGATTCAAGTGCATCAAAGAGCCCAAACATTTCTGCATGCTCGATGCTTGCTGATGCTGGCAGCAGAAACTGGTCTTCCCTGCAGAGTCGATTCAGATCAGAATCAATGTAGCGCGTATCGGGATCTGCGTGATTCAGCGCTGCAAGATTCCCCGCAAGCACCACAAGCTGGCCATTGAGCTCAGGGTGTTCAAGTTCGCCAAGTCGATCAAGCACGCGCTGTCCTGCGATTAGTCCAGCTCGTTCATTGCCGTGGACTCCACCGATGACGACAAGTGTCTGCCCGTTCTGGACCGACCCAGCACGTCCGAGTTCCCGGTCTGGATACTGCGCTAGCGCAGCAGAAGATGTGGGAGAGCTTGGTTGTTGTGTATCCGTCTCTGCTGTGGGCACGCACATACTCCGCATCATTGATCGAGGACATCGGCACCCTTGATCTTCAAACAAACCAGATTTGTTTACAGGATAGTATTGCCGCCTTGGAGCTGATCTTCGAGGAGCTTCCCTGCGATCCGCATGTAATCGTGCTCGGTCACAATCCCGACCAGTTTCCCGTCTGGCAGCACCACAGGTAAGCACGACGCTTTGTGTTGTTTCATAAGCTTGATCGCATCAAGCGTGGGCGTTCCGGGACCGACTGAGATCGGATCACGCTCCATGATGTCCTCGACCGCGATGGATTCACTCCGGCGCTTGGCCGGATCCGCAACCAGCCTGAGCAGCGCGCGGTAGCTTACGAGCCCAACGAGTTTGTGAGAGCCATCTTCAACCGGGATGTGGCGGATCTTCTCCCAGTCCATGATCGACGCAGCAAGATCAATCAGCTCGTCTTGCGCGACCGTAAACAACTCCGTCTGCATGTACTGACCAACCGTCGCATAGTGGTGCCTCCACTCCCCGCTCTCGCGGATCTCTGCAACCTTCCATTCATGGACCGGTCGGCCTTCCTGCTGGCGCGAAATAGTCCCTGCGGTCAATGTCGAGAGACGCTCTGACCGCGTCCCCTGCTCGTGGATATGTTCCACCGACGACACCATCCATCGTGCGCCGTTTCGTCCTGTTTCGGTCCGCTCATTGATGATGCCCATATACCGATCAATATCAGCGCCGTCAATGCCCGCTTGCTTGAGACCGACCATCGCCATCGGGACAAGCTCACCAAGGATCAGATCACGCACCGGAATGACCTGACCATCAAGCCATCGCATTTTAAAGTCCAACCCAGATCTCGCAGCTGATACAAAGTTCGCTTTCGCATCGGCAAACAGCAATCGCTTGGTCATATCTGGATACGCAGCGGGCATATGTTTCATCAGCCCAAACCAAAACGCAGCATTGGCGACCTCGTCGGCAATCGTCGGCCCTGCAGGGAGCACCCGATTCTCAATCCTGAGATGGGGCTTTCCATCCGTGATCCCGTAACACGGACGGTTCCATCTATACAGCGTGCTGTTGTAGGTCTGGAGCGCAGTCAGCTTGGGAATATCCCCTTGCTGAACCATGCTCAGCGAATCCTCGGTCGAATCAGCGCGGAACATGTTGCGGAACCGCGCGATGTCTGCTTTGAACAACTCGAGGACTGATGAATCGACCCATCGCTCTCCAAACCGGACGCGTTTGACAATATCACGCTGGGTCGGGACATCTTGACCCGAGGTGTCGACGGTTTGCTCAAAAATCGCGATCCGGGTTTCGTGCCAGAGACGCTTACCAAAGAGGACCGCGGAGTTTGCCGCAGCAGCAAGCACCGGAGCGGTGATCGCCTGGGCCACATTGAACGCAGCTGCGAACTCCTTGGGCGCTACCTGATAATGAAGCTGAAAGGAAGTATTGAGCGCTTCGAGCATGACTGAGTCATGAGAAAAATCAATCTCGTCAATCCCTTTGATGCGGATGTCATATCGGCCTCCGCGTGCTTTGGTGATCCGTTCATCGAGCGCGTAATACCGAGGTTTGGGTGTAAGGAACTCTTTCGACAAATGCTCTTGCTGAAGGGTGGGGACAATCCCGATCAAAATAGGAATCGCGCCAAGGGTTGCAGACGAGTCTTGCGCTTTGGTCATCAGCTCATCGAGTTCAGTGTGCAGATCCCGGAGTACGCCCCCTTCAAAAACCTTCGGATCGCAGTTAAACTCTAGATTGAAGCGGCCGATCTCGGTCGTCGCTTTGGGCTCATGAATGATCTCCAGAATCTCAGGCCCAAGCGGCGCCGGACGCATTGCTTCATCAACAAACGCGAGTTCCTGCTCCGCTCCGATCCGGGTGATTCCGGTCTCAAACATGTCGTTGTCGAGCATATATTCAAGCGCCCGAAGATCGTTGAGTACCTCGTGGGTCGATGCGCGGTGTTCTTGACCGCCGCTCGCTTGGTCCATTTCTTGTATACCCATGCCCGCTCCGCGCTCAATGCGTACCGAATACAACCCAACCCCGCGATCACACCACCACGACAGGCTTGTGGGTTCAGTCTCGATTGTGACAAGTTTGGACCCAAAACGCAACCGTTGAATCCGATTCCGTACCCCAGAATCCTCATTCTGAGCAACCTTGACGGTCATGATGCGTACCGTATTGGTGTTCAAGCGGGACATTGGTCGTTGCATTGCAGGTTTGTTGCTGCGTGCTGACTACTCGAGTTCTCGGACTTTCTGTCCACGATCCCGCATATCTGTCGTATCTGCGCTGAGTTCCTTTGAGGGTCCTTCCAAGCTGTTCTTGACCCGAATCGACCTCTTCCCGATACATCCACTGGATCCATGAGCTGTCAATTGTTCCGCTCATCAGCACCGATTCACACAACTACTGTCGTGTTCACATGAACCTGGAGTTTCCATGCCTCGCATTTCGATTTCATCTCGTATCCCAACATCATTGATCATCGCCGCACTCGGATTGGCTGCTGGGATCACAAGCACGACCACGCTCGCTCAGAACGCTCAGCCTCTGGAACGACTGGATCTCCTCTCGGCGCCCGCGCCAACCGCCTATGAAAACCACATGGTCGTTTCGGTCTATATCCGCACCGAAGCTCAGCTCCAGACTGCGCTGGATCTCGCTGTCTCATCATGGACAGAGCGACCAGGAATCGGACGCGTCACCCTCCAGATTATGAACACAGATTTTGATACACTCGCCGCGCTGGGTGTTGCCCCAATGGTTCAGATCCCAGATCTCCAAGCACACAACGCACAGCGCTGGTCAGACCTGGTTGAACGCGAACGACTCGACCGCGAGAACCAAGCCGGCGCATTTAAACCATTCGATCAGTTCAACCGAGGCGGCTCTTCACACGATGAAAGCTGGTTCACAAGCTACAAACAACTTGCGGATATCTACACCTACATGGACGCACAAGTCGCAGCCAATCCTGATCTGATCACCAAATCAGTGTTCGGTACGACGGTCGAGAATCGTGACATGTTCAGCTTTACGATCACCGCGCCAGACGAGCCCGGGAATCTTGCTCAGGATCGTCCCGTCATCATTTGGAATGGTGGTCAGCACGCGCGAGAATGGGTCAGCCCCATGACCGTCACCTACATCGCATCCAAACTGCTCGATGATGCCAGCTCAGACCCAGAGGTTGAATCACTCCTGAACTCAGTACGCTTTGTCATCATCCCGGTCCTGAATCCAGACGGATATCTCTATAGCTGGTCCTCAGAACGCTACTGGAGAAAGAATCGTCGGGACAATCCCGGGACATCCTTTGATGGTGTCGATCTCAACAGAAACTGGGGCATCGAGTTCGGAGGCGCGGGAACCTCGACCGATCCATCCTCAGATATTTACCACGGCCCAAACGCATTCTCTGAACCAGAGACCACAGCGCTGAGCAACCTCGCGCTGAGCTATGGTGACGATCTGGCGGCCCACATCGACTTCCATACCTTCTCTCAGCTGATCCTTTGGCCTCTGGGATATGCAGAAAATCTGGTGACCCCTGAACCCGACCGCTCACTCTTTCAGAATCTCTCACAAGACATGTCCGCGCTGATCCAGTCCATCTCAGGGGAGTTCTACAACCCGATCCAGTCTTGGCAGTTGTATGCTGCTGCAGGAACATGCTCGGACTGGTTCTATGCAGGTGCAGGCGTGCCCAGCTTCACCGTTGAACTTCGTCCAGCGGACGGCGGGCTCGATGGATTCTCACCACCAGATAGCATCATCCTCCCGACAGCACAAGAAAACTGGGAATCTTCAAAGCTCTTTGCGAAGCGCACGACCGCACCGATATCTCTTTCCCATGACCCGGTCCAGATTGTCGATGCCGGCGCGATCAACCCGGTCATGCTCACCATCGCTGACGGGATCAGCACTGTTGACCCAGCGTCTGTGATACTCCGAGCTCGGATCGGCAACTCTGGAGCTTTCGCATCAATCCCGATGACCGACCTCGGATCATCAAGCTTTACCGGTGACCTGCCCCCAGCTCCATGTGACGAAATCATCGAGTACTATTTCAGCGCGGTGTCCCAAAGCGGCGCATCAGTCAGTTTCCCTGTCAATGGTGAGTCCGCGCCGCTGAGTGTATTGGCCCAGGAGGTAGAACTCGCGTTCGATGATGCAATGGAAACGGATACCGGATGGGTTGTCGGACAACCATCAGACACCGCGACCACCGGAATCTGGGAGAGAGCTGTTCCAGAATCCACTCCTGCCCAACCCGAGAACGATCACACGCCTGGCGCGGGCACGATCTGCTGGATCACCGATGCGTCTGCGGGATCTTCGATCGGTGCAAACGACATCGACGGCGGCGCCACCACTCTCACCTCACCATCACTTGACGCATCATCAGCAGGGACCGGAGCTGAGCTCGTATACTGGCGCTGGTACTCCAACAACGCGGGCGCTGGACCAGATAGCGATTCCATGCTCGTTCAAATTTCTGACGACAACGGCGCTTCCTGGAGCGCGCTTGAAACCGTCACCGAGAACGCGAATCAGTGGGTAGAACGCCGGTATGACCTCGCGGGACTCGTTGAACTCAATGACCAGATCAAGATCCGATTCATCGCATCTGATCTGGGTGATGGCTCGATCGTCGAAGCGGGTGTTGATGATGTCCAGATCGTCTCGATCGGATGCTCCTCAAACCCAGCAGACATCAACAGCGATGGCTCACTCAACTTCCTCGATGTGTCAGAGTTCCTGAGCTTATTCGGATCTCAAGATCCTCAAGCGGACTTTAACAACGATGGCCAATGGAACTTCCTCGATGTGTCAGCGTTCCTTTCAGCATTTGCAGCTGGATGATCGATTTGAACGAGGGTTCTTGCTCTGGACGATGATCTCGGGATATACTGTGATCAGTGACAGAACTTGTTTCTCGAACGAAAGACCTCGATACAAAAACAACTGCTGACTCATAACAATGAACTCAGCATTCACAGCCCCCCCAAAGTCCCCCCGATATGGTCCACCCCCCACCCCGGATCGATCGGGGGGCACCTTTTTTTAATCCGCCCCTGCTCTCCAGAACCCAGCGCCACTGCCAACTTCTTCCCTAGTTTTTCATTTCTACAAAGTGGTTCACTTGAACAATCAGCTATGATTGAGACTCGTTCTCATTTACAAGATCTAGCATGAGGATCATCATGACCACCCAGCACTCCCCCATCACTCACCGGCTCAAAAGCGACAACTGGGATCTTCACCAAATCGCAGAACGAGGCGGGACCCCCGAATCCATGATTAAAGGGACAATGACCCGTGAGGGATTTGCAGAATATTTAGGACAAGCGATCCATGTCCATCGCGCCCTGGACGCTGCGATCAAACGAGCGGTTGATGCGATGCCCGCACTTGGTGAACTGGTTGATGAGAGCCAGCACTTTGAGCAGTACTTTGGGCAAGACCTCGCGTATTACAATACCGACGCCTCTGAAAGCACACCCTCAGCTGGTACCCAGCGCTTTGTAGATCACATCGAAGCACACAAAGACCAACCCCTGCACATCTTTGGCCTTCATTACGTGCGCCTGGGTGCATGCAACGGGAACCGGTTTGTCGCTCGCAAGCTTCGCTCAGTGTTTGGCATCGATCATCCGACTGATGGCATGATGAGCCAGGACCCGTTCGGAGAATCCCAACGCACCCAGTGGAACACCTTCAAGGATGGAATCGATGCGCTTGATCTCGATGAGAATCAGCGCGATGCGCTCTTTGATGGAACCAGGGCAGCGTATCTCATGACGATCAATATGGATCTGAGCGAATACCAAAGCGCCGAAGCACTCCTGGCATCGCACGGCAAATCACTCGATCGTCAAGCGTTTGAACAAGGGCACTCGGTGCATGTCCCAGCTTCATAATGCTGATCTATCTGAGCTATACATCAATCTCGAATACACACAGTCAAACTAACGATCCCAGATTTCAAAGAAGTCCGCGATATCGTCACCCACTTCACCCAGAGCACCGGAGGGGAGCAATCCCAGCGGGTGATCCACGATCCCGATGCGCTGATGCTTCATCGCGCTGATCGGGAGATCCGCGATAGGACCAAGCATCGCAGCCGCGTCCTCAAACTCTGGTGTTTCAGGCACTCCGAACCTGCTCGCATCATCTGATTCACTCGTTGGATTCCTTGGCGCGATGATGATGATTGAATCCGGATTCATCGCGATCAGATCTTCATAGTCCAGCTCGATCCACATCGCGCCTTCGGAAATCGCAGAGGTCGCGCCGAGTCTTTGAACCAACTGATGATGATACGAACCCGGGCCCATTGCTCCGATCGGATCCACTGCGCCAAGCACCAGCACACGACCCGCAGCATCGGCGACCGGTCCCCGATCGCGCCATGCGTATGCGAGTGATTCGCTGGGCTGGGTATGCTGCTGACTCTGGATGAGATCAAACTCACCGGTCTCGCGCTCGGGAACGCCGTTGAAAAGATAGTAGAGATCATCCATCGTTTGCGCGATGTCATCGAGTGTTTCAAGCGGACGCTCAAAGATGGTCCATCCACGCTTGCTTGCGATTGACAAAAGTTCAGGCGACCGCTCGGTGGTGGTGCGCTGAAAGAATACATGCGTTGGATCACACTCGATCAGCATCTCAAGATCAAACCCAAGCTCAGATCCCGCAGCAGGGACCTGCGAACTGAGCACCAGATCATAATCATGCTTAGCCACAATCTGATCTTCCATCCCAAGATCACGAAGCATGACCGCAAACCCAGGAGACATCGCAGCAAGCCTGTACTCCTGATCGTTTGAATCAGAGCGCCCGTTGGTGCTGCTTGAGCCTGTGTTTGTCGTTGTGTCTGAACACGACCATAAAAAGATCGAGATAAAAAGCAGCGCACTAAATGATCGGAGTAACTTCATACACAAGGGTATCAGCCCCCGAGCTTGCTGACGATCATTTGTTTAAGCTCAGCGAGCTGATCGCGGGAATACAGCGGGAAAGCCCATGTCCGATCGTTCATGATCTCGTGATTTATATGGGCTGCCTGTGCTTGTTGGACTGAGTGATCAAACTCGCTCAGCTGCTTGTGATGAAGCTCATTCGTTTCATTGAGGAGCTGATGCAGCTGAGCGAACAAGCGAGCAGTGGTCGCGGGATCACCTGCTTTTTTGGATTGCTCAATACGAGCAACAAGATCCTGCTTCGCTTGTTGAGCATTGGAATCACCAAGGATCTCGGGAGTGTGACGCGCGTGATGGGCGAGCCACACGGCGCGATCTCTGTTCTGGGGCGCGCTTCCAAGATCAAATGAGCGCGTGAGTGTCGCGCTGGTTCCTGTCATCGGAGCAAGCTCTACGCTCAGCCAATCCTTGATCCACTGTTCTGTGATTTGGTCGTAGCGAACTCCGCCCAGCCCATGAATAAACAGATCGCAGAGTCTTGCCCGCATGATCGCGGTCATCAACAAACCACGAGGCGCGAGATTTGATCGGTCAAACCCAGACTCAGGCAACCCATCCTTCATCGAAACAAACACTTCGTGCCTTTGATTGTTATGTATGCGCCAGAGAGGGAGCTCGATGCTTGTGTGGTTGATCGCAAGCTCGCGCACCCCTGCATCCGGGAACATCCGGACGCTTGCGTTATAACTCATCACGGCGCCAACAGGATCAGTAATCAACCTATTGATCATCCACGAACCAGCAACCGATGACATCAAATCCGACGCGTAGATCAGGACTGGGTGCTCAAGCCCCAGCTGCTCACACAACAAACCGATGGTTGCTGCAGATACCTGACGAGCAAGCGATGCTTCATGCTCATACCCTGAAAGCCATTGACCGAGTTCTTCAAACTCAGCGGGTAACTCATCGAGGATCTTTGCCGGGGGCGCCTCAGACGATGGACCAGATGGTGCTGGATCGTCTGATATTCTCAGTTCATTTACCTTCAGCAAGTCTCCTGATTGTTTCGGGACTCGCACACGCATCGGATCAACACCATCCTGATCAGGGACAATCCAGACCGGTAACGCACCAGTACGCTTTGACCATACATCCAGCCCGATGAGTTTGGACACAATCCCGGGATGGAACACGATCGACTGATGACCAGATGCAATCACCGGACGATCAATCCCGATCCCCATCGCTACTCTGGATTCGATTGATTCAGGAGATGCCGGCTTGCTGAGCTCGCGAGGCCATTCCGAAAAATCGGGCTCAATCACGATACTGGGCGCACCAGTTCCGGTTGACGAGAGCTGAGTCGAAGGGTTGGCCATGCACGCGGTTCCTGTGCGAGATGCGTGAGATCAATGATGCGCAAGCCTGCAGGCGCTCAGCAACACCGACAAGGCGACTTGCATGCTGACTCTGATGCAGAGTTTGCAAGGACCGCGACTTGCTGCTCAGCAAGCTTGAGCTCGCTAGCAAAGACTTCACGATAATGCGCCAGACGATGCTCAGCGTCGTCTAAACCACCGCCGAATGTGCGGTTCGGATCGTTGTAAATCAGATCGACTTCGATCTCACCGATCCGAAGATTGTGCGCCGCAGCCTGCGCCCAGAGCTGCATCGGGAACGCGTACCCTGTTTCAGTGAGATGAATCCGCGCCATCGCGCTCACGCGGTGAGCTTTGAATCCGCAGAACGAATCGGTCAAGGTGTACCCAAGACGATCGTTGATTTCTGAAGAGAGCGTCATGTTGATCGCGCGCCGGTCAGCAGGGGCGATCTCGGTTTCCGCATCCAGATTCAGGTATCTTGAACCCGAGATGATGTCCATATCGTCGCGTGCGATTGCATCCATGAACTCTGGGATGTGACCGGGTTCGTGCTGCTCGTCGCAATCCATCGTGATGACCCAGTCGTACCCATCGCGGAGTCCGCGCTCAAAGCTTTCGATGATCGCTTTCCCGTACCCCAAGTTGGTGGTATGACGGATGATATCGAGGTTCATCGGTTCGCGGAGCTCGTTGAGAATCTCGGGGGTGCCGTCGGTGGATCCGTCATCGATGATCAGGATGTTGTCTGCATATTCTTTGACGCGCTCGAGCACGCCTCGGACATAACCAACTTCGTTATAGACAGGGATCGCGATCAGTACAGACATATTCACTCACTCCAGAACATCAAGTAATCGGTTTAGCGGCTTAGCTTTGGGGTCTAATTGGTATGCACGCAGAAGGGACCAAGCACAGAACTTGGCGTGGGAATCTGAACGCTTGGTCGGGAATGTTTATTCCCCAGAATCTGAGCTTTGCACAGATTGTGACTTTTGGGCGGCTTGAGCAGCTTGAGCGGCTTCTCGCTCGGATTTGGATAATGAAGTATACGCGCCAAACCCGAACGGACGCCTATCTTGCGTATTCTCCTGATCTGGCTTTTCTTCTGTGGATGATTCCAGCTGCTTGATGAGTTCTTCTGAAACCGAGTGAATCCCGATGATCTGGGAGATCGGGAGCGTGTAGGTTTCCCCGGTCGGAGTGGTGATGCGAAACACTGTGCATTGCACATCGGTTGACCGGTCTCGGTCCGCTTGGGTGCCTGTTGAGGAGCATGCGAACACTGGAAAGAGGTCGGCAATCGGAATCCGCTGTCCCAGACTTGTGATGATGCCCATGCGTCCATCAAAGAGATTTCCCACAGGCTTCATCGAATGCTGGGCTGCCGATGGTGTGGGACTCAAACGGGCGCTTGAGCTAGCAGCTGCACTGGCCATCGCCATCAGGGAATCGCGGACTACATTGGACCAGAATAGATCCCGTCGAGCCTGCACGCGGACAGACTGCGGGACTGACGACTGCTGAGTATCTGCTGGGTGAGACCAGCTTGGAAGTGGGTCCGGAGAAATGGGCGTGTTCTTTGATGAATCCATAGTCCGCAAGTTTATCCCTCGCAATGACCTATGACGCGCGATCCTGCATATTGAGCTCCAGTCATGGACCAGAATTCCTGAGAAGCCCAATCTATGCCCTCTTCATTCAAGGTCTGTTTTCAATATTCAACACCCCCACCGTCATAACCAGAACGCACATCCATGAGTTTGTGCGTTCAAGACATCTGCTCACCAAGTGCACAAGAACTTCCGCCGATGCACCGGTAACGGAGGATTTGCATTATGGAAAGCAGCGGCAAAGCATTCAACGAAGTACGAGCACTTCTCAACAAGATGGATCGATCCATCGATGAAGCACGCACCAAACGGCTCGGACCACCAGTCGGGACACCCACACCTGCGCCGTCCGCTCGTCCTGCAAACGGAACCGTTGACCTGGACCAAGAAGTCGGGGGAAGCACTCCAGCTCGACCGCTTACCGAACTCCAACGCAAGCGTGCGTCCTTTGGTCGCGCAAAGCCTTTGAGCCGAAATGATGGACAGAACCAATGGAAATCCAACAGCTCCGATGAAACAGTCGGGTAAGTAAAAATAACTCCGCAATCCTCGGTTCAATCGCAACCACGAGGAAAGCAACCGATAGACACCCTCATGGGGACATGGTCAACCGCTGGTCACTGATCCAGCGGTTGATTTGTTTTTCAAGGACCGGCAGAGGAATCGACCCGTCCTTGAGGATCTCATCGTGGAATGCGCGGAGGTCAAAGTCTTCGCCCAGCTCACGCTCTGCGGTCGCACGAAGATTCCGAATCATGAGCTGACCGATTTTGTACCCGGTCGCTTGTCCGGGCCAACCGATATACCGGTCGACTTCTGACTCAATATTGTGCGGCGCCAGAGCGCTGTTGCTTGTCATGTACTCGATCGCTCTTTGGCGCGACCAGCCCTTGGCGTGAATTCCGGTATCCACAACCAAACGGAGCGCTCTCCACATCTCCATATTCAAGCGACCGAAGTTGTCGTATGGATCTGCGTAGAGCCCATTGGTGCTCGCATCACCCATCTCGAGTCCGAGCGCTTCTGCGTACAGAGCCCAGCCTTCGCCGTAGGCGGTGAAGCCCATCGTTTGTCGGATCAGGTGCTGATTCTGCATCTCGTTAACCAGCGCGTTCTGGTGGTGATGACCCGGGACCGCTTCGTGCATGGTCAGCGCCATCATTTCGTATCGTGGTCGCTGATCAAGCTTTGAGCAGTTGGCCATGAAGTATCCCGGGACTGCGGATGCCAGATCTCCGGGGTAGTAGTACGCGGTCGGGGCGCTGGGTTCTTGGTAGAGCGGGAGGCGCTTAACGCCGTAGGGTAATCGCGGGAGTGTATAGAACAGCTCGACCATCCCGGGATCGATCTTTTTGCTGATCGCTTGGTATTCTTCGAGGAGTGTATCTGGATCGGTGTGGTAGAAGCGTGGGTCGGTGCGGAGATAATGCGTGAATGCAGCGAACCGCTTTTCAGCTGTTGCGTTAGCTAATTTGGATCCGCTTTCACTACTGAACCAATCCGTCTGCGAGATGACATCGAGCATCTCTGCTTTGAGACGGTCGACTTCTTGCAGTCCCAGATTGTGGACAGCGTCTGCGGTCATTCCTGGGATCGTGGTGTGCAGCGCCAGTGCGCTGTTGTAGCCTTGGATTCCATCAACACCATCGCTTGCGCCGACAGAATCTCTGCACGCGGGTATGTATTCATTTTGGAGGAACAGCGCCAGCTCCATGAAGACCGGAACAATGCGTTCCGCGATGACCATCCGCGCTTCGCTCGCAAGTGGATCATTTGGATCGATAGACTTGAACGGTCCATAAAAAGGCGAGTTGGCAGCATCGTTGCGTATCTCAACACTCGCTTGGGCCAGCGCCTGATTCACAGCAGGCTGAACAACCACGCGAGGCGGAACGCGCCCAGATTGGATACCCGCTCGCATGTTATCGATCGCATCACCGATCTGGATATCGACCTGCTTGAGTCGCTGCACATACATCGCGCGGTGGGTATCGGTAGTCATTGGAAGCCGAGAGCCCATCTGCGGGAGCCAGACTTGCGGTCCAGAGATGGAGGTGATCGGGGTCTGGAAACCTTTGAACTTTGATCGCGAGATGCTGGTGCTGAGCTGATACTGGATCATGTCAAAGTCAGTGCGGTCGGCATCGGAGTACGCACTCTGGTCGAGCGAGCGGAGCTCTTCGAGCAGCACCAACTCCCGATCGTTCCAGATCTGCTGAGACGCAGCGGAGATATCACCAAGCTCACCCAGACGGGATTCATCTTGAAGAATCTGGTAATAGCTCCCGGGATTCGTGTCATACAACGCGAGTAGGTAAGTATCCATGAACGCCCAGAGTGCTGGGTCTCGATCGGGCGGGCACTCCTGCAAGACAGGCTGAGCGATCCCTCGCGAGGTCAAGAGCACAAAGAGACACACCAATCCGACTTTGAGTATTCTAAGCATCCCTGAGCATAGTCCAGATTCAGCGACCGGTGAATACCGACGGATCGCGTTGCAAGCTAGTCGCTGAATTCGGTTGCCCAATGATTTAGCGAGGATACGATAGTGGGCTAGGAGCAGCTTACGCAGCTTTGAGCGATATCCAGGGGATTGGTGTAATGGTAGCACGAGGGTTTCTGATACCCTTAGTAAGAGTTCAAATCTCTTATCCCCTATTTCCTTCCAGATCGATCTACAAATCTCTCGATCCCTACTTACTACTAGCAGCCCAAACTTTAATCGAATCCGAGCGGGTCTTGCGAATCATCTGTGAGCTGCATCCGGAGTAGCTGCGCGTACCGGCCATCGGCAGCGAGCAGTTCTTCGTGCGTGCCGACTTCTTGAACAGTGCCTTCTTCGAGGACAACGATCCTGCTCGCATGACGGATCGTGCTCAACCGGTGCGCGATCACAAAGCTTGTTCGTGATTTCATGAGTGTATCGAGCGCGAGCTGAATCAGGCGCTCGGATTCGGTATCAAGCGAGCTTGTTGCTTCATCAAGGATCAGGATCTTTGGATCGGCAAGGATCGCACGCGCGATCGCGAGTCTCTGCTTTTGACCACCGGATAGCCGGACCCCTCGCTCACCGATGATGGTGTCGTATCCGTGTTCGAGTTCTTCGATAAATGTGTGGGCGTTGGCGGCGCGTGCTGCGTTGACTATCTGCTGCTGAGTCGCGCGGCGCTTCGCGTACCCGATGTTCTCCCCCACGCTTCCGTCAAAGAGAAACACATCTTGCTCGACGATCCCCAGAAGCGAACGATACTGCTCGATGGGAATCTTGCGGATGTCCGTTCCGTCGAGCTTCACAGCTCCGACAGACGGATCATCAAAGCGCGCGATGAGATTACAGAAGGTGGTCTTTCCCGCGCCCGACGCGCCGACCAGCGCGATTGTCTCACCAGGCTGTATTTCTAGATCAATGTCATGGAGCACCATTTGCCCGCGCACCGCTTCGGTTTCAGATTCGTCGCGTTCTTTGACGCGGACCGGATACGCGTATGCAAGATCTTCGATCGTGAGTCTGCCCTTGACCATCGCTGGATCAATCGTAACTGAGGGCGGGGTGTCTGCAAACTCTTGATCTTCTTCCAGAAGATCAAGCACGCGATCGAGAGCTGCCAGATTGGTCTGGACATTGGTGGCGCTGGATACCAGCGATTCAAGTGGTCCCAGCAGCGCAAGAAGATACGCAGAAAACGCCATCAGGTCACCGATAGTCAGTGTCCCGTCGATAACCGCGGTCCCACCATAGAGCAGCACCGCAATGGAAGCGACGGGGATGAGTACTTCCCACACCATCTCCACTGTCCGCGCCCACCACCATGTGTAGAGCTCTTGACGCACAAGCAGGTGCCCCTCGGTTGTGAACCGTGCTGCCTCTGCTTGTCTGCGATTAAACGCACGGACCACCCGCATTCCCGCGAATGCTTCGGCGCTCATCGCGTCGATCCCTTGCCTGCGTGATCTGATATCACGGTACATCGGACGGATGCGCTGAATCCATGTTCGGTGACTGATCCAGATAATCGGGAGCAGCACGATCGCGCCGATGACCAGTCTCCAATCGATCCAGGTCAGCACGACCAAGGTTCCCAGGAACTGAATGACCGCCCGCCAGGGGTTGTAAATCAGCGAGAAGATCAGGTCTCCGACACCACCCGCGTCTTCGCGGAGAATGGACGCGACGCCTCCTGATTTGAGATGATGGATTCTGTGAAGCGGGAGGCGCGATGCGTGATCAAACACGCGACGGCGCAAAGCGACCTGCACACGCTTGGTGATCCGCGTGCACTGCCAGCGTCCCCAAAGACCGAATGCGATTGCCAGAACGGTGATCCCGAACATCACAAACCCGAGTTTCCAGATCAATCCGATACGGGTCTCGCGCGTTGAATCCACAACATTCATGAAATCTGGAAAGCCGGTCGGTCCCGGAGAATCAGTAATGATGTAATCAATTGCGATCTTCGTGCTCATCGGCATCGCGAGTCCAAGGCCCACCGCGATCGAGAGGGTGAGCAGCGAAGCGAGAATAGTCAGCTGGAATCCAGCAAGGAGCTTCCAGAACTGTCCTAGCAGCCCCATCGCGGTACGCTTTGAACGCCCAGACCGTGCTTTCTGGAGTGAGTCATCGACCGACTCGTGCACCTCTTGCATATGGCTTTTCTTGCGCCGGCGAGCAAGGTAGTCACGGAACCGGGATCGGCTGGATCTATTGGACAATATTGAAGGCATCAGAGATTCTATGCATGGACAGAAACAGACATGCATTCTCGATCTTCATTCATGAGTAGCTATCACGCTCACAATGCGGTATTGTGGATATTCACACCTATTTTAGATGGAGTTCAACTGTGACTACACGAAAGCCAATCGCGCTGCACTGGAAAATCCTCATCGGTCTTGTGCTTGGTATCGTGGTCGGTCTTGCGATCAATACGCTCTGGACGACGAGCACATGGAACTCGCTTGGAGTCGATGACCCCGCATCATGGCTCAGCGGCACACCAAGCCAATCTGAGATCCAATCTGACACGCAAACTGACACCGGAGCTGAAACAGGAACTGCCCCAACAGTCAACGCGAATGCCGGCTTTGGGGCCCATGCAGCTCGTTTTATCGGGAATCTGAACGGTTTTATCGGGGATCTGTTCCTGCGTGGCC